>NZ_JBIAVL010000015.1:10842-209329 GCF_042894165.1 Kitasatospora sp. NPDC001547 | reverse complement strand
CTACCGGGCCGGCGTCGTCCTCGCTTCGCTGATCCTGTGGCTGCGAGCCGAGGAGCAATAGCCCCCACCAAGATCAATTACGAGACACGGCCTAGTGCCAACGACCCCGGCGTTCCTTGACCGGAGCCACCGAGGATGTCGCCTTCGTCTCCGGCCCCAATGCGTCCTTCATCACCGGCCAGTCGTTGCACATCGATGGCGACTGGATCCGCCACTGGCCCGCCCCGCGCCAACGAACAGGAAGCAGCCACCGTGCAGCACCGCGTCCGAGCCGTCCTCCTTACCCCGAATGACACCATGCTGCTGATCAAGCGCATCCGACCCGGCATCGACCCGTACTGGGTGGTCGTCGGCGGCAAGGTCGAGCCGACCGACGCCAGCCCCGAGGAAGCCTTGCTGCGCGAGGTCCGCGAGGAGATCGCGGGCGAGGCCGAGATCGTCAGCCTCCTCCACACCATCCAGACCGCCGACGAGCGCCAGGACTTCTACCTCGCCACCATCGAGAAGTGGAGCTTCGAGGACCGCACCGGCCCCGAGTTCCGCCAGCGGGGCCGGGGCAAGTACCTCCTGCAGGAGATCCCCCTCACCGCCGGGGCCCTCGACGCACTCAACCTCCTGCCCCAGGAGATCGCCGTGGTCCTCCGCAAGGCGGTCGAACGTGGGGAATTCCTCACCATCAGGTAACCGCAAACAGATGGTCACGCCTTCACAAAGGCCTCACTCGGCGTCAATTGCCGTGATACGTTCCGTAATCCAACCGAAAACAGGCGACCCCGGCGGTGCTACCAACACCCCGGGGTCCGGCAACAGGAGTCCAACCTCCCGATGCGCGTCCATCGTAGCGCCCACGTGCGCAACTTCACCGTGCTGTCCAACGCCCTGCTCCAGTACCGGCGGCTGAGCTACACCGCCCGCGGCCTGCTCGCAGATCTGCTCTCCCGACCCGACGGCTGGCGAGAGGACGGTCGACACATGGCCGACTCCAGCCCGCAGGGGCGCGGCGCGGTCCGCAAGGCGCTGAAGGAGCTGGCCGAGGCCGGGTACTACCGCGTCGAGAAGATCCGCATGCCCGACGGCACGATCATCACCGAAACCCACGTCTACGACACCCCGCAGCTCGCGCAACCGAGTGCCACCCCTCCGGCCTCCGGTGAAGCGGCCGCCGGTCGTACTGTCGGCCCTGTTGTAAAGAACCGGCACCAAGAATCCTCCCTCCCCGCCGGTCCGCGCGACGGCGTCGATCCGGAAGGACGGGAGGAGGTCTCCGAGACCGAAGAGGTGCGGGAAGCGGTGGCCACTCTGTTCCGAGTGATCCGCCCCGAACCCCGCCTGCGCCTGGGCGAGGCCGAAGCGCGCGAACTCGCTCCCCTGGTCGCCCAGTGGCTGGCTCGCGGCAGCACGCCGACCGACCTCGCCCACGCCCTGCTGCCGGGCCTGCCCGTCCCGATGCACTCGGCGGCCGCCGTGCTCCGCTACCGCCTGGAGCACAAGATGCCGCCCGCCCGGTCCGCCGCACGGTCACCGGCCCGGTACGCCGAGTGCGCCAAATGCCACGACCCCGTGCCCCGACCGGGCATCTGCCGCCCGTGCGCCGGTCTGGCAGCCCGAACCCCCACGATCGGCCAGGGAGCGGACGTGGCAGCTGCCGGCGCCGCCCGGGTCCGAGCTGCTCTGCGCTCCGCGATGACCGGGGTCCGACCTGCGCGCGTCGCCGCCTGAGACACGCTGTACCACCGGTCCTCAGAGGCTCCGACAGGCGCGTGACCCTGCTCCATCAGCGCCGCGCGCCGCCTGGCCGGGCGGCGCGCGGCCAGGGGGGCACCCGCCGGCAGGCGGGAGGGGGGTGGATGGTGGGGAATGGCGGTGGACCTACCCAACACACCGGATCACGACGGGTGTCCACCCGCCCGAAGCGCGGAAACGCCGCTGCCGCGCGAACCCGCAGGTTCGCGCGGCAGCACGACAGCGCAGCCGGTCAGTACGAACAGCTGGCCATGGATGACCGGCTCAGCCTCCGGGATCGGGCCAGGGCGCGCATGTGGGTCGGGACCGCACTCAGCAAGAACGGGAACCATGACTACGCTGCCTCCGTCATGCGGGCCGCCAGCCGGGACTTCGAGAACCTGTCCGAGGTCAAGGACTGGTTGATCGCCCAACAGAAGCTCGCTCTGGCGCACCGCGGAGCCGGCGACCTGTCCGGAGCACTGCACTTCATCGACATCGCCCGCTCAACGAGCGCGCTCGACTCGCCTATGCAGCGGGTCCGCCTCGACACTGCGCACGGGCACATCCTCCTGTCCGATCCGGCTACCGCCACGAACGGGCTCGCCGTTCTCGCCGCGGCTGCCGGACTGGCCGCAAAGTACGGTATGAGTCACCGACTACAGAGCATCGACGGTATCCGGCGGGACTACGGCCGCCGGCCTGCTCTGGGACGCCGGTGATCAAGGAGTATGCGGGTGGCGGACATTCAGCTTGTGATCACGGATGAGCAGTGGCGGGATGCTCAGACCATCTGGGACTACCACCAGATGCACCACGAAGCACGGCCTTGCGATGCCGCGATCGGTCTCGGCAGTCACGATCTCGGCGTGCCGGTCTACGCGGCCGAGCTGTACCACCAGGGTCTCTTTCCGACTCTGGTCTTCACCGGTGGTCCCAATCCCATCCATCCGGAGCGGTTCCCCCGGGGCGAGGCGGTGCACTTTCGCGAGCACGCCCTTGAGCTCGGCGTCCCGGAGTCCGCGATCCTGCTGGAGCCGAACGCCACGAACACCGGACAGAACATCAGCCTCTCACGTGAGGTGCTGGCCTCGGCCGGCCGTGAGGTCCGGTCCGTGATGCTGATCGCCATGCCGTACATGGAGAGGCGCGCGTTCGCCACCTGCCGCAAGCTGTGGCCGGACGTTGAGGTGATCTGCTCCTCGGTACCGCTGGAGTTCAACGACTACGTGAAGGTCATCGGGAGCGAGAAACACGTCATCGACATGCTCGTCGGAGACATGCAGCGGGTGGTCGAGTACCCGAAGCTCGGGTTCGCCGTCGAGCAGGAGGTCCCGGAGGAAGTCCATGCCGCTTACGACCGGCTCAGCCGCGCCGGCTTCGACACACGGCTCATCAAGTCCTGATATCCGGCTGCCGCTTGGCCGGACGTGCGCCATCCATCAGCCCAACCTGTTTCCCCTGATTGTTCACGGCGGTAAGCCTCCATGGCAGTCCGGACGGCAGCCTGGGCCACCGCGATGGGGGTCGGCTTCGCTGGCTGCCTCGCTGGCCCGCTCGTGTGCCGACAGCGAGGTGTCGAGCTGCCCCAGGAAGCGCAGCAGCGGGTGTGCGACCGGTACGCCGGAAGAGCCGGCCACCATGACGCCTTCGGTAGCGACCTGGGCGGCCACGGCGTCCCAGATGGCCCGGAGTGCCGGGTAGCGGTCCCCCGTAGGCCCTGTGGGCGTTGGGCGGCTTCTTGTGACCGCTTCCGTGGCCTTGCGGGCCCGTGCGGCGGCTTTCCCGTGGGCATCCGTACAGAACTTGGTAGCGACCACCACACGCGGAGTCGCTGCACCCGGCCTTCCGTAGACGAGCCGCGGCATTGGCATCGGCAGAGATAGCCGCCTTGCGCTTCCGGTGGGACTGCCCGGTACGGCCAGCCTCGTAGGCCCGACGGTGCTCGTCGCACCGGCCGCCGCTGGTAGCCCACCCCCTACAGTCAAGGCACCGCGTGCGCATGACTTCCTCTCCCTCCCCTGAGCCACGGACTACGTAATCCGTGACCCGTGATCCACCAACGACCGCACATCCCGCCATTCGGCGTACTCCGAGGCGCGCGGGTTAGACCAACCGAGTGACCCGCCCTACCCTGTTGCAGACAGGGCGGGAGGAACATGATCGAGAATCAGATCAACGGCAGCGATGTTGATTTCGCCGTTCAGGCTGGAATGATCAACGGCGGGATCCACGTGCGCCAAGCCCGGCCAAGTGGCCGAATGGGTTCCATCTACCGTGAGCTTTACCGGCTTACAAAGATCCTCATTGAGGCCATTCCGAGCACTCCGATCCTCAGGCCAGAAAGAGCTAAAGTCACCCTTTCACACATCTCATATGCACAAAATGCGGCTTCGACTTTCTTCGAGGAACATGAGCCCGACATCATGCTGTTCGCCCCCTTGGGGGCTGGTGAAATCTTCCAGCGGATGAAGGGCTCCGCAATCCTTGTGGCTGCCACGGCACACGCAATGTCACGCGTCGATGTCCCGGCAGAGAGTCAGCCGCTTCCAAAGCTCCGTAAGAAGCTAGAAGCTGACTTAGCAGCTTTCGCTAAGTCAATCCCGCGATAGCGGGATTCGCTATCCGCGGCCGCATCGTCCACGCCCCTACCGGCTACGGCTACTCGTAAGCGACGCGACCCCTTCACCGCACGACTCCGGCGGCAGCCCCGGTAGCGCGGGGCCCGTGGTGCATGGGCGAAGGGAGACGGGGCGCTCAGACCACCAACCGTGGAGGGGTGTGCGACACTCCGCGGAGGCTCCGGAGTAGAAGCCTTCCGCATCGTCGGCGTGGAATCGGTCCAACTGTGCTTCTGCGGCTCGCAGTTCAGCCACGGCCTCCACGACCCCTTGTGTTTCCTTCGGCTTCGAGACGGCAGCCCAGCGCACTGCCACCGTGCTGAGAAGCGGGTCCTCCTCATCGACGCCATGAAGCCGGGCAAGCTGAAGTGCGCAAGCTGCGGCTATCGCATGGCCCGTATCGGGGACTCCTACGCCACCTGAGAGACGCTGTCCTGCCGGTCCGACGGGCCCCGGCGGGTACGTCACCCGGCTCCACCAGCGCCGCGTGCCGCCCGGCCGGGCGGCACGCGGCCGGGCCCGGGGCGGGCACCCGCCGGCAGGCGGGTGGGGGGTGGATGGTGGGGAACGGCGGTGGACCTACCCAACACACCAGATCACGCACGGGTGTTCACCCTGCGGTGGGCGAAGGAGCAGCCCGGAAACGCCGCTGCCGCGCGACCCCGTGGGTTCGCGCGGCAGCGGCGTTGACGGCGGAAGACCTCAGACGTTGAAGCCCAGCGCCCGGAGCTGGTCGCGGCCGTCGTCGGTGATCTTGTCCGGGCCCCACGGCGGCATCCAGACCCAGTTGATGCGCAGGTCCTGCACCAGGCCGTCGGTGGCGGTCTTGGCCTGGTCCTCGATGACGTCGGTCAGCGGGCAGGCCGCCGACGTGAGCGTCATGTCGATGGTGGCCACGTCGGACTCGTCGATGTGGATGCCGTAGATCAGGCCCAGGTTGACGACGTCGATGCCCAGTTCGGGGTCGACGACGTCCATCAGGGCCTCGGTCAGGTCCTCGACCGAGACCGTGCCGGCGGTGGTGCCGACGATCATGCCGGGCTGCTGCCCCTCCGCAGCGGAGGCCTCGGCGCCGGTGGCACCGGTGGTGGCGGCGCCGGTGGTGGTGCTCTCGTCACTCATGGTCTTGTCCTCCTCTGCGGGTTCAGTCGTTCGCGGTGGGGTTCTGGGCGAGCGCCTGGGCGGTGGCGTCCTTCCAGGCCATCCAGCTGAGCAGGGCGCACTTGACCCGTGCCGGGTACTTGGAGACGCCGGCGAACGCGACCGCGTCCTCCAGCACCTCCTCGTCGCCCTCGCCCTGGCCCTTGCTCTGCATCAGCTCCAGGAAGGCCTCCTGGACGGCCTGCGCCTCGCCCACGCTCTTGCCGACGACCAGGTCGTTGAGCACCGAGGCGCTCGCCTGGCTGATCGAGCAGCCCTGGGACTCGTACGAGACGTCGGCCACCGTCGCGCCGTCGAGCTTCACCCGCAGGGTGATCTCGTCGCCGCACGTCGGGTTGACGTGGTGCACCTCGGCGTCGCCGTCCCGCAGCCCCTTGCCGTGCGGGTTGCGGTAGTGGTCCAGGATGATGTCCTGGTACATCGAGTCGAGCTTCATGGTCGTCCTGCCCCGTCCCGTCAGCCGAAGAAGTTCCGGACGTGGTGCAGGCCGTCGATCAGCGCGTCGACCTCGCCCGGCGTCGAGTACAGATAGAACGACGCCCGCGTGGTCGCCGGAATTCCGTACCGCAGGCAGACCGGCCGCGCGCAGTGGTGGCCGACGCGCACGGCGATGCCCTGCTCGTCCAGCACCTGGCCCACGTCGTGCGGGTGGATGTCGCCGAGGGTGAAGGAGATCGCGGCACCGCGGTCCACGGCCGTGCGCGGGCCGATGATCCGCAGGTCCGGGACCTCCAGCAGCCGCTCGACGGCGTACTCGGTGATCGCGTGCTCGTGCGCCGCGATCTTCTCCATGCCGATGCCCTGGAGGTAGTCGACGGCCGCGCCGAGCCCGACCGCCTGGGCGATCGGCGGGGTGCCGGCCTCGAACTTGTGCGGCGCCGGGGCGTAGGTGGACGAGCCCATGGTGACGGTCTCGATCATCTCGCCGCCGCCGAGGAACGGCGGGAGGTCCTCCAGCAGCTCGTGGCGGCCCCAGAGCACGCCGATGCCGGTCGGGGCCAGCATCTTGTGGCCGGTGAAGGCGACGAAGTCGGCCTCCAGCGCCTGCACGTCCAGCACCATGTGCGGGGCGGCCTGCGAGGCGTCGACGACGACCAGCGCGCCGACCGACTGGGCCTTGCGGACGATGGTCTCGACCGGGTTGACCGTGCCCAGCAGGTTGGAGACCAGGGTGACGGAGACCACCTTGGTCCGCTCGGTGATCAGCTCGTCGATGTTCGACAGGTCGAGCCGGCCCTCGTCGGTCAGCCCGAACCACTTGAGCTTCGCACCGGTGCGCTGCGAGAGCAGCTGCCACGGGACGATGTTGGAGTGGTGCTCCATCTCCGTGATGACGATCTCGGAGTCGGCGTCCACCCGGTAGGGCTCGTCGGCCCAGCCGAGCATGTTGGCGACGAGGTTGAGCGACTCCGAGGCGTTCTTGGTGAAGATCACCTCGTTGCGGCTCGGCGCGTTGATGAACGCCGCGACCTTGTCGCGGGCGCCCTCGTACAGTGCCGTGGCCTCCTCGGCGAGCACGTGCACGCCGCGGTGGACGTTGGCGTTGTGCCGCTCGTAGTAGGCGTTCAGGGCCTCCAGCACCTGGCGCGGCTTCTGCGAGGTGGCCGCGTTGTCCAGGTAGACCAGCGGCTTCTCGTCGTGCAGCAGTCGCTGGAGGACCGGGAAGTCCTTGCGGATCGCGTCGGTGTCGAGGAGGCCGCTATGACCCGTAAACGGATGCGTCACTCGGACGCGCCCCCCTTCACGTACGCCTCGTAGCCCTCGTTCTCCAGCTTGTCGGCCAGCTCGGCGCCGCCGGACTCGACGATGCGGCCGCCCGCGAAGACGTGGACGTGGTCGGGCTTGATGTACCGCAGGATGCGGGTGTAGTGGGTCACCAGCAGGGTGCCGACCTCGCCGGTCGAGCGGACCCGGTTGATGCCCTCGGAGACGATCCGCAGCGCGTCGACGTCCAGACCGGAGTCGGTCTCGTCGAGGATCGCGATCTTCGGCTTGAGGAGCTCCAGCTGGAGGATCTCGTGGCGCTTCTTCTCACCGCCGGAGAAGCCCTCGTTGACGTTGCGCTCGGCGAAGGCCGGGTCCATCTGCAGGGCGGCCATCGCCTCCTTGACCTCCTTGACCCACAGCCGCAGCTTGGGGGCCTCGCCGCGGACGGCGGTGGCGGCGGTGCGCAGGAAGTTGCTGACCGAGACGCCCGGGACCTCGACCGGGTACTGCATGGCCAGGAAGACGCCGGCCTTGGCGCGCTCGTCGACGGACATCTCCAGGACGTCCTCGCCGTCCAGCAGCACCGAGCCGCCGGTGACGGTGTACTTCGGGTGGCCGGCCAGCGAGTAGGCCAGGGTGGACTTGCCGGAGCCGTTCGGACCCATGATGGCGTGGGTCTCGCCCTGCTTCACGGTCAGGTCGACGCCCTTCAGGATCTCGCGCGGGCCGTTCTCGGCCTCCACGGAGACGTGCAGGTCGCGGATTTCAAGGGTTGCCATGTGTACTCAGGACTCCTGGTTGACGGAGACGAGCACATCGTCCCCTTCGATCTTTACGGGGTAGACAGCGACCGGCTTGGTGGCGGGCAGGCCGGAGGGCTTGCCGGTGCGCAGGTCGAAGCTGGAGCCGTGCAGCCAGCACTCGATCATGCAGTCCTCGACCTCGCCCTCGGAGAGCGAGACGTTCGCGTGCGAGCAGATGTCGTTGATCGCGAACACCCCCTCGTCGGTGCGGACGACGGAGACCGGCACGCCGTTGAGGTCCACGCGCTTGGGAACGTCCTCCTGGAGGTCGCTCAGCGCGCAGGCACGGAGGAAGGTCATCTCGCTCAGACCGCCGATTCCAGCTCGGCGTCGATCTTCTCCATGAGCTGGTCCTGGACCTCGGCCACGCCGATCTGCTGGAGCAGCTCGGCGAAGAAGCCGCGCACCACCAGGCGGCGGGCCTCGTCGGCCGGGATGCCGCGGGCCATCAGGTAGAACAGCTGCTCGTCGTCGAAGCGGCCGGTCGCCGAGGCGTGGCCGGCGCCGACGATCTCGCCGGTCTCGATCTCCAGGTTCGGGATCGAGTCGACCCGCGCGCCGTCGGTGAGCACCAGGTTGCGGTTGAGCTCGTAGGTGTCGGTGCCGAGCGCGGCGGCGCGGATCAGCACGTCGCCGACCCAGACCGCGTGCGCGTCCTGGCCCTGGAGGGCGCCCTTGTACGCGACGTTGGAGCGGCAGTGCGGGGTGTCGTGGTCGACGACCAGGCGGTGCTCCAGGTGCTGGCCCGCGTCGGCGAAGTACAGGCCGAACAGCTCGGCCTCGCCACCGGGGCCCGTGTAGTTGACCCGCGGGTGCAGGCGGACCAGGTCGCCGCCGAAGGTCACGACCACGGACTTGAACGTGGCGTCCCGGCCGACCAGCGCGTTGTGCTGGGCGACGTGGACGGCGTCCCGCTCCCAGTCCTGCACCGAGACGAAGGTCAGCTTGGCGCCGTCGCCGACCAGCAGTTCGACGTTGGCGGCCCGGGTGCCGGTGCCCTCGTGGTTGAGCACCACGACGGCCTCGGCGAACGGCTTGACGTCGATCACCACGTGGGCGAAGCGGACCCCGCCCCCGGCGCGCACGTCGATCCGGACCGGCTCGGTCAGCACCGCGTCCTGGGGGACGGTCACCACGAGCGCCTGCTCGAAGCCGCTGAACGCCTGCGCGGCGACCCGGTCGACCGGCTTGCCGGCCTTGCCGAGCCGGGCGTCGTCCCGGCCGACGGTCTCGGCGGTGACGCCGTCCGGCAGCGCGAACTCGACCTTGTCCTCGCCCCGCTCGCCGTCGGCGGCCGTGCCGTCGTGCAGCCCGGCGAGGCGGTGCAGCGGGGTGAACCGCCAGTCCTCCTCGCGGCCGGTGGGCACCGGGAAGTCGTTCACGTCGAAGGACGGCTTGACCGCGACGCGCGCGTCGATCGGCTGCTGGACGGTGGTCCGGCCGGTGCCGGGGCCGGCGAGCTGCGCGCCCGCGCCGGCGGTGCCGACCTCGATCGAACCGGCGGTGGTCGCCCCGGTGGTGTTCTGAACGTCAGCCATGGCTGTCGTGGTGCTCTCTTCCTCGAAAACTCGAAAGTCGGTGGGCGGGGTCCGGCCGGTCGTCAGCCGACCGCGCCCTCCATCTGCAGCTCGATCAGCCGGTTGAGCTCCAGCGCGTACTCCATCGGCAGCTCGCGCGCGATCGGCTCGACGAAGCCGCGGACGATCATCGCCATCGCCTCGAACTCCGTCATGCCGCGGCTCATCAGGTAGAACAGCTGGTCCTCGCTGACCTTGGAGACGGTCGCCTCGTGGCCCATGGACACGTCGTCCTCGCGGACGTCCACGTAGGGGTAGGTGTCCGAGCGGGAGATCGTGTCGACCAGCAACGCGTCGCAGAGCACGTTGGACTTGGCGCCCTTGGAGCCCTCGCCGATCTCGATCAGGCCGCGGTAGGAGGTCCGGCCGCCGCCGCGCGCCACCGACTTGGAGACGATGTTGGACGAGGTGTTCGGCGCCATGTGGACCATCTTGGCGCCGGCGTCCTGGTGCTGGCCCTCGCCCGCGAAGGCGATCGACAGGGTCTCGCCCTTGGCGTGCTCGCCCATCAGGTAGACGGCCGGGTACTTCATGGTGACCTTGGAGCCGATGTTGCCGTCGACCCACTCCATGGTCGCGCCCTCGTACGCCACGGCGCGCTTGGTGACCAGGTTGTAGACGTTGTTCGACCAGTTCTGGATCGTCGTGTAGCGGCAGCGGCCGCCCTTCTTGACGATGATCTCCACGACCGCCGAGTGCAGCGAGTCGGAGGAGTAGATCGGGGCGGTGCAGCCCTCGACGTAGTGGACGTAGGCGTCCTCGTCGACGATGATCAGCGTCCGCTCGAACTGGCCCATGTTCTCGGTGTTGATCCGGAAGTAGGCCTGGAGCGGGATGTCCACGTGCACGCCCTTCGGCACGTAGATGAACGAGCCGCCGGACCACACCGCGGTGTTCAGCGCGGCGAACTTGTTGTCGCCGGCCGGGATCACGGTGCCGAAGTACTCCTTGAACAGCTCCGGGTGCTCGCGCAGCGCGGTGTCGGTGTCCAGGAAGATGACGCCCTGCTCCTCCAGGTCCTCGCGGATCTGGTGGTAGACGACCTCGGACTCGTACTGGGCGGCGACGCCGGCGACCAGGCGCTGCTTCTCCGCCTCCGGGATGCCGAGCTTGTCGTACGTCGCCTTGATGTCCGCCGGCAGGTCCTCCCAGGACTCGGCCTGCTTCTCGGTGGAGCGGACGAAGTACTTGATGTTGTCGAAGTCGATGCCGGTGAGGTCCGAGCCCCAGGTCGGCATGGGCTTCTTGCCGAACAGCTTCAGGCCCTTGAGACGCAGGTTGAGCATCCACTCGGACTCGTTCTTCTTCGCGGAGATGTCGCGGACGACCTCCTCGCTGAGCCCGCGCTTGGCCGCCGCACCGGCGGTGTCCGGGTCGGCCCAGCCGTACTCGTAATTGCCCAGGCCCTCGAGCTCGGGGTGCGAAACGGTGTCAGTCATGCGAGCTTCCTAACGCGCGGACGCAGAATCTTCGGTGGACGCGGAATTTTCCGACGTGCTGGCAGTCGGCACCGCATCGGAGCCGCGGCCCGAAGGCAGCCGGGCGGACGACGATGCGGCACCGGGTGCCGGCACATAGGTGGTGCAGACCCCGTCGCCGTGGGCGATCGTGGCCAGCCGTTGCACATGGGTGCCCAGGAGCTGGGAGAAGACCTCGGTCTCCGCCTCGCAGAGCTGGGGGAACTGCTCGGCGATGTGCGCGACCGGGCAGTGGTGCTGGCAGAGCTGGGCGCCCGCCGGGGCCTTGGCCGCGGCCGACGGGACACGCCGCACCGTGGCAGCGTACCCGTCCGCGCTCAGCGCCTGCGCGAGCGCCTCGGTGCGCTCGCCGGCGGCGGCCAGGCGCAGGGCCTCCAGGTACTTCTCGGCCTGCTTGCCGAACCGGGCGCGGGCGAAGGCGGCGACCGCCTCCTCGCCCGCCTTGCCGCCGCCCACCGAGTCCGCGATCCAGCGCAGCGCGTCGGCGGCGAGCTGGTCGTACGCCTGGTAGAAGGCGTCCCGGCCGGCGTCGGTGAGCGCGAAGACCTTGGCCGGACGGCCCCGGCCGCGGCTGCCGTAGACCCGCTGGTCGCGGGACTCGACCAGGCCGCTGGCGGCGAGCCCGTCGAGGTGGCGGCGGACGGCCGCGGCGGTGAGGCCGAGCCGGCTCGCCAGATCGGCGGCGGAGGACGGGCCGTGGTCCAGGATCGACCGGGCGACCCGGTCCCGGGTGGCCCGGTGGCCGTCCAGCAGCACCTCGGCCGCCGTCACGGGCACGTCGCAGGAGGAGGCCGACTCGACCTCCTGCTGCTGGGCGTGCTCGCGCATGTTTTTCACAACACCAGTGTTGCGTAATTCCTTCCGCGGGGACAAGCCGTGACCCATGCCTCATCGGTGGCATCGATCACGCAGGTAAGCCTTACCTGAACTGGGAAAACGATCATCCAGGCCGCCGTCCGGCGGTCCTGTCGGGCCCTCTTACACTCGCCGGTATGCACTCCGAACCCGCGGTCCAGATCGCCGGGCTGGTCAAACGCTACGGCGACAAGGTCGCGGTGGACGGCCTCGACCTCACCATCCCGGCCGGCGCGATCACCGCCGTCCTCGGCCCCAACGGCGCCGGCAAGACCACCACCATCGAGACCTGCGAGGGCTACCGCCGGCCCGACGCCGGCACCGTCCGCGTCCTCGGTCTCGACCCGGTCGCCCAGAACGCCGCGCTGCGGCCCCGGATCGGCGTCATGCTGCAGTCCGGCGGCGTGTACGCGGGCGCGCGCGCCGTCGAGATGCTGCGGCACACCGCCCGGCTGCACGCCCACCCGCTGGACGTGGACGCCCTGGTCGACCGCCTCGGCCTCGGCTCCTGCGGCCGCACCGCGTACCGGCGGCTGTCCGGCGGCCAGCAGCAGCGGCTCGCCCTGGCGATGGCCGTGGTCGGCCGCCCCGAGCTGGTCTTCCTGGACGAGCCGACCGCGGGCCTCGACCCGCAGGCCCGCCGGGCCACCTGGGAGCTGGTGCGCGACCTGCGCCGGGACGGCGTCACCGTGGTCGTCACCACCCACCACATGGACGAGGCCGAGCAGCTCGCCGACCGGGTCGCCGTCGTCGACCGCGGCCGGGTGATCGCCGACGGCACCGTCGAGGAGCTGTGTCGCGACGGCGCCGAGGGCGCGCTGCGCTTCGACGGCCCGCCCGGCCTCGACCTCGGCCCGCTGCTCAAGGAACTACCCGAGGGCGCCACCGCCGTCGAGACCGCGCCCGGCAGCTACCGCGTCGAGGCGCCCGTCGACCCCGGGCTGGTGGCCACCGTCACCGGCTGGTGCGCGGCCTCCGGCATCCTGCCCGAACGGCTGTCCGTCCAGCGCCGCAGCCTGGAGGACGTCTTCCTCGACCTGACCGGACGGGAGCTGCGCTCGTGACACGTACGGACTACTCCCCCCGGCCGGGCGCCGCGCCCGTCGGCCGGATGCTGCTCGCCCAGACCGCGTTCGAGACCCGGATGCTGCTGCGCAACGGTGAGCAGCTGCTGCTCACCGTGGTCATCCCGACCGTGCTGCTGGTGCTGTTCTCCGCCGTGGACATCGTCGCGGTCGAGGGCCCCGGCAAGCGGGTCGACTTCCTGGCCCCCGGACTGCTCGCGCTGGCCGTGATGTCCACCGCCTTCACCGGCCAGGCGATCGCCACCGGCTTCGAGCGCCGCTACGGCGTGCTGAAGCGGCTCGGCGCCAGCCCGCTGCCGCGCTGGGCGCTGCTGACCGCCAAGACCGGCTGCGTCCTGGTGACGGAGGCGCTGCAGGTGGCGCTGCTGTCGGTGATCGCACTGGCCCTCGGCTGGTCCCCGCACGGCGACCCGCTGACCGTCGCCGCCCTGCTGGTCCTCGGCACCGCCGCCTTCTCCGGGCTCGGCCTGCTGATGGCCGGCACCCTGAAGGCCGAGGCCACCCTGGCCGGCGCCAACCTGGTGTTCGTCCTGCTGCTGCTCGCCGGCGGGGTGATCGTGCCGCTGAGCAGGTTCCCCTCGGCCGTCCGGTCGGTGCTGGAGCTGCTGCCGATCTCGGCGCTCTCGGACGGCCTGCGGTCGGTGCTCCAGGACGGCGCCGGGGTGCCGTGGGCG
The DNA here is from genome assembly GCF_042894165.1 of Kitasatospora sp. NPDC001547. Lineage (NCBI taxonomy): Bacteria > Bacillati > Actinomycetota > Actinomycetes > Kitasatosporales > Streptomycetaceae > Kitasatospora > Kitasatospora sp. NPDC001547. The sequence goes on along the minus strand of NZ_JBIAVL010000015.1, from coordinate 195,646 downwards.
GACCTCGGCATCCTGGCCGGCTGGTCGGTGCTCGGCCTGGCCGCGGCCGCCCGCTTCTTCCGCTGGGAGTGACCGGCGGCTCGGCGCACGACGCCCCCCGGCCACCTGGTGGCCGGGGGGCGTCGTGGTTGCGGTCGCCGTTGCCGGCTCGCGGAGCGTCAGCTCGCGCTGCCGCCGCGGCGCTTGCGGGCGAGCAGCACGAGCGCGCCGCCGACCAGCAGCACGCCGCCGCCGGCCGCCGCGATCATCGGGGTCGCGTCGCTGCTACCGGTCTGGGCGAGCGCCGGGGCGCTGCTGGTGGGCGACGGGGTCGGGGACTTGCTCGGGGTGGGGGTGGCCGACGGGGTCGGGGTGGCCGGGGGCGTGACCGGCGGGGTGGACGGGGTCACGGTCGGCGTCGGGGTCGGCGTCGGCGTCTTGGTGGGGGTGGGCGTGGGGGTGGGCGTCGGGGTCTTGGTCGGGGTCGGGGTCGGAGTCGGAGTCGGCGTGTGGCACGGCTCGATGGTCTTGGTCTCGTTGATGTTCCAGCCCTTCTCGTTCGGGTTCTCCGTGGTGGTGACCACCAGGTTCGCCTTGATCGGGCCGTTGTGGTCCTTCACCGGGAAGGAGCCGTGGAACTCCGCGGGGAAGGCCTTGGCGTCCAGGACCTTCTCGCCGTCGATGGTGAGGCTGACGGTGTTCTTCACGTCGGCCTTGGGGCTGTAGTTGATCAGATCGATCACGATCTTGTCGCAGGTCACCGTCCAACTCGGCACGTGCGCCGAGGCGTTGGTGGCCAGTGCCAGGGGCAGTAGAAAACCGGCCGCAGCCGTGCCGGCGAGTGCCGTCGCACCGATCGCGAAGTGCCGCTGCTGTCGTGCCATTACCTTTTTCCCCTCCGAACGGTCCTGTGCAGCAGGCGTGTTGAGTGGTTCGCGGTGGCCCGCTACGACTGTCCGGGGGACTCTACCGGCACTCCCGCACCCCGCCACACCCCGCCGCACGACCGGATATCGACGGTCCGTCCGTCTTTCCGATGTGCATGACCAGCCCATCACAGCCGTCACCTCGCAGAACGTGGATTCGGCAAACGTGAATGAACTTCGTCACCTTCAAGACAGAACGGCGCCCCTGGTGATCGGGTTCAATCACCAGGGGCGCCGATTCGGTCAGCCGACGAACATCCGGACCATTCCGGCCTTTCCGGCCTTCCCGGCGGCTCGACCCTTCCGGGCCGTCACCGCCGGTTCAGCGGTTTCAGGCCCTCTTCGCCGCCCTGCGCCGGGCGGCCACCACGATCGCGCCGCCGGCCGCCAGCACCACCGCACCGCCGATCGCCAGCGGCAGCACCGGACCGGAGCCGGTGTGCGCCAGGTTGCCGCCCGCGTCCGGCGAGGCGGACGGGCCGCCCGGAGCCGCCGGAGCGGCTGTCGAGGCACCGGCCGACGGGCTGGCCGAGCCGCTCGGGCCGGGCTTGCCGGTCGCCGGAACGGACGGGCTGCCCGAGGGGCTCACCGAACCGCTCGGGGAGGCCGACGCGCTCGGCGTGCCCGACGGCGAGCCGGTCGGCCCCGTGGGCGGTACGGTCGGCGGCACCGTCGGCGTGCCGGACGGCGTCGGGACGGTGGTGCCCGGCAGGCAGCCGGTGAAGGGGTAGTGGTGCGTCTCCGCACCGCCCTTGCCGGTCAGCGAGGCGGCGATCACCGAGCCGTTGACCGGCCCGCCGCTGCCGAGGTCGAAGGCGGCGTTCGGCGCGAGCACGGTGCCCGCCCAGGCGGCCTGGCTGTTCTTGACCACCTTGGTGGCGGTCGGGAAGTTCCAGAGCAGCTTGGCCCGGACCGCCCCGCCCGCGGCGCTCTGCAGCTTGTCGTCCAGCACGAAGGCCTTCCTGCCCTCGTCCCACAGGTGGAAGCCGGTGGTCCCGGCCGCCGCCATGTCGTACGAGCCGCCGGTCACGTTGACCACCGTCACCGAGCCGGCCGGCACCTTGAGGAAGACGTCCTTGGCGCCCTGCAGCTTCGCCGCCTCGACGGTGAAGCTGTTGTACTTCGCGTCCCCGCCGGTGAGGGTCAGCTTGGCGCCCTCGGCCTGGACGCCGGCGCCGGCGGTCTGCGGCACGACGGCCAGCGAGGCCGCGGCGGCGCGCAGCTTGGCGAACTCGGCCTTGAAGTCGATCGGCGAGGGGCCCTGCCCGACGGTGCCCTGGTGGGCCTGGACCACCGCGCCGTCGGCCTTGGAGCCGAAGACGCCGTTGCCCTTCATCACCTGGGTGTTGTGGCCGGTGATCTTGCCGGCCACGACCAGGGCGTTCTTCCCGGGCAGCGCGTCGACCTGGGCCGCGGTGAGCTCCTGGCCGACCGAGAAGCCGCCGGTGAAGTCGGCGTTGCCACCGACCGCGACCGCACCCTCGGCGTCGGGCGTGTGGGTGTCGTCGCCCTCGATGAACTCGCCGTAGAGGTTGGCGACCCCGAGACCGCGGCACTCCTGATCGGCGCCGACGGCCTGGGCGGCCGGCGCGATGAGGCCGGCCAGTGCGAGAGAGCCACCGACGGCGAGCGCGGCGGCGGAAGTGGATATGCGCATGTGCAGGATCTCCGCTTACGTGCGGGAGGAGTGGGAGAGGCCCGAAAAAAGGTATGGACCAATCCGCACTCTTTCGGCCAAACCGGTGATTGGTCAAGACCAATGACCGCCTTGCCCGAACAGTCCGCTTTGCGGTCCGCCCGCCCGGCGCCCCGCGGCGCCGCGCCCCGCCGCAAGATCGCCTGTAAGGCCGCCTACGATTGACCCCGTGCCTAACCCCTTCTCCTGGCTCGCCGAGCGCTGGCAGCCCTCCGCCGCGATGGTCCGCCGCGCCACGTTCGCCGCGCTGGTGATGAGCGTGGTGATCGTCGTCACCGGCGGCGCCGTCCGGCTCACCGCCTCCGGCCTCGGCTGTTCGACGTGGCCGCGCTGCACGCCGGAAAGCCTGATCCCGACGCCCGAGATGGGCTACTACGGCGTGGTCGAGTTCACCAACCGGATGCTCACCTACGTGCTGAGCGCCGCGGTCGGCTGGGCGATCCTGGCCGCTCGCTGCCACCGGCCGTGGCGGCACAGCATGACCAAGCTCGGCTGGGCACAGTTCTGGCTGGTGATGAGCAACGCCGTGCTCGGCGGCATCACCGTGCTGACCGGCCTCAACCCGTACACCGTGGCCCTGCACATGATCGCCGCGATGGCCCTGGTCTGGGTGGCGCTGCTGATGTGGGAGCGGGCGAAGGAAGGGGACGGCCCGCCGAAGCTCTCGGTGGCCCGCCCGATCCACCAGCTCTCCTACGTCCTGGTCACCGTCATCGGCCTGCTGGTCGCCGCCGGCACCCTGGTGACCGGCGCCGGCCACCACCCGGGCACCCCCCGGGACAACAAGATCGTCCCGCGCATCCCGATCGACTACGACCGCCTGGCGCAGGCCCACGCCGACCTGGCCTTCGTCTCGGTCGGCCTGGCCATCGCGGTGATCTTCGTCTTCGCGGCCGTCAAGGCCCCGCAGCCGGCCCGGGCCCGCGCCAAGGAACTGCTCGCGATCCTCCTGCTCCAGGGCGTACTCGGCTTCGTCCAGTACTTCACCGACGCCCCCGAGCTGATGGTCGGCCTGCACATGTTCCTCGCCGCCCTGACCTGGATCGCCACCCTCCGCATCCCCCTCGCCCTGCGCACCCGCCCGGCCGAGGAGACCGCCGCCGCCCCGGCCCCACGGACGCCGGAGCCCGCCGCAGCTTGAGCCACGCAGAAGGCCCCCATCGCAACCGATGGGGGCCTTCGCCGTGCTGTCAGAGCAGGTGCCGCCCGTCGTGGGTCCGGATACTCGGTGCCGTGTGGTCCCGAAGCGCGTCCAGGACCCGTACGGCATAAACCTCGCCCATGCACTCGGAGACCTCGGCCGGTGTGAGCCAAGCGACTTCGACCGCCTCGTCCGAGAGTCGCTCCGCCCCGCCCTCCAGTCGGCAGCGAAAGACGAGGGCGACGATCCCCCGGGTCACGTTCTTGTAGACGCCGGTCAGCCTGTCCACGCCGACCTTGACCCCGGTCTCCTCGTAGACCTCGCGGCGCACGCCGTCCTCGACGGCCTCGTCCGGCTCCAGCACACCACCCGGGGCTTCCCAGGTCCCGTTGTCAGCCCGCCGAATCGCCAGGACCCGGCCGTCCTCGCGCACCACCACCCCCGCGACGGACACCGAGTGGAGCGGCGTTGACTGGGACTTCCCGACGCTGTTACTCATGTGCAGGAGGATAGGAGCCCTGAAGGACTATGGCGAGTGGTGAGGTGGCCTCGTCGGCCACAGCGAAGTACCTGCAGATCGCGGCTGATCTCGCCGCACAAATCAAGTCGGGCGCTCTCGCTCCCGGCGCCACCGTGCCCAGCGAGGCGGAGCTCATACAGCGGTACGGAGTCGCGTCCGGGACGGTTCGCAAGGCCATCGCCGAACTCCGAACGTCTCAGCTCATCGAGACGCATCACGGTCGAGGATCATTCGTCCGCTCGCGCCCGCCGGTACAGCGGAAGTCTGCGGACCGGTTCCGCCGCGCCCACCGCAAGGCCGGCAAGGCGGCGTACCTTGCAGAGACGGAGACCTCCGGCGGCGTCCCATCCGTGACCGTGCTGTTCGTAGGCCCCACCGCAGCGTCTCCTGAGATCGCGGGTCGCTTGGGTCTTCCCGCCGGCGCCCAGGTGCTGGCCCGCAAGCGCCGGTACTTCCGCGACGGGGTACCCACCGAGGAAGCTACGTCATACCTGCCCTGGGATGTGGTCAAGGACATCCCTGAGGTCTTCGCCGAGAACCCCGGTGGCGGCGGCATCTACGCCCGCCTCGAAGAGCACGGCCACCCCCTCGCCGAGTTCACCGAGTCCGTCCGGGCCAGGCTCGCGACCAAGCCCGAGGCCAAAGCGCTCTCATTGAGCCCTGGTGCGCCGGTGATCCATCTCGTTCGTGAGGCCATCACCACCGATGGACGCGTGGTGGAAGTGTGCGACACCGTCATGGCCGCCGATCAGTTCGTTCTGGACTATCGCTTCCCCGCGGACGACTGACTCACGATCAACTTCCTCAACCCGTGGCGAGATTCCTCTCGCCACGGGTTGACTCATATACAGGAGTCGGGCATTCTTCTCCTCGTCACTCATGTACATGAGTGCATGGAAACATCTCATATAGAGGAGATGGTCGTGTTCGAGGCCGACGTCCTGGACGTTCCCGTGCAGCACGCTTCGATGGAGAGTCGTGCGACTCCTGGCTCCGACCCGACGTCGGTGTTGGCGGCAGCCGACCTGCTGCTGCCCTACCGGTCGGAATCGGTGGCAGCTGCGCGCCGGTTCGTCGGCGCGCAGCTGCAAGAGTGGGGGCTGGAGGACTTGGTGGACGACGCCGTAGTGATCGTCAGCGAGCTGACGACCAACTCCCTCAAGACCGGCTGCCGGACCCGCATGCTCGTCGGTGTCCGCCGTCCGACCGGCCGGACCGTCCGCATCCTCGTCGGTGACGGTTCCCGCTCGATGCCCGTGGTGATCCAGGCCGGACCCGACGCCACGTCGGGCCGGGGTCTGGCGATGGTCCACCGGCTCACCTGCGGCCGTTGGGGCGTCACGCTCCTCCCGTTCGGGAAGGTCGTCCACGCCGACCTCGCGACGCCCCCGCCGATCCCCCGGTGAACTCGCAACCGCCGGAGGACACTTCCGGCCCCGACAACGCACCGCTGCCATCCCCTCCTGATCCCACGCGCGTCTGGGCCGCCTACGGGGTACCCGCCGCTGCCGGATCGCATGTCGTGCTGGCAGCCCTGGTACTGGTCAACCGGTCCCCCTGAAGCCCCCGCCCGCGCCGCCGGCCCGGCGGCGCGGGCGGGATCACCGACCCGTCTCCCGACCTCGAAAGGAGCACCGGCATGTCCGAGCGCGAGCCGAAGCCGCCCAGGCCGCGGCCGCCGAACCCGCCCACGCCCCGGCCGCCGAACCGGTAGGGGCTCGGCACCTCACGACCGCCGCACCACCGACGACGAACCGATCACAGGAGGACCCATGGGCTGGGGAACCGACAAGAGCAGCGGCGGCAAGCACGGGGGCAAGAAGGATCCCGGCACCAGCAAGCCGTCCCCCGACGGGGCACGCCCGGCGCCCGAGCCGAAGCACAAGAAGGACGAAGGCGAGAAGTGACGGACCCTGCGCATCGACCGGAGCCGGCCGCCGTATGCGGCCTGCTCCGAACCGTAGGCGAGGCGCTTGGCGGCCCGGTCCCCCGCGAGTGGAAGCAGGCTATCGAGGCGGTCCCGCGCCATCGCTTCCTGCCGGAGCGGATCTGGTTGGAGGACGACCGGGGCGGCTACGAACCGTGCGACCTCTCGACCGACCAGCGGCGGTGGTTCGAGGCGGCTTACGCGGACGTGCCCATCGTCACCCAGCTCAACGACGGCCAGGCATCGGCCGATCCGGCCGATGCCTGGCCGTCCTCCTCCGCCTCGGCTCCCTCGGTCGTCGTCCGCATGCTCCGCGACCTCGACCTCCGGCCCGGAATGGACGTCCTGGAGATCGGCACCGGCACCGGCTGGAACGCGGCTCTGCTGGCGCACCGCGTGGGCGCCGGACACGTCACCTCGATCGAGATCGACTCCGAGGTCTCCGAGCAGGCGCGGGCCTCCCTGAACGCGGCAGGCGTGGACGTGGAGCTCATCTGCGGGGACGGCTCCGTGGGCCGGCCGCGCCGTCACCCGTACGACCGGATCATCTCCACCTGTTCGGTTCGCCGCGTGCCCTGGGCGTGGATCGAGCAGACCCGGCCCGGCGGCACCATCCTCACCCCCTGGGACAACCCGATGCTCTGCTGGGGGCTGCTCAAGCTCACCGTCGAACGTGATCGCGCGCAGGGGCGCTTCAGCCCGCATTCCGCGTTCATGCTGATGCGCAACCAGCGGCAGGATCTGCGGATCTTCCGCGATGTCGTCCGCGACGAGCACACGCCGGAGGAGTCCGGGACGACGCTGTCACCATGGGAGGTCACCGGCGCCCACTGGGACGCGCGGTTCGCTCTCGGCCTGTGGCTGGGCGATGTCTGGACAGCCTGGGAGGACGACGAAGAACGGCTCTGGGTCGCGACGACGGACGCCCGGTCATGGGCGGCCGTCGAGCGTCGAGCCGAGCAGTTCACCGTCTGGCAGCACGGCCCGCGCCGGCTATGGGACGAGATCGAAACCGCCCACCGCTGGTGGGACGAGCACGACCGCCCGGCACCCGAACGCTTCGGGCTCACCGTCACCGCGGACAGTCAGTGGGCTTGGCTGGACCGTCCATCCCTTCCCGTCCGCACACAGACATGTTGTGACCGCGAAAACAACGGCCCGGCTCCCCCGTACGGGAAGGGAGCCGGGCCGCCGTCGTCGCTGAAGGGGGCCTCAGCCGCCGATCTGGATGCCGGCCATCCGCTTCCACTCGTACTCGCCGGTCTTCACCTTGAGGCCCAGCTCGCCCTCGAAGTCGTCGTGCAGGGTCAGCCCGGCCAGCTCCGCGGCCCGGCGGCCGACGGCGTAGCTGGGGGCCACCTGGTCGCCCCAGGCGCCGTCCGCGCCCACCACGACGATCCGGGTGGCCACGGCGCCGACGTACTCGACGACCGCGTCGGCGCTGCCCCCGTGCTGCCGGGCGAAGCTGGTCAGGTTCTTGGCGATGCGCTTGGCGCGGCGCTCGGTACGGGCGTCCGACGCGGCGGTGGAGGTCTCTGCGCTGCTCATGCCCCGCATGCTACCCACCGGTAGGCGCCCTGGCGACGGGAGCGCCCTGTGCACCGGGCCACATACTGGAGAGGTGACGTTCAGAGGCTGGCCCGACGAGGCGCTCGACTTCTACGAGCAGCTCGAAGCCGACAACTCCAGGACCTTCTGGCAGGCCCACAAGGACCGGTACGAGGACGCCGTACGGGCCCCGATGGAGCGGCTGCTCGCCGAGCTGGAGCCCGAGTTCGGACCGGGCAAGGTCTTCCGCCCGAACCGCGACGTCCGCTTCAGCGCCGACAAGTCCCCGTACAAGACGCACATCGGCGCGCACCTGGAGAGCGGCGGCTACATCCAGCTCTCCGCCGACGGCCTGGCCTGCGGCAACGGGCTGTACCAGCTCGCCCCGGACCAGCTGGAGCGCTACCGGGCCGCCGTCGCCGAGGACGTCACCGGCGCCGAGCTGGAGCGGGTGATCGCCCGGGTGGAGCGGGAGGGCCCGCGGGTGGTCGGCCGGGACTCCCTCAAGTCGGCCCCGCGCGGCTATCCCAAGGACCACCCCCGGATCGCGCTGCTGCGCCACAAGGGCCTGGTGGCCTGGCAGGAGTGGGAGCCCGCGAAGTGGCTGGGCACCCGCGCCGCCTACACCCGGATCACCGGCTTCCTGCACGCCTCCCAGCCGCTGCGGGACTGGCTGGACGACCACGTCGGCCCCTCCGGGCTGCCCGCCCGCTGAAACGGGAAGAGCCCCGGTCCGCACGGACCGGGGCTCTTCTCCTGCAAGGACCTACTTCACGAACGGGTCGATCGCGCAGACCACCATCAGCAGCGACAGGTAGGTGATCGACCAGTGGAACAGCCGCATCTCCTTGAGCTTCGCACCCACGATCCCGGCCTTGGCCCGCCCGTACAGCGCGTGCGCCTCGCGCAGCCACGCCCCGCCCAGCAGCACCGCGGCGACCGGGTACAGCCAGCTCATGTGCCCCAGCGGCCAGAGCGCCAGCGAGACCGCCACCATCACCCAGGAGTAGGCGACGACCTGCTTGCCGACCGCCACGTTGCCCTTGACGACCGGCAGCATCGGCACGCCGGCCCGCTCGTAGTCGTCGCGGACCTTCATCGACAGCACCCAGGTGTGCGGCGGCGTCCAGAAGAACACCACCAGGAACAGCACCACCGCGGCCCAGGACACCGAGTCGGTCACCGAGGACCAGCCGACCAGCACCGGCATGCAGCCCGCGATGCCGCCCCAGACGATGTTCTGCGAGGTGCGCCGCTTGAGCCCCAGCGTGTAGACGAACACGTAGAACAGCAGCGCGCCCAGCGCCAGCCAGGCGGACAGCCAGTTGACCCCGTAGCCCAGCAGGAGGGTCGAGACGACCGCCAGCACGACGCCGAAGACCAGCGCCTCGCGCGGCGACACCATCCCGGTGACGATCGGCCGCCGCTCGGTGCGCGACATCACCGCGTCGATGTCCCGGTCGATGTACATGTTGAGGGCGTTGGCGCCGCCCGCCGAGAGGTAGCCGCCGACGACGACCTTCAGCACCAGCAGCATGTTCGGCACGCCCTGCTGAGCCAGGAACATCACCGGCACGGTGCTCATCAGCAGCAGCTCGATGATGCGCGGCTTGGTCAGTGCGACGAACGCGCCGACACGGGCCCCGAAGGGCCGGTGCGCAGGAGTCGCCCCGGTGACCCCGGCGGGACGGGTTTCGACGGCGGTCACTAACACCCCAACTGAAGATGAATCCTCGCAGGCGTCCACAGGAACGAAGGGTCCCGAATCGTCCGCTCTGCGCGTACCACGACACCATAGACGCTCCATATATCGCATCCGGCTCCGGGGTCCCCCGGCGAGGCGGAACGCACACCCCCGGGTGAACCGCCCGGCCGGGGCCTCCGGGAGCCTCCGGCGGCACGCTCTACCCCGTCCTGACCACCGGAGCGGCGCGGGGCGGAGAATCGGGAGAGCCTGGGACAAATCAACGCGGACCGTCCCAGTGGGAATCTGCATGCGGAATTGCCGGTTGTCCCAGCACGGAGGGTGAGCCACGGCCCGGACGGTAGGCTCGCACGCAGAAGCGGGATCTACCCTCCGTGACCGGCACCACCCAGCGTCGGGACCACAGCGCCGTGGCCGACCCGGTCCCCATTCACGGGGTCACTCTTCAATACGGAAGGAGCCCTGAGACAGGGTGAGCACTGCGCCGACGAACGCATTCGAGTGGACCGATCTGGACGAGCGCACGGTTGACACCGCGCGCGTCCTGGCCATGGACGCCGTCCAGAAGGTCGGAAACGGCCACCCCGGGACGGCCATGTCGCTGGCCCCGGCCGCGTACCTGATCTTCCAGCGGTTCCTGCGCCACGACCCGACCGACCCGTCCTGGGTCGGGCGCGACCGCTTCGTCCTCTCCCCCGGGCACACCAGCCTGACCCTCTACACCCAGCTCTACCTCTCCGGCTACGGCCTGGAGCTGGACGACCTCAAGGCCTTCCGCGTCGCCGGCAGCCGCACCCCCGGTCACCCCGAGCACGGCCACACCGCCGGCGTGGAGACCACCACCGGTCCGCTCGGCCAGGGCATCGCCAACGCGGTCGGCATGGCGATGGCCGCCCGCTACGAGCGCGGCCTGTTCGACCCGGACGCCCCGGCCGGCGAGTCGCCCTTCGACCACACCGTCTGGGCCATCGTCTCCGACGGCGACCTGGAGGAGGGCATCTCCGCCGAGGCCTCGTCGCTGGCCGGCCACCAGAAGCTGGGCAACCTGGTCGCCCTCTACGACGACAACCACATCTCGATCGAGGGCGACACCGAGACCGCCTTCTCCGAGGACGTCCTCAAGCGCTACGAGGCGTACGGCTGGCACGTCCAGCGGGTCGTCCCGAAGTCCAACGGCGACATCGACGTGGCCGCCCTCGCCGAGGCGCTGGCCGCGGCCAAGGCCGAGACCTCCCGCCCGTCCATGATCGCGATGCGCACCATCATCGCCTGGCCGGCCCCGGACGCCCAGAACACCGCCAAGGCGCACGGCTCCGCGCTCGGCGCCGCCGAGATCGCCGCCACCAAGAAGGTCCTGGGCTTCGACCCGGAGAAGACCTTCGAGGTCAGCGACCAGGTCATCGAGCACGCCCGCCTGGTCATCAAGCGCGGCAAGGCCGCCCGCGACCAGTGGCAGCAGGGCTTCGACGCCTGGCGCGCCGCCAACCCGCACCGCGCCGCCGAGTTCGACCGCATCCAGGCCGGCGAGCTGCCCGAGGGCTGGAAGAAGGCCGTCCCGTCCTTCCCGGCCGGCAAGGACGTCGCCACCCGCAAGGCCTCCGGCGACACCCTCAAGGCGATCGGCGCGGTGATCCCGGAGCTGTGGGGCGGCTCGGCCGACCTCGCCGAGTCCAACCTCACCACCATCGACGAGGACAGCTCCTTCCTCCCCGACGGCAACCCGCTGAAGTCGGCCGGCCCGTACGGCCGGACGATCCACTTCGGCATCCGCGAGCACGCCATGGGCTCGACCATGAACGGCATCGCCCTGCACGGCAGGACCCGCGTCTACGGCGGCACCTTCCTGGTCTTCGCCGACTACATGCGCCCGGCCGTCCGCCTGGCCGCGCTGATGAAGCTGCCGGTCACCTACGTCTGGACGCACGACTCGATCGGCCTCGGCGAGGACGGCCCGACCCACCAGCCGGTCGAGCACCTGGCCTCGCTGCGCGCCATCCCGGGCCTGGCCATGGTCCGCCCGGCCGACGCCAACGAGACCGCCGTCGCCTGGCGCACCATCGTCGAGCGCCACACCAGCCACCCCGGCCCGGTCGGCCTGGCCCTGACCCGCCAGGGCGTCCCGACCTTCGACCGCGAGGTCTTCGGCTCCGCCGAGGGCACCGCGAAGGGCGGCTACGTCCTGGCCGAGGCCTCCACCGGCGACCCGCAGGTGATCCTGCTCGGCACCGGCTCCGAGGTCCAGCTGGCCGTCAAGGCCCGCGAGGTGCTGGAGGCCGAGGGCATCGCCACCCGCGTGGTGTCGCTGCCGTCCTTCGAGTGGTTCCAGGAGCAGGACCAGGCCTACCGCGACAGCGTGCTGCCGCCGTCGGTCAAGGCCCGGGTGTCGGTCGAGGCCGGCATCGCCCAGGGCTGGCGCGAGCTGGTCGGCGACCACGGCCGGATCGTCTCGCTGGAGCACTTCGGCGCCTCCGCCGACTACAAGGTGCTCTTCGAGGAGTTCGGCATCACCGCCGAGCGCGTGGTGGCCGAGGCCCACAACGCCCTGCGCTCCCTCGAAGCCGTCAGCCGCTAGCGGCACAGCGGCCGCGTGTCCGCCCGCACGCGGGCACGCGGCCCCCTCCGACCACCCCACGAAGCACGAAGAACAAGGGACTGAAGCACCATGACTGACGCACTGAAGCGCCTCAGCGACGAAGGCGTTGCGATCTGGCTGGACGACCTCAGCCGCAAGCGGCTGAACTCCGGCAACCTGGCCGAACTGGTGCAGAACAAGCACGTGGTGGGCGTGACCACCAACCCGACCATCTTCCAGAAGGCGATCGCCGGCGCCGGCGACGACTCCTACGACGGGCAGCTGCGCGACCTCGCCGTGCGCAAGGTCACCACGGAGGAGGCGATCCGCATGATCACCACCTCCGACGTGCGCGACGCGGCCGACGTGCTGCGCCCGGTCTACGACGCCTCCAACGGCCGCGACGGCCGCGTCTCCATCGAGGTCGACCCGCGCCTGGCGCACGAGACCGCCACCACCGTGGCCGAGGCCAAGCAGCTGTGGTGGCTGGTCGACCGCCCGAACGTCTTCATCAAGATCCCCGCCACCATGGGCGGACTGCCCGCGATCAGCGAGGTCATCGGCCGGGGCATCAGCGTCAACGTCACGCTGATCTTCTCGCTGGAGCGCTACAAGGCCGTCATCGACGCCTACCTGACCGGCCTGGAGACCGCCAAGGCCAAGGGCCTGGACCTCTCCCAGATCGAGTCGGTCGCCTCCTTCTTCGTCTCCCGCGTGGACACCGAGATCGACAAGCGCCTCGACAAGATCGGCGGCGACGCCAGGAACCTGCGCTCCAAGGCCGCGCTGGCCAACGCCCGCCTCGCCTACCAGGCGTACGAGGAGGTCTTCGGCAGCGTCGACGGCAAGACCGCCGGCAGCGCCCGCTGGCTCGCCCTGGAGGCCGCCGGCGCCAAGCCGCAGCGCCCGCTGTGGGCCTCGACCGGCGTCAAGGACCCGGCCCTGCCGGACACCCTGTACGTCACCGAGCTGGTCGCCCCCGGCACCGTCAACACCATGCCCGAGGCCACCCTCGACGCCACCGGCGACCACGGCGTCGTCACCGGCAACACCATCGTCCCGAACTACGCCGACGCCAAGGCCGTGCTGGACGCGATCGCCGCCGCCGGCGTGGACTACGACGACGTCGTCCAGGTCCTGGAGGACGAGGGCGTCGAGAAGTTCGAGCAGTCCTGGAACGAGCTGCTCGACACCGTCACCGCCTCGCTGGCCTCCTTCGCCGCCGAGAAGTGACCCCTGCTCACAGCCAGCGCACGAAAGCGGAGCCCATCAAGTGAGCACTGATTTCCCTGAGTTGACTTCGGAATCGGACGCGGACGACCTCCCGCCCTCCCCCGTCAACCCGCTTCGTGACCCCTCGGACCGACGGCTCCCGCGCATCGCGGGGCCGTCCGGTCTGGTCATCTTCGGGGTCACCGGCGACCTGTCCCGCAAGAAGCTGATGCCGGCCATCTACGACCTGGCCAACCGCGGTCTGCTTCCGCCGGGCTTCTCCCTCGTCGGCTTCGCCCGCCGCGAGTGGGACGACGAGGACTTCGCCAAGGAGGTCCACGACGCCGTCCGGGACCACGCCCGCACCCCGTTCCGGGAGGAGGTCTGGCAGCAGCTCGCCAAGGGCATGCGCTTCGTCCACGGGACCTTCGACGACGACGAGGCCTTCGACAAGCTGCGCGAGACCATCGAGGACCTGGACAAGGCCCAGGGCACCGGCGGCAACTTCGCCTTCTACCTGTCCGTGCCGCCGAAGTTCTTCCCGACCGTCGTCCAGCAGCTCAAGAAGCACGGCCTGGCCGACCCTCCGCAGGGCTCCTGGCGCCGCGCGGTCATCGAGAAGCCCTTCGGGCACGACCTGGAGAGCGCGCAGGAGCTCAACAAGGTCGTCCACGAGGTCTTCCCCCGGGACGAGGTCTTCCGGATCGACCACTACCTGGGCAAGGAGACGGTCCAGAACATCCTGGCGCTGCGCTTCGCCAACCAGATGTTCGAGCCGATCTGGAACCGGTCGTACGTCGACCACGTGCAGATCACCATGGCCGAGGACATCGGCATCGGCGGCCGGGCCGGCTACTACGACGGCATCGGCTCCGCCCGTGACGTGATCCAGAACCACCTGCTCCAGCTGATGGCGCTCACCGCCATCGAGGAGCCGGCGTCCTTCCACCCCAAGGCGCTGGTGGCCGAGAAGCTCAAGGTGCTCAGCGCCGTCAAGCTCCCGGCCGACCTCGGCCGGCACACCGTGCGCGGCCAGTACGCCTCCGGCTGGCAGGGCGGCGAGGAGGTCGTCGGCTACCTGGACGAGGACGGGATCGACCCGGAGTCCAAGACCGACACCTACGCGGCCATCAAGCTGGAGATCAACAACCGCCGCTGGGCGGGCGTCCCGTTCTACCTGCGCACCGGCAAGCGCCTGGGCCGCCGGGTCACCGAGATCGCGGTCGTCTTCCAGCGGGCCCCGTACCTGCCGTTCGACTCCTACGCGACCGAGGAGCTGGGGCAGAACGCCCTGGTCATCCGGGTCCAGCCGGACGAGGGCGTGACGGTGCGGTTCGGCTCCAAGGTGCCGGGCACCTCCTTCGAGGTCCGGGACGTCACGATGGACTTCGCCTACGGCGAGTCCTTCACCGAGTCCAGCCCGGAGGCGTACGAGCGGCTCATCCTCGACGTGCTGCTCGGCGACGCCAACCTGTTCCCGCGCCACCAGGAGGTCGAGCTCTCCTGGCAGATCCTCGACCCGATCGAGAAGTACTGGGACGCCCACGGCAAGCCCGCCCAGTACGCGGCGGGGACCTGGGGCCCCGTCGAGGCGGACGAGATGCTCGCACGAGACGGCAGGAGCTGGCGCCGGCCATGAAGATCGACCTCACCAACACGACGTCCAGCAAGATCAACGCCGCGCTGATGGAGGCGCGCCGGGCCCGCGGTTCCGGCGCCGCCGGCATGGTGCTCACCCTGGTGATCGTGACCGACGAGGGCAGCGCCTACGACGCCCTCAAGGCCGCCAACGACGCCTCCCGCGAGCACCCGATGCGCACCCTCGCGGTGATCAAGCGCGCCGGGCGCTCGCCCCGGGCCCGCGCCGAGACCCGGCTGGACGCCGAGATCCTGGTCGGCTCGGACGCCGGCTCCGGCGAGACGGTCGTCCTGCGGATGCACGGCGAACTCGCCGCGCACGCCCAGTCGGTGGTCCTGCCGCTGCTGCTGCCGGACGCCCCGACCGTCGTCTGGTGGCCGGACAACGCGCCGCTGCACCCGGCGCAGGACCCGCTGGGCTCGATCGCCCAGCGCCGGATCACCGACGCCGTCACCGCCGAGTCCCCGGTCGGCCAGCTCGCCCAGCGCGCCCAGAGCTACACCCCGGGCGACACCGACCTGGCCTGGACGCGGATCACCGGCTGGCGCTCGATGCTGGCCGCCGCGCTGGACCAGCGGCCGTCCACCATCGTCTCCGCGGTGGTCGAGGGCGAGTCCTACAACCCCAGCGTCGAGCTGCTCGGCCTGTGGCTGAACAACCGGCTGCGCGTGCCGGTCGAACGGGTCGTCACCAACGGCCCGGGCATCACCGCGGTGCACCTGCGCACCAAGGACGGGGACATCACCCTGGACCGCCCGGACGGCCTGCTGGGCACGCTCTCCATGCCCGGCTCGCCGGACCGTCAGGTGGCGCTCAAGCGGCGCGAGACCTCGGAGCTGATCGCCGAGGAGCTGCGCCGGCTGGACCCGGACGACATCTACGCGACGGCCGTGCGCACGCCCGTCGACCGGCTGGACGAGCCGGCCAACGCGGAGACCGAGGCGGCCGAGAAGGTCGCCCGGGAGGTCTCCGAGGAGGCCGAGGACGCCGTCGAGCGGGCCGCCGAGGCCGCCGTGGCCAACCCGGACCGGGTCACCGTCGAGGCGACGGACAAGAAGCCCGCCCGGAAGGCCGCCGGCAAGCGCGGCAGCAAGGAAGGCGCATGACCAACGCGACCCCGCAGCTGGTCGTCCACCGGGACAAGGAGCTGATGGCCCAGGCGGCCGCGGCCCGGCTGATCACCCGGATCGTGGACGCCCAGGCCGCCCGCGGCAGCGCCTCGGTGGTGCTCACCGGCGGTCGCAACGGCAACGCCCTGCTGGCCGCGATCGCCGCCTCCCCGGCGCGCGACGCGGTCGACTGGGCCCGGCTGGACCTCTGGTGGGGCGACGAGCGCTTCCTGCCCGCCGCCGACCCGGACCGCAACGCCGTCCAGGCCCGCGCCGAGCTGCTGGACGCCGTCCCGCTCGACCCGGCGCGGGTGCACGAGATGCCCGCCTCGGACGGGGTGGACGGCTCGGACGTGGAGGCCGCCGCCGCCCGCTACGCCGAGGACCTGGCGAAGGCGGCCGGCCCGGCCGACCGGCTCGGCGTCCCGGCCTTCGACGTGCTGCTGCTCGGCGTCGGCCCGGACACCCACGTCGCCTCGCTCTTCCCCGAGCACCCGGGCGTGCGGGAGACCGAGCTGACCGTGATCGGCGTGCGCGGGGCCCCCAAGCCCCCGCCGACCCGGATCTCGCTCACCCTCCCGGCGATCCGCACCGCCCGCGAGGTCTGGCTGCTGGCCGCCGGCGAGGACAAGGCGGGCGCGGTCGCGCTGGCCCTGTCCGGCCCCGGCGAGCTCCAGGCGCCCGCCTCCGGCGCGTACGGCCGCAGCCGCACCCTGTGGCTGCTGGACCGCGCCGCCGCGGAGCGGATCCCGCCGCAGCTCTACCCGCCGGCCTCGGCCTGACCGGTACCGGCAACGCCGAAGGGCGCCACCGTCGTCGGACGGTGGCGCCCTTCGTGCTGTCGTGCCCGGACCGTTCGGCAGGTGCTCAGATCTCGCCGCGGAGCTTCGCCAGCGCCTCGGCCAGGATCGCCTCGCCGTCGGCGTCGGTGCGCCGCTCGCGGACGTAGGCGAGGTGGGTCTTGTACGGCTCGTTGCGCGAGGGCGCCGGCGGGTTGTGCTGGTCCTGACCGGCCGGGAAGCCGCAGCGCGGGCAGTCCCACGTCTCCGGGATCGCCGCTTCGGCCGCGAAGCTGGGACGGGTCTCGTGCTTGTTCGCGCACCAGAAGGAGATCCGGTTGCGCGGGGCGGACTCGCCGCGTTCCGCCTCGCCCATCGGGCCGGCCCCGACCCTGCTGCCACGGATGGCATTGCCACTTGCCACGGTCTGACTCCCTGCGTACTGGTGCGCCGACCCGCCGCGGTGCGCGTCGGTGGCGAAAGTCGTCCTAGTGTAAGCAGGTGTTAAGCATCCGCCACCATCGCCTCCGCACCCGACCGCTCCAGGATAGGCGCTCGGGCTACGGGGCGTCAGGAATACGTCAGACCGAGGACTTCATCAGCAGGCCAAGCACGATGATGGACGCGAACCATCCCACGCCCACGACGATGGTGATGCGGTCCAGGTTGCGCTCGGCCACCGCCGAGCCGCCGCCGGTGGACATCGCGCCACCGCCGAACATGTCCGACAGGCCGCCGCCCTTCCCCTTGTGCAGCAGCACCAGCAGGATCATCAGCAGACTGAAGATGATCAGGGCAATCGAGAACCCGAGAACCACGACGGGACCAACTCTCTCGTATCTTCGGCGAAGGGGCCGGGCCGCGTACGGCGGTCCGGCCCCAAAGCCTACGTTGCTGCGGCGGCGTTAGCCTACTGCCTGCTCACGGTAGCGCACGATCTTGACGAACTCGTCGGCGTCCAGCGAGGCACCGCCGACCAGGCCGCCGTCGATGTCGGGCTTGGCCATCAGGCCGGCCGCGCTCGACGACTTCACCGAGCCGCCGTACAGCACCCGGACCTTGCCGGCCAGCTCGGCGTCGTACAGCTCGGCGATCCGCCCGCGGATGGCGGCGCAGACCTCCTGCGCGTCCTCCGGGGTGGCCACCTCGCCGGTGCCGATCGCCCAGACCGGCTCGTAGGCGACCACGATCGACTCGGCCTGGTCGGCCGGGACGTCGGCCAGGGCGCCGTCCAGCTGGGCCAGGGTGTACTCGACGTGGGTACCGGCCTTGCGGATCTCCAGCGGCTCGCCGACGCACAGGATCGGGGTGACCCCGGCGCGGTAGGCGGCCTTCACCTTGGCGTTGACGATCTCCTCGTTCTCGCCGTGGTACTGGCGGCGCTCGGAGTGCCCGATCACCGCGTAGGTGCACTGGAGCTTGGCCAGCATCGGCCCGGAGACCTCACCGGTGTAGGCCCCGCCGTCGTGCTGCGAGATGTCCTGCGCGCCGTACTTGATCTTCAGCTTGTCGCCGAAGACCAGGGTCTGCACCGAGCGCAGGTCGGTGAACGGCACCAGGACGGCGACCTCGACGGCCTCGTAGTCCTTGTCGGCCAGCGCGAAGGCCAGCTTCTGGGTGTGCTGGATGGCCTCGAGGTGGTTGAGGTTCATCTTCCAGTTGCCCGCCATCAGCGGGAGACGGTCGGTCATGTGTTTTCAGTCCTCCAGAGCGGCGAGGCCGGGGAGGGTCTTGCCCTCCAGGTACTCCAGGCTGGCACCGCCGCCGGTCGAGATGTGCCCGAACTTCGTCTCGTCGAAGCCCAGGATGCGGACGGCCGCGGCGGAGTCGCCGCCGCCGACCACGGTGAACGCGTCGCTGTCGATCAGGGCCTGCGCGACGGCCTTGGTGCCGTCCGCGTAGTCCGGGTGCTCGAAGACGCCCATCGGGCCGTTCCAGAACACCGTGCCCGCGTCGGCCAGCTTGGCCGCGTACAGCTCGCGGGTCTCGGGGCCGATGTCCAGGCCCTCCTGGTCGGCCGGGATGGCGTCCGAGGCGACGGTCGAGGGGTTCGCCGGGGCCTTGGTCTTGAGGTCCGGGAAGTCGGCGGAGACCAGGACGTCCTTCGGCAGCACGAACTCGACGCCGCGCTGCTCGGCCTCGGCCAGGTAGCCGAGGACGGTCGGGATCTGGTCCTCCTGCAGCAGCGAGATGCCGACCTCGTGGCCCTTGGCCTTGAGGAAGGTGTACGCCATGCCGCCGCCGATCAGGATCCGGTCGGCCTTCTTCAGCAGGTTGTCGATCACACCGAGCTTGTCGGAGACCTTGGCGCCGCCGAGCACCACCACGTACGGACGGGCGACGTCCTCGGTGAGCTTCTTCAGCACGCCGACCTCGGTGGCGATCAGGTCGCCGGCGGCGTGCGGCAGCAGGGCCGGCAGGTCGTAGACCGAGGCGTGCCTGCGGTGCACGGCGCCGAAGCCGTCGCCCACGTACAGGTCCGCGAGCGCGGCCAGCTGCTCGGCGAAGGCCTTGCGCTCGGCGTCGTCCTTGCTGGTCTCGCCGGCGTTGAAGCGCAGGTTCTCCAGCAGCGCGACCTCGCCGTCGCCCAGCGCGGCCACGACGGCCTCGGCGCTGTCACCGACGGTGTCGGTGGCGAAGGCGACGTCCTTGCCGAGGATCTCGCCGAGGCGCTCGGCGGCCGGGGCGAGCGAGAACTGCGGGTCCGGCGCGCCCTTGG
The DNA here is from genome assembly GCF_042894165.1 of Kitasatospora sp. NPDC001547. Taxonomy (NCBI): domain Bacteria; kingdom Bacillati; phylum Actinomycetota; class Actinomycetes; order Kitasatosporales; family Streptomycetaceae; genus Kitasatospora; species Kitasatospora sp. NPDC001547. The sequence goes on along the minus strand of NZ_JBIAVL010000015.1, from coordinate 176,174 downwards.
GGCGGCCGAGGTGCGAGGCGACGACGACCTTCGCACCGGCCGCGGCCAGCTTGGCGATGGTCGGCGCGACGGCGCGGATCCGGCCGTCGTCGGTGATCGTGTCGCCGTCCAGCGGCACGTTCAGGTCGGCGCGCACGAAGACGCGCTTGCCTTCGACACCGGCTTCGATGAGCTCTTCGATGGTCTTCACGGGGATTCGGTTTCTCCTGGGGAGATGGTTGATGCGCAGTGAGGCGGCACGGCGCAGGGGCCGCCTGAGAAGTCCTTGAGCGCGGAACGAGGGCCCGGTCGGCACCGTACGCCGTCCGGGCCCTCGCCCCTACATCACGTCAGCTCCCGCAAGGTCAGAGCTGCCCGCCGACGAGGGTGACCAGGTCGACGACGCGGTTCGAGTAGCCCCACTCGTTGTCGTACCAGCCGAGCACCTTGACCTGGTTGCCCTGCACCATGGTGAGCTGCGAGTCGAAGATGCAGGAGGCCGGGTCGTTCACGATGTCGGAGGAGACGATCGGGTCCTCGGTGTAGGCCAGGATGCCCTTGAGCGGGCCCTCCTGCGCGGCCTTCTGGAAGGCCGCGTTGACCTCGTCCTTGGTGACCTCGCGCTCCAGGGTGACGACCAGGTCCGTGATGGAACCGGTCGGGACCGGGACGCGCAGCGAGGTGCCGTCCAGCTTGCCCTTCAGCTCCGGCAGGACCAGGGCGGTCGCCTTGGCGGCACCGGTCGAGGTCGGGATGATGTTCTGCGAGGCCGCACGAGCACGGCGCAGGTCCTTGTGCGGGAAGTCCAGGGTGACCTGGTCGTTGGTGAACGCGTGGACGGTGGTCATCAGACCCTTGACGATGCCGAAGCTCTCGTTCAGCACCTTCGCCATCGGCGCCACGCAGTTGGTGGTGCAGGAGGCGTTGGAGATGACGTGGTGGTTGGCGGCGTCGTACTTCTCGTCGTTGACACCCAGGACGATGGTGACGTCCTCGTCGGTGGCGGGCGCCGAGATGATGACCTTCTTCGCGCCGGCGGCGAGGTGCTTCTTCGCGGCCTCGGCCTTGGTGAAGATGCCGGTGGACTCGACGACGATGTCGGCGCCCAGGGCGGCCCACGGGAGGTTCGCGGGGTCACGCTCGGCGGTCACCTTGAAGGTGTGGCCGTCGACGGTGATGCTGTCCTCGGTGTGCGAGACCTCGCCCGGGAAGGTACCCAGGGTGGTGTCGTACTTGAGCAGGTGAGCCAGGGTCTTCGTGTCGGTGAGGTCGTTGACACCGACGACCTCGATGTCCGCGCCCTGAGCCTTGACCGCGCGGAAGAAGTTGCGGCCGATGCGGCCGAAGCCGTTGATGCCTACCCGGATCGTCACGAACCGATCTCCTCGTTAGGTACGCCGGGGCAGGGCCCCGACGGGGGTGAGATTTGGGAAGTCCCCGACCGCCTATGACCCTACCCCTCCCGGGCCTGGGACGGCACATCGCGCCGCCTGCTGAGACTGGGCGTGGCGCGGCCGAAACCCGATTTCAGGCCGACCGGCCCTGAGCCGCCGGGCAGTTGGTCCCGGACCAGTGGTCTCTACCAATTCGGGAGTACCGGCGGGCTCGGAAGCCCGTTCGGGAGCCGTTCCGCGGGACCCTCCGGGAGCCGTCCGGGAACGCCGACGGCCGGCGCCCCGGGAGCGGGACGCCGGCCGTGGTCTCGTCACGGAGCGTGAACGTCAGTTCATCGCCATCTCGTCGGTGAGGCTGGCCTCGGTGCTCGGCAGGCCGAGCTCGGAGGCGCGCTTGTCGGCCATCGCCAGCAGCCGGCGGATCCGGCCGGCCACCGCGTCCTTGGTCAGCGGCGGGTCGGCGAGCGCGCCCAGCTCCTCCAGCGAGGCCTGCTTGTGCTGCATCCGCAGCTGGCCGGCCGCGGCCAGGTGCTCGGGCACCTCGTCGCCGAGGATCTCCAGCGCGCGGGCCACCCGGGCGCCGGCCGCCACCGCGGCGCGGGCCGAGCGGCGCAGGTTGGCGTCGTCGAAGTTGGCCAGCCGGTTGGCGGTGGCGCGCACCTCGCGCCGCATCCGGCGCTCCTCCCAGGCGAGCACCGACTCGTGCGCGCCGAGCCGGGTCAGCAGGGCGCCGATCGCGTCGCCGTCCCGGATCACCACCCGGTCCACGCCGCGCACCTCGCGGGCCTTGGCCGGGATGCCGAGCCGGCGGGCGGCGCCGACCAGGGCGAGGGCGGCCTCGGAGCCGGGGCAGGTGATCTCCAGCGAGGAGGAGCGGCCCGGCTCGGTGAGCGAGCCGTGTGCCAGGAAGGCCCCGCGCCAGGCCGCCTCGGCGTCGCAGGTGGCGCCGGAGACGACCGCCGGGGGCAGGCCCCGGATCGGACGGCCGCGGCCGTCGACCAGCCCGGTCTGGCGGGCGAGCAGCTCGCCGTCCTTGACCACCCGGACCACGAAGCGGCTGCCGCGGCGCAGCCCGCCGGGGGCCATCACCACCAGGTCCGAGGAATGCCCGAAGATCTCCAGCAGGTCCTTGCGCAGCCGCCGCGCCGCCGCGCCGGTGTCCAGCTCCGCCTCGATCACGATGCGGCCGCTCACGATGTGCAGCCCGCCCGCGAACCGCAGGATCGCCGACACCTCCGCCTTGCGACAGCAGGCCCGGGTGACCGGGAGCCGGCTGATCTCGTCCTTCACCGCTGGAGTCATCGCCATGGCCCGATCCTTCCATGTGTCCGGAAAATCCGGTCGTACGCTGCCGCCAACAGCTCGGGGTCGTGTCGCGGCGTCCCGTCGGTGCGGGCCACCGAGCCGAGCACCAGAGCGGCGCCCATCCGTTCGGCGGCCTTCTCCAGGCCGTCCAGGTCGGCCTGGCCGAAGGCCCCGCCGGTGACGGCGCGCTCGTCCACCAGGATCGCATCCACCGCGAGGCCGGGGGCGTGGTCGGCGATGACCTCCAGATGGCGCTGCGGGGTGAAGCCCTCGGTCTCCCCGGGCTGGGGGGCCAGGTTCAGGGTGAGCAGGCGGCGGGCGCGGGTCTCGGTGAGCGCGGCGGCGAGCTCGGGCACCAGCAGGTGCGGCAGCACGCTGGTGAACCAGGAGCCGGGGCCGAGCACCACCCAGTCCGCCTCCCGGACGGCGGTGACCGCCTCCGGGACGGCGGGCGGCTCGTCCGGCAGCAGCCGGATCGACTGCACGGTGCCCGGCGTCACCGCGACGTCGGCCTGGCCGCGGACGGCCGTGACCTCGCCGGGGCGGGCCGGGTCGTGGCCGCGGACGGTCGCCTCGATGTCCAGCGGCACCGCCGACATCGGCAGCACCCGGCCCTGCACGTTGAGCAGCCGGCCGACCCAGTCCAGCGCCGCCACCGGGTCGCCCAGCTTCTCCCAGAGCGCGACGATCAGCAGGTTGCCGACCGCGTGGCCGCCGAGCTCGCCGTTGCCGGTGAAGCGCTGCTGGATCACCTCGGACCAGGTGCGGCCCCAGTCGTCGTCCCCGCACAGCGCGGCCAGCGCCTTGCGCAGGTCGCCCGGGGGCAGCACGCCCAGCTCCTCGCGCAGCCGCCCGCTGGAGCCGCCATCGTCGGCGACCGTCACCACGGCGGTGACGTCGCTGGTGAGCCGGCGCAGCGCGGACAGCGAGGCGGACAGGCCCTGTCCGCCGCCGAGCGCGGTGATCCGGGGAGCCGGATTGGCGCGGGAGGGACTGCTGCGCGGGCGGCCCGGCGCCGTGGGCCGGGCCGGGCTCCCGGCCCGGTCACCGGTCCTGCTCTGCGGCTGCCGCCCGGGCACGTATCCCGCCACACTCACCTCGCGTTCCTCGGCCCGCCGACCACTCCGCCGGCGGGCCCGGCAGGGAGGCGGCGGTTACTCCCGTCCCATGTCACGGTGAACGAGCACCGTCTCGACTCCGTCGGCGATGAGACGCTTGGTCAGACGCTCGGACATGGCGACGCTGCGGTGCTTGCCACCGGTGCAGCCTACGGCAAGCGTCATGTAGCGCTTCCCCTCGCGGCGGTACCCCTCGGTCACGATCCGGAGTAGCTCGGCGTAACCGTCCAGGAACTCGTTGGCTCCGGGCTGCTGGAAGACGTAGTCGGCGACGTCCGCGTCGGTGCCGGTGCGGGCCCGCAGTTCGGGCACCCAGTGCGGGTTGGGCAGGAAGCGGCAGTCCACCACGAGGTCGGCGTCGACCGGCAGGCCGTACTTGAAGCCGAAGGACATCACGGTGGCGCGCAGCTCGGGCTCGTCGTGGTCGGCGAACTGGGCGTCCAGCTTGGCGCGCAGCTGGTGCACGTTGAGGTTGGAGGTGTCGATCACCAGGTCGGCCTCGCCGCGCAGGTCGCGCAGCAGGTCGCGCTCCTGGGCGATGCCGTCCACGATCCGGCCGTCGGCCTGCAGCGGGTGCGGGCGGCGGACGCTCTCGAAGCGGCGCACCAGCGCCTCGTCGGAGGAGTCCAGGAAGACGACCCGGAGCCGGACGCCGCGCTTCTCCAGCTCGTCGAGCGAGGTGAGCAGGTCGTCGAAGAACTGCCGGCCGCGGACGTCCACGACCACGCCGATCCGGGCGACGTTGCCCTGGGAGCGGGCGCCCAGGTCGACCATGGTCGGGATCAGGGCCGGCGGCAGGTTGTCCACCACGAACCAGCCGAGGTCCTCCAGGCACTTGGCGGCGGTGGAGCGGCCGGCTCCGGACATGCCGGAGATGATCACCAGCTCCGGCGCGTTCTCGGCCACGTCTGACACGGTCACTTCGGTTCCCCGCTCTCGGTCTTTCTGCTGGGGAGAACGCGCACGGCTCGGCCGCCCTTCCCCGGCCCGGGCAGGCGGGCGGGGCCGGGGCGCACCGGCTGACGGGCGGCGTCGGCCGTCATGGCGTCTCCTGGGATGGTGCGGTCTGGGGTGCTGCTGCCATCGGCTCGGTGGTCTCGACGACCCCGTCCTCGATGATCTCGCCGGTCGCGGTGTTGACCGCGGGTGCGGCGGGTGTACGGGACGACAACGCCTCCGCAACAGTCTGCGCGGTGCGGCGTCCGATGCCGGGTACCTCGCAGAGCTCGTCCACGGTGGCGGCCCGGAGCTTCTTCAGCGAGCCGAAGTGCTTGAGCAGCGCCCGGCGGCGAGTCTCGCCGAGGCCCGGGACGGAGTCCAGTTCCCCGGCGGTGAGTCGCTTGGAACGCTTGTTGCGCTGATAGCTGATCGCGAACCGGTGCGCCTCGTCGCGGACCCGCTGGAGCAGGTAGAGGCCCTCGCTGGAGCGCGGCAGCACCACCGGGTCGTCCTCGCCGGGCAGCCAGACCTCCTCCAGGCGCTTGGCCAGGCCGCACAGCGCGACGTCGTCGATGCCGAGCTCGTCCAGGGCGCGCCTGGCGGCGGCGACCTGCGGCTGGCCGCCGTCGACGACCAGCAGTTGGGGCGGGTAGGCGAAGCGCTTGGGGCGGCCGTCCTCGCCCCGGGCGCCGCCGTCGCCGGTGTCGGCGTCGTCCTCCTCGGGGACGGCCCACTCGCCGGTCTGCTCGCGTTCCTGGAGGTAGCGGCGGAAGCGCCGGCTGATCACCTCGTGCATCGAGCGGACGTCGTCCTGGCCCTCGAAGCCCTTGATCTGGAAGCGCCGGTACTCGCTCTTGCGGGCCAGGCCGTCCTCGAAGACGACCATGGAGGCGACCACGTCCTCGCCCTGGAGGTGGGAGATGTCGAAGCACTCGATGCGCAGCGGGACGGAGTCCAGCTGCAGCGCGTCGGCGATCTCCTGGAGGGCGCGGCTGCGGGTGGTGAGGTCGGAGGCGCGCTTGGTCTTGTGCAGCGCGAGCGCCTGCTGGGCGTTGCGCTGCACGGTGGCCATCAGGTCCTTCTTGTCGCCGCGCTGGGGGATGCGCAGGTCGACCTGGCTGCCGCGCAGGCCGCCCAGCCACTCGCGGACCGGCTCCACCGGCTCGGGCAGGGCCGGGACGAGCACCTCGCGCGGGACGGACTCGCCGCCGCCGTAGAGCTGCTGGAGGGCGTGCTCGACCAGGCCGGCGGTGTCGACGTCCTCGACCTTGTCGGTGACCCAGCCGCGCTGGCCGCGGACCCGGCCGCCGCGGACGTGGAAGATCTGCACGGCGGCTTCGAGTTCGTCCTCGGCGAGGGCCAGCAGGTCGGCGTCGGTGGCGTCGGCGAGCACGATGGCGTTCTTCTCCATCGCGCGCTTGAGGGCGCCGATGTCGTCGCGCAGCCGGGCCGCCTTCTCGTACTCCAGCTCGGCGGCGGCCTCCTGCATCTCGGCCTCCAGCCGGCGCAGGTAGTTGCCGGTGCGCCCGGCCATGAAGTCGCAGAAGTCCTCGGCCAGCGCCCGGTGTTCGTCCGCGGAGACCTTGCCGACGCAGGGCGCGGCGCACTTGCCGATGTAGCCGAGCAGGCAGGGCCGGCCGACCTGGCGGGCGCGCTTGAAGACGCCGTTGGAGCAGGTGCGGACGGGGAAGACGCGCAGCAGCAGGTCGACCGTCTCGCGGATCGCCCAGGCGTGCCCGTACGGTCCGAAGTAGCGCACGCCCTTCCGGTGCGCCCCGCGCATCACCTGGACCCGCGGGTACTCCTCGTTGAGGGTGACGGCGAGTTCCGGATAGCTCTTGTCGTCGCGGTACTTGACGTTGAACCGCGGGTCGAACTCCTTGATCCAGGAGTACTCCAGCTGGAGCGCCTCGACCTCGGTGCCGACCACGGTCCACTCCACCGAGGCCGCGGTGGTGACCATGGTCGCGGTGCGCGGGTGCAGCCCGGCCAGGTCCTGGAAGTAGGACGACAGCCGCGGCCGCAGGCTCTTGGCCTTGCCGACGTAGATGACCCGGCCGTGGGCGTCGCGGAACCGGTAGACGCCGGGGGAGGTCGGGATCGCACCGGGCGCGGGGCGGTAGGTGCTCGGGTCAGCCATGGGACCACCGTACCGAGTGGGGGCGGGGCCGCGGGGCGGAGATCGTCAGGGGGGACCGTGGCGGTCGGGAGGCGGTCAACTGGCTCAGCTCGGGGTCACCTTGAGGTTGCCGCCCTCGACCGTGACGGTGTACGCGGGCAGCGGGGTCGGGGCCGGACCGTCCTGCACGGCGCCGTCCGCGATGGCGAACCGGCTGCCGTGGCAGGGGCACTGGATCTGGGCGTTCTTCACCTGGTCCACGACGCAGCCGGCGTGGGTGCACTTGGCGCTGAACGCCTTGTACTGGCCGGCGGTGGGCTGGGTCACCACGATCTTCTGCTCGCGGTAGACCTTGCCGCCGCCCTCGGGAACCGCCGAGGCCGGGCCGAGGTCGACCGGGCCCTTGGGGGCGCCGGCGCCGGAGGAGGAAGAGGAGGACGAGCCGCAGCCGGCGACCGCGACGGTGCCGCCGGCCGCCAGGACGGCCGCGGCCCCGCAGAGCAGGGTGCGACGGGAGGCGGTGGGGCTGGTCTCGGGGGCCTCGGACATCGGTGCGCTCCTACGGTTGCTGCGGCTGCGAGGGACCACGGAAGTCTATGCCGCACCACGCCGCCGCTCCCGGGCCACCCGGACGGTACGGGTGGCGGGAGCGGCGGGGCGGTCGGACGGGACTACTTCTTGACGGCGGCCGCGCGCTTGCGCGGCGCCTTCTTCGCCGGGGTGGCCGGGGCGTCCGCGAAGCCGACCGGCAGGATGTCCCGCAGGAACTTGCCGGTGTGGCTCTCCGCGACGGCGGCGATCTGCTCCGGGGTGCCCTCGGCGACCACCGTGCCACCGCCGGAGCCGCCTTCGGGGCCCATGTCGACGACCCAGTCGGCGGTCTTGATCACGTCGAGGTTGTGCTCGATGACGATCACCGTGTTGCCCTTGTCCACCAGCCCGCTGAGCACCTTGATCAGCTTGCTGATGTCCTCGAAGTGCAGGCCGGTGGTGGGCTCGTCCAGCACGTAGACCGTCCGCCCGGTGGAGCGCTTCTGGAGCTCCGAGGCGAGCTTGACGCGCTGCGCCTCGCCGCCGGACAGGGTGGGCGCGGACTGGCCGAGCCGGACGTAGCCGAGGCCGACGTCGTTGAGCGTCCGCAGGTGGCGGGCGATCGCCGGGACGGCCTCGAAGAAGTCCAGCGCCTCCTCGATCGGCATGTCCAGCACCTCGGCGATGGACCTGCCCTTGTAGTGGACCTCCAGCGTCTCCCGGTTGTACCGGGCGCCGTGGCAGACCTCGCACGGCACGTAGACGTCCGGAAGGAAGTTCATCTCGATCTTGATGGTGCCGTCGCCGGAGCAGTTCTCGCAGCGGCCGCCCTTGACGTTGAAGGAGAACCGGCCGGGCAGGTAGCCGCGGACCTTGGCTTCCTGCGTCTCCGCGAAGAGCCGGCGGACGTGGTCGAACACCCCGGTGTAGGTGGCCGGGTTGGAGCGCGGGGTGCGGCCGATCGGCGACTGGTCGACGTGCACCACCTTGTCCACCTGGTCGGTGCCGGTGATCCGGGTGTGCCGGCCGGGCACGCTGCGGGCGCCGTTCAGCTCCCGGGCGAGGTGGGTGTACAGGATGTCGTTGACCAGCGTCGACTTCCCGGAGCCGGAGACGCCGGTGATCGCGGTGAAGGTGCCGAGCGGGAAGCCGACCGTGACGTCCTTGAGGTTGTGCTCGCGGGCGCCGTGGACGGTCAGCTGGCGCTTCTTGTCCCGCTCGCGGCGGGCGTCCGGGATCGGGATGAAGCGCTTGCCGGAGAGGTACTGGCCGGTCAGCGACTCCTTGTTGGAGAGCAGCTGCTTCAGCGAGCCGGAGTGCACCACCTTGCCGCCGTGCTCGCCGGCGCCCGGGCCGATGTCGACCACCCAGTCCGCGGTCTTGATGGTGTCCTCGTCGTGCTCGACGACGATCAGGGTGTTGCCGATGTCGCGCAGCCGCACCAGCGTCTCGATCAGCCGGTGGTTGTCCCGCTGGTGCAGGCCGATGGACGGCTCGTCCAGCACGTACAGCACGCCGACCAGGCCGGAGCCGATCTGGGTGGCCAGCCGGATGCGCTGGGCCTCGCCGCCGGACAGGGTGCCGGCCGCGCGGTCGAGCGAGAGGTAGTCCAGGCCGACGTCGACCAGGAAGCGCAGGCGCTCGTTGACCTCCTTGAGGACCCGCTCGGCGATCTGCTTGTCCCGGGCGTTGAGCTTCATCGCGCCGAGGAACTCGGAGCAGTCGCTGATCGACATCGAGGAGACCTCGGCGATCGACCTGCCCTCGACGGTGACCGCGAGCACCACCGGCTTGAGCCGGGTGCCCTGGCACGTCGGGCAGGGCACCTCGCGCATGTAGCCCTCGAAGCGCTCGCGGCTGCTGTCGCTCTCCGCCTCGGTGTGCCGGCGCTGGATGAACGGGATCGCGCCCTCGAAGCCGGTGCTGTACGAGCGCTCCCGGCCGAAGCGGTTGCGGTAGCGGACCTCCACCTGGTGCTTGTGCCCGTACAGCAGCGCCTTCCGGGCGCGGGCGGGCAGCCCGGCCCAGGGGATGTCGGTGCGGAAGCCGAGCTCCCCGGCCAGCGCGTCGATCAGGCGCTGGAAGTACTCCTTGGCGTGCCCGGCCGACCACGGGTGGATCGCGCCCTCGTCCAGCGAGCGCTCGACGTCCGGGACGACCAGCTCCGGGTCGACCTCCATCCGGTTGCCCAGGCCCGAGCAGTCCGGGCAGGCGCCGAACGGCGAGTTGAAGGAGAACGAGCGCGGCTCCAGCTCCTCGAACGACACGTCGTCGTACGGGCAGTAGAGGTGCTCGGAGTACATCCGCTCGCGCTCCGGGTCGTCCTCGGGGAGGTCGACGAAGTCGAGCACGACCATGCCGCCGGACAGCCGCAGGGCCGTCTCCACCGAGTCGGTGAGCCGCCGCTTGGCGCTGTCCTTGACGGTGAGGCGGTCGATCACCACCTCGACGGTGTGCTTCTCCTGCTTCTTGAGCTTCGGCGGCTCGGCGAGCTGGACCGTCGCGCCGTCGACGCGGGCGCGGGAGTAGCCCTTGGACTGGAGGTCGGCGAAGAGGTCGACGAACTCGCCCTTGCGCTCGCGCACCACCGGGCTCAGCACCTGGAAACGGGTGCCCTCGGCGAGCTCCAGCACCTTGTCCACGATCGCCTGCGGCGACTGCTTGGCGATCGGGCGGCCGCAGTGCGGACAGTGCGGCTTGCCGATCCGGGCGAACAGCAGGCGCAGGTAGTCGTAGACCTCGGTGATGGTGCCGACGGTCGAACGGGGGTTGCGGTTGGTGGACTTCTGGTCGATCGAGACGGCCGGGGAGAGGCCCTCGATGAAGTCCACGTCGGGCTTGTCCATCTGCCCGAGGAACTGACGGGCGTAGGAGGACAGCGACTCGACGTAGCGGCGCTGGCCCTCGGCGAAGATCGTGTCGAAGGCGAGCGAGGACTTGCCGGAGCCGGAGAGGCCCGTGAAGACGATGAGGGAGTCGCGGGGCAGGTCGAGCGAGACGTTCTTGAGGTTGTGCTCACGAGCACCGCGGACGATGAGGCGGTCGGCCACTGCTTCTGGCGCCTTTCTCCGGGGCAAGACGGCTTGCGATGAGAGTCGGTACTTCTTCCAGCATGCGGCAGCCAGCCTATAGCTCAGACGTTCGAATATCGACTCTGTCCAGCGGAGACCACCCGAACGAGTGAGGACGACCCCTGGACCGTCCGTATCCGGACCGAAAAAGGCCCTGCTCAGCGGCCGGATTCGGCGGTAGCGTCGCCTGGTCAACGAGCGAGGCCCCCACGGGCAACGCGCCGTCCCGCACAGAAGGCAGATTCGATGACCGACTCGCACTCCGCCGCCGCGCTGGCCGCCGGACGACTGGACCTGGTCGAGGCAAGCACCCGGCGCATGCTGGACACCGTCTCCGCGCTGAAGCCGGAGGCCGTCGCCGAGCCCTCCGCGCTCCCCGGCTGGACCCGCGGCCACGTGCTGGCCCACCTCGCCCGCAACGCCGACTCGCTGGTCAACCTGCTGACCGGCGTCCGCACCGGCACCGACATCCCGCAGTACGCCAGCGAGCAGGCCCGCGACCAGGGCATCGAGGACGGCGCCGGCCGCCCGCTGGACGTCCAGCTCGCCGACCTGCGGGAATCCCACGAGGCCTTCGCGGCGGCCGCCGCGCTGCTGCGCGACGAGGACTGGGCCGCCGAGGTGCGCCACCGCTCCGGCGCCGTCTTCCCGGCCGCGGACCTCGTCTGGAAGCGCCTCGCCGAGATCGAGTACCACGTCGTCGACCTCGGCGCCGACTACACCTTCGCCGAGTGGCCCGAGCCGTTCGCCGTGGCCGAGTTCGACCGCCTCGCCGACAAGCTGCACGGCACCGACCTGCCCGCCGTCCGGCTGGTCGCCGAGGACACCGGGCACCGCGGCCAGATCGGCACCGGCGAGCCCGCCCTGACCGTCGAGGGCCCGGTCCGCGCCCTGACCGCCTGGCTCTCCGGCCGCTCCGCCGGGGACGGCCTGCGCCGCACCCCCGACACCGCCCTGCCCCAGCTTCCCCCGCTGGGCTGACGGCGCGAGGATGATCCCAGGAGCCACTGCAGAGGGAGCGAACGGATGACGTACCACGGAGCGGTCAAGGTCGGCGGAGCGCCGGACGTGCGGGAGCTGGCCCACCTGATCATCACCAAGGTGGCCGTCGGACCGTACGACAACAACGCCTACCTGCTGCGCTGCCGGGCCACCGACGAACAGCTCCTGATCGACGCGGCCGCCGACGCCCCGACCCTGCTGGAGACCGTCGGCGACGACCTCGCGACGGTCGTCACCACCCACCGGCACCACGACCACTGGGGGGCGCTGGCCGAGGTGGTCGCCACCACCGGCGCCCGGACGGCCGCCGGCCAGTACGACGCCGAGGGCATCGAGGTCCCCACCGAGCTGCTGCTCGCGGACGGCGACGAGCTGCGGGTCGGCGACGTGGCGCTGACCGTGCGGCACCTGGTCGGCCACACCCCCGGCGCGATCGTGCTCGTCTACGACGACCCCCAGGGCCACCAGCACGTCTTCACTGGCGACTGCCTCTTCCCCGGGGGCGTGGGCAACACCTGGGGCGACCCGGAGGCGTTCCGGACGCTCTACCGCGACGTCACCGAGAAGATCTTCGACGTCCTGCCCGACGAGGCCTGGGTCTACCCCGGCCACGGCAACGACACCACCCTCGGAGCCGAGCGCCCGCACCTCGCCGAGTGGCGCGAGCGCGGCTGGTAGGCCGCGCCGCCGAACGGCCGGGGCCCCCGGGACCGGAAGCGGTCACGGGGGCCTCGGCGGTGCCGGGCGCCGGCGCCGGGCTCGGGGCACCGGCGCCGGGCGTCAGGCGTCAGGCGTCAGGCGTCAGGCGTCGAGCTTCTCGCGCTCGGCCTGCTCGGCCTTCTTCGACGCCCGCAGGCTGGTGAAGGTGGTGATCGCCAGGACCACCACGATGAAGGCCAGCGAGAACGGGATGCCGATCTCCGGGGCCCACTCCGCGCCCGCCTCGTGCGCGGCGTGCAGCACCAGCTTCACGCCGATGAAGCCGAGGATCACCGACAGGCCGTACGACAGGTGGACCAGCTTCTTCAGCAGGCCGCCGATCAGGAAGTACAGCTGACGCAGCCCCATCAGGGCGAAGGCGTTGGCGGTGAAGACGATGTACGGGTCCTGGGTCAGGCCGAAGATGGCCGGGATCGAGTCCAGCGCGAACAGCACGTCGGTGGTGCCGATCGCCAGCATGACGATCAGCATCGGGGTGATCAGCCGACGGCCGTTCTCCCGGACGAACAGCCTGGTGCCGCGGTAGTCCTCGGTGGCCGGGAAGCGGCGGGTGATCGACTTGAGCAGGCGGTTCTCCTCGAACTCCTCCTCGCCCTCCTCCTCGGCGCGGGCCTCCTTGATCAGCTTCCAGGCCGTCCAGATCAGGAAGCCGCCGAAGATGAAGAACACCCAGGAGAACTCGGAGACCAGCGCGGCACCGCCGGCGATGAACACCGCCCGGAGCACCAGCGCGATGATCACACCGAACATCAGCACGCGCTGCTGGTAGATCCTGGGCACCGCGAACTTGCCCATGATCAGGATGAACACGAAGAGGTTGTCGACACTGAGCGACTTCTCGGTGATGTACCCGGCGAAGAACTCGCCCGTCGGCTCCGCGCCGGAGTGCCACCAGAGGAAGCCGCCGAAGAGCACCGCCAGGGCGACCCAGACGGCCGTCCAGATCCCGGCCTCCTTGATCGAGACCTCGTGCGGCTTGCGCCCTCCGATGAAGAAGTCGGCCACGACCAGTGCGATCAGCACCAGGATCGTGGAGACCCACATGGTTACGGAAACGTCCACTACTGCTCCTCCGGCAGGTAGGCGAGACAGTCATCGTCACTGCCGGAGGTCTCTTCCGCCCATCGGGCCAGCGCCCCGGGGTGCCGCGACGGGCATCCGTGATGACGGGGTCGGCTGTCGAGGAATACTCCCCTCCGCTGTCAACGAGAGTAACAGGAGCTCCAAGGAAAGGTAAAGAAGGTAAAGACCGCGGAGCTGCCGGGGCCGGCCCGCGGGAACCACCCGGGCTGACGGGCCACCCGGGCGGCACGGCTACAGGAACGGGTCGATCGCCGGCAGCAGGTCCTGGAAGGTCCGCCCCTTGGCCGGCGCGCCGATCGCCTGCATCTCCCAGCCGCCGTTGCCGTCCCGGACCACCTTGGCCATGATCTGCCCCGTGTGCGGCCCGCCGCCGGCCAGCTCGTAGCGGGCCAGCTCCAGGCCGGTGGTCTCGTCCACCAGCCGGCAGTGCGCCCGCTCCACCTCGGCGAAGGTCTGCCCGGTGTACGAGCTCACCGTGAACACCACCTGGGTGATGTTCACCGGCACGTGCACCAGGTCGACCAGGATCGCCTCGTCGTCCTCGGCCCCGGAGCCGCCCTCCAGGTTGTCGCCGGTGTGCCGGACGGAGCCGTCGTCGCTCTCCAGGTGCGAGAAGAACACCACGTCGGACGGCGTCTTCTCGGCGTACAGCAGCGCCGAGGCGTCCAGGTCGATCTTCCGGGTGCGGCTGCCGAACAGCCCGCGCTTGGGGGCGGCCTGCCAGCCGAGGCCCATCCGGACCACGGTCAGGGCGTCGCCCTGACCCTTCTGGAGGCTGACCCGCTGCCCCTTGGCCAGGTTCACCGACACGACGTTGCCCTCTCTGCCGGCCGCGCGGTCACACCCGCGCGGCTCCACGGTGGAACACCCCGTCGCCGTCCCCCGGCTGAGGCCCCCTCTGCGTACGGCCCGCAACCCCGTCCCGAGGGCACGATGCCGCAGGCCAGCCTAGGGCCTGCGGCACCCCGGCCTCTCCCGGGTTTCCCCGTTTGTGGCAAGGCTGAGACACCCGCGGACTTGACCGGTGCCATTCCGGCCAGTGCCGGTCGCCGCGCGGGTCTCCCCTCCGGCGCGCCCCTCCGGTGCGACTACGCCACACCGGCCTCGCGCATCTGCCGCAGCTCCTTCTTCAGTTCCTTGACCTCGTCGCGCAGCCGGGCCGCGACCTCGAACTGGAGGTCGGCGGCGGCCGTGTGCATCCGCTCGGTCATCTCCTGGATCAGGTCCGCCAGCTCGGCGGCCGGGAGGGACTTGGCCGGCTTGCGCTCCCCGCCCAGCGCCGGCACCGGGGCCTTGCCCTTGCCCTGGTTGCGGTACCCGGTGGAGAGCAGCTCGTCGGTGTCCACGTCCTCGCGGGCGAGGGTGTCCAGGATGTCGCCGATCTTCTTGCGCAGCGGCTGCGGGTCGATCCCGTGCTCCTTGTTGTAGGCCTGCTGCACGGCCCGGCGGCGGTTGGTCTCGTCGATGGCCTTCTCCATCGCGGGGGTGATCTTGTCCGCGTACATGTGGACCTGGCCGGAGACGTTGCGGGCGGCGCGGCCGATCGTCTGGATCAGCGAGGTGCCGGAGCGCAGGAAGCCCTCCTTGTCCGCGTCCAGGATCGCCACCAGCGACACCTCGGGCAGGTCCAGGCCCTCGCGCAGCAGGTTGATGCCGACCAGCACGTCGTACCGGCCCGCCCGCAGCTCGCGCAGCAGCTCCACCCGGCGCAGGGTGTCCACGTCGCTGTGCAGGTACCGGACCCGGATGTCCAGACCGAGCATGTAGTCGGTGAGGTCCTCGGCCATCTTCTTGGTCAGCGTGGTGACCAGGACGCGCTCGTCCCGCTCGACCCGCTTGCGGACCTCGTGCACCAGGTCGTCGATCTGGCCCTCGGTCGGCTTGACGATCACCTCGGGGTCGATCAGGCCGGTCGGGCGGATGATCTGCTCGACCTGGCCGTCGCCGCGCGACAGCTCGTACGGGCCCGGCGTCGCCGACAGGTAGACGGTCTGGCCGATCCGCTCCAGGAACTCCTCCCACTTCAGCGGGCGGTTGTCCATCGCGGAGGGCAGCCGGAAGCCGTGCTCGACCAGGGTGCGCTTGCGCGAGGCGTCGCCCTCGTACATCGCGCCGATCTGCGGGACGGTGACGTGCGACTCGTCGATGACCAGGAGGAAGTCCTCCGGGAAGTAGTCGAGCAGGGTGTTCGGCGGGGAGCCCGGCTCGCGGCCGTCGAAGTGCATCGAGTAGTTCTCGACGCCCGAGCAGGTGCCGATCTGGCGCAGCATCTCGATGTCGTAGGTGGTGCGCATCCGCAGCCGCTGGGCCTCCAGCAGCTTGCCCTGCTTCTCCAGCCGGGCGAGCGTGCCCTCCAGCTCCTTCTCGATGCCGGTGATCGCGCGCTCCATGCGCTCGGGGCCGGCCACGTAGTGCGAGGCGGGGAAGACGTGGACGGAGTCGTCCTGGCTGATGATCTCGCCGGTGAGCGGGTGCAGGGTGTACAGCGCCTCGATCTCGTCGCCGAACATCTCGATCCGGACGGCGAGCTCCTCGTAGACCGGGAAGATCTCGATGGTGTCGCCGCGGACCCGGAAGGTGCCGCGGGTGAAGGCCACGTCGTTGCGGGCGTACTGGATGTCGACGAAGCGGCGCAGCAGGTCGTCCCGGTCGATCTCCTGGCCGACCTTGAGCCGCACCATCCGGTCCACGTACTCCTGCGGGGTGCCGAGGCCGTAGATGCAGGAGACCGAGGCGACCACGACCACGTCCCGGCGGGTGAGCAGCGAGTTGGTGGCCGAGTGGCGCAGCCGCTCGACCTCCTCGTTGATCGAGGAGTCCTTCTCGATGTAGGTGTCCGTCTGCGGGACGTACGCCTCGGGCTGGTAGTAGTCGTAGTACGAGACGAAGTACTCGACCGCGTTGTTCGGCAGCAGCTCGCGGAACTCGTTGGCCAGCTGCGCGGCCAGCGTCTTGTTCGGCGCCATCACCAGGGTGGGGCGCTGCAGCTTCTCGATCATCCAGGCCGTGGTGGCCGACTTGCCGGTGCCGGTGGCACCGAGCAGCACGACGTCCTTCTCCCCTCCCCTGATCCGCCGTTCCAGCTCGGCGATCGCCGCCGGCTGGTCGCCGTTCGGCTGGAAGGGGCTGACGACCTCGAAAGGCGCCACGGACCGCTCAATACTCGTGATGGGACGCACGCCTCCACCGTACGACCCACCACCGACAACCGGGGCGGCTACGGTCAGGCCGCGTGGGCCTCGAACCTTATGGCGGGCGCGCGGGCCGGGTCGATCCGGACCACGGAGTCGAAGGCGGCGGCCAGCATCTCGATCAGGGGGAGCGTCGGATCCACCCCGCTCTCCTCGATGCTCTCGACCGTCTCCTCGCTCAGTCCGGCCCGCTCGGCGAGCTGGGCCGGGCTCCATCCCAGCGCGGAGCGGCGGGCGTACACAGCCTCGGCCAGCGCCATCCGCCGCCCCGCCGCCCGGTACTCCTCACTCTCGCGGTGCTCCGGTGGCACGACCCACCGCGTGTGATAGCCACTGCTCACCGCTGCTCCTCCCGGTCGTAGACCTCGTGGTCGGCAGCACGTTCAGCGGCGCGATGTTCCGGGAGCGAGCAGTTCTGGAGCCAGATCCGGACCTCGGGCTCGATCTCGACCGAGTAGCCCGCTCCGGACCCTTCACCGGCCATGCGTCCCCCTTCGCTCCGCCAGGGAGCAACGCGTGACCGGCGTCGGGGTTACGGGCGCGGGTCCTACTTGGCGCTGTCCCGGGCGAGGGCGACCAGGCGGGAGATGGCGCGCAGGTACTTCTTGCGGTAGCCGCCGCGGAGCATCTCCTCCGGGAAGACCTGGTCGAACGGCAGGCCGGAGGCGGTGATCGGCAGCTCGCGGTCGTACATCCGGTCGGCCAGCACGACCAGGCGCAGCGCGGTGGACTGGTCGTCGACCTGCCGGACGCCGCGCAGGCAGACCGCGGTGACGTCGTCCAGCAGCGCGCCGTAGCGGCTGGGGTGGACGGCGGAGAGGTGGGCGAGCAGGGCGTCGAAGTCGTCCAGCGAGGCGCCGGGGGTGCGGGCCGCGGCCGCGCCGACGGCCTCGTCGGTGTACGGCGGCGGGGCGTCCGGCAGGCCGCGGTGGCGGTAGTCCTGGCCGTCGATCCGCATCGGGCGGAAGTGCGCGGACAGGCCCTGGATCTCGCGCAGGAAGTCGGCGGCGGCGAAGCGGCCCTCGCCGAGCTTCTCCGGCAGGGTGTTCGAGGTGGCGCAGAGCTTCACGCCGTTCTCGACCAGCCGGCCGAGCAGGGTGGAGACCAGCACGGTGTCGCCCGGGTCGTCCAGCTCGAACTCGTCGATGCAGAGCAGCGTGTGCCCGGAGAGGGTCCGCACGGCCTGCTGGAAGCCGAGCGCGCCGACCAGGTTGGTCAGCTCGACGAAGGTGCCGAAGGCCTTGGGGCCGGGGGCGGCGTGCCAGAGCGAGGCGAGCAGGTGGGTCTTGCCGACGCCGTAGCCGCCGTCGAGGTAGACCCCGGCCGGGCCGGTGGGCGCGGGCGCGGAGCGGCGGAACCAGCTGCGCTTGGGCGCGGAACCGTTTCCTCCGCCGAGGGTGGCCGCGAACTGCTCCAGGACCTGGACGGCCTCGTACTGGCTCGGCTGGGTCGGGTCCGGGAGGTACGTCCCGAAGCTCACGTCGGCGAACCGGGGCGGCGGGACCATCTCGGCGACCAGCCGCTCGGCGGGCACGACGGGGCGGCGGTCGGTGAGCGCGATCGGGGAGCCGGACACGGGTGCGGCGGCTATCGGCTCGGTCGCGGTTGCGGAGTGGGAGGCTGCGGGCACATCAGTAGAGGGTACGCCTGCCCCGTACGCGGTCCGAACGGCCCGCGGCCCCGCGGTGGAAGACTGGGTGCATGCAACAGTTGATCAGCCCGCTGAGCGGGCGGCTCGCCGATCCGGCCGCACTGGAATCGCTCGCCGCCGTGTACGCGTACCCCGAACAGGTGAATCAGGGGCGCCCCTGGCTGCGTGCCAACATGGTGACCGGTCTGGACGGCGGGGCCAGGCTGGACGGGCTGTCCGAGGGGCTCTCCGGGGACGCCGACAAGCGGATCTTCGGGGTGCTGCGGGCGCTGTCGGACGTGGTACTGGTGGGCGCGGAGACCGTCCGCGCCGAGGGCTACCGGCCGGCCCGGGCGCGCAGGGAGTTCGCGGCGGCCCGGACGGCGGCCGGGCAGGCGCCCGCCCCGGCGATCGCCGTGGTGACCCGCTCGCTGCAGCTGGACCTGACCGCGCCGCTGTTCACCGAGCCGCTGGTCAGGACGGTGGTGATCACCACCGAGGACGCCTCGGCGGAGCGCCGCCGGGCGGTCGCCGAGGTGGCCGACCTGGTGGTCGCCGGCACCGGCTCGGTGGACCTGCGGGCGGGCGTGGCCGCCCTGGCCGAGCGCGGCTGGACCCGGCTGCTGACCGAGGGCGGCCCGCGCCTGCTGGGGCAGCTCACGGCGGCCGGCCTGGTGGACGAGCTGTGCCTGTCGCTGGCCCCGCTGCTCACCGGCGGCGACGCGCCGCGCATCCTGCACGATGCCCGAATGCCGGACGTGCAGCGGATGCGGCTGGTCTCATTGATCGAGCAGAAAGGATTCCTCTTCACCCGCTACCTGCGTCACCCGGGTTCGGATGACCCCGTGACCCCCTGATCGTGATCCCGTTATGCGATGCCGGGGCCCGGGGGCCGGCCACTGGAAGGACTCACGTGTTCAAGACGGTACTGATGATCGAAAAGGCTCTCTCCGACGCGGACGTGGAGCTCGTCACCACGCTCCACGGCGAGGAGAAGGTGTCCTTCGTCGTCCTGATGCAGCCGCGCGGCAAGCAGGACGAGCTGCTGCGGGCGCTCGACGACGTCGCCCTCGGCCACCTCGACAAGGTGGTGCACGAGCACGACGAGTCCGAGACCGCGCCGACCGTGGCCAGCGAGTCGCTGGAGCACAGCCTGCGCCACCTGCGCTCGGCCGGCGCCGAGGCGGTGGGCGAGCTGGTCGAGGAGAAGCCGCTGGAGCGGCTGCGCACGGTCGTCGAGGAGCAGCGGGCGGACGAGGTGGTGGTGCTCACCTCGCCGCACTTCGTGGAGGAGTTCTTCCACCGCGACTGGGCCTCCCAGGCCCGGCACAAGGTGGGGGTCCCGGTGCTCCGACTGTTCGCCAGCGACTCCTGAGCGACTCCTGGCCCGGAGCGCCGGTGGTGCAGAATCGTCCTTGCGGTCCGCCCGCGAGGACGATTCCGTCCGCCCGACCTGTCTGCCCCCGCCCGTACGGAGCCACGCCTTGAACGACGCCGCGCACGACCTGCACGCCCCGCACTTCATCGGCATCGGCGGCGCCGGGATGTCCGGCCTGGCGAAGATCCTCGCCGTGCGCGGGGCCAGCGTCTCCGGCAGCGACTCCAAGGAGTCCGAGACCGTCCTCGCGCTGCGCGCCCTCGGCGCCACCGTGCACGTCGGCCACGCCGCCGAGCACGTGCCGGACGGCACCAGCAGCGTGGTCGTCTCCAGCGCGATCCGCGCCGACAACCCGGAGCTGGTCGCCGCCCACGAGCGCGGCATCCCGGTGGTGCACCGCTCCGACGCGCTGGCCGCGCTGATGGGCGGCCGCCGGGCGCTGGCGGTGGCCGGCACCCACGGCAAGACCACCACGACCAGCATGCTCGCCGTCGCCCTCGGCGAGCTGGGCCTGGACCCGTCCTACGCGATCGGCGGCGACCTCGACGCGCCCGGCTCCAACGCCCACCACGGCGCCGGCGGGATCTTCGTCGCCGAGGCGGACGAGAGCGACCGCAGCTTCCACAAGTACGCGCCCGAGGTGGCGATCGTGCTCAACGTGGAGCTGGACCACCACGCCAACTACGCCTCGATCGAGGAGATCTACGAGTCCTTCGAGACCTTCGTCGGCCGGATCGTGCCCGGCGGCACCCTGGTGGTCTCGGCCGACCACGACGGCGCCCGCGAGCTCACCTCCCGGGTGGCCGGCCGCGAGGACCTGAACGTGGTGACGGTCGGCTCCGCCGAGGACGCCGACCTGCGGGTCCTGTCGGTGGTCGCCCACGGCATGACCAGCGAGGTCACCGTGCTGCTGGACGGCACCGAGCTGGCCTTCACCGTCTCGGTGCCCGGCCGGCACTACGCCCACAACGCGGTGGCCGCGCTGGCCGCCGGCGTCGCGCTGGGCGTCCCGGCCGCCGACCTGGCCAAGGCCCTCGGCGCCTACACCGGCGTGCGCCGCCGCCTCCAGCTCAAGGGCGAGGCCGGCGGGGTCCAGGTGATCGACTCCTACGCCCACCACCCCACCGAGATGACCGCCGACCTGGAGGCCGTCCGCGAGGGCCTGACCGGCAGGGGCCGGGTGCTGGTGGTCTTCCAGCCGCACCTGTTCAGCCGCACCCAGCAGCTCTCCGAGGAGATGGGCCGGGCCCTGGCCCTGGCCGACGCCTCGGTGGTGCTGGACATCTACCCGGCCCGCGAGGACCCGATCCCCGGCGTGACCAGCGAGCTGATCCTCGACGCCGCCCGCCGGGCCGGCGCCGAGGTCACCGCCGAACACTCCTTCGCCGCCGCCCCCGCCCTGCTGGCCGGCCTCGCCCGCCCGGGCGACCTGCTGCTCACGATGGGCGCCGGGGACGTCACCAACCTGGGGCCGGAAATCCTGCGGCACCTCGCGAACGTTGCCTCCAACGTCTGACCCACGTCCGTCCGACGTACGCCGCGACCGGGAGCCGTGAGATGAGCTACGAGATCGAGAAGACCGAGGCCGAGTGGCGCGCCCAGCTCAGCCCCGAGGAGTACCACGTGCTCCGCGAGGCGGGCACCGAGCGCCCGTTCACCGGTGAGTACACCGACACCAAGACCGTCGGCGTCTACGGCTGCCGGGCCTGCGGGGCCGAACTGTTCAGCTCCGAGACCAAGTTCGACAGCCACTGCGGCTGGCCGTCCTTCTACGATGCGCGCAACTCCGATGCCGTGGAACTGCTGGAAGACAACAGCCTCGGCATGCGCCGGGTAGAGGTCCGCTGCAAGCGGTGCGGCGGGCACCTGGGCCACGTCTTCGAGGGCGAGGGATACGGCACGCCGACGGATCTACGGTATTGCATCAACAGCATCTCCCTGACTCTGAAGCCCGTTGGAGACTGAGCCGACCAGCGCTACTGCTTGACTCCCTCCCCGCTTCGACGAGCGAGGATTCCGGTCGCGTCCGCCGCATGCGGTGGACGCGACCGGCGGTTGGCGCTTCACAGACCGGGCAGCCCCGAGGCCTCCACGCCCTGGCACCGCATGCCCTGCGGCGCTGAGGATGTTCTTCGCGGCATTCACATCAGCGTGTTCGGCGTGTCCGCAGGCAGCGCATCGGAAGTCGGCTTGGCTCTTGCGCGACTTCCGGTCCAGATGCCCGCACACATTGCATTTCTGGGATGTGTACGCCGGGTTCACCAGCACGACGAGTGTGCCGGTGGTGCGCCCTTTGTTGCGAAGCGCGAGTTCGAACAGCTTCCAGCCCTTGTCAAGAATGGACCGATTGAGGCCGGCTTTCTGCCTGACGTTTCGGCCCGGTTCTTCACCGGTTCCGGACGCTCTGGCGGTCATGGACCTGATGCGCAGATCCTCCAGAGCCACCAGTGCGTTCCGGTTCGCGATCGTGTTCGCCGTCCAGGCGCAGAAGTCCGCGCGTCGGTTACGAGTCCGAGTCGTCAGAGCTCGGATCGCCACCACCGTTTCTCGGCGGCGGTTACTCCCTTTCCTCTGCCGCGCCAGTTTTTGCTGTAGCCGACGCAGTCTTGCGGTCTCGCCCGGCGTGACAAATGGTCGATCATAGAACTCGCCGTCCGATGTCGTTACGGCTACCTTCACTCCTCTGTCGATGCCGATGGCGCGACCAGGCAACGGGTGCCCCATCGGGGGTGGGCTGTCCGTCCTCGATCTGAAACGAGATGAACCAGTGCCGCCCCCGACGAGCAACCGTCGTCGACCTAACACAACCGCCAAGCGGTCGAGACCAGCGGAACCGAACCCAACCGAGCTTGGGGAACCGCACACGGCCCCATTTGCGGCCAATCCTCTCAACCGCGATCTGCTTCGCGTCCGGGAAGCGGAACGATGGCGACCACCGCCTCCTGGACCGCCACCGCACGCCGAATGTCCCGCGCTCCCGGCAGGCTCGTTCAAGGTCTCGCAGTGTCTGTTGAAGAATATGAGAGGGGGCCTCTGCCAGCCATGGGAACTCTCGCTTGGCCTCGGCCAGCTCCGCCGCCTGCGGCACGTAGTTCATCCATGCGTCGCGCCGCCGATACTCACGTCGCTGTTCCAAGGCAGTGTTCCACACGGCCCGACAGATATCGCCAAAACTGCCGCACAGCTCGACCTGGCCAGTCGTCAGCTCGAGTCGATATCGCCGCCCGAACAACATAGTCGCAGACCCCGTTCGAACCGTGAATCCGTAAGGTCGACCCCAATCGAGCCGACAAGGCACCCAGGCGGCACCGGCGATGGAAATCGCCCACGAACTGAACGCAAGTCACCGAAAATGTCCAACGTTGCGCTATCACGCCCCCGCCTCAACCATTCACCGGTTCGAAGCGGACCGGGAGGTGCGTCAGCGCCCGGTGGAAAGGGCCCGGGCGCCAGAGCAGCTCCTCGGCGGGGGTGGACAGTTCGAGGTCGCTGAGGCGGCTGCCCAGCTGCTCGATGGCGGTGATCGCGATCAGCAGGGCCGGATCCCGGGCCGGACAGGCGTGCGGCCCGGCCGCCCAGGCCAGGTGGGCGCTCTCGCCGCTGCGCAGGCCGCCGTCGCCGGTCGGCGGCGCGGCCTGGGAGTTGGCGGCCGCGTACGAGACCAGGACCAGCGTGCCCGCCTTGATCTCCCGGCCGTGGAAGGTGATGTCGTACCGCGGGTAGTGCGCCGAGAGGTTGGCCATCGGCGGCTCGTGCCAGAGCACCTCGTCGATCGCCTGGTGGGCGGTCATCGCGCCGCCGAACAGCGAACCGGCGTAGCGGGCGTCGGTGAGCAGGCGCAGCAGGGCGTTGCCGATCAGGTTGGTGGTCGGCTCGTGCCCGGCGATCAGGGTCAGGGTGATCTGCCGGATCACCTCGTCGTCGTCCAGGCCGACCGGGTGGGTGACGTACCAGGAGGCGAGGTCGTGCCGGGGGCGCTCGCGGCGCTCGGCGACCATCGCGGTGACCACCGCCAGGAGCTTGCCGTACGAGGCGCCGGCCTTCGCGGTGGACTCGATCAGCCCGGTGATCGCGGCCACCACCTCGGCCCGCTGCTCCTCCGGCACACCGAACCAGGTGGTGAGCACGAAGGCGGGCAGCTGGCGGGCGTACTCGGCGATCAGGTCGGCGTGCCCGACGGCGGCGAAGCGGTCGATCAGCCGGTGCGCGGTCTCGGCGACCTGGCGCTGGAGCCGGTGCGGTTCGAACAGCGCGAGGGCGTCGGTGATCACCGCCCGGTAGCGGGCGTGCGTCTCGCCGTCGCTGAACAGCGCGGTCGGGCGGTAGCCGAGCACCGGCAGCAGCGGGGAGTCCGGCGGGACGGTCCGCTGCCAGGCCCGGGAGTCCTTGGAGAAGGTGTCGGTGTCGCGCAGCAGGTCCAGCGCGGCCTGGTAGTCGGTGACCAGCAGGGCGTCGACGCCGGGCGCGACCTCCACCGGGGCGACCGCGCCGTGCCGCCGCAGCCGCTCGTAGACCAGCTGGGGGTCGGCGGCGAAGGCCGGGCCGTGGATCGGGGTCGGGCGGGACTCGGCGGTCACGGCTGCTCCGGGGTGGCGGGGGCGGCGGGCAGGGCGTCCAGGACGTGCTCGGCCAGCGCGATCAGCGTGTCCAGGCTGCTGTCGCGGTCCCGGGCGTCGCAGAGCAGCAGCGGGGTGGCGGCGTGCAGGTCCAGGTGGGTGCGCAGCACCTCGACCGGGTGGTCCGGTGCGTCCGGGAAGCGGTTGACGGCGACGGCGTACGGCAGGCCCTGCTCCTCGACCATGTCCATGATCTCGAAGGAGTCGGCCAGCCGGCGGGTGTCGGCGAGCACCAGGGCGCCCACGGCGCCGCGGGCGATGTCCTGCCAGAGCGGGAAGAAGCGGCGCTGTCCGGGGGTGCCGAACATGTAGAGCACGACGTTGCCGGGCAGGGTGAGCCGGCCGAAGTCGACGGCGACCGTGGTGGTGCTCTTCCCCGGCAGGCCGGCCAGGTCGTCCACCGGGCGGCCGGTCTCGGTCATCGCCTCCTCGGTGTGCAGGGTGGCGATCTCGGAGAGGGTGCGGATCAGGGTGGTCTTGCCGACCCCGAACGGGCCGGCCACCACCAGCTTCATCAGCGTCTGGTCCCGGTCGGGCAGATAGCCGACCCGGCCCGGCTGCTCCGCCCCTGCGGGCCGTCCTGTCTGGTCTTCCGGGCCCGGCCGTCCGGCCGGGTCACCGGAGCGCACGGAGTCCAACGAGGAGCCTCTCGACGATGGAGCGGTCGGTCTGCTGGGCACGCGGGATCGGCGCGCGGGCGTGCAGGCAGCCCGCCTCGACCAGGTCGGCCGCGAGGAAGACGGTGGCGCTGACCGGCAGGCGCAGGTGCGCGGCGGCCTCCACCACGGTCAGCGCGCCGGGGCGCAGCAGCTCCCAGAGCCGGCGGTGTTCGGGTTCGAGGGCGTCCGGCGGGTCGGCGCGGTCGGCGAACAGCACGGTGAGCCGCTCGAAGCCCTTGGTGCCGGGGCGGCTGCGGCCGCCGGTGGCCAGGTAGGCGGGCACCATCCGCCTGCGGGGGGCGGCGGTCATGACCGGTCGTCGTCGTCCTGCCGCCGGGCCGGGCTCGCGAGCGCGCGACCGAGGGCGGCGACCTGCAGCTGCATCTGGTAGGCCACGTTGCCGAGCTGGGCGTCCGGAGAGGTGAACACCGCGAGCGAGGTGTTCTCCCCGGCGGGCACCACGACGGCGTAGCCGAGATCGGACTCCACCACGGTCTGGGCCAGCCGGGGCCGCTCGGCGGCGGTGAACGCGGCGGTGAAGGCCCGGGCGGCGGCGTGCACGGTGGCGGTCATCGCGGCGACCCGCTCGGCCGAGGCGCGCTCCAGACCGCCCGAGGCGCCCTCGACCAGGCCGTCCCCGGTGGCGATGACCGCGTGCAGCACCCCCGGCAGCTCCAGCAGCGGGGTCAGCACCCACGAGATCTCGTCGGTGGCGGTCGGGCTGGGCGTGCTGCTCACTGCTCGGCTCCTTCTGAGGTCGGACCGGCGCCGCGGTCGGCGGGGGCGCGGCCGGCGGTGGTGTCGCCGGAGGTGGCGGGGGTGCCGGTGGTGCTGTCGCTGCTTGCGGGGGTGCCGGTGGTGCTGTCGCCGCCTGCGGGGGCGGCCGGGCCGGGCGCGGCACCGGCGGCGGCCTCCTCCCGGGCAGCCCGGGCCACGGCGGCCCGGCCGGAGTCGGTGCCCCGCTGCAGCGCCTGCCAGTGGGCGGCGGCCTGCTCGGGGGTGCGTTCGGCGGCGGGGACGGCGGGAGCGGGCTCCCCGGCGGCCGGCCGTTCGGCGGTCAGCGGACGGCGGCGGCGCCGGGTGGGCAGGCCGGTGCCGTCGTCGGCCGCGGGGGTCTCGGCCACGGGAGTGCCCGTCCCGGGGGTTTCGGGCGCGGGGGTTTCGGGCGCGGGGGTCTCGGGCGCGGGGCCGTCCGCCGCGGGCCCGTCCGCGACCGGATCGGGGACCACGCGGATGGCCGGCGCCGGGTGCGGGCCCGGCTGGTCGTGGCGGTCGGCGAGCCGCGGGCCGTCCGGCTCCTGCGCGTCGCGCATCGGCGGGACGGCCGCGACGGTGGGCGCCGGGGCCGGCCCGGCACCGGCCCGCAGCGGCAGCGGGGTGAGCACCGACAGCGGCTGCTCGTCGTCCACCACGGTCACCAGCGCCGCCGGGATGCGCAGGATGGTCCGCATGCCGCCGTACGGCGAGGGCTCGATGTGACAGGAGAAGCCGTACTGCCGGGCCAGCTTGCCGATCACCGCGAAGCCGGTCTTGGGCGGGTTGCCGAGCTCGGTGAGCAGCATGTCCGGCGGGCCGGCCAGCAGCCGGCGGGCGCGGCGCAGCTGGTCCTCGTCCATGCCGATGCCGCTGTCGTCGATGATCACCAGCGCGCCGCGGCCGCCCTGCTGGACGGTGACCGGGACGTCGGTCTCCGGGTGGGAGTACGCGGTGGCGTTGGCGAGCAGCTCGGCGAGGGTGACGGCGACAGGCTCGGCGGCCCGGGCGACCACGGCGAGGCGCTGCTCGCGCAGGTGGTTGGCGACCTTGATCCGGGCGTAGCCGGGCACCCGGGAGAGCGCGCCGACGACCACCTCGGCGAGCGGCGAGTCGGTGCGGGCCAGGCCCGGCCAGGCCTCGCAGAGCACCGCGACGGTCTGGATCCGGCGCAGCGCGACCTCGTTGCGGAAGTCGACCTCCAGCAGCCGGGGGTCGTCGTTCTCGTGCTGGAGCTGCTGGACCAGGCTCTGGATCTGGTACAGCAGGGTCTGGATCCGGGAGGTGGCGCCGCGCATGGCGGCGCGGGCGGCGGCGTCCACTCGTTCGCGCTCGTCGGCGAGCGCGGCCTGGGCGGCGTCCAGCACGGCCTGCAGTGCCCGGACGGCCTCGGGGCCGACGGCCTGCGGGTCCAGCGGGCCGACCAGCGGGGCGTTGGTATGGGTGAGCCGTACGGCGGTGGCGGCGATCCGCTCCTGGGCGAGGTGGCCGATCTCGGCGAGCAGCGCGGCACCGCGGGCCTCGGCCTCGGCGAGCAGCGCGGCCCCCCGTGCCTCGGCCTCGGCGAGCGCGCGGTCGGCCTGCTCGGCCCGGGCGGTCGCGGCGGCACCCTGCCGCACGGCGTCCCGGGCGGCGTCCTCGGCCTGCCGGGCCGCCTCCCGCGCCTCGCGGGCGCCGTCCTCGGCGGCCCGGGCGCGCTCCTGCGCCCGCCGGGCCTCCTCGGCGGAGCGCCGGGCGGCCTCCTGCGCCTCGCGCTGCTCCTGCTCGGCGCGGGCGAGCCGGCCCTCGGCGGCCCGGGTGCGCTCCTCGCCCCGGTCGAGCGCGGCCTCGGCGGCCGTCGCCCGGGCGACGGCCCCGGCCCGGCCGCGGGCGAGCACGGCCGCGGCCACGGCGGCGACCAGCGCCAGGACGATCAGCGCGATCTGCGTCATCGGAGTCCTCGGGAGTGCTTGCTGCGGGTCGGACCGGGCGCTGCGGCCGGGCCCGCCGGGCTGGTGGTGGGGAGGGGCGCGGACCGGGTCAGTTCCGGACGGTGCGCGGGCGCGGGGCGCGGGCGGCGTCCTCGGCCAGCTCCCGGGCCACCAGGGCGACCTGGCCCAGGGCCTCCAGGGCGCCCGGGGCCGCCGAGCCGTCCAGGTGCCGGTACTCGGCCGCGACGGTGAGCACCAGCCGCTCGGGCAGGCCGAGTTCGGGGTGGCGCTGCTCGGCGATCACCCGTCGGGCGGCGTCCAGGGCGGGTATCCCGGCGGCGTGCAGGGTGTGGGCGCGCTCGCGGACGTAGGCGAGGTAGCCGATGTGCTGCCGGACGCCGTCGCGGTCGAGCACCGGGCCGTGGCCGGGCACGAAGGTCTCCGCGCCGGTGGCCAGGGCCTGCTCGCAGGCGCCGATGACGTTCTCCAGCGGTCCGGCCCAGTGCGAGGGGTGGTCGCCGGGCTGCTCGGGCGTCGAGGAGAAGATCACGTCGCCGGTGAACACCGTGCGCTGGTGCGGGAGGTGGACCAGCAGGTCGCCGCCGGTGTGCGCGGCGGGCAGGCTGGTGATCCGCACCGGGTAGCGGCCGACGGTCAGCTCCAGCTCGCCGGTGAAGACGGTGTCGGGGCGCACCGGCTCGGTGCTGGACCAGTCGAACCGCCCGAAGTGCTCCTTCAGGTAGCCGCCGAGCGGCGAGTCCGGGTCGCTGTTGGCGACCAGCGCGTGCTGCTGCTGCGGGGTGGGCTCCCAGTGGATGTGCTCCAGCGCCTCGCGGGTGGCGATCACCTCGGCGTCCGGCAGCACCCCGGCGCCCCACAGGTGGTCCCCGTTGGCGTGGGTGACGACCACCCGGTCGATCCCGACCCCGTCGGGCAGCAGCCGCCGGCTCGCGGCGAGGAACTCCCCGGCCATCGAGGGGTCGTACGGCGTGTCGATCCAGAGCGCGGTGGTCTCCGAGACCAGCAGCCCGCAGTTGGCCAGGCCCCACCCCCGCTTCGGCGGGAGCCACACGTACAGGTCCTCGGCAATCGCGCTCACGTTCGCACGGCTGATCGTCATGTGCGCGATTATCCCCATCCGGTGACAGGAATGGAGCAAAACCATTGCGGTTCAAGCCACTTCACGCCCGGAGCAACCCGGACCGTCCCGATTCGTCCCACCTGGTCTGGACCACATCTGGCCGAAGTGGCTCGGCCCGCCGGCCGCGGGCTGGCACGGGCCGGTCCCTCCCCGGCCGCGGCCCTTCCCCGCCGCGGCTGTCCCCGCCCGCGGCCGGGCACGCCCGCCCGGCCCGCCGGGCCGGCGCGTCAGCCCTCCTGCGCCGACGGCCGCTCCAGCCGCTTGACGCCCTTGCGCTCCCCCGCGCAGCGCTCGTACCCGAGCCAGGCGTTGATCGCCAGCATCGGCCCGTTGGTCGTGTCGTTGCTGGTGTACGCGTACCGGTGGCCCGCCGCCGCGGCGAGCCGCAGCGACTCCAGCTTGGCCAGCTTGGTCAGCCCCCGGCCGCGGAACTCCCGGCGGCAGGCGGTGAACGCCGACCAGTAGCGGCCCTCCCCGTCGGTCTGCGCCATGCTGAACGCGGCCGGCCGACCGTCCACCACGGCCACGACGCTCAGCGCCAGGTCCCGGTCCGGCCGGGACCAGTCGTCGCGCAGCCAGTCCTCGTACTCCAGGGCGTCCATCGGCACCTCGCTGCCGGGCTCGTCCAGGATGGCGTCCGCCTCGACCAGGAACACCGGGTGCGGGTCGGCCGCCCAGTCGGCGGCCGGGCGCAGCTCGACACCGGCCGGCCGTACCGGCGCGGGCGGCAACGGGAGCGCCAGGTCCCGTCCGGCGAAGTGCATGGCGCGCCCGAGCCGGTAGCCCCGGGCGGTGGCGAAGGCCAGCGAGGCGGGCTCGTCGTCCAGCCAGGTGTGCAGTTCGGTCACCCCGTGGCCGGTCAGGTGCCGTTCGGCCGCGGCCAGCAGCGCCGAGGCCGCGCCGCGCCGCCGGAATCCGGGCAGCACGCTGCCGTTGGCGTAGCCGACGCCCGCGGTCGTCGTCCCGAGCACCACCCCGCAGCGCACCGCGCCGACCACCCGGCCGTCCAGCTCGGCGACGAAGGTGCGGAAGTGCTCCTCGGGACTGGGCCGGGCGTTCAGCCAGACCAGGGCCTCGGCGGAGAGCACCAGGTGCTCGCGCCCGGCACGGTGGGCCGCGACCACGGCCTCGGCGTCCCCGGGCTGGAAGTCACGGACCGTCAAGGAAGAAGAAGAGGAAGAAGTCATGGATTCCCACGCTAGCCCCGCCCGCCCGCCCGACGCCTCCGATTTTCCCGCCCGGAAGGGCGCCCCACCTGCGCGGACGACCCGGGCTCGGGACCAAAGTCCCTCACCCCCGGGCCGACATGCTCAAATAATGCTCTGAGAAGACCGGGTGAGGCTTGGCAGCCACCCCGCCCGGGGACATTCTCAGCAGCACGGCCGCGCGGTTCCGGCGACGACGCCCGCACCGGTCGACGGCCCTCCCACCCGGCCCTCAGAAGGGGGCGAACCGATGACTTCCCCTGCCCTGGAACTGCCCGGCTCCGCCGCCGTGCCCGTGAACGGCGCGCCCCGAGCGGCCGCCGGCCGCGAAACGCCGTCCCGACTGGGCGTCGGCCTCGGCTGGCGCGGCGAGATCGACACCGTGGTCGAACGCCAGCCCGGCCTGGACTGGGTCGAGGTGGTCGCCGAGAACATCTGCGCCGACCACCTGCCCGACTCCCTGACCGTGCTGCGCGAACGCGGCGTCACCGTCGTCCCGCACGGCGTCGGCCTCGGCCTCGGCGGCGCCGACCTGCCCGACCCCGGCCGCCTCGACCGGCTCGCCGGGGCCGCGCTGGCGCTCGGCTCCCCGCTGGTCACCGAGCACCTGGCGTTCGTCCGGGCCGGCGGCCTGGAGGCGGGCCACCTGCTGCCCGTCCCCCGCACCCGGGACTCGCTGCGGGTGATCGCCGAGAACGTCCGGATCGCCCAGGACCACCTTCCGGTGCCGCTCGCCCTGGAGAACGTCGCCGCCCAGCTCGCCTGGCCGGACGACGAGTTCACCGAGGGCCAGTTCCTCGCCGAGCTGGTCGAGCGCACCGGTGTCCGGCTGCTGATCGACGTCGCCAACCTGCACACCAACCGGGTCAACCTCGGCATCGACCCGGCCGCCGAGCTCGACCGCCTGCCGCTGGAGGCGCTCGCCTACGTCCACGTCGCGGGTGGCACCCTGGTCGACGGCGTCTGGCACGACACCCACGCCCACCCCGTCACCGAACCGGTGCTGGAGGTGCTGGCCGAACTCTGCGCGCGGGTCGCCCCGCCCGGGGTGCTGCTGGAGCGGGACGCCAACTTCCCGCCGCCCAGCGAGCTGGCCGGTGAACTGGACGCCGTCCGCCGGGTGCTGGAGGGGAGCACCCCGCGATGAGCGACCTGACGACACCGGCACGGCGGGACGCCGACCGGGCCCCCGCCGCCGAGCAGGACACCGCCGCCGCCCGGCGGCGCCTGGCCCGGCGCCAGGAGGAGCTGCTGGCCGCCCTGGTGGCCGGCGGGCCCGTCCCGCCCGGCTTCGACGAGCGCCAGGTCCGCGCCCAGTCCACCGGCCTGGCCGCCAAGCGGCGGGACACCACCGCCAAGGTGGCCCCGGACCTGCCCCGCCTGCTCGGGGCGCGGTACGGGCCGCTCTTCCTCGGCTACGCCCGCTCCCACCCGCAGACCGGCGGCTACCGCGCCGACGCCCGGGCCTTCGCGCAGTGGGCGCTCACCGACGGCGGCCCGCTCGCCGCCGACCACCGCCGGGCCCTGGAGCAGTGGCTCCGCCCGGCACCGGCACGACCGCCGGGCCCGCTCGCGCGCCTGCGCCGGGCCCTGCGCCGGCAGCCGGCCACCGGCGGCCACGGCGCCATCGCACCCTGACCAACCGTCACCATCCCGGGGGAAACCGCCCATGTGGCACAACGACTACTTCATCGTCCCGGCCGCCCTGCTGGTGGCCGCCGCCCTGTACGCCGCCCAGACCCGGCAGCGCATCGGCCGGGTCCGGTACGCCAAGGGCCTGCCCGGCCGCGGCCTGCCGCTGCTCGACACCGCGTTCCTGTCCGGCGGGCCCGGGCGGGTGGTCGACACGGCCCTGGTCCGGATGCACCTGGCCGAGCAGGTCGTGATCAGCCGCTCCGGCCTGGTCACGCTCACCGGCGGCAAGCCGTACGACGCCGTCGACCAGGCCGTCCAGGACGCCGTCGGCCCGACCGGGAGCCGCCAACTCGGCCCGCTGCGGCGCATGGTGATGCGCTCCGCCGCCGTCCAGGAGATCGGCGACCGGCTCGCCGACCGCGGCCTGCTGCGCCGCCCCGAGCGGCTGCGGCGGGCCCGCACCGCCCGCCGGCTGCTCTGGCTCGCGATGCTCGTCGTGGTGGCCTCGGCCGCGGCCGCCCTGCTGCTCGACGACGGCGCCGCCGGCCACGAGCGCCCGAACCTCTGGGTTCCGGGCCTCCTGCTGGCCGGGGGCTTCGTCTCGCTGCTCGCCACCCCGCCGGTCAAGGGCCGGATCACCCCGGCCGGGCGGCGCCAGCTCTCCCTGATGCAGGGCCGCCCGTGGACGCCCAACTCCGGGATGCCGCCCCGGCTGGCCGGCGGCGCGCTGCTGGGCGCGCTCGCGCTCGGCGGCCTGGCCGCCGCCGGGTTGGAGAACCCGGAGCTGGAGGCCGCGATGCTGGCCGCGTCGGCCGAGGAGGAGGCCGTACGGCAGGCGGTCACCGCGAACGCCTCCGCGTCGTCCTCGTCGTCGTCCTCGTCGTCGGGCTCCTCGTGCTCCTCCGCCTCCTGGTGCGGCTCCTCCGACTCCGGCTCCTCCCACTCCGGCTGCGGGTCGTCCAGCGGCGGGTCGTCCTCGTCGAGCTGTGGCTCCTCGTCCTCCTCCAGCTGCGGGTCCGGCTCCTCCAGCTCCTCCAGCTGCGGCTCCTCGTCCTCCTCGAGCTGCGGTTCCAGCTGCGGCGGCGGCTGCGGCTCCTGAGGCCCGCCGGGCCGGCCGGAGGCGCTCGGCGGCCCGGTTCCGCGCACCTCCGACGCCACCGCCGGACGTCACAGTTCGGTATCGCGGACCGGGAAGGCGTTCCGCGCGCCGTCGACGCAGGCATACAACAAGCCCATGTGGTTGCTGTTCCTCATACCGGCCTGTGTCGCGGCGGTCCTGTCCTGCCTCCGACTGGTCCGGATGACCGCCACCGCCGACGCCCTCACCGACCAGAGCGGTCTGCGGCCCCCCGAAGCCGTCGGCATCGGCCTCTACGAGACCGCCTACCTGGCCGGCGGCCCGGACCGGGTGGTCGAACTCGCCCTCGTCCTGATGGCCGGCCGCGGCCGGCTCCACCTGGCGCACACCGGGTGGACCACCGTGGTCGACCCCAAGGGCCGCAGCCGCCTGGAGCGGGCGGTCATCGCCACCGTCGGCTCCGAGGGCCAGTGCCGGACCGACGAGCTGCGCCGGGCGATGGCCGAGCACCCCACCGTGCTGGAGATCGGCGCCCGGCTCGCACTGGCGGGCCTGGCCACCCCGGCCCTGGTGCAGCGCAACACCGTGGTGGTGATCCGGCAGGTCCGGCACGCACTGCTGCTGGGGCTGGTCCTGCTGGCCGCCTCGCTGGCCCTCGGCGGCCTCACCGGCGGTGACACCCTCGCCCCGCTCGCCTGGTTCTCACTGCCGCTGGTGCTCACCTCGGGCACCCTGCTGATGGCCCGGGTCGACGTCTACCCGTACACCCGCTGGGCCTCCCCGATCGGCCAGGAGGTGCTGCGCGAGGTCCGCCCGGCCCGCCAGCGCGGCCTGGCCGACGACGAGGAGCGCGAACTGCTCACCGCCGTCGCCATGAACGGCCCGGCCGTCCTGCCCGACGCCCGGCTCCGCGCCGCCCTGCGCCCGCACCGGACCTGAGCCCGCACGCAGGAGCCGTCCCGCGAAAGGCGGCTGCGCCACCCCGCCGACCAGGGCAGACTTCCGCCCATGGACCAGGGTGACCACGACGTGCTCGACCGCGCCCGCGCCGAGGGGCGGCTCGTCCGGCTGCGCCGCGCCATCCCCGGCGCGGACCGGCTGGAGGGCTTCGTCCTCGGCACCGGCCCGGTCTGGACCCTGCTCGCCGTCTGCACCGACCACCGTCTCGACGGCTGGACCGCCGTCCGCACCGCCGACCTGCGCACGGTCCGCGACCGCGGCGGCCCGGAGGGCCTGACCGTACGGGCGCTGCGCCGCCGCGGCCTGTGGCCGGCCCACCCGCCCGGCGCCGACCTGCCGCTGGACGACCTGCCTGGCCTGCTCACCGCCGCCTGCGCCGAATACGGCCTGATCGCCCTGCACACCGAGCACCGCGACCCCGACGTCTGCCGGGTCGGTACGGTCACCGCGCTGCGCCCCGCCTCGCTGCGGCTGCACGAGGTCGACCCCGAGGCGCGCTGGCACCCGGAGCCGACGAAGGTCCGCTTCGCCGACGTCACCCGGGTCGACCTCGGCGACTACTACACCGCCGTGCTGCGCGAGTTCGCCGGGCCGCGCCCGTAGGGCCCTGTCCGACAGCGGCCCCGGGGAACGCCGGAGGCCGGCTCCCCACCAGGGGAACCGGCCTCCGGGAACCGCGGGTCCGCTCAGACCAGGCCGTTCAGCAGCTCGCCGACCGGCTTGCGGCGGCCGGTGAAGAACGGCACCTCCTCGCGGACGTGCAGCCGGGCCCGCGACGGGCGCAGGTCGCGCATCAGGTCGACGATCCGGTGCAGCTCGTCCGCCTCGAAGGCGAGCAGCCACTCGTAGTCGCCGAGCGCGAACGAGGCCACCGTGTTGGCCCGCACGTCCGGGTAGCCGCGCGCCATCATGCCGTGCTCGGCGAGCATCGCGCGCCGCTCCTCGTCCGGCAGCAGGTACCACTCGTAGGAGCGGACGAACGGGTACACGCAGACGTAGTCGCGCGGGCGCTCGTCGGCCAGGAAGGCCGGGATGTGCGACTTGTTGAACTCGGCCGGGCGGTGCAGCGCCATGTTCGACCAGACCGGCTCCAGCAGCCGGCCCAGGCCGGTGCGG
The DNA here is from genome assembly GCF_042894165.1 of Kitasatospora sp. NPDC001547. Taxonomy (NCBI): domain Bacteria; kingdom Bacillati; phylum Actinomycetota; class Actinomycetes; order Kitasatosporales; family Streptomycetaceae; genus Kitasatospora; species Kitasatospora sp. NPDC001547. The sequence goes on along the minus strand of NZ_JBIAVL010000015.1, from coordinate 141,641 downwards.
CGGAAGCGGTTGTACGCCTCCTGGAGGTCGTCCGAGTCGGCGGCGTGCCACCAGACCAGGATGTCGGCGTCCGCGCGCAGACCGGAGACGTCGTACGTGCCGCGCACGGTCACGTCCTTGGCGTCCAGCTGGGCGAACAGCTCGTCCACCTCGGCGGCCAGCGCGGTGCGGTCCTCGGGCAGGGCGCCCTTGAGCTTGAACACCGACCACATGGTGTAGCGGATGACCTGGTTCAGGTCGCGCGCCTTCTTCTTCTCGGGCCGCTGCTCCGGCTCCCGCTCAACGCTCTCAGTCATGCGCCCATTGTCCTCTCCGTGGAACCTTCCCCGGTCGCCGGGGTCAACAGTCTGTCGACGGCCGCGGCGGCGGCCGCCGCCGAACCGATGCACGCCGGGATGCCCACCCCGTCGTACGCGGCGCCGCACAGCGCCAGCGCGCCCACCCGTCCGGCCGCCGCCCGCACCCGGGCCACCCGGTCCAGGTGCCCCACCGGGTACTGCGGCAGACCGGCCGAGAAGCGGGAGACGAAGGTGTCGTACGGCCTGGCGGTCAGCCCGACCGCCTCCTCCAGGTCCGCCAGCGAGCGGGCCACCAGCTCCTCGTCCGCCAGCCCCAGCGCCTCCTCCTCGCGGTACCGGCCCAGCGAGGTGCGCAGCAGGAACGCGTCCGGCGCGGAACGCTCCAGCCAGCCCCACTTGTTGGAGGAGAACGTCGAGGCCTTGATCCGCCGCCCGTCCACCGGCGGCACCAGGAAGCCGCTGCCGCTCGGGAGTTCGGCCAGGTCGGCGCGGCGGAAGGCGAGGGTCACCAGGGCCATGCCCGCGTACTCGACGGCGTCCAGCTCGGCGGCGGCCGCCGGGGCGTCCTCGCGCAGCAGCCGGGCCGCGGCGGGGGCCGGGACGGCCAGCACCACGGCGTCCGCGTGCAGCACCTCGCCGCCGGTCACCACCCGCCAGCCGCCGGGGGTGCGGCGCAGCTCGTCCACCGGGGCGTCGGTGCGCACGTCCACCCCCGCCTCGACGCAGGCCGCGGCCACCGCGCCGGGCAGGGTGCCGAGGCCGCCGCGCACGCCCTGGAACACCGGGGTGCCGACCACCTTCGGCCGCGAGGCCAGCTCGTGCACCCCCTCGACCAGCGAGCCGCCGCCGCGCGCGATCGACAGCAGCTGCGGGACGGCGGCACGCAGCGAGATCTCGTCGGCGCGGCCGGCGTAGACGCCGCCGAGCAGCGGCTCGACCAGCCGGTCCACCACCTCCTGGCCCAGCCGGTCGGCGACGTAGCGGCCGATCGCGACGTCGTCGCCGACCTCGGTGGCCTGCTCGTGCCGGGCCCGCTCCAGTCCTTCGTCGGTCAGCACCCCGGAGGCGGCCAGCGCCGCCAGGTCACCGGGGACGCCCATCACCTGCCCGCCGGGCAGCGGCCGCAGCGCGCCGCGGGTCCAGATCGCGGCCTTCGCGGTGGTCGGCGGCTCCAGCGCCTCGCCGAGCCCGACCGCCCGCGCCAGCTCCACCGCCTCGGGCCGCCGGGCCAGCACCGACTCGGCCCCGAGGTCCACCCGGACCCCGCCGACCTCACCGCCCCACAGCTTCCCGCCGACCCGCGCGGACGCCTCCAGCACCGTCACCCGCGCCCGCGCCGGCCCCCCGGCCGCCCCACTCAGGAAGGCGGCCGCAGCCAGCCCCGCGATCCCACCACCGACGACGACGACCTGTGCATCCGACATGCTCCGCAGTCTCGCAGGTCCTTACGCCGAACCCTCAATCCCCCGCACGCCTGCCGCCCGGCACCAGCCCGTCCAGATCGATCGTGAGCGGGAACGGCACCAGGCGTTCGAGCTTGCCGCGGAAGATCCCGGCCGGGGCGTAGGAGGAGGTCACCGTCTCCAGCTCGAAGGCGTGCACGACCGGCAGGCCCTCTTCCTCCTCCACGATCCAGTAGTGCGGGATCCCGGCCTCGGCGTACTTGCGGACCTTGACCGTACGGTCGCGGTGTGCGGACTCCGGCGAGACGACCTCGACGGCGAGCACCACGTCGGCCACGTCGAACCACGTACGGTTCGCGTCGTAGTCCGCCGAAGCAACCACCACGTCCGGCTCCGGCCGGTTCCATCGGTCGAGCTTGACCGTCATCTGGTCCTCGACCATCATCCCGTCCGGCAGCAACGACTCCAGAGCAGCGGTCAGATTTCGCACGACCCGGCCGTGAAACGAACGCTGCGGCGACATCATGAAGACCAGGGCTCCGTCGATCAGTTCGGTGTGCCGCGGTGCCTGCGGCAGGTGGTCGAGGTCGTCGGCAAACCAGCCCTCGTCTCTGGGCGCGTACATCCAGTCCGGCAGCTCGCTCATAGTGCCAAGATAGCGAGTTCGAGACCGCCGCGAGGTTCCACTTAATCTGTGTGCTGTGGAACCGATCGTGGTGAGCGCGTGTCTGGCCGGGATTCCCTGCCGGTACGACGGGCGGGCGAAGACCTCCGACGGCGCCGTGCGGCTGGTCGGGCAGGGGCGGGCCGTGGTGGTGTGCCCGGAGGGGGCGGGCGGGCTGCCGACGCCGCGGCCGCCGGCGGAGATCGTGGGCGGGGACGGCGCGGACGTGCTGGACGGGCGGGCCCGGGTGGTGGACGCCACCGGCACCGACTGCACCGAGGAGTTCCTGGCCGGCGCCCGGGCGGCGCTGGCCGCCGCCGAGGAGGCGGGGGCGCGGCGGGCAGTGCTGATGGCGCGCAGCCCGTCCTGCGGCTGCGGGCAGGTCTACGACGGGACGTTCACCGGGCAGCTGCGCCCCGGCGACGGGGTGACGGCGGCGCTGCTGCGCCGGGCCGGGATCGACGTCGCGGCCGGATAGGGCCTGCCGTCGTCCCGCGGAGGCGGGTCCGAGGGCAGGCCGGGTGGCGGGCCCCCGGCTCCCGGGGGCCCGCCACCGGGAGGTCAGCGCGCGCTGGCCTCGTGGACGAAGGCGACCAGGCGGCTGAGCGCGTCCGGGTCCATGGACGGCAGCACGCCGTGGCCGAGGTTGAAGATGTGGCCGCTGGTGCCGAGCGCCTGGGCGGCGTGCAGCACCTCGCGGGCCTTGGTCTCCACGACCTTGGTGGGCGCGAACAGCACCGCCGGGTCGAGGTTGCCCTGCAGGCCCTTGCCCGGGCCGACCCGCTCGGCGGCGACGTTGAGCGGCACCCGCCAGTCGACGCCGACGATGTCCGCGCCGGCCGCGCCCATCAGGCCGAGCAGCTCGCCGGTGCCGACGCCGAAGTGGATCCGCGGCACGCCGTAGCCGGCGACGGCGTCGAAGACCTTGGTGCTGGCCGGCATCACCGAGCGGCGGTAGTCGTCCGGTGCGAGCGCGCCGACCCAGGAGTCGAACAGCTGGACCGCCGAGGCGCCGGCCTCGATCTGCACCTTGAGGAAGGCCGAGGTGATGTCCGCGAGCCGGTCCACCAGGGCGGCCCACAGCTCGGGCTGGCCGTACATCATGGCCTTGGTGTTCTCGTGGTTCTTGGACGGGCCGCCCTCGACCAGGTAGCTGGCCAGCGTGTAGGGCGCCCCGGCGAAGCCGATCAGCGGGGTCTCGCCGAGCTCGTCCACCAGCAGGCCGACGGCCTCGGTGATGTAGGGGACGTCGTCCGGCTCCAGCGGGCGCAGCCGCTTCAGGTCCTCGGCGGTGCGGATCGGGTCGGCGATCACCGGGCCGATGCCGGGCTTGATGTCGACGTCGATGCCGACGGCCTTGAGCGGCACCACGATGTCGCTGAAGAAGATCGCCGCGTCCACCTTGTGCCGGCGCACCGGCTGCAGGGTGATCTCCTTGACCAGCTCGGGCCGCATGCAGGACTCCAGCATGGGGATGCCCTCGCGGACCTTCAGGTACTCGGGCAGCGAGCGGCCGGCCTGGCGCATGAACCACACCGGGGTGTGCGGCACGGGCTCGTGCCGGCAGGCGCGCAGGAACGCGGAGTCGTACGCGGCGCCGCGGCGCGCGGGGGTGGTCGGGCCGTCGTGGGTGGCCGCCGTCGTGTCTGCCGTAGTCTCGCTCACGCGTCAAATCTTCGCACGCGTGCCGGGCCCGGTTTCCCGGCCGGTCTCGTCGGTTCCTCCAAGATCTGTCCGGGTTTGCCGTTCCGGCACGCCGCTGGGAGAGAAGTTGCGGCGATAACCCCGCGCTTCGACCTAGTCTTCGGGGCATGGCAGCGGTCGGAGGGCACCCCGCGCAGGGTGGCGGAGCAGGTGGCGGAGCGGGTCGCGAGGGGGCGCCGAGCGAGTTCCGGGCGGCCGTGGCGGCCCTGGACGGGGCGCGGCTGCGGCCCGAGGTGCAGCTCTCCCCCGCGCCGGCCCCGCGCCGGCCGGCCCCGTACTCGTTCGCGGTGACCGCCTCGGTCGAGGTGGACGGCGAGGAGCTGGCGGACGGCCGGCTGGTGCTGCTGTACGACCCGGCCGGACAGGAGGCCTGGAACGGGGAGTTCCGGGTGGTCACGATGACCAGGGCGGAGCTGGAGCCGGAGATGGCCGGCGACCCGATGCTCTCGGAGGTCGGCTGGGCCTGGCTGCTGGACGCCCTGCAGGCGCACGGCGCCGGGTACGCGGAGCCGTCCGGCACGGTGACCCTGGCCGCCTCCCAGTACTTCGGCGGTCTGGCGGACCGCCCGTCCTCGACCGAGATCGAGATCCGGGCATCCTGGACCCCGGCCGACGGCCGCTTCGAGCGGCACCTGGCGGCCTGGGCGGACCTGCTGTGCATCAGCGCCGGACTGCCGCCGGCCGCCCCGGCCCCGCAGGGGCCCGCCGAGGTTCCTTCACTCGGTGGAGTGGTCCCGATGCCGGCCCGGCGACGCCCCCGGTCGCACTGACGGGTGGCGTGCGGTCCGGACGGCGCCCGGACGGCCGGACGCCACCCCCAGGGCTGACGGGACGCCCCCGGGGCTGACGGAGTGTGACTTCGGACCCCGCTCTGCGTCAATTCATCGGTCGATACTGACCAATCGGCACCAAATCTGATCGATTTTGTACGAATACCGGGCATGTCGCATCAATCATTTGCGCGATTTGTCCGTATTGTTACTCACTAGATCGTGATCTTTCGCTAAAGCCGGGCGCGGTTGCTGCCGAAGCAGACTGTGACCCTTTCCGAACGCGGAACACTCCGACCGCCCCCATCGGGGTTCCGTCCGCCACTCCCCGCAGGAGGCCTGGTGTCGGTCCTTCTTGAGCACCCCGCAAACGTGGTCGCCTACCGGCCGACCAAGCCCACCGCCATGGTGGTCATCGCCGATCCCCGCGTCCGAAACACCGTCACCCGCCACCTGTGGGCACTCGGTGTCCGGGACGTGATCGAGGTGTCCTCGATCGCCGAGGCCCGCCCCCGGGTCTCCACCCCTCGTGACATCTGTGTCGCCGACGTCCACCTCCCGGACGGCTCCGGGCTGACCATCCTCGCCGAGACCCGCGCCGCGGGCTGGCCCAACGGCCTGGCGCTGTCCGCCGCCGACGACATCGGCGCGGTCCGCAGCGCGCTGGCCGGCGGCGTCAAGGGATACGTGGTGACCGGCACCCGGACGAACGTCGCGATGACGGGCCGCCCGGGCCTGCCGCTCGGCGCCGCCGGGCTGGCCGGCCGGATGCGCCGCCCCGGGATGCCGGGCATGCCGGGCGCGGCCGGTGCTCCGGGCGCGCCCGGAGCCCCCGGAGCCCCCGGAGCGCCGGGCGCACAACAGGCCGCCTACCGCGAACTCTCCGGCCGCGAGGTCGAGGTGCTGCGACTGGTCGCCGAAGGGCAGTCCAACAAGGCGATCGGCGTGGCGATGGGCCTGTCGGCACTCACCGTCAAGAGCCACCTCGCCCGGATCGCCCGCAAGCTGGGCACCGGCGACCGCGCCGGCATGGTCGCGGTCGCGCTGCGCACCGGCATCATCCACTGAGCCGGACGCTCCGGACCGCTGCGGCGGCCGAGGAGGAACGTTTCCTCCTCGGCCGCCGCAGCGCTGTCCCCGGCGCCCGCGACACGCGGGCCGCACCGCCGGGACGGGCGGGCGTGCCCCCGGCCGGGTGGCAGTCTGACCAGTCCGACAACACTCCCGGCCGCGAGGACCGTCGTACCCTTGGGGGGTGACCGACGCCGTAGCAGCCATCCCAGAAGAAGCAGCCCCGGTCCCGCTCCTCGAGCCGAGGGAGGGGATCCCGCCCGTGGTGGCGGACGAGCAGGCGCTGGCCGATGTCGTCGCGGCCTTCGCCGCGGGCACCGGACCGGTGGCCGTCGACGCCGAACGGGCCTCCGGCTACCGCTACGGGCAGCGCGCCTACCTCATCCAGTTGCGCCGCGCGGGTTCCGGCTCCGCCCTGATCGACCCGATCGCCTGCCCGGACCTCAGCGCCCTCGGCAAGGCCGTCGAGGACGCCGAATGGGTGGTCCACGCGGCCTCCCAGGACCTGCCCTGCCTGGCCGAGGTCGGCATGAGACCCCGGCGGCTGTTCGACACCGAGCTGGCCGGGCGGATCGCCGGCTTCGCCCGGGTCGGCCTCGGGCCGATGACCGAGAACGTGCTCGGCCTGAGCCTGGCCAAGGAGCACTCCGCGGTCGACTGGTCCACCCGCCCGCTTCCCGAGCCGTGGCTGCGCTACGCCGCTCTGGACGTCGAGGTGCTGGTCGAGCTGCGCGACGCACTCGAACAGGAGCTGGACGCCCAGGGCAAGCTCGGCTGGGCGCTGGAGGAGTTCGCCGCGATCGCCGCCGCGCCCCGCCCGGCCCCGCGCACCGACCCGTGGCGCCGCACCTCGCAGCTGCACAAGATCCGCCGCCGCCGTCAGCTGGCCGTGGTGCGCGAGCTGTGGCTCGTCCGCGACCGGATGGCGCAGGACCGCGACGTCTCCCCCGGCCGGGTGCTCGCGGACGCCGCGATCGTCAACGCCGCGCTGGCCATGCCGCTGAACATCGCCGCCCTGCAGGCCGTCCAGGGCTTCGGCCCGCGGGTGCACCGGCGCCAGCTGGAGCAGTGGCTGGCGGCCGTGCAGCGCGCCCGGGAGATCCCGGAGAACCTGCTGCCGCCGGCCGCCGCGCCGCACGACGGACCGCCGCCGCCGCGGGCCTGGGCCGAGAAGGACCCGGTGGCCGCCGCCCGGCTGTCCGGCGCGCGCAGCGCGATCAGCGAGCTGGCCGAGCGGTACCACCTGCCGGCCGAGAACCTGATCACCCCGGACCTGGTCCGGCGGGTCTCCTGGCAGCCGCCGGCCGACCCGGGCCCGGAGGGCGTGGCCGCCGCGCTGCGCGGGCTCGGCGCCCGGCAGTGGCAGGTGGACCTGGTGGCGCCGGCGGTGGCCGCCGCGTTCGCCGCGGCCGCGGCCGCGACCCAGGACTGACCACCCGGGTCCGGCGCGGGGCCGCCGCGGTCCGGGCCGACCCGGCAGCAGCACGAAGGGGATGTCGTCCGTACGGGCGACATCCCCTTCGTCGTCCCCGCGAACGGCACTGCTGGTGGGACGGGGCGGGAACGTGTCCGGGGACACATGGTCGGATCCCTCCGAGGGGCCTGGGCAGGTTGGTTACCGGCGGGTAGCATGGCCGTGATGCGGCGCCGCTCGGGTCTTCGACGGCGGCAGCCCGCCCACCTCAAATGTTGGTCCCTGGGAGGAGAGCCCCCGTGCCTCGTACCGCGAGGGACGTCGTCTTCGTCGATGGCGTCCGCACCCCGTTCGGCAAGGCCGGCCCGAAGGGCATCTACCACGAGACGCGCGCCGACGACCTGGTCGTCAAGTGCATCCGGGAGCTCGTGCGCCGTAACCCGAACCTGCCCGTCGAGCGAATCGACGAGGTCGCCGTCGCGGCCACCACGCAGATCGGCGACCAGGGTCTGACCATCGGGCGCACCGCCGCCCTGCTGTCCGGCCTGCCGAAGTCCGTCCCCGGCTACGCGATCGACCGCATGTGCGCCGGCGCGCTGACCGCCGTGACCACCACCGCCGGCGGCATCGCCTTCGGCGCGTACGACGTGGTCGTGGCCGGCGGCGTCGAGCACATGGGCCGCCACCCGATGGGCGAGGGCGTCGACCCGAACCCGCGCTTCGTCTCCGAGAAGCTGGTCGACGAGTCCGCCCTGTTCATGGGCATGACCGCGGAGAACCTGCACGACCGCTTCCCGCACCTGACCAAGGAGCGCTGCGACGCCTACGCCGTGCGCTCGCAGGAGAAGGCCGCCAAGGCGTACGCCAACGGCGACATCCAGCCGGACCTGGTGCCGATCTCGATCCGCAACACCAACCCCGAGGTCGGCGAGACCGGCTGGGGCCTGGCCACCGTGGACGAGCCGCTGCGCCCGGGCACCACGATGGAGAGCCTGGCGGGCCTCAAGACCCCGTTCCGCCCGCACGGCAACATCACCGCGGGCAACTCGGCCGGTCTGAACGACGGTGCCACCGCCTCGCTGCTGGCCGCCGAGGACGTCGCCGAGGAGCTCGGCCTCCCGGTCAAGATGCGCCTGGTCTCCTTCGCCTTCGCGGGCGTCGAGCCCGAGGTCATGGGCATCGGCCCGGTGCCGGCCACCGAGAAGGCGCTGGCCAAGGCCGGTCTGACCATCGACGACATCGGCGCGTTCGAGGTCAACGAGGCCTTCGCCGTCCAGGTCCTGGCCTTCCTCGACCACTACGGCATCGCGGACGACGACGAGCGGGTCAACCCGTACGGCGGCGCGATCGCCTTCGGCCACCCGCTGGCCTCCTCCGGCGTGCGCCTGATGAACCAGCTGGCCCGCCGCTTCGAGCAGCGCCCGGACGTCCGCTACGGCCTCACCACGATGTGCATCGGCTTCGGCATGGGCGGCACCATCATCTGGGAGAACCCCCACTTCGAGGGTGGTAAGTGACGATGAGCAACACCACTGAGCTGCTCCAGCGCGGCGCCGAGCTGTTCCCGGGCGAGGTCGTCACGACCGCGCACGTCCGCCACCTGGACCTGCCGCTGCAGGCCGGCAGGCTGGCGCTGATCACCCTGGACAACGGCTTCGACCACACCAAGCCGACCACCTTCGGCCCGGGCTCGCTGCTCAAGCTGGACGAGGCGCTGGACCAGGTCGAGGCCGAGGCCGCCGAGGGCAGGATCGTCGGTGCGGCGATCACCGGCAAGCCGTTCATCTTCGCGGTCGGCGCCGACCTCAAGGGCGTCGAGGTGCTCCAGCAGCACGCGGACGCGCTGGCCATCGGCAAGGGCGGCCACGAGGTCTTCAAGCGGATCGCCGCGCTGCCCGTCCCCACCTTCGCCTTCTACAACGGCGCGGCGATGGGCGGCGGCGTCGAGGTCGGCCTGCACTGCGACTACCGCACGGTGTCGGCGGGCGTCCCGGCGTTCTCGCTGCCCGAGGTCTTCCTCGGCCTCGTCCCCGGCTGGGGCGGCTGCACCATCCTGCCGAACCTGATCGGTGCCGGTAAGGCCGTCAAGGTCATCGTCGAGAACTCGATGAACCAGAACAAGCAGCTCAAGGGCAAGGACGTGTTCGAGCTGGGGATCGCCGACGCGATCTTCGAGCCGGCCGACTTCCTGGAGCAGTCGCTGCTGTGGGCCGCCAAGGTCCTCAAGGGCGACCACGTCGTCGAGCGCGAGGCGATCGACCGCGGCAAGGCCTGGGACGACGCCGTCCTCTGGGGCCGCATGGTCGCCGACGGCAAGGTGCACGGCGCCGCCCCGGCCGCCTACAAGGCGCTGGACATCATCGCCGCCGCCAAGGACTTCGACCTCGCGGACAAGGCCGGCCTGCAGGCCGGCTTCGACGCCGAGGACGCGGCCCTGGCCGACCTCATCATGAGCGGCGAGCTGCGCAGCGGCATCTACGCCTTCAACCTGGTGCAGCGCCGGGCCAAGCGCCCGGTCGGCGCGCCGGACAAGTCGCTGGCCCGCCCGGTCACCAAGGTCGGCGTCGTCGGCGCCGGTCTGATGGCCTCCCAGCTGGCGCTGCTGTTCGCCCGCCGTCTGGAGGTGCCGGTGGTCCTCACCGACATCGACCAGGAGCGCGTCGACAAGGGCGTCGGCTACGTCCACGCCGAGATCGACAAGCTGCTCGGCAAGGGCCGGATCGGCAAGGACAAGGCCAACCGCCTCAAGGGCCTGGTCTCCGGCTCGCTGGACAAGGCCGCCGCCTTCGGCGACGCGGACTTCGTCATCGAGGCCGTGTTCGAGGAGATGGGCGTCAAGCAGGCCGTCTTCGCGGACCTGGAGGACGTCGTCTCGCCGACCTGTGTGCTGGCGACCAACACCTCCTCGCTGTCGGTCACCGAGATGGCCTCGAAGCTGAAGCACCCCGAGCGGGTCGTCGGCTTCCACTTCTTCAACCCGGTCGCGATCCTGCCGCTGCTGGAGATCGTCCGCGGCGACTCGACCGACGACGCCTCGCTGGCCACCGCCTTCGCGGTGTCCAAGAAGCTGAAGAAGACCTCGGTCCTCTGCAAGGACCGCCCGGCGTTCGTGGTGAACCGGATCCTGACCCGCTTCATGGGCGAGATCCAGAGCATCATCGACGAGGGCACCCCGATCGCCGACGTCGAGAAGGCCGTCGAGCCGCTCGGCCTGCCGATGTCCCCGATCGTGCTGCTGGAGCTGGTCGGCCCGGCCATCGCCCTGCACGTCTCGGAGACCCTGCACGGCGCCTTCCCGGAGCGGTTCACCGTCTCGGAGAACCTCGCCAAGGTGGTCAAGGCCGGCAAGCGCGGCTTCTACACCTGGACGGACGGCCAGCAGGTCCTCGACCCCGAGGTGCTGGAGCTGCTGACCTTCGGCGACTCGGTGCTCACCGAGGAGCAGGTCCGCGCCCGCGCCCTGGACGCCGTCGCGCAGGAGATCGGCCTGATGCTGGAGGAGGGTGTCGTCGCCGAGGCGCAGGACATCGACCTCTGCATGATCACCGGTGCCGGCTGGCCCTTCCACCTGGGCGGGATCACCCCGTACCTGGACCGTGAGGGCGTCTCGGAGCGGGTGAACGGCAAGCGCTTCCTCGCCCCCGGCGTGGCCTCGGTGCCCGCGTAAGGCACACCCGGCCCGTACACGGGAGAGCCCCGGTGACCGCATGGTCGCCGGGGCTCTCCCGTGTGTACGGAGCTGCCGCCCGGGTGCCCTGTGTACGAGCCGGATGTCCGTGTACGGAGCCGCCGAGCGGCGGGCGTGTACGGAGTGGTCGCCCGGCCGGCCGCGGACCGAGGTCTCAGTGCTTGAGGCGGTAGACCACGGTGTCGGCGAAGACGCCGACCATCTCGTAGTGGGTGTCCAGCAGGTTCTCGATCCGCGGGACCATCACCGGCTGGTACGGGGCGATGCCGGAGTCGTCGACCACGACCTCGGGCAGGCCGTTGGCCAGCTCCTTGTCGAAGGTCTGCCAGGCGTTGGCGACGCTGAACTGCTCGCCGACGTTCTGGTTGCCGTCCTTGCCGCCGCTGTAGTTGGTGAGGAAGCCGGCCGTCAGGTAGCGGGTGGCGGGCTTGCGGTCGGCCAGCCAGTACAGCTCGGGGTGCATCCCCCAGACCAGCAGGGTGTCCTTGGGGGTGGTCTGGGCGGCGATGGCGGTGGCGACCTCGGTGGTGCGGTTGAGCCGCTCCCCCGGCCAGGCCAGCGCCAGGCCCCAGAACACCGTCGCGGCGGCCGTGGTGTACACCAGGACGGGCTTCCAGCGGACCGCCGAGGTGGCGACCGCCCCGGTGCCCAGCAGCACCAGCGGCGGCATCAGCTGGAGGTAGTAGTGGCCGAAGAAGTGGAAGCCCACGCTGACCGCGACGACCGAGGAGAGCAGCCAGACCCACAGGTCGGTGGTCGAGCCGTGCTCCTCGCCGGCCACCGGCAGCGGGCGGTGGCGGCGCTTGAGCCAGAGCCGGCGCCCGACCGGGAGCAGGAAGCCCAGGCCGGCCCCGGCCAGGATGGCCGAGTTGCCGAGCGCCCGGCCGACCATCTGGAGCCAGGCGCCGCCGAAGGAGGCGTAGTCGCCGCTGCCGGTGACGACCCAGAAGAGGAAGCCCTTGGGCTTGGTGAGGATCACCGCGACCAGCGCTATCGGCAGGATGAAGCCGAACCCGATCTTGAACAGCGCGGGCGGCCAGCGCACCCCGCGCCGGCGGGTGTCCTGGAACAGCATCCAGAGCACCGGCAGCAGCACCGCGCCGCCGGTCTGCTTGGTCAGTGAGCACAGCGCGACCGCGATGCCCGCGGCCAGCCAGCGGCGCCGTTCGGCGTACCGGAAGGCGGCCACCATCGCGGGCAGCATGAAGACCTCGAAGGTCGCCGCCTGGGTGTCCTCCGGGGAGAGCCCGATGGAGACCAGCAGGTAGAGCAGCCCGGCCCCGGCGCCGGCCCGGTTGCCCCAGCGGCCGCGGGCGATCGAGGCCAGCAGGATCGCGGTGACCAGGTGGGCCACCACCGCCAGGGTGCGCAGCGGCCAGAGCGAGGCGGAGCCGAAGACCGCGAAGCAGGCCTGGTAGAGCCAGGGCAGCAGCGGCGGCTTGCGGTCCACCACGGTGTCGTACAGCACTCCGCCGTCCGCCAGCATCCGGGCCTGGGTGGCCAGGAAGCCCTCGTCCGGGCTCCAGACGGGCCGGGCGAAGGAGGGGATGTGGGTGAGCAGCGCGACCAGCGCGAGCACCGGCACCAGCCTGGTCCAGTACCCGGTGAGCACACGGGTGCGGACGCGCTCGGGCAGGCGCTCGGCCAGTCCGGTGAGGCGGAGGCGGGTGGGGGTCGGCACGGGTGACAACCTACCGGGCGGGATCGGCGCCGGTGGCGCCGGTCCCGCCTTTCAGTGCGATTGTCAGCTTGTTTCGTGACGAACTGTTACGAAGTTACGACGAACAGTCGGCGGCGGAACGGGTGACCGGTCCGACACGAACGGACCGCCGGTCCCTTCGGCGTGCCCGGTGCGGGCCTTCCACCGGCGCTTTCGCCCGCCGTGTCCGTCAGGCCTCGACCGGCGCCGCGTCCAGCTTGGCGACCAGGGTCTCCACCTTCCGGGCGATGTCCGGCCCGTTCAGGCCGATCTCGGCCAGGATCTCGGCCCGGCTGGCGTGGTCCAGGAACTCCTGCGGGATTCCGAAGTCGCGCACCGGCAGGTCCACGTCCGCGTCCCGCAGCGCCTGCGCCACGGCCGCGCCGACGCCGCCCACCCGGCCGTTGTCCTCGATCGTGACGACCACCCGGTGCTCGGCGGCCAGGCCCGGCAGGGCCGGGTCCACCGGCTTGACCCAGCGCGGGTCCACCACGGTGGCGGTGATGCCCTGGGCGGCCAGCAGGTCGGCGACCTCCAGGCTGGTGGGGGCCATCGCGCCGACCGAGACGATCAGCACGTCGGCGCGGTGGGCGCCGGAGGGCTCCTCGGCGGCGCGCAGCACGTCCATGCCGCCGATCCGGCCGACCGCGGGGACGGCCGGGCCGACCGTGCCCTTGGAGTAGCGGACCACGGTCGGGGCGTCCTCGACCTCGACGGCCTCGCGCAGCAGCGCGCGGACCTGCTCGGCGTCGCGCGGGGCGGCCAGCCGCAGGGTCGGGATGATCTGCAGCATCGACATGTCCCACATGCCGTTGTGCGAGGCGCCGTCGTCGCCGGTGACCCCGGCCCGGTCCAGCACGAAGGTGACGCCCAGCTTGTGCAGGGCGACGTCCATCAGGACCTGGTCGAAGGCCCGGTTCAGGAACGTCGCGTAGACCGCGAAGACCGGGTGCAGGCCGTTGGTGGCCAGGCCGGCGGCGCTGGTGACGGCGTGCTGCTCGGCGATGCCGACGTCGAAGATGCGGTCCGGGAAGGCCTCGGCGAACGGGGCCAGGCCGACCGGGTGGAGCATGGCGGCGGTGATGCCGACGATGTCCTCGCGCTCGTGGCCGAGCGCGACCATCTCCTCGGCGAAGACCGAGGTCCAGCTCCTCCCGCCGCCGCTCTGGATCGGCAGGCCGGTCTCCGGGTGGATCTTGCCGACCGCGTGGAAGCGGTCCTCGTCGTTGTTCTCGGCGGCGTGGTAGCCGCGGCCCTTCTCGGTGAGGCAGTGCACGATCACCGGGCCGCCGAAGCCGCGCGCCTTGGTCAGCGCGGACTCCAGGGCGGTCAGGTCGTGGCCGTCGATCGGGCCGATGTACTTGAGGCCGAGGTCCTCGAACATGCCCTGCGGGGCGATGAAGTCCTTGAGGCCCTTCTTGGCGCCGTGCAGCGTCTCGAACAGCTGCTGGCCGACCACCGGGGTGCGCTGCAGCGCCTCCTTGCCCCAGGACAGGAAGCGCTCGTAGCCCTGGGTGGTGCGCAGGGTGGCGAGGTGGTTGGCCAGGCCGCCGATGGTCGGCGAGTACGAGCGCTCGTTGTCGTTGACGACGATGACGAGCGGGCGGTCCTTGGCGTCGGCGATGTTGTTGAGCGCCTCCCAGGCCATGCCGCCGGTGAGCGCGCCGTCGCCGATCACCGCGACGACCGGGTCGCTCTTGCCCAGCAGCTGGTTGGCCTTGGCCAGGCCGTCGGCGTACGAGAGCACCGTGGAGGCGTGCGAGTTCTCGATCACGTCGTGCTCGGACTCGGCGCGGGACGGGTAGCCGGACAGGCCGCCCTTCATCCGCAGCCGGGAGAAGTCCTGGCGGCCGGTGAGCAGCTTGTGGACGTAGCTCTGGTGGCCGGTGTCGAAGAGGATGCGGTCGCGCGGCGAGTCGAAGACCCGGTGCAGCGCGATGGTGAGTTCGACCACGCCGAGGTTGGGGCCGAGGTGTCCGCCCGTCTTGGAGACCTCGGTCACCAGGAAGGTCCGGATCTCCTGGGCCAGTGCGGCCAGCTGTCCGGGCGTGAGCCGGTCGAGATCGCGCGGTCCCCGAATGCGGGTCAGCAGGGCCACCCGTTCCTCCTCGTTCAGTGTTCGCGGACCACGGACGGTCCGACGGGCGTCGCTGCCCGGTCCGGCGGCAGGCCGACGGTCCCGGCCGGTGCCGACCGGTCGAGTCTAATGTCCGCCTGCCGGACACCGAGCGGCGCGCCCGGTGCCACGGTTCGGTTACCGCCATTCCGGGAGGTCGGGCCGGGGCGGCGGGTCACCCCGGATTGACGGACGGACGTTCGGGCTCGCTCATCCGGTCGGCGCGGCTGTTCGAGCGCGACCCCGGGCGGCCGCCTCGGCCGGCCGCGCCGCCGCCGGCCTCAGGCGCGGCCCAGCGCGCCGGACTCCCCCATCTCGCTCATCACCAGGGCCAGCGCGCCGAGCACCTCGGCCCGGCCGCCGAGGGTGCCGGGCACGACCGAGAGCTGCCGGGCGGCGCTCGGGATCGCGTAGCGGGCCACCGAGTCCCGGATCGGGGAGAGCACCAGCTCACCGGCCTCGGCGAGGTCCCCGCCGAGGATCACCCGGCGGGGGTTGAGCAGGTTGCACAGGGTCGCGACGCCGGTGCCGATCTGCCGGCCCGCGTCGGCGATCACCCGCCGGCAGCCGAGGTCGCCCTGGTGGGCCAGCTCGACCACCCGGGGCAGGCTGAGGTCCGGGCCGAGGGTGGAGACGAGCAGCGAGAGCAGGTAGCGGGAGCCGACGAAGGTCTCCAGGCAGCCGCGGTTGCCGCAGCGGCAGACCGGCCCGGCCTCGTCCAGGGTGATGTGCCCGATCTCACCCGCGGTGCCGCCCGGGCCGCGGTAGATCTGGCCGTTCACCACCAGCCCGGCGCCGACGCCGCTGGCGACCTTGATGTAGGCGAGGTCGCTCAGCCCGCGGCCCGCGCCCCAGACCAGCTCGCCGAGCGCGCCCAGGTTGGCGTCGTTGTCCACGTGCACCGGCATGCCGAGCCGCTCGGCCAGCTCCCGGCCCGGGGCGATGCCCGTCCAGCCGGGCAGGATCGCGGTGGAGCCGAGCGCGCCCGTCTCCACGTCGATCGGGCCGGGCACGCCGAGGCCGACGCCGATCACCTTGTCGGGGCGGAACCCGGCCTGCGCCAGCAGCCGCTCCACCATCGCCTCGGCGCGGTCGAAGCCCTGCTGGGCGGAGACGTCGACGTCGATCGGGGCGCTCTCCTCGGCCAGCACCCGGTGGGCCAGGTTGCCGACCGCGACGCGCAGGTGGGTGTGGCCGAAGTCGATGCCGACCACGATGCCGGCGTCCCCGCTGAGCGAGACGCTGCGGGCGCGGCGGCCGCCGGAGGAGGTGTCGGCGACCACGACGGTGCCGCTCTCCTTCAACTCCCGCACGATGTTGGAGACGGTGGCCGCGGACAGGCCGGTGCCGCGGGCGATCTCGGCCTGGGTCAGCGAGCCGGCCATCCGCACCGCGCGGAGCACCCGTTCCAGGTTCGCCCGGTGCAGCGAGGACTGCGAGCCCGGTGTGTCCGTCGACATGATCCACCCTCCCAGGGCGGGGACCCCTCCGCCGGGCGTCCCCTTCAACTCCTGAAGGGTACGGCCCGGGGGGCCGGACGGGGGCCCCGGTGGGAGCCGGCGGGCGCCCGGGGAGCGCGGACGGCGGGGCACCGGCGCACGCCGTGGCGCGGGGCGCGGGCGTGGCGGCCCGGTGATCGGAGGGTGAAGGTGTTGCACGGCCTGGACCTGCGAGGACGGGGATCCGCGGTCCTGGCGGCGGCGCAAATCTGCACACCACTACCATGGTGCCCAATTCTCACCCGTCCCATCGGAGCCGTGGACGGCACCGGCAGGGGGACGCTTCCAGACATGACGGGGAATCAGATGGCAGGGGATCACCCTACGCCGGGGGCAGGCGAAACGCCCGGCAACGGTCCGCAGGACAACCGGGGCGTCTCGTTCGGGCGCCCGCCGGGCGGTGGTGTCGATCCGGCCGCCGTCGCGGACCAGATGACGCAGCTCGACGGCGCGGCCGTTCCGGGCCCGGCCGCACCCGCGGGCCCGCCGCCCGCCCAGCCGCCGGCACCGCCCGCGCAGCCGCCCGTCGGCAGCCCGGAGTACGCGGCGTACGCGCCGACCGCGACCGGGTTCCCCACCCAGGCCCCGCCGCCGCCCGGCGCCGCGCCGGTCGGCCCGTACGACCCGGTCCCCGGCGCCCCGTACGGCGCGCCGGACGCCGGGCAGGGCTACAACGCCGGCGGCTACAACTACCAGCAGCAGCCCGGGTACGGCTACCCGGTCGCGCCCGTCGCGCCCAAGCAGCGCAACCCCGTGATGCTGTGGGGCGGGATCATCGGCGGCGTGCTGGCGATCTCGATCGTGATCGCCCTGGTCGTCCTGCTCAAGGACCCCGATCCCAAGCCCGACCCGGGCCCGGGCCCGGTCGCCACCGGCGGCACCGACAACGGCGGGACCACCGGCGGCCCCGGCCCCGGCACCAAGGGCGGCACCTTCACCGTCGCCTGGAGCGCACCCAAGCCGGCCACCTCGGACAGCTCCAGCCAGCTGCTCGGCGTCTGGGGCACCGACAAGCTCGCCGTGCGCGCCGACAGCTCCGGCATCAAGGCCTACAACCTGACCGACGGCAAGGAGGCCTGGACCATCCCCGTCCCGGCCGGCAGCAAGGAGATGTGCACCGCCTCGTACGGCGCCAACTCCAAGGGCATCGCCGCCGTCTCCTTCAACACCGGCGACAGCGACTGCTCCACCGTCGGCGCCGTCGACCTGGCGCAGGGCAAGCTGCTCTGGAGCGTCAAGGTCTCGGCCGACCGGATGTCCTCGCCGACCCTCAGCGTCACCGAGAACGTGGTCGCCGTCGGCGGCAACATGGTCGGCGCCCTGAGCATCGCCAACGGCCAGCCGGCCTGGCAGTACCAGCCCCGTGACAAGGACTGCATCCTGCGCGCCAAGGCGGCCGGCACCCAGATCGCGGTCAGCGACCGCTGCTACGGCACCAGCGGCCCGAAGTCGCAGCTGGTGATCGTCAACGCCGAGACCGGCAAGCCGGCCAGCACCCCGATCACCCTCACCGGCAGCATCGAGGAGGTCGACTCGGTCGTCCAGGACAAGCCGCTGGTGCTGCTGATGTCCAACGGTCCGCAGGGCGACTACGTCCTGCCGTTCGACAAGGACAACAAGCCGGGCAACCAGATGTCCGTCAAGGAGCCCGGTTCGGACAGCCTGC
Organism: Kitasatospora sp. NPDC001547; assembly: GCF_042894165.1. NCBI lineage: Bacteria > Bacillati > Actinomycetota > Actinomycetes > Kitasatosporales > Streptomycetaceae > Kitasatospora > Kitasatospora sp. NPDC001547. The sequence continues at coordinate 123,648 of NZ_JBIAVL010000015.1, read as the reverse complement.
GGCTCTCCGGCCAGGACGAGGCCGTCACCCGCAACGTGGTCAGCGGCACCACGCTGTACGTCCAGGTCAGCGGCAGCAAGGCGGGCATCAACGCCTACGACCTGAACACCGGCAAGCGGCTGTGGGCGGCCAACTCCGGTTCGGCCAGCAACGACATGCGCCTGGTGGCCGGGACCGACAAGGAGGGCAAGGTCCGCGCCGTCGTCGACCAGGGCTACAACAAGCCGGCCCGCCTGGTGACGCTCTCGCCGACCGACGGCTCGCTGACCGACCTCGGCACCATGGCCATGCCGAGCAGCATGAGCATCGGCAGCAGCAGCACCGAGTACCTGATCTCGGACGACGGCGCCGCGGTCTACGCGTTCCGCCGCTACAGCGCCAGCGACGGTCCGCTGACCAAGTGGAAGAAGTGACGCCGGGGGCGTGCAGCCCCCGTCGTGGACCGACACGGTGAACCACCCGGGCGGGGTGGGCCGGGGCTGATCGCCCGGGCCCGCCCCGCCCGTGATTTTCCGGCCGCCCGGTCCGTTGGACGTGCGAGGATTCGGACCATCAGTCTGACAAAGGAGTGCAGCGAGTGCCCGGCACAAACCTGACCCGTGAGGAGGCCCGCACCCGGGCCGACCTCCTCCACGTGGACGCGTACGACATCGAGCTCGACCTCGGTTCGGCCCGCGAGGGCGGTACCTTCCGGTCCACCACCGTGGTCCGGTTCACCGCCACCACCCCCGGCGCGGACACCTTCATCGACCTCGTCGCCCCGAGCGTCGAGGAGATCACCCTCAACGGCGTGCGGCTGGACCCGGCGAGCTTCGCCGACAGCCGCATCCCGCTGCCGGACCTGGCGGCCGAGAACGAGCTGCGGGTCGTCGCGAACTGCGAGTACACCAACACCGGTGAGGGCCTGCACCGGTTCGTCGACCCGGTCGACGGCGAGACCTACCTGTACACCCAGTTCGAGGTGCCGGACGCCCGCCGGGTCTTCGCCAACTTCGAGCAGCCCGACCTGAAGGCCGCGTTCGCGTTCACCGTGACCGCGCCCGCGGGCTGGGTCGTGGTCTCCAACTCGCCGACCCCGGAGCCGGTCGGCGAGGGCGACACCCGGGTCTGGACGTTCGAGCCCACCGGCCGGATCTCCAGCTACATCACCGCGCTCGTCGCCGGCCCGTACGTCGGCGTCTTCGACACCTACGAGAACGGCGAGCAGAAGGTGCCGCTGGGCGTCTACTGCCGGCCCTCGCTGCGCGAGTACCTGGACCCGGAGGCCGTCTTCGAGGTCACCAAGCAGGGCTTCGACTACTTCCAGGAGAAGTTCGACTTCCCGTACCCGTTCGCCAAGTACGACCAGCTCTTCGTCCCGGAGTTCAACGCCGGCGCGATGGAGAACGCGGGCGCCGTCACGCTGCGCGACCAGTACGTGTTCCGCTCCAAGGTCACCGACGCCGCCTACGAGGCCCGCGCCGCGACGATCCTGCACGAGCTCGCCCACATGTGGTTCGGCGACCTCGTCACCATGGAGTGGTGGAACGACCTCTGGCTCAACGAGTCCTTCGCGACCTTCGCCGAGGCCGTCTGCCAGGCCGAGGCCCCCGGCTCCAGGTGGCCGCACTCCTGGACCACCTTCGCCAACCAGATGAAGACCTGGGCGTACCGGCAGGACCAGCTGCCGTCCACCCACCCGATCATGGCGGAGATCAACGACCTGGAGGACGTCCAGGTCAACTTCGACGGCATCACCTACGCCAAGGGCGCCTCGGTGCTCAAGCAGCTGGTGGCGTACGTCGGCCAGGACGCCTTCTTCCAGGGCGTCCAGGCGTACTTCAAGCGCCACGCCTGGGGCAACACCCGGCTCAGCGACCTGCTCGGCGCCCTGGAGGAGGCCAGCGGCCGCGACCTCAAGGCCTGGTCCAAGGCCTGGCTGGAGACCGCCGGCATCAACGTGCTGCGGCCGTCCGTCGTGCTGAACACCGACGGCGAGATCGAGTCCTTCGCGGTGCTCCAGGAGGCCCCCGCGCTGCCCGCCGGCGCCAAGGGCGAGGCCGTGCTGCGGCCGCACCGCATCGCGATCGGCCTGTACGAGCTCAACGGTGACGCGCTGGTGCGCACCGACCGGATCGAGCTGGACGTCGACGGCCCGCGCACCGAGGTGCCCGAGCTGGTCGGCCGGCACCGCCCGGCCGTCGTGCTGCTGAACGACGACGACCTCTCGTACGCCAAGATCCGGCTCGACGAGGACTCGCTGGCCGTCGTCACCGAGAACCTCGGCGGCTTCACCGAGTCGCTGCCGCGCGCGCTGTGCTGGGCCTCCGCCTGGGACATGACCCGCGACGGCGAGCTGGCCGCCCGCGACTACCTGTCGCTGGCGCTGTCCGGCATCGGGCGCGAGAGCGACATCGGCGTGGTGCAGTCCGTGCATCGCCAGGTCAAGCTCGCCCTCGACGCGTACGCCGACCCGGCGTGGCGCGAGGAGGGCCTCGACCGCTGGGCCGCCGCCGCGGAGGAGCACCTGCGCGCCGCCGAGCCCGGCAGCGACCACCAGCTGGCCTGGGCCCGCGCCCTCGCCGCGGTCGCCCGCACGGACGGTCAGCTGGGCCTGCTCGCCGGGCTGCTGGACGGCTCGGCCGAGATCAAGGGCCTCGCGGTGGACACCGAGCTGCGCTGGACCCTGCTGGTGCGCCTCGCGGCCACCGGTCGGGCCGACGAGGCCGCCATCGCCGCCGAGCTGGAGCGGGACAACACCGCGGCCGGCCAGGAGCACGCGGCCACCTGCCGCGCCGCCCGGCCGACCGCCGAGGCCAAGGCGGAGGCCTGGGCGTCGGTGGTGGAGTCCGACAAGCTGACGAACTATGTGCAGGAAGCGGTCATCGCCGGCTTCCAGCAGTCCGACCAGCGCGAGCTGCTCGCGCCGTACGCGGCGAAGTACTTCGCGGCGGTGAAGCACGTCTGGGAGACCCGCAGCCACGAGATCTCGCAGCAGATCATCGTCGGACTGTACCCGGCCCTGCAGGTGACGCAGGAGACGCTGGACGCGACCGACGCGTGGCTGGCCTCGGCCGAGCCGGCGCCGGCGCTGCGGCGCCAGGTCGTCGAGGCGCGGGCGGGCGTCGAGCGCGCGCTCAGGGCGCAGGCGGCCGACCGTGCGGCGGGGGCCCGCTGACGGTCCCCCGGAACCACGGAGGGGCGCCGGACGGGATCGTCCGGCGCCCCTTCGGGGTCGTGCGGGTCCTGGTGGACGCGACGGTCGGCTTGCTCCGAGGAGCTGCCTAGAGGAGGTGCCTAGAAGCGTTGCCTTGAGGCGTTGCCTTGAGGCGTTGCCTTGAGGCGTTGCCGTGAGGCGTTGCCTCGAGGAGTTACTTCTTCTTGCCCTTGCCGTACGGCAGGCCGGCCAGCCCGGCGATCAGCGCGAAGGCCACGAGCGGCAGAAACACGTACAGGCCGAGGGTCTCACCGACACTCAGGCCGGAGCCCGGGTCGTCACCGTCGTCCCGGGCGAAGGCCATGGCGGGCGACGTCAGCAGCATCATCAGCGTGACCGTTGCGGAGACCGCGCCGGCTCGCAAAGCGTTCCTCTTGTCCACGTTTCCAACTTACCCGCCGCTTATGGGACGGCGCGCGTCGGGGTCGGCCTGACGGAGGCGGCGGGGGCGAGGAGCTGGGAGAGCAGGCCGGCGGCGGGCGCGGCGGCGAGGCGTTCCAGGGTGACCGGCGCACCGGAGCCGTCGGCGACCGGCAGGCGCCAGTTCGGGTACTGGTCCCAGGTGCCGGGCAGGTTCTGCGGGCGCGGGTCGCCGACCAGGTCCGGCAGCCAGACCCCGACCAGCTCCGCCGGGGTGGCCCGCAGGAACCGGTACAGCAGCGGCGCCGTCAGCGGCTCGTCCTCGGCGAGCAGCCCCAGCCGCGCCAGCTCGGCCCGCCAGTCCGCCAGCTCCGCCGCCGCCTGCGCCTGCTCCTCCGCCAGCGGCCGGGCCAGCAGGCCCAGCCGGTGCCGCAGCTCGACGTGCTCGCCGGAGAGCCGGGCCGCCGTGCTGGGCAGGTCGTGGGTGGTGAGGGTGGCCAGGCAGCCCGGCCGCCAGCGGTCCGGACCGAGGACCGGAGCCCCGTCGGCCTGCCAGTCCCGCTCGAACCAGAGGACGGAGGTGCCGAGCACCCCGCGCGCCGCCAGCTCCTCCCGAACGCCCGGCTCCACCGTGCCGAGGTCCTCCCCGATCACCGCCGTCCCGGCCCGGTGCGCCTCCAGCGCCAGCACGCCGAGCATCGCCTCCGCGTCGTAGCGCACGTACACGCCCTCGGTCGGCGGGTGGCCCTCCGGCACCCACCAGAGCCGGAACAGGCCCATCACGTGGTCGATCCGCACCGCCCCGGCGAGCCGGGCGGTGGCCCGCAGCAACTCCGCGAACGGGGCGTAGCCGGCCTCGGCCAGCGCGTCCGGGCGCCAGGGCGGCAGACCCCAGTCCTGGCCGTGGGCGTTGAAGGCGTCCGGCGGGGCGCCGACCGAGATGCCGGCGGCCAGCACGTCCTGCAGTGCCCAGGCGTCCGCGCCGTCCGGGTGGACGCCGACCGCCAGGTCGTGGATCAGGCCGACCGGCATGCCGGCGTCCCGGGCCGCCCGCTGGGCGTGGGCGAGCTGCTGGTCGACCTGCCAGGTGAGCCAGCGGTGGAACCCGACCCGCTCCGCGAGCTCCTTCTCGGCCTGCCCGACCTGTGGGCCGTCCGGGTGACGCAGGCCCTTCGGCCAGTGGTGCCAGTCCGGGCCGTGCTCCTCGGCCAGCGCGTTCCACAGCGCGTGCCGGCGCAGCCACTCGCCCTCGCGGCGCCGGAACGCCTCGTACTCGGCCTGCCGCCCGGGGCCGCGCGGCACCTCGTACAGCAGCTCCAGGGCCTCGCGCTTGAGCCGCCACACGGCGTCCCGGTCGATCAGGGCGTCGTGGACGAGCACCTCCTCGCGCAGCCGGGCGGCGCGGCGGCTCAGCTCCTCGGCGCTCCGCCGTTGCTCCGCGGTCAGATAGGCGTACTCGGGGACGGCCTCGACCCGCAGGTGCACCGGGTCGGCGAAGCGGCGCGAGGACGGGCGGTACGGGGAGGGGTCGGAGGGGCTGGTGGGCACGCCCGCGTGCAGCGGGTTGATCTGCACGAAGCCCGCCCCGAGACCGGCCCCCGCCCACCGGACCAGCTCACCGAGGTCGCCGAGGTCGCCCATGCCCCAGGAGCGTTCGGACAGCACCGAGTACAGCTGGGCGAGGAACCCCCAGCTGCGGCCGGGCAGTTGCGGCAGCCGCTCGGGCGCGACGACCAGCGCGGCCCGGGCGGTCCGGCCCTCGCTCCGCGCCGTGAGCACGTGGCGGCCCAGCGGCAGGTCCCCCGGCACCCAGTGCGAGTGCCCCCGCGGCAGCTCCCAACTGCCGCCGCCCTCCAGCTCCACCCGCAACCGGGCGTCCGCCGGCACGTCCAGCGCCGTCCGCCTCCCCTGCCGCACCACCACGCACGGCGGCAGCAACCGGCCCCGCTGCCCGGCCCGGTGACGCTCCAACGCCTCCCGCACCTCCTGCGGCGACCCGGCCGCCACTCCCATCGCCCCCAGCACCGCGACCAGCGTCCGCGCCCCCACCGCCTGCCCGCCCGGCCCCGGGTACCGGGTGTCCACCCCGTACGCCTGCGCCAGCGCCACCAGTTCGGCGGGCGGCGGCGGAGCATCCTGCGCCGGCACCTGCTCGGCTCCGTCACTGTCGTGGTAAGCGGCCACTCGCGGCTCCTGCGATGTCTCGGCAACGCCCGGTCGGGACAGCCACAGTCCTACCCGCGTGACGCCACGATCACCCAGCGCGACACGACGGCCGAGCCAACCTGCCGGGCCGGGCCCCGCCGGCCCCGCGCGCGGGGCCGGCGCCGACACTGAGGACGGCGGTGCCGCCGGCTCCGCCGCGCTCCTGACCTTCGGGGCCGGGTAGGCGTCGGGGCTCGTGTCGTCGGGGGGCGGCGCGGGCCCTGACGTGGTGTCGGGGGCGGCGCGGGCCCTGACGTGGTGTCGGGGGCGGTTCGGGTGAAGAGACAAATCGGGGCAAGGTGGGAATATCCGTCGATGGCGTTGACACCCGGGTTGGCCAGCTGGTGGGGTGGCGGCGATGTGGTCGTGGCCTGGCGAGGAGGCTCCTGTGCAAGCCCGAGTGTCCGTTGTGGCCGGGCGGCGGCTGCGGTCGCAGTTGGAGCAGAGTCCGGCGTTGCGGGAGGTGTTGCAGCACCCCGCGGCGGTGGTGGCGCGGCGGGCCACCGCGCGGACGTGCCGTCAGCTGGCGCCGCGGACGGCGGACCGGCTGATCGCCGATCTCAAGGGGACGGAGCCGCTGTTGGCGTCGGTGCGGGAGGCCCGCCCGGGCCGGCGGACGATGCAGATCGCCGCCGGGGTCGCGGCCGCGGCGGTGGTCGGCGGGCTGCTGGCGGGCTCGTTGCCGTCGACGGCATACGCGGCGGCCTCGGCGCCGGACGTGGTGAGCACCGCGCCGCAGACGCCGCTGGGCAGCGTGACCGACCCGAAGGTGTTCCCGAAGCCGCAGCAGCAGACCGTGGCGGGCAGGCCCGTCGCGGTGCCCTCCGCGGTGACGCTGGTGACCGCCCCCAAGGTGGACCTCGGGGCGGTGCACGCCGTCCGGGAGGTGCTGGAGGTCGCCGGGGCGGACGAGGTGACGCCGCAGCCGGACGGCGGGACGCCGGCCGCCGGCGCGCTGGTGGTGTACGTCGGCGGGCCCGCCGAGGGCGCCGACGGGGAGGTGGACCGGGTGCTGCGGCAGCTGTCCGCGGCGGCCGGCGGGAAGGACGGCACCGGGCCGACGACCGCGGGGATGCCGGCCGGCGGCTACGTGCTGGCGGCCGGTCAGCTGCCCGCCCAGGGCGGCGGGACGTACGGCGCCGTGGTGCTGTCCGGCGTGGACGCCACCGGCACCTTCTACGCCGCGCAGAGCCTGCGTCAGCTGCTCGCCGCCGTACCGGCCGGGCAGGGCCAGGCGCCCGGCGCGGCCGGGCTCGGACTGCCCGGGATCACGCTGCGGGACTGGCCGACCGGCACCCCGGTGCGCGGCACCGCGGAAGCCTTCTACGGCACCCCGTGGACCGCCCAGCAGCGGCTGGAGCAGGTCGACTTCCTGGGCCGCTCCAAGCAGAACTTCTACCTCTACGCCCCCGGTGACGACCCGTACCGGCTCTCCCGCTGGCGCGACGCCTACCCCGAGGCGCAGGCCGAGGAACTGCGCGAGCTGGGCTTCCGGGCGCGGCAGAACCACGTCACGCTCGGCTACGCGATCGACCCGGGGCAGTCCTTCTGCTTCAGCTCGGGCAAGGACGTCGACGCCCTGGTGAACAAGCTGGACGGGCTGCGCAAGCTCGGCTTCACCGCCTTCCAGCTGCAGTTCCTGGACGTCAGCTACGACGAGTGGCACTGCGACGACGACAGTGACGAGTACGGCTCCGGGCCCACCGCCGCCGCCAAGGCGCAGGCCGCGCTGGTGCGGAAGGTGCAGGACCGGCTGATCGCGCGGAACCCGGGCCTGGCGCCGCTGTCCGTCGTCCCCACCGAGTACCACCAGCAGGGCTCCACCCCGTACCGCAAGGCCCTGGCGGCGGCGCTGCCGGAGGGCGTGCAGGTGGCCTGGAGCGGGGTCGGGGTGATCCCGGAGAAGATCACCGGCGCCCAGGCCTCGGACACCGCCGGGCTGTACGGGCGCCCGCTGCTCACCATGGACAACTACCCGGTCAACGACGCCAGCCCGGACCGGCTCTTCCTCGGCGCCTACAGCGGGCGCGACCCGGAGGTGGCCACCCGCTCGGCGGTGCTGCTGACCGGCGCCATGCGGCAGCCGGTGGCCTCCCGGATCGCCGTCTCGACGGCCGGCGACTTCGCCTGGAACCCGGCCGGGTACCAGCCGCAGGAGTCCTGGCAGGCCGCCGTGCGGTCGCTGGCCGGGCCGACCGGCGCCGCCCCGACGCCCGCCGGGACGGCGCTGTCCGCGGTCACCGCGCTGGCCGGGAACAGCACCTCCTCGCCGCTGTCCAAGCAGGAGTCCGGCTATCTGACGCCGCTGCTGGACCGGTTCTGGGCGGCCGCCGAGCCCACCTCCGGCAGCACCCCCGACCTGGCCAGGCTGATCGAGGCCGCCGCCCCGCTGCGGGACGCCTTCGCCAGCATGGCCACCGCCCAGCAGACCCTGGCGGGCACCCCGGCCACCACCCAGCTGGCCGCCGAGGCCGCGCCCTGGCTGGGCCCGCTGCGCGACTACGGGCTGGCCGGGCAGGCCGCCCTCGACATGCTGCTGGCGCAGCACGGCGGCGACGGCACGGCGGCCTGGAAGGCCCGGGTCGAGCTCAACCGGCTGCGCGAGCAGCTGGACCGGGCCCCGGCCACCGTCGGCGCCGGGGTGCTCGCCCCGTTCCTGGAGCGGGCCGTGCGCGCCGCCGACAACTGGTCGGGCGTGGGCGGCGGCGCGGTCGCCCCGACCACCACCATGGGCACCGCGCAGGACCACCTGCCCGCGCTGATGACCGACGGCGTGGCCGACACCTTCTACTGGAGCTCCGCTCCCCCGCAGCCCGGCGACGCGGTCGGCTTGGACCTCGGTGCGGGCCGCCCGGTCAGCGGCGTGACCGTGCTGATGGGCGGCTGGGGCAACGGCCCGGACGCCCGGACCGCCACGGACGACTACATCCGCGACGGCGTGCTGGAGTACTCCACCGGCGAGGGCGGCTGGAAGCAGCTCGCCACCGTCAGGAACCAGAAGACGGTCAGCGCCCAGCTCCCGCCGGGCACCGTGGTACGGGCCGTGCGGCTGCGGGCCACCGCCGCGCAGAAGACCGCCGTCGCGGTGCGCGAGTTCACCGTCACCGCCCCGGACGACTCCCCGGCCAGCGTCAGCGGCGGTCCCGACGCGGCGCCCGGCTCCCCCGCCGCCGCCGTGCTGGACGGCAACCCGGACACCGCGTACCGGGCCGCCAACGCGCCGACCGCGCTGGACGAGCCGCTCGTCGTCGAGCTCGGCGCGGCCCGTCCGCTGGACCGGCTCACCGTGCTGACCGACCCGGCCGTGCGCGCCACCGCCACCGTCGCGGTGCGCCGGGCCGACGGCACCTGGGCCGACATCGGCACCGTGCAGCCCGGCTACAACGAGCTGCCGGCCGGCGGGCTGGCCGCCGACGCCTTCCGGCTGACCTGGCGGCCCGGCGGCGACCCGCCGGTGGTCAACCAGGTGATCCCCTGGTACGCGGACGCCCCGGCGGCCCGGCTCAGCCTCTCCGACCCGGCCCTGGACGTGGTCACCGGTGCCGCCGCGCCCGTGCAGACCCGGGCCACCGTGGAGGCCGGCCGCCCCGAGGGCACCACCGGCGAGCTGCGCACCGAGGTGCCGGCCGCCGCCAAGGGCCTGACCGTGACCCCGGCCGGGCCGGTGACCGTGCCGCGCGGCGGCCGGGTGGGCGTGCCGCTGCTGGTCAACGCCACCGCGGAGACGCCGTCCGGGACGTACCAGGTGCCGGTGCAGTTCGTGTCCGGCGGGACGACCGTCCGGCAGCTGCTCCAGGTGCACGTGGTGCCGCCCACCGGCGGTCCGGACCTGGCGGTCGGCGCGAAGGCCACCTCCTCGGGCGACGAGACGGCGAACTTCCCGGCCTCGGCGGTCACCGACGGCGACCCGAAGACCCGCTGGTCCTCGCCCGCCAAGGACGACGCCTGGGTGCGGCTGGAGCTGCCGCAGGCGACCCGGCTGGGCGCGGCGGTGCTGCACTGGCAGGCCGCGTACGCCGCCTCGTACCGGATCCAGGTCTCGGCGGACGGGAACACCTGGACCGACGCGGCGACGGTGGACGGCGGCAAGGGCGGCGACGAGACGGTGCGCTTCGACGCGCCCGGCGTCCGGTACGTCCGGGTGCAGGGCGTGGCGCGGGCGACCAAGTACGGCTACTCGCTGTGGGGCGTCGAGCTGTACGCGGTGGCCCCGCCGGCCGCGCCGCAGCCCCCGGCCGGGCAGCCGGCCCAGCCGGGCGGCGCGCCGGTCGCCCCCGCGGCGCCCCCGGCGGCGACCAAGCCGTGACGGCCCGCACGGCCGGTCCCGGGAAGGGCCGCCGGAACGCGGCGGGACGCACGGCCGGTTCCGGGTAGGTCCCCCGGAACGCGGCGGGACGCACGGCCGGCCCCGGCAAGTCCCCGGGAACGCGGCGGGCCGCCGGCTCCCCGGTGCGGGGGGCTCGGCGGCCCATGAGGCGCGTACCGACGGTGTGACGGGCGGGCCCTTGTGGAGCTGGGTCAGGCGGAGAGCGGTGCGGGCTGCTCGCCGCGGCGGACGGGGGCGGGGTGGGCGGCGTGCGCCCGGCCGAGCGGGACGGGGTGGACCGGCTGCTCGGTACGGTCGTGGTGCTCGTACTCGCCCCACTGCGGGGCGCGCAGCTGGTCACCGCCGCCGTAGGGTTCCAGATAGGGCCGCCACCGCGGGTCCTTGATCCCGGTGCCGATGATGCGCCAGGCCAGGCCACTGGGCGGCGCGGGTGGTCGTTTCATCCGCCAGCCGAGTTCGGTGAGGTGGCGGTCGGCCTTGGTGTGGTTGCAGCGGCGGCAGGCCGCCACCACGTTGTCCCACCGGTGCTGGCCCCCGCGGCTGCGAGGGATGACGTGGTCGACGCTGGTGGCGGCGGCCCCGCAGTAGACGCAGCGGCCGTGGTCGCGGGCGAACAGCGCCCGGCGGGTGAGCGGGACGGGCCCGCAGAACGGGACCCGCACGAAGCGGGTCAGACGGACGACGGACGGCGCCGGAAGGGCGCTGGTGGCGCTGTGCAGAGTGACTCCCGAGTCCTCCAGGCTGACCGCCTTGTGGTTGAGGACCAGGATGAGTGCGCGGCGCATCGATACGACGCCGAGCGGCTCGTAGGACGCGTTGAGGACCAGGACATGCGGCACGGATGCCTCCTTGGACGCCTGCGGCGCGTGGCTCGCGCCGGGACGAGCGGTTGGACCGCGCCACGCGTGCGCGATCTCCCCCAGTGTCGCCTTACGCCTTTGTACGGCGCCACCACTCCTGTGTAACGGACCTGACGCGAACTCCGGGTGTGGTCTCTGTCATAGCCGGTATGCCCGGGGGAAGGTCGGGTTGCACCCGGGTGGCGGTGCGGCCCGCCCCGGTGACCCTGCCGGGTGGGCCTCCGGGGGCAGGGTTCGGCCGTCCGGAGCAGCGTCCCGAGTGGCCCCGGACGGCCGCGGACGGCCCCGGACGGCTTCGCGGCCCGGGTGGAGAGGGAGCGTGCGGGGGCGTTGACGGGGCGTTCGGGACGCTCCGTACGCCCTCGGGCACGCTCGCGGGAGGTTCCCGGCGCGTCCTGGCGGGCATCGTGCGGCGGATAGGCTAGCGCTCACGGTCCGCGGGCCGCTCGTCGGCGGTGCGGACCACCACGCACCCAGCCAGGAAGGTCCGCACGTGTTCAGCTCCGGTGCCACCGGTCCGTCCGACGCGTCCGCCGCGCTCGCCACCCCGACGCCGACCCCAAGCCCCACCGCGCAGCTGCCCGAGTTCGACCTGCGGATCCCGACCAGCGCGCAGGAGGTCTCGGACACCACCCGGCAGGCCGCCAGCTGGTTCGACACCCACTGGCAGGGCTGGCTGGCCTCCGGGCTGCGGATCGTCTTCATCATCGTGCTGGCCCTGGTGCTGCGGGCCGTGGTGCGCAAGCTCATCACCCAGCTGATAGGGCGGATGGCGCGCACCTCCGAGCACCAGGAGGAGAGCCGGCTGGGCGGGCTGCTGGCCAACACCGGGGTGGTGAACACGGAGCGGCGCCAGCAGCGCTCGGAGGCGATCGGCTCGGTGCTGCGCAGCGTGGCCTCCTTCACCATCCTGGGCACGGCGGCGCTGATGGTGCTGTCCGCGCTGGGGGTGAACCTGGCGCCGCTGCTGGCGAGCGCCGGTGTGGCCGGTGTGGCGATCGGTTTCGGCGCCCGCAACCTGGTCACCGACTTCCTCTCCGGGGTCTTCATGATCATGGAGGACCAGTACGGCGTCGGCGACGAGATCGACACCGGGGTGGCCACCGGCACCGTGCTGGAGGTCGGCCTGCGGGTGACCAAGCTGCGCGGCGCGAACGGCGAGATCTGGTACATCCGCAACGGCGAGGTGAAGCGGATCGCCAACATGAGCCAGGGCTGGGCGACCGCCTCGGTGGACGTGCAGGTCGGGTACAAGGAGGACCTCGTCCGGGTCGAGGACCTGATCCTGGCGACGGCCGAGCTGATGGCCAAGGAGGCCCCGTACGACGAGCTGATCTGGGCGCCGGTGTCGATCCTGGGCGTGGAGTCGGTCGCCCCGGACTCGGTGGTGCTGCGGGTCGAGGCCCGGACGGCCCCGGGCAAGGCCCTCTCCGTCTCCCGGGCGCTGCGCCAGCGGCTGAAGACGGCCTTCGACCGGGCCGGCATCAAGGTCAAGGAGGAGGTCCCGGCGGCCGCGGCGGCGGGGGCGACCGGCGTGGTGATCGCGCCCTCCCCGGTACCCGCCGCCGAGCAGGCCGCGCCGTCCGCGCTCGCCGACCCGAACTCCGCCCGTTTCAAGGCCGCCGAGCCGATCCCGTCCGCGAAGGGCGCGGACGACCCGGCGAAGGCGTAGCGGCTCCCCGACGGACCGCCCGAAGGCCCCGCTCCCACCCCGGGCACGGTGGGGGCGGGGCCTTCGGGCTGTCCGGTAACGCTTCGGCATCCTCCGCTCCACCCACCATTGACACCCCGACGACACGGCCCTTACGGTCCTTGCCAAGCGACTGGAAAGTTTCCTAACAGTTCACCGGAGCGAGCCGAAAGAGGAGGATTCCGGGCATGACCAAGAGCACCGCCAAGGCCCCCCTCGCCGGCACCCCCAGCCTGCTGCGCGCCATCAACGACCGCGCCGCCCTCGAACTGCTGCTGGAGAACGGGCCGCTCTCGCGCACCCAGATCGGCACCCTCACCGGCCTCTCCAAGCCCACCGCCTCCCAGCTGCTGGCCCGGCTGGAGGCGGCCGGGCTGGTGCTGCCGGTCGGCACCACGGCAGGGGGGCCCGGGCCCAACGCCCGGCTGTACCAGGTGAATCCGGCCGCCGGGTACGTCGCCGGACTGGACGTCACCAACAGCGAGATCCGGGTCGCCGTCGCCGACATCACCGGCACCACGCTGGCCGAGCACACCATGCCGACCAAGGGCGTCCCGGCCGCCGGGACCGTGTCGGCCGTGGCCGCCGCGGTGGCGGCGGCCGTCCGGGCCGCCGGCCTCCCCGAGGGCTCGCTGCGCACCGCCGCGGTCGGGGTCGGCGGCGCTCCCGACCCGGTCACCGGCCGGCTGCGCTACGCCTCCCACCTGCCGGGCTGGCACTCGCCGCGGCTGGTCGAGGAGCTGACCGCGGCGATCGGCGCGCCGGTGTCGATCGAGAACGACGTGAACCTGGCCGCCGTCGCCGAGCAGTCCTCGGGCGCCGCGGCCGGCTTCGAGGACTTCGTCCTGCTCTGGGCCGGGGCGGGGGTCGGCGCGGCGATCGTGATCGCCGGGCGGCTGCACCGCGGCTTCACCGGCGGCGCCGGGGAGGTCGGCTACATGCCGCTGCCCGACTCCCCGGTCGAGTGGGACGCCCGCCGCCGCAAGTTCGGCGGGTTCCAGGCCCTGGTCGGCGCCCCCGCCGTCCGGGCCCTGGCCCGGGAGCACGGGCTCGGCGCGGCCACCGCGCAGGAGTCCATCGCCAAGGCGCTGGCCACCCCCGGCGCCGGCGACGCCTTCCTCGCCGAGCTGGCCGGGCGGCTCGCCGTCGGGCTGGCGGTGATCGTCGCCGTCGTCGACCCCCAGCTGGTGGTCCTCTCCGGCGTGGTGCCGAGCGCGGGCGGCGAGCGGCTGCGCGCCCTCGTCGAGGACGAACTGGCGCGGATCTCCATCGCCCGGCCGGAGGTCCGCAGCAGCGCCCTGCCCGGCTCACCGGTCCTGCTCGGCGCCCTGCAACGTGCCCTGTCCGACGCCCGCGAGGCGGTCTTCTCCACCCACTGACGTCCACCCGCTGACGCTCCCGCTGTCACCTCGCCCACCTGCACCCACCTCTCCCCAACCCCCGAACGCGGGACCCGAGGCAACGAGGCCTGCCCGCGCACTCCCAGGAGGATCCCGAAGTGCACGCCACCACCTCCCGCCGAGGCCGTCGCACGATCGCCGCCGTCGCCGGCAGCGCCGTCCTGGCCCTGCTCGCCTCCGCCTGCACCGGTTCCAGCGACTCGGGCGGCACCGACGACTCGGCCAGCGGCAAGGACGTCACCATCACCTTCTGGCACGGCTGGAGCCAGGACAACGAGACCAAGGCGATCAACGACAACATCGCCGCCTTCGAGAAGGCCCACCCCAACATCCACGTCAAGGCCGTGGGCAACATCCCGGACGACAAGGTCAACCAGGCGCTGCGGGCCGGTGGTGACAGCGCACCGGACGTGGTCTCCTCCTTCACCACCAACAACGTCGGCATGTTCTGTTCGACCAAGGCCTTCGCCGACCTCAAGCCGATGCTCGACAAGAGCGGCATCGACCCGGCCAAGACCTTCCCGGCCGCGATGCTCGCCTACACCCAGTTCAAGGGCAACCAGTGCTCGCTGCCGCTGCTCGGCGACGCGTACGGCCTGTACTACAACAAGAAGGCCTTCGCCGACGCCGGCATCGCCAACCCGCCGAAGACCTTCAGCGAGTTCGCCGAGGACGCCGTCAAGCTGACCCAGGCCGACGGCGACTCCTACAAGCAGCTCGGCTTCATGCCGCTGTACCACGGCTACGAGTCCACCACCGAGCACTACCTCGGCCAGTACGGGCCGAGCTACTTCGGCGCCGACGGCAAGTCGAGCATCGCCGCCGACCCGAAGGTCGCCGCGATGCTGAAGTGGCAGAAGGGCCTGGTCGACCAGCTCGGCGGCTACGCCAAGCTGGAGAAGTACCGCGCCACCTTCGGCGAGGAGTTCAGCGCCAAGAACCCCTTCCACACCGGCCAGGTCGCGATGATCCTCGACGGCGAGTGGCGCACCGCCTCGCTCGCCGAGAACAAGCCCGGCTTCGAGTGGGCCACCGCCGCCTTCCCCGTCCCGGACGACCAGGCGGACACCTACGGCCGCGGCTACCAGACCGGCACCATCGTCGGCATCGCCAGCACCAGCAAGAAGCAGGCCGCCGCCTGGGAGTTCGTCAAGTACCTGACGACGGACACCGACGCGGTGGTGAACTTCGCCAACGCGATCCACAACGTGCCGAGCACCTTCGACGCGCTCAACTCGCCGAAGCTGGCCGCCGACGAGAACTTCAAGACCTTCCTGGACGTCGCCAGGAACCCCCACTCCGGCACCACCCCGCCGGCCGCCAACGGCGGCGCCTACATCGTGACCCTGCAGAACCTCGGCTACGACTACGAGTCCGGCAAGCAGGCCGACCTCCAGGCGGGCCTGGCCGCCGCGGCCAAGCAGATCGACACCGACATCGCCCAGGCCAAGTAGGCCCGGGAACGGTCCACGGAGCTCCCATGTCACTCGCGTTCGGCACCCGCAAGGGGAACGACGAGGCCGACGCGGCACCGACCGGCCCGGCGGCGCCCGGCACGCAGCACCTGCTGCGCCGCAAGCGCCGCCGGGAGGCGGCCCGCACCCTCGCCTTCCTCTCCCCCTGGCTGATCGGTTTCAGCGTCTTCTTCGCCTACCCGCTGATCTCCACCGCCTACTTCTCCTTCACCTCCTACAACGGCTTCGGCAACCCGAGCTTCAACGGCCTGAAGAACTGGGACTACGTCTTCAACCACCTGCCGGCCTTCTGGCAGGGCCTGCGCAACACCGTGTGGCTGGTCGTCGTGATGGTGAGCCTGCGGGTCGCCTTCGGCCTGGGCATCGGGATGCTCATCACCAGGGTGAAGACCGGCGCGGGCTTCTTCCGCACCGCGTTCTACCTGCCCTACCTGGCCCCGCCGGTGGCCGCCACCGTCGCCTTCGCCTTCCTGTTCAACCCCGGCACCGGCCCGGTCAACCACCTGCTCGGCGACCTCGGCCTGCCGCAGCCCGGCTGGTTCGCCTCCGAGGACTGGTCCAAGCCCGCGCTCACCCTGCTCGCCATGTGGGGCGTCGGCGACCTGATGGTCATCTTCATGGCCTCGCTGCTGGACGTCCCCCGGGAGCAGTACGAGGCGGCCCAGCTGGACGGCGCCGGCCCCTTCCAGCGGTTCCGGTACGTCACGCTGCCGAACATCTCGCCGATCATCATGTTCGCGGTGGTCACCGGGGTGATCCAGACCATGCAGTACTACACCCAGGCGTACGTCGCCGGGAAGGTCGCCAGCGGCATCGCGGGCAACTCCGGGCAGCAGTTCGAGCCCGGCTACCCGGGCGGCTCCACCTGGACCCTGCCGCAGATGGTCTACAAGCTCGGCTTCCAGAGCTACAACTACGGCGCGGCCTGCGTCGTCGCCCTGGTGCTGTTCGCCATCTCGATGGCCGTCACCTCGATCCTGCTCCGCCGCCGCTCCGGCTTCATGGCGAGCGACGACTAGGACGTGTCCGACGATTCCAGTCGGGCTCGCGACGCGAATCGTCAGACACGCCCGGGGCCCGGGAGGACCCGATCATGACCCTTGGCACCACACTCACCGCGGGGCCGGCCACGGCCGTCCCCTCCCGGTCCGGCGGCCCCGCCGCCCGGGCCGCCCGCCGCCGCGCGTTCCTCCACTGGGTGGCCGTGCACACCGTGGCGATCGCCGCCGCGCTGTTCTTCCTGCTGCCCTTCGTCTTCGTCTTCCTCACCTCGGTGATGTCGGACGGACAGGCGCTCACCACCGACTACTGGCCGACCGACTGGCACTGGGGCAACTACAGCAAGGTCTGGAGCACCCCCGGCTTCCTCACCTGGTGGCGCAACACCCTGCTGTACGCCGGGTTCGGCACCCTGCTGACCGTCGTCTCCAGCCTGCCGGTGGCCTACGCCCTCGCCAAGTTCCGCTTCCGCGGCCGCAACCTGGCCCTGATGGGGGTCGTCGCGATGATGATGCTGCCCCCGCAGGTCACCGTCATCCCGATGTTCCTGTTCTGGTCCAAGCAGATGGGCATGGACGGCTCGCTCTGGCCGCTGATCCTCCCGATGGCCTTCGGCGACGCGTTCTCCATCTTCCTGCTGCGCCAGTTCCTGATGACCATCCCCAAGGAGTACATCGAGGCCGCCCGGATCGACGGCTGCGGCGACCTGCGCACCCTGCTGCGGGTGGTCCTGCCGATGGCGAAGCCGGCCGTCGCGGCGGTCGCGCTGTTCCAGTTCTTCTACTGCTGGAACGACTACTTCGGCCCGCAGATCTACGCCAGCAACAACCACGAGGCCTGGACGCTCAGTTACGGACTGGAGTCCTTCAAGGCCGCCCACCACACCAACTGGAACCTCACCATGGCCGCCACCCTGCTGGTGATGGCACCGGTGATCGTCCTCTTCTTCTTCGCTCAGAAGGCCTTCATCGAAGGCGTGACACTGACAGGGGTCAAGGGCTGATGTCCGCACTCAAGTTGGCAATCGTCGGCGGCGGTTCGACGTACACTCCGGAGCTGATCGACGGCTTCGCCCGGCTGCGCGACACCCTGCCGGTCGGCGAGCTGGTGCTGATCGACCCGGCCGCCGACCGCCTGGAGCTGATCGGCGGCCTCGCCCGGCGGATCTTCGCCCGGCAGGGCCACGCCGCGGCCGTCACCGTCACCACCGACCTGGCGGCGGGCGTCGCGGACGCCGACGCCGTACTGCTCCAGCTGCGCGTCGGCGGGCAGGCGGCCCGCGACCGGGACGAGACCTGGCCGCTGGAGTGCGGCTGCGTCGGGCAGGAGACCACCGGCGCCGGCGGCCTGGCCAAGGCGCTGCGCACCGTCCCGGTGGTGCTGGACATCGCCGAGCAGGTGCGCCGGGCCAACCCGGACGCCTGGATCGTGGACTTCACCAACCCGGTCGGCATCGTCACCCGGGCCCTGCGGAACGCCGGGCACAAGGCCGTCGGGCTGTGCAACGTCGCGATCGGCTTCCAGCGCAGGTTCGCCGGGCACCTGGGCGTGGACCCGGAGCTGGTCCGGCTCGACCACGTCGGGCTCAACCACCTGACCTGGGAGCGCGGGGTGACCCTGCTGGACGCCCCGGGCGCCGCGACCGGTCGCGAGGTGCTCCCGGAGCTGCTGGCCTCGCACGGCAAGGAGATCGCCGAGGACCTCCGCCTGCCGCAGGCCCTCGTCGAGCGGCTCGGCGTGGTGCCGTCCTACTACCTGCGGTACTTCTACCAGCACGACGCGGTGGTGGCCGAGCTGCGGGAGCAGGGCTCGCGCGCCGCGCAGGTCGCCGAGATCGAGCGGCAGCTGCTGGAGCTGTACGCCGACCCGGCCCTGGACACCAAGCCCGAACTGCTCGGCAAGCGCGGCGGCGCCTTCTACTCGGAGGCGGCCGTCCAGCTGATCGCCGCGCTGCTCGGCACCGGCGGCGGGACGTCCGTGCAGGTGGTGAACACCCGCAACGACGGCGTGCTGCCCTTCCTGCCGGACGACGCCGTCATCGAGGTCCCGGCGGAGGTGGACGCGCGGGGGGTGCGCCCGCTGCCGCAGCGGCCCGTCGAGCCGCTGTACGCCGGCCTGATCGCCGCCGTCACCGCGTACGAGCACCTCGCCCTCGACGCCGCCCTGCGCGGCGGCCGGGACCGGGTCTTCGACGCCCTGCTCGCCCACCCGCTGGTCGGCCAGATCGAACTCGCCGACCAGCTGACGGACCGGCTGCTCGCCCACAACCGCGAGCACCTCGCCTGGGCCTGACCCGGCCCGCGACTCCCCCGCCCGGCGACCGCGGAAGGCCGCCGGGCGGGCAGCGCGAGGAGACCGTCCACCCCCGGCCGGGGACCCTCCGGCCGGGCTCCCCGGCCGCGACCACGGCCGGGCACCCGGCCGACGACCACGGCCCGGGCCACGTACGAGCCGCGGGGACCTGATGACCCACCAGTCCGAACCACTCCTGCCGGGCGTCCTCGCCATCGACGCGGGGAACTCCAAGACCGACGTCGCCCTGATCGGCACCGACGGCAGCGTCCTCGGCACCGCCCGCGGCGGCGGCTTCGAGCCGCAGAAGATCGGCGGCGCGGCGGCCGTGGCGGGCCTCGCCCCGCTGGTCGAGCAGGCCGCCGCCGCGGCCGGCCACCCGTCCTGGCGCGGCGTGCTCACCAGCCACGTCAGCGCCTGCCTGGCCAACGCCGACCTGCCGGTCGAGGAGGAGGCGCTGCGCGAGGCGCTGGAGTCCCACCCGTGGGGGGTCGGCAACACCGTCGTCAACGACACCTTCGGCCTCCTGCGGGCCGGCACCGACGGCCCGCGCGGCGTCGCGGTGGTCTGCGGCGCCGGGATCAACTGCGTCGGCCTCCTGCCGGACGGCCGCACCGCCCGTTTCCCCGCCCTCGGCGAGCTCACCGGCGACTGGGGCGGCGGCTCGGGGCTCGCCGTCGCCAGCATGTGGCACGCCGTCCGCGCCGAGGACGGGCGCGGCGGGCCGACCGGCCTGGCCCGGGCGATAGCCGAGCACTTCGGCCTGCCCAGCGCCGGGGCCGTCGCCGAGGCCGTGCACCTCGGGCACCTGCCGAGCGCGCGGCTGCACGAGATCACCCGGGTGCTGTTCGCGGTCGCCGGCGAGGGCGACGAGGTGGCGCTGGGGCTGCTCGACCGCCAGGCCGACGAGATCGTCCGGCTCGCGGTGGTGGCGCTCGGCCGCCTGGAGCTGCTGGACACCCCGACCCCGGTGGTGCTGGGCGGCGGCGTGCTCGCCGCCCGGCAGCCGCTGCTGCTGGACAACCTGACCGCCCGGCTCGCCGAGGCCGCGCCGCTGGCCGAGCCGCGCGTCGTCGTCGCTCCGCCGGTGCTCGGCGCGGCGCTGCTCGGCCTCGACCACCTGGCGGCGGGCGAGCGGGCGCAGGCCCGGGTGCGCGAGGCGTACGAGGCGGGCCGGCCGGTGGCGGTCTGACGCCGGCTCATCGACCTCCCTCCCCCCGCCGGACCCGCACGTCCGACGGGGGGAGGGAACCGCGGGCCTGCCCCCGATCGTGTCAAGCGGGTACCGACAACCGCCGCCGGCCGGGGAGACTTGTGCCATGGCCCCGCCCCGCACCCTCCTCGCCGCCGCCCTGCTGGCCTGCGGCACCGCAGCCGTCCTGACCGGCTGCACGCCCGCCGACTCCGGCGCCACGGTGGCCGCCGCCTCCGCCGCCGCCATGGCCGACGAGGGCGCGGACGACCTGCTGGACGAGGACGACGACCTCTTCTACGAGGAGGACGAGGAGTCCTACTCCGCGGCGGACGGACCGTCCTGGCCCGCCGCCTCCCCCGCTGCCTCCCCCTCCTCCGACGCCTCCTCCTCCGCTTCCCCCGAAGCCCCCGACGGGTCTTCCGACGAGCCGTTCGCCGCGCCCTCCGCCGGACCGGGGTGCGCCGCCCCCACCCTGCTCCCCGGTCACGAGGTCCTGCTCGTCGTCTCCACCGGCCCGGCCGAAGTCACCGCCCGGCCCGCCAAGTTCGGCTGCGGCTCCGCCCGCTACGAGCCGGCCGGCAGCCCCGTCCACTACGGCTTCGCGAGCGCCGGCGTGGCCGCGACCCTGGTCGGCGGTCCGCAGGACGACCCCGCCGGGGCCGTCCCCCTCGACGAGCTGATCACCCACATCGCCGACTGCCTGGCCGAACGCGAGCCGGACGCCCCGTACGGCTGCCACGGGAACGCCTACGACGTGGTGCTGGACTCCCACGGCCGGATCATGCGGATCGGCGAGGTCGAGGGTCCGTAGTCCGGGGCAGCGGGGAGAAACGGGGCACCGGGCTACGGGGTGACCAGGCCGAACTCGTAGGCCTGGATGACCAGGTGGACCCGGTCCCGGGCGTCCAGCTTGGTGAACAGCCGGGCGACGTGGGCCTTCGCGGTGGCCACGCTGATGGTGAGCTCCGCGGCGATCTCGGCGTTGGACAGGCCCCGGCCGACCAGGGTGAGCACCTCGCGCTCGCGCCCGGTGACGGCCTCGGCGACGGGTCTGCGTGGCTGGGGCGCCCCGGCCGGGCGGGCGGCGAACTCGCCGATCAGCCGGCGGGTGATGCCGGGCGCCAGCAGGGCGTCCCCGGCGGCGACCACCCGGATGCCGTCCAGGATGGTCTCCAGGGCGAGGTCCTT
Source organism: Kitasatospora sp. NPDC001547 (assembly GCF_042894165.1). NCBI lineage: Bacteria > Bacillati > Actinomycetota > Actinomycetes > Kitasatosporales > Streptomycetaceae > Kitasatospora > Kitasatospora sp. NPDC001547. Next base: position 102,461 of record NZ_JBIAVL010000015.1, on the reverse strand, counting down.
GACCAGGAAGCCGCTCGCTCCGGCCCGCAGCGCACCGTAGACGTAGTCGTCGTCGTCGAAGGTGGTGAGGACGAGGACCTGGGTGGGCAGGTCCGGGTCGGCGGTGATCCGGCGGGTGGCCTCGATGCCGTCCGTGCCCGGCATCCGGATGTCCATCACGGCGACGTCGGGGCGCAGCCGGTCGACCAGTTCCACCGCCTCGGCGCCGTCGCCGGCCTCGCCGACCACCTCCAGGTCGGGGGCGTCGGCGATCAGCACCCGCAGGCCGGTGCGGATGAGCGGCTGGTCGTCGACCAGGACGACGCGGATCACGGTCCCACCTCCACGGGGGTCTCGACGGCGGTGTCGGCCGCGGCCCCGTCGGGGAGCGGCAGTCGGGCGGCGACCAGGAAGCCGCCCCCGGAGCGCGGGCCGGCGCTGAACTCTCCGTGCAGCAGGGCGACCCGCTCGCGCATCCCGGCCAGGCCGTAGCCGGTGCCGTTCCCGTGGCCGTGCCCGTCGGTCACCGTTCCGGCGCCCAGGTCGAGAACCGTGACGCCGAGTTCCCGCGGACCGTACTCGACGGTGACCCGGCAGTCGCGCGTGCCGGAGTGCTTGACCACGTTGGTCACCGCCTCCTGGACGATCCGGTAGGCGGCCAGGTCCACCTCGGGCGGCAGCGGACGGGCCGCGCCGCGCCAGGTGAGCGCCACCCGGACCCCGGCGCTCGCCGCCCTCGCCACCAGCCGGTCCAACTCGCCCAGCCCGGGCGCCGCTTCGAGCGGCGCGGCCTCCCCCTCGCCCTGCCGCAGCGCGCCCAGCATCCGGCGCAGCCCGGCCAGGGTCTCCCGGCTGGTGGCCTCGATCGCCTCCAGGGCGGCCCGGGTCTCGGCGGGCTGGGTGTCCATGACCCGGCTGCCCATGCCGGCCTGGATCGCGATGATGCCGATGTTGTGAGCCACCATGTCGTGCAACTCCCGGGCGATCCGCAGCCGTTCGGCGGTGACGGCCTGCTCGTGGGCCCGGCCGCGCAGCGCCTCGGCGTGGGCGCGGCCCTGGTGCACGGTGTTGCCGACCAGCCAGGCGATCAGCACGGTGGCGGCGAGGCCCGCGTAGCCGACCGGCGCGATGGCGTAGCCGCTGACGACGCCGTGGAGGAACAGCCCCAGGAGGGTGGCGATCGGCAGCGCCAGGGCACTGAGCGACAGGCGGCGGGAGCGGGTGGCCGCGCAGTAGCCGACCACCCCGTCGGCGATCAGGAACTGGAGCGGCGCGGTCTCCGGGACCTGCCGCATCCCGAGCGCGTAGACGGCGCCCGCGAGCGCCACCACGACGGCGGCCAGCGGCAGCCGGACCAGCAGCGCCGCGACCAGGGTGGTGACCACCGCGGTGATCACCATCGGCATGTCCTCGGGGTTGCCGTAGTACGAGAACAGGTGGCGCAGCTCGTCCTCGCGGGTGAGGAAGCGGTAGACGATCACGGTCGTCCACAGCGCCCCCACCCACACGCCCGCGGGCAGGCGTCTGAGCAGCGGCGGACGGGGTTCGGTGATCATGGCGCGATGGTAGCCGCGGCCCGACGGCGGCACATCGGCCCGGGGGCGTAATCCCCGGGGCCAGTACGGCGGCCGGCGGTTGTGGCCCGCGGCCCGATGCCCGGGCCGGGCGCCGACCGCCACCGTGGTCCCCGTGATCGAGATCGAACGACTGACCAAGCGGTACGGCGCCACCACGGCCGTCGACCGGCTGAGCTTCACCGTCCGGCCCGGCGTCGTGACCGGCTTCCTCGGCCCCAACGGCGCCGGCAAGTCCACCACCCTGCGGATGGTCCTGGGCCTCAACACCCCCACCGGGGGCACCGTCACCGTGGCCGGGGTGCCCTTCGCCGACCGGCCGCGCGGCCTGCGGCACGTCGGGGCCCTGCTGGACGCGGGCGACGTGCACGGCGGGCGCAGCGCCCGGGCACACCTGTCGGCGCTGGCCCGCGCCAACCGCGTCCCGCCCGGGCGGGTGGACGAGGTGCTGGCGGAGGTCGGGCTCGGCGCGGCCGCCGGGCGGCGGATCGGCGGCTACTCGCTGGGCATGAAGCAGCGGCTGGGCATCGCCGGCGCGCTGCTCGGCGACCCGCCGGTGCTGCTGTTCGACGAGCCGCTGAACGGGCTGGACCCGGAGGGCGTGCTCTGGGTGCGCGGGCTGTTCCGGCGGCTCGCGGACGAGGGCCGCACGGTGTTCGTCTCCAGCCACATGATGGCGGAGATGGAGCACACCGCCGACCACCTCGTGGTGATCGGGCGCGGCCGGCTGCTCGCGGACCAGAGCCTCGCGGAGTTCTCGGCCCGCGACGCGGCCTGCTCGGTGGCCGTCCGGTCGCCCGAACTCCCCGAACTGGCCGGTGCCCTGCGCGCGGAGGGGGCCGAAGTACGGCTGGTGGAGCCGCGGTTCGGGGTCGTCACCGGCATGCCGGCCGCGCGGATCGGCGAACTCGCGTCGCGGCACGGCGTGGTGCTGCACGAGCTGGCCGTACGGACGTCCTCGCTGGAGTCGGCGTTCCTGTCACTGACCGCCGACAGCGTCGAGTACCCGGCGGGAGAGGCCCGATGAGCACCGTGACCCCGGCGTCCGCCGAACCCGCGCCCCGGTTCCTCGACCTGCTCGCCGCCGAGTGGATCAAACTCCGCTCGCTGCGCTCCACCTACTGGGTGCTGGCGCTGGCCTCGCTGGTGGCGATCGCGGTCAACGTGAACGCCGTCCACAACGACCTGCCCTACCTCGACCAGCCGCCGCTGCCGCCCGGCGGGGCGCCGTACTCGTACGACCCGCTGTTCCACGGCCTCGGCGGCATCGCGAGCGACCTGATGGCGATCGCGGCCGGCAGCCTCGGGGCGATCACCGTGTTCGGCGAGTACACCACCGGCCTGATCCGCACCACCTTCGCCGCCGTGCCGGACCGGCGGGGCGTGATCGCGGCGAAGGTGCTGCTGATCGGCGGGATCACCGGGCTCGCCGGGGCCGTGGTCTCGGCGGTCTCGTTCCTCGCCGTCAACGCGATGCTGGCCTCCCGGCACCTCGGGCTCTCCGTCACCGACCCGGGCTGCCTGCGGGCGGTGCTCGGCTACGCGGCGGTCGTGCCGGTCTGCGCGCTGATCGGGATGGCGCTGGGCGCGCTGCTGCGGCACGCCACCGCCTCGATCGTGTCGCTGGTGCTGCTGCTGCTCGTGCTGCCGATGGTGTTCGGCGGGGACCGCTACCGGTGGCTGAAGGAGATCGGCACCCACCTGCCGCCGGCCACCGTGCAGCGGCTCACCATCAGGCCGGGCTCCGCCGTCACGATGGGGAAGTACGCGCCGGGCGTGCTGGACTCCTGGATCACCATGGGGCTGTGGGGCGCGGCCGCCGTGGTGGTGACGGTGGCCGTGGTGCGGCGGCGGGACGTCTGATCCGCCCGCTCAGCCGAGGCCGAGCCGCCGCGCGGTCGCGGCGGCCGGCCGGTACGGGCGCTCGGGCGGCAGCAGCCGCTGGGCCTTCGCCCCCTGCCCACCGCGGACCAGCGCGGCGATCCGCCGCACCTGCGGGGTGAGGTCGGTGAGCTCGACGACCCACTCCTCGGCGAAGGCGTGGATCAGCGACCGGCCGACGCCCACCTGGATGCTGTAGTGGTTCAGCGCCGCTCCGCGCAGCGACCGCTCCGGGTCCCACTGCACGTGGACCGCTGCGTCCGCCAGCTCGTCCGGGTGCGCGGTGGTCGGCACGGCGCGGGCGAGCGCCTCCTCCCAGCCATCCCGGGTGGTCCGGACCGCCAGCACCCTGGTCTGGCCCGGCTTCTGCGCCCAGTTGCTGCGGTGCATCAGCCAGCGGAACGAGGGCTTGATCCAGGTCATCCGGTGGAAGCCGAACGGCGCCACGAACCGGCCGGCCGCCAGCGCCGCGTCGGCGACGGCCGGCGGGTAGGCCTGGTAGAGCACGATCGTCCGGTCGTCGTGGTCGGCACGGATCTCGCGCAGTGCGGTCATCTCGCGGCACCCCCTCGACCCGGCACGCTGCCAGGGCGGGCGGCGCGGTGCAACGGGATTACCCGGCGGCGCCGGGGGCGGCTCAGGCCACGGCCGCCTTGCTGCGGAAGGCGCCGAGGGTGGCCGCCGGGACGCCGCAGCCGGGGAGAAAGGAGGCCGCGCCGCCGTGGTGGGTGTGGACGCGGTCGAGGAAGACCGACATGGCCTCGGCCGGGGCCTCCAGGAGGGGCGCGGGGATGGTGAGGTGGCGGCCCCGGGAGTCGGTGACGCGGGAGGTGGAGCGGTCGTTGAGGGCGGTGCGGTGGCGTTCGGCGAGGCCGGCGAAGATCTGCGGGAGCGCGTCGGCGGTGCGGGTGTAGTCGGCGACGATGCGCTCGGCGGGGACGCCGAGGAGGTCCAGCAGGAGGGCGGTGAGCAGCCCGGTGCGGTCCTTGCCGGCGGCGCAGTGCAGCAGGACGGCGCCGGGGCGGACGGTGGCGTCCACGGCGGCGGCCACCGCCTCGGGCGCGGACTCCGCCAGCAGGACGTAGAAGTCGCCGAGGTCGGCGGCCGTGGCCATGGTGCCCATCCGCGCGGTGAGGACGTCCGTGGCGGGGTTCACCGGGGCGGCGACGACGGCTATCCCGGCGGCCTCGGCGGCGGCCCAGTCCCGGGGGTCGGTCTCGCGCGGGTCGCGCAGGTCCACGATGGTGCGGATGTCGCAGCCGCGCAGCTGGGCGACGGTGGCCTCGTCGGCGGCCGGGAACGGCTGGGCGGAGCGGTACAGCACACCGGGGCGGACCCGTCGGCCCTCGGGGTCGCCGAGGACGGCGGCGTCGCGGAAGTTGACCAGGGACATGCGGGAGGCCTTTCGGTGGTGCCGCACCCGGGACGGCACGGGAGATCCGGAGGGGGCGGAGACATCTAGACGTCTAGATGTGTAACCCCTCCGAGGGCCGCCGGGCAAGCCTCGGTGGCGCAGGCCCCGGCGGAGGTCCCGGCGGAGGTCCCGGCGGAGGTCCCGGCGGAGGTCCCAGCGGCGCAGGCCCCGGCGGCGCGGGCCTGCGCCGCGGCGCGCGTCCCGATCGGTGCATCCCTCCATCCCACTCCCATCGCCCGGCCACGGCGACCCGGGCCGTACGGCGCCCGACCGGCCCGGTCGATCCGGTCCGCTCCGTAGGATCGGACCCGTGGCGACGAACCCCCCGAGCTCCCCGAACACCCCGGTGTACCGCCGTCTGGCCCGCCGGCTCCAGGAGCGCATCGACGCCGGCACCTACCCGGCGGGCGCCCGGCTGCCCAGCGAGCCCGAGCTGAGCGCCGAGTTCGGGGTGAACCGGCTGACCGTGCGGCAGGCGGTGGCGGAGCTGGAGCGGGCCGCCGTGGTGGAGATCCGCCGGGGCGTGGGCACCTTCGTCCGCCCGCCCGCCGTCCGGGTGTCGATCGCCGTGGACCCGCGCAGCCAGCGCTTCGACCTCGGCAGCGTGCCCACCGCGCTGCCGAACGAGGCCCGCACGGACGGCGAGTTCGTGGTGGCCGCCCCGCCCGTCCTCGGTTCGGCGCAGGACGCGGAGGCGGCCCGCCGGCTGGGCCGCGCCCCGGCGGAGCTGTCCCGGGTGGACTCGGTGATCCGGCTGGGCGGGCGGCCCCGGGCGGCGTGCAGCTACTGGGTGCCGTTCGGCCCGCTGCCCGCCGAACTGCTCCGGCCGGGGCGCCCCGGGAACCTGGTGCCGGCCCTGGCGCGGGCCGCGGGGGTCGAGCTGGAGTACGACTGGCGGGCTTTCGGCGCCGTCGGCGCGGACCTCGCGGACGCCGAACTGCTGGGCGTCCCGCCGGGCACCGCGCTGCTGGTGCGCGAGGGCGTCAGCTGCACCCCGGACGGCGCCCCGGCGCTGTACGTACGGCGGCGGATCGACGGCAGCAGCGCGCGCTTCGTCCTGCACTTCCGCGACCGGTAGCGCAGGGCCGGTCCGCGCACCCGCCCTGATAGGTTCGGCGCCGGAATACCAGGCCGCACGGGGGTTGGCAGGACAGCGTGACCGAGGGGCTCGACCACGACATACCCGCCGAGCTGGCCGAGGTCTACCTCGTCCTGCTCGGCGACGTCTCCCGCACCGGTCGGCTGCTGCGCCGCGAGGAGCTGGAGCGCCTGCGCAGGCTCGGCGAGCACTGCGCCGAGGCCGGGTACGGGCTGCGCGAGGTGGTGTCGCACTGCCTGGCCGCCGCCCGGCGCGCCTGGCAGACGCTGCCCGGGACGACCGCCGCGAGCAGCGTCAACGAGCTGCGCCGCACGGGCGACGCGGTACTGTCCGCCACCGACGCCGCGCTGGCCGCGCTGGGCGAGGGCCACGAGCGGGCGCAGCGCCTGGCCGTGCGCCAGGAGGAGGCGGCCCGGCGGGAGTTCGTCGACGACCTGCTGTTCGGCCGTGGCGACCTCGGCCTGCTCGCCGAGCGCGCGGAGCGGTTCGGGCTGCGGCTGGCGGGCGCGTACACGGTGGCGGTCGCGGTCGGCGACGAGCCGTTCGCGGACGTGCATCCGCTGGTGCACCGGGTCGAGCGGGAGCTGGCCGGGCGGTTCGGCGAGCGGAACGTCCTGCTGGCGGGCAAGGACGGCCGGCTGGTGTGCGTCGCCCCGGACTCCGACCGGGCTGTGCTGGAGGCCTTCGCCGAGCTGACGCTGCGGCCCGGCACCGGCGGCCAGCCGGTGCGGCGGGTGGCCACCGGCCGCCGGCACTCGGGCCCGAGCGGGGTGCCGCGCAGCTACGAGGAGGCGCTGGACACGCTGGACTACGCGCACCGGCTGAACCTGCCGGCCCGGCGGCTGCGGGCCGAGGAGCTGCTGGTCTTCCCGGTGCTGATGCGCGACCGGTCGGCCATGGCCGACCTGGTGCGCAGCGTGCTGGGCCCGCTGACCGAGGCCCGCGGCGGCGCCCGTCCGCTGCTGGACACCATCGCCGTGCAGGCGGAGGCCGGGTACGTGAACGCGGAGGCGGCGCGCCGGCTGGGGCTGAGCGTGCGCACCCTGGGCTACCGGCTGGAGCGGATCAAGGCGCTCACCGGCTACGACCCCTCGGACGCGCTCCAGCGCTTCACCCTGGAGACGGCGGCCATGGGCGCGCGGCTGCTGAACTGGCCGGAGCGGCCGCTGTAGTCCCGCCGCGGCGAACCCGCGCGGTGCTGCCGGGACCGTCCGGGGGCCGTCCTGTTGCCGAGCCGTTGCAGTGTCACGCCGGACGCGCGTACCAGGGTGTCAAGAGGGCGTAAAGATTGCCGGATCCTGGCAATGTGCGGCGGGGCCCGGCACTGCCATGATCTCCCCGGCGCCGATGCGCGGTGCCGGGGGAAGGACGGGGGAGCGTGGCCGGGTTGGGGGGATTCTTCGCGGCCGCGCTGGCCTTCCCGACGGCACTGTTCAGCTTCGCGCTGGTGGTGGTGGCCGGGTACTGGCTGCTGATGCTGCTGGGCGGCCTGGTGCCCGGCGCCGTGCACGGGGGGCACGGCGGCGGGCACCACGCGGACGTCGGGCACGGGCACGTCGGGCACGGGTACGTCGGGCACGCGGGGCACGGTGCCGGGGGGCACGGTGCCGACGACGGGTCCGACCGGCACGGGGCCGGCCACCACGCGGGCGTGCTGGACGCGCTGGGGCTGGGCGGGGTGCCCGTGACGGTGGCGGTGTCGCTGCTGGTCGCGCTCGCCTGGTTCGTCAGCCTGGCCGGCACCGTCCTCACCTCGGGGGCGCCGGCGCGCGGCGGCGTGTTCGCCGTCGCGCTGGTCGCCTCCTGGGCGGGCACCCGGGTGTTCGTCCGGCCGCTGTCGCGGCTGTTCCCGCAGGACCGGCCGGTCACCCGCAGGGACTTCGTCGGCCGGGTCTGCGTGATCCGGACCGGCCGGGTGACGGCCGGCTTCGGGCAGGCCGAGGTCACCGCGGAGGACGGCTCCACCGCGACCGTCCAGGTCCGCACGGCGGAGCCCGAACCGGGCCTGACGGCCGGGCGGACCGCCCTGATCTTCGACTACGACGCCGAGGGCGAGCACTTCCTGGTGGCCCCCTTCGACCCGCCGTCCGGCCTCGCCTGACCATCTCCCCGCACCAACCCGCCATCTCGTCAAAGGACTCCGTGATGGACACCATCGCCGTGGGTTTCGGCGTGCTCGTCGCCGTCGTACTGCTCATCGTGCTCGCCGTGCTGCTGTTCGTGGGCCGTCTGTTCCAGAAGGTCGAGCAGGGCAAGGCGCTGATCGTCTCCCGGACCAAGAAGGTGGACGTGACCTTCACCGGCGCGGTCGTCCTCCCGGTGCTCCACAAGGCCGAGTTGATGGACATCACCGCGAAGACGGTGGAGATCCACCGGGCCGGCCGGGACGGCCTGATCTGCCGGGACAACATCCGCGCGGACATCCGGATCTCGTTCTTCGTCCGGGTGAACAAGACCGTCGAGGACGTCGTCAAGGTCGCCCAGTCGATCGGCACCGCCCGGGCCAGCGACCCGCAGGCGATCCAGGAGTTCTTCGCCGCCAAGTTCGCCGAGGCGCTCAAGACCGTCGGCAAGCAGCTGGACTTCACCGACCTGTACACCCACCGGCACGAGTTCCGGGACCAGATCATCGCGGTCATCGGCACCGACCTCAACGGCTACACCCTCGAGGACGCGGCCATCGACCACCTGGAACAGACCCCGATGAGCCAGCTGGACGGCGACAACATCCTGGACGCCCAGGGCATCCGCAAGATCACCGAGCTGACCGCGATCGAGCATGTGCGCACCAACGAGTACCAGCGCACCGAGGAGAAGGAGATCACCCGGCAGAACGTGGACGCCCGGGAGACCGTCCTGGAGCTGGAGCGCCGCCAGGCCGACGCCGAGATCCGCCAGCGCCGCGAGATCGAGACCCTGCGGGCCAAGGAGGACGCGGTGATCGCCCGGGTGCAGGAGGAGGAGCGGCTGAACGCCCAGACCGCCTTCCTGCGCACCGAGGAACTGCTCGGGGTGCAGCGGGAGAACCAGGCCCGCGAGGTCGCGGTGGCCCAGAAGAACCGCGAGCGGGTGATCGCGGTGGAGAACGAGCGGATCGAGAAGGACCGCCTGCTGGAGGTCGTCGGCCGCGAGCGGGAGACCGAGCTCGCCGCGATCGCCAAGCAGAAGGAGGTCGAGTCCGCCAGGCGCGAGGTCGCCGACGTGGTCCGCGAGCGGGTCGCGGTGGACCGCACCGTCGCCGAGCAGGAGGAGGCCGTCAAGACGCTGCGCGCCACCGAGGAGGCCGAGCGCGTCCGCAAGGCCGTCGTCATCCAGGCCGAGGCCGAGGCGCAGGAGAAGCTCGTCAAGGACATCAAGGCCGCCGAGGCCGCCGAGCAGGCCGCCGGGCACAAGGCCCGCGAGGCGCTGGTGCTGGCCGAGGCCCGGCAGCAGGCCGCCGAGCTGGACGCGGCCGCCAAGATCCGGATGGCCGAGGGCGTCCGGGCGGAGGCCGCCGCCGAGGGGCTGGCGCTGGTCCAGGTCCGCGAGCAGGAGGCCGCGGCGGTGGAGAAGGTGGGCCGCGCCGAGGCGGTCGTCCAGGCCGAGAAGGCCAAGGCCGCCGCGCTGGAGATCGGCGGCCGGCTGAAGGCCGAGGCCGAGGGCCTGACCGAGAAGGCCGCGGCGATGGCCAGGCTGGACGAGGCCTCGCGCGGGCACGAGGAGTACCGGCTGCGGCTGGCCGCCGAGAAGGACGTCCGGCTGGCCGGGCTGGACGCCCAGCGGCAGATCGCCGAGGCCCAGGCGGCGCTGGTCGCGGCCGGGCTGGAGAAGGCGAAGATCGACATCGTCGGCGGGGACTCGGTGTTCTTCGACCGGCTGGTGCAGTCGGTGACGGCCGGCAAGAGCGTGGACGCCTTCGTCGGCCACTCGCAGACCGCGCAGACCCTGGCCGGCCCCTGGCTGGACGGACGGGCCGGCTTCACCGAGGACCTCACCAGGGTGCTCTCCTCGGTCTCCACGGCGGACGTGCAGAACCTGACGGTGTCCGCCCTGCTGATGGGGCTGATCGGCTCGGGGGCCGGCGGCCAGGCCGGGCAGCTGCGCCAACTGCTGGAGTCGGCGCGGCAGCTGGGCGTCGCCGAGACCCCGATCGGGGCGCTGGCCGGCGGCGCCGTCTCGGCCAACGGCGCCAAGTAGCGCACCGCGCACCCGATTCCACCGAGCCGACTGAGGAACGTGACCGTGACCGTGGACGCCCTCGACGCCCGACCCGACACCGGCAGCTACGAGGTCCTGCGCGGCCGGCTCGCCCGAGCCGCCGCCGAACTCGCCGACCGGGCCCAGGCGTTGAACGCCCGCCGGGTCGCCGAGTTCGGCGGCGGGGAGCTGCGGCTGGCCGGCACCGGGCGGCTCACCACCGCCCGGGCCTGCCTGCCTCAGGACCTCACCGCCGCCGGCGGGCTGCTGCTGCTCGGCACCCGTCCGGCCGGACCGGCCGACGCCGCCGAGGACTTCGCCGACGTCCTCGGCCTGCACCACCCCGACCTCTCCCCCGCGCCCGCCGAGGGCACCCTGCTGGACGAGCCCCGGCTCCGCCAGGACCTCGCCGACCTGCGGCGCTACTTCCGCGACGCCCGGCTGGAGCGGCTGCGCCCGGTGGACGGCCGGCTGCTCGCCGTCTTCCGCACCGGCCCGGCCGCCGCCGACGTCCGGGTGCTGCGCTGGCGGCTGGACGACGGCTCCGCCGAGGACGCCCGGCCCGGCTACCTGGACGGGCGCGGCGAGCGCGACCACACCCCCGCGGACGGACAGCAGCTGCCCTGGACCGCCCTCACCCGGGACGACCAGCTGCCCGCCGGCCCCGGCCGGCCGCCCCGCGCCGACCTGGCCGGCGAGCTGCTGGTCGGCGTCGACGGCGGCCGGCTGACCGTCGCCGCCCCGGACGGCCGGGAGCTGCACCGCGAACCGCTGGCCGAGCCCCTCCAGACGCTCGCCGACGCCCGGATCGCCCACGCCCGGCTCGGCACCCTGCTGCTGGTGCGGGTGCGCCCGTACCAGGAGGAGACCGAGCGGCACCTGGTGGTCCACCTGCCCACCGGCACCGTCACCCGGATCGACGCGCTCGGCCAGGCCTGCCTGCGGCTGCCCGCCGACCAGGGCGTCGCCTTCCCCGGCGGCTGCCACCTGGTGGACGGCACCGTGCGCGTCTTCGACCAGCCGGTCGACGGCCTGGTGTACGAGCGCACCGTCCTCTCGCCCAACGGCGAGGACGTGCTGTACGAGTTCCGCTCCCCCGCCGACGGCCGCGCCCTGCTCCAGCCGTACAACAGCGTCCGCCAGGAGGCCGCCGCCCCGCTGCCCTGCCAGGGCTACGCGCTGCTCGCCGACGGCACCCTCGTCGCACTGCGCCCGGCCGAGGACGGGCCGACCAGGCTGCACCCCGTCCAGCTCTGGCGGACCCCGTTCACCAGCGAGCGCTTCGCCGCCGAGCAGCCGCCCGGCAGCGGGCCGCTGGCCCGGATCGGCAACGCCGACCTGGTCCGCGGCCTGGCCGACTGCCTGGCCCTGGCCCGGCTGGCCGCGGCCGGCGCCGACACCCCGGCCGGCCACCGGGCCGTCCTCGCAGCCTGCACCCGCACCGCCGACCGGCACCACTGGCTCGGCCAGAGCGGCCTCGGCGACCTCGCCGCGCCGCTCGCCGAGATCCGCGACACCGCCCGGCAGGTCGTCGCCGAGTACGAGGCGGTCGCCCAGCTCACCGCGCACGCCGCCCGGCAGGTCGAGGAGGCCGCCGAGCACGTCGAGGGCCTGCTGCGCACCGCCCGCGGCGAGACCCTGGCCGACGCCGCCGAGTGGGTCGACCGGCTGGCCGGGCTGCGCCGCGCCCAGGGCCGCGTCGAGGCGCTGCGCGACCTGCCGCGCGCCGACCCGGAGCGGATCGACGCGCTCGCCGCGCACCTCGCCGGGGGCCTGGCCGAGGCGGCCGACCGCGCCGTCGAGCGGCTCGCCGAGCCGACCGCCTTCAAGCCGCACCGGCGGCGGGCCGGCGAGCTGGCCGAGCGGTGCGCCGCCATCGCCACCGCCGCCGAGGCCGAGCCGCTCGGCCTCGAACTGGCCACCCGGAGCGAGGCGTTGCAGACCGTCTCGGAGCTGGTCGGCACCCTCGACCTGGCCGACGCCACCACCCGTACCGCGATCCTCGACCGGCTCGCCGACGTACTCGGGCTGCTCAACCGCGGCCGGGCCGCGCTGACCGTACGCCGCCGGGAGCTGCGCACCCGCGAGGCCGCCGCCGAGTTCGCCGCCGAGACCGCCCTGCTCGGGCAGGCCACCACCGCCGCGCTCGCCGCCACCGGCACCCCCGAGGCCTGCGACGAGCAGCTCGGCCGGCTGCTGCTGCGGATCGAGCAGCTGGAGACCCGCTTCGCCGACGCCGACCCGGCCCTCGGCGAGCAGCTCACCGGCCGGCGCACCGAGATCCACGACGCGCTCACCGCCCGCCGCCAGCACCTGCTGGAGGAGCGGGCCCGGCGCGCCGACCGGCTGGCCGCCTCCGCCGAGCGCGTCCTCGACACCCTGTACCGCCGGCTGGCCGGGCTGGACACCGCCGCCGAGATCGACGCCGCCCTCGCCGCCGACCCCACGGCCGTCAAACTCCGTGACCTGGCCGGGCAGTTGACCGCGCTCGGCGACCGGGTCCGGGCCGAGGAGCTGACCGGACGGCTGCGCGCCGCGCGCGGCCGCGCCCAGCGGGCCCTGCGCGACCGCGCCGAACTCGCCGGGGACGGCCCCGGCACCCTGCGGCTGGGCTGGCACCTGTTCACCGTCACCGCCCAGCGGCCCGAACTCGCCCTGGTGCCCTGGCGCGGCCGCCCCGCCTTCACCCTCACCGGCACCCACTACCGCTCCCCCGTCACCGACCCGGCCTTCGCCGCCACCGAGCGGTACTGGGACCGCCCGCTGCCCTCGGAGACCCCTCGGCTGTACCGCGCCGAGTACCTCGCGGCGAGCCTGCTGCCGGCCGCCGAGGCGGCGGCGCCGGCCACCGACGCCGAGCTGCTGGAGTTCGTCCGGCGGGCCGCCGAGCAGCGCCCGGACGAGGGCTACCAGCGCGGCGTGCACGACCACGACGCCGCGCTGCTGCTCCGCGCGCTGCTCCGACTCGGCGCCGGAGCCGGGCTGCTGCGCCACCCGGCGGGCGCCCGGGCGGCCGCCCAGCTGTACTGGGCGCACGGCGCCGACGAGCGCCGGCGACTGCTCTGGCACACCCGGGCCCGCTCGTTGGGCCTCGCCCGGGACGCCTTCGGGGGCGCCCCGGCGCAGGCCGCGCTGGACGCGCTCGCCGACGAACTCTCCCGTGCCGTCGCGGAGTTCGTCCCCGATGCGGAGCCGGCCGGCCCCTACCTGGTCGCCGAACTGACCGCCGCCTCCCCCGGCTTCGCCCACTCGACGGGCGCCGCCGCCCTGCTGGAGAAGTTCCGCGCCGCCCCCGAGTCGGCCGGCCTCACCGAGGCGCTGGCCGCCCTGCCCGAGGAGCCCGGACTCCTGCCCGTACGGCGCCAACTCGCCGCCGCCTGGCTGGCGTCGGCCGCCCCCGACGCCGATCCGGCCGACCTCGCCGAGGCCGCCGCCGCCCTGCTCTGCCCGTCCCTGCCGCGCCGCCCGTCCGAGGGCGCCGTGGGCACCCGGATCACCGGGCTGCTCGGCGACCACCCCCGGCTCGTGGGCGGCGCACTCGACCTGCGGTTGGACGAACTGCTCGCCAGGGTAAGCGAGTTCGAGCGCGTCGAGGTGCCCGGCCACCGGGCCTACCAGCGGCTGCGCGGCGAGTTGCTGGCCGCCGAGCACGCCCGGCTGCGGCTCGACCAGTACCGGCCCGCCCCGCTCAACGGCTTCGTCCGCAACCGGCTGATCGACCAGGTGTACCTGCCGCTGGTCGGCGACAACCTCGCCAAGCAGCTCGGCACGGCCGGGGCCGGCGGCCCGGTCGACCGCAGCGGCCTGCTGCTGCTGGTCTCCCCGCCCGGCTACGGCAAGACCACCCTGGTCGAGTACCTCGCCGAGCGGCTCGGCCTGCTGCTGGTGTCCGTCAGCGGCCCCGCGCTCGGCCACCGGGTCACCTCGCTGGACCCGGCAGAGGCCCCCGACGCCACTTCCCGGCGCGAGGTCGAGAAACTCAACTTCGCCCTGCACGCGGGCGACAACGTGCTGCTCCACGTGGACGACGTCCAGCACACCTCGCCCGAGTTCCTCCAGCGGTTCATCCCGCTGTGCGACGCCCGGCGCCGGATCGACGGCGTCTGGGACGGCGAGGCCCGCGAGTGGGACCTGCGCGGCAAGCGCTTCGCCGTCGTCATGGCCGCCAACCCCTACACCGAGTCCGGCCGCCTCTTCCGGCTGCCCGACATGCTCGCCAACCGCGCCGACGTGTGGAACCTCGGCGACGCCGTCGCCGGGCGGGAGGACCTCTTCGCGCTCAGCTTCGTCGAGAACGTCCTGCCCGCCAGCCCCCACCTGGCCCCGCTCGCCACCGCCGAGCGCGGCGACCTCGACACCCTGCTCGCCCGCGCCGGCGGCCTGCCCGGCGGCACCCTGGCCGGCGCCTGGCCCGCCGCCGAGGTCGAGCGGATGACCGCCGTCCTGGCCGGCCTGCTCCACCTGCGCTCCACCGTCCTGGCCGTCAACCGCGCCTACCTCGCCTCCGCCGCCCAGGACGACCGCACCCGCACCGAGCCGCCCTTCCTGCTCCAGGGCTCCTACCGCAACATGGCCAGGCTCGCCCAGCGCCTCGACCCCGCCCTCACCCGCCCCGAACTCGACGCCCTGCTCACCGACCACTACCGCGCCGAGGCCCAGCCCCTGGGCGCCGACGCCGAGGCCCAGCTGCTCAAGCTGGCCGAGCTGCGCGGCACCCTGACGGAGGAGCAGGCCACCCGCTGGGCTGAGCTGAAGCGCTCCTGGCGGGGGTGAGCGGTCACCCCCTGCCGAGGACGGCGGCCTGGAGCTCCAGCCAGAGGCCGAGCGTGGGTGCTGTCGACTTGAAGGTGCGGTCCGAACCGTGCAGCCGGGCGTAGCTGGCGACCAGCAGGTGCGAGACCCGCTCGGTCTCGCCCGGAAGATCGCGGTGGATGAGGTCCGTCCACTTCGGCGAGGTCCTGCCCCCGTCGTGGAGCGTCTCCAGCGGCAGCATCCGGCAGGCTGTCCAGGTGACCAGCTCGGGCGCGTACTCCAACAGCTTCCAGTGGCCCTTGCTGTTCCGCTTGAGCATCCGGGCGATCATCCGCTGGGTCTCCCGCCGGGCCTCCACCGCGCGCTGGATGCCGATGGCGTGCAGGCCTTCGTTCACCAGGCTGCGGTACGCCCGGCCGGACATGTCCGACCAGAGCGCGTTCAGACCGTCCGGCGTCTGGAGTTGGTTGCTCAGGTCCGGGTGCGGCGCAGGCGAGAGCGCCGCGAGCGCGCGGAACACGTCTGCGGGGGTGAATCCGACGGGGTGCGGTCCGGACACGACCCCGCGTCGGGGATCGAAGTAGCTCCCCTCCTTCCTGAACTCCTCCTTGGCCCGGAGGAGGTGCGGACAGAGCGCGAGATTGTCCTGCGGCTCGAAGGGATTGAAGGAGTGAGCGGCCCGGTCGCACACCTCGCGGACCCGGTCGGCGTCCTCCTCCTCGACGACGGCGACCCACAGCAGGGCCTTGCCGAGCTCCTCCGGGGACAGTTCACGCGACTGGTGGGCAGCCTCCACGATGCGCTGGAACCCGTTGACGCATCGGACGCCCACCAGCCCGAGCCGCCCGGCTCCGCCCGTACGGTCGGGATCCCAGTACAGGCTCCGCGCACTGAGAACGACGGGCGGCCCGAAGATCCCCGCTTCCTCGGGCCGTTCACGGAGCACGTCGGCGAAGGACCGGTTCACCGCACTGTCCGGCAGGTAGCCCCGCCGCGCCCCGAGCACGTCGGCCGCGTCCGGCCGTTCGGCCAGCACGGCCAACTCGTTCGCCGCGACCAGCGCGGTCCAGTGGCTGCCGATCCGCACGGCGTGGTGTGCCCGGAGAATGTGGCGGTCGAGGGCCGGCGGGGTGTCGGCCGCCCATGAGATCCCCGGCCATGGAGTGATCGGCACGTGGTTGTTGTCCATGGCCGGTTCAACGCCGCGCGGGCGGTCAGGTTGCGGCGCGCGGCCGACCGGTCGGCTGAAAAGCGCCGCCGCCGATCCGCTTGCCCTACGACCCTACGATTCCCCTCATCGGGGGCATCCGCGCGGGGGCGGGGTAGGGGGTGGCCGGGACTGGGTAACCCAGCCGGCATGGGCGCTCAGGGACTCGATCTGACCGGGTTGCGCAGGGTGTACGGACGGGCGGGGAGCCGGTGGTTCTACACCCGGGTGGCGCGCAACGCGCGGCACTGGGGGTGGACGGAGCCGGGGCAGTCGAAGTGGCGGCTGTGGCGGGCGCAGCGGCAGTTGCAGGACGTGCTGGGGCGCAAGCTGGCGCTGCCGGCCGGGGCGCGGGTGCTGGACGCCGGGTGCGGGGCCGGGGTGGTGGCGCGGGCGATGGCGGTGCGGTTCGGGCTGACGGTGACCGGCGTCGACGTGCTGGACTTCCACCTCGCCGAGGCCCGTCGGCTCAGCGCCCGGGCCCGGATGGGCGAGCGGACGGCGTTCCGCTGGGGCGACTTCCACCGGCTGCCGTTCGGCGACGGGGAGTTCGACGGCGCGTACTCGATGGAGACCCTGGTCCACTCCTACGACCCGGCCCGGGCGCTGGCCGAGTTCCACCGGGTGCTGCGGCCGGGCGGGCGGCTGGTGCTGCTCGGCCCGATGAGCACCGGCCCGCTGGACGAACTTCCGCCCCGGGCAAGGGCCTTGCTCGAACCGTACCTGGACGCGATGACGATGGTGGGCGCCAAGGTCTACCACGCCGGCAACCTGCCGCGGCTGCTGGGCGAGGCCGGGTTCGAGGTGGAGGAGGCGCTGGACGCGACCCGGTACTACCTGCCCACCTCGGAGGCGGTGTACGCGTACTTCCGGCTGCCCTGGGAGGTGCTGCGGCGCTTCGGCGATCCGGCCAAATGGCTCAACCTCCGTTCCACGGTGGAGATGTACGCCGTGCGCGAGCACGTCGCCTGGTACGTTCACACGGCCGTCAAGCCATCGAGGTGACCTTGCCGTGGAGGACCGCTCCGCCCCGCTGCCGTACCCGGGCGGCTGGTTCTGCGTCGGCCGGGCCCGGGACCTGCCGCCCGGGCGGGTGCGCACCGCCCGGCTGATGGGCGAGGACGTGGTGCTGTACCGGACCCGCCGGGGCGCCGTACGGGCGGTCGGCCCGCACTGCCCGCACCTGGGCGCGCACTTCGGGGCGGGCGGGACGGTCCGGGGCGAGGACCTGGTGTGCCCGTTCCACGGCTTCGCCTTCGGCCCGGACGGCTCGTGCACCGGCTCGCCGGACGGCGTCCGGCTCCGGGCCTCGTTGGCCCGGCGCCATCTGTGCGAGCGGGACGGCGCGCTGTTCGTCTGGTGCGTTCCGGGCGGCGGCCCGGGCGGCGGCCCGGGCCGCCGCCCGCCCGCGTGGGAGCTTCCGCCGGCGGTCGGGGTGCGGCCGCTGGCGTGGTGGAGCGGGGAGGTGCTCTCCCACCCGCAGGAGGTGATGGAGAACAGCGTCGACTTCCGGCACGTCCGGGTGCTGCACGGCCTGGACACCCGGGAGACGGCCCCGCCGGAGCCGGCCGGCCCGCTGTTCACGGTCCACCAGCGCACCACGACCCGGTTCCCGGGGCTGGGCGCGGTGAGCCTGGAGCAGCCGGTGACGCTGGTCGGGCTCGGGATGATGCGGCTGGTGGCCGAACTGCCCCAGCTGGGCAGCAGCCTGCGGGTGTGGGTGCTGGCGACGCCGGTCGCGCCCTGGCGGACCAGGGTGCGCATGGCGGTGACCGCCACGGCGCCGGTGCCGGGCGTCGGCGCGGTGCGGGCCGTCGACCGGGCGGCCTCCTGGGCGGCGCTGCGGGCCTCGGTGCGGATCATCAAGCAGGACCGCCCGGTGCTGGCCCACAAGCGGTACCTGGCGCAGCCTCGGCTCGCGCCCGGGGAGCGCTCGATCGGGCTGTTCCGCCACTGGGCGCAGCAGTTCTACCCGGGGTTCCACCCGGAGCCCGCCGGCCCGGGGCGGACCGGGGACACCGGGCTCCACTCCGGGCCCCACTCCGGGCCCCCGGCCGGGCTGCGGCCCGGGCCGGACGCGGCCGGCTGAGCCCCGGCCGGAGCGGCCAGCGACTCCCATACCGGGTCGGGCAGCCCGGGAACGGCGCGCCCCTCGGCCTGCCAGCGGCGGGCCAGCTCGGCGTAGATGGGCGCCTCCGGACCGGGTTCCGCCACCGACGGGCCGGGCGCCGTCGCGGGCGGCAACGGCTGCTGCGGACCGTCCGGACCGCCGCGCAGGATCGTTTCTTCACCCGGCTGTCGTCCGGATGCCGGCAACCTCCCAAAACCACTCACACCCACCCAACGCACCCCGCCCGCGCCGGGACACGGCCACGTCAACCGGGCACGCCGCAGGTCAACCCCCTGCGGGGACCGGCCGGGTGCGCAGGAAGTCGGCCCACCCGACTTCCTGCGCACGTCCTGCCCGGCCCGAGGCGCCACCCCGGGCCCGCTCCGCCCCCGGCCGCCCCGCTACCGCCGGCGCCCCGCCGCCAGCAGCTCGGGCACACTGGCGAGCTTCACCCGCGGCCGCCCCTCGGCCTCGCCCCGCTCGCGCTCCGCGCGGTCCACCGCCCGCAGCTCCCGCAGCCCGACCGCGTCCGGCCGCCGGTGCCGCACCAGCCGTTCGAAGTCCCGGCGACCCGCCTCCGGGGCGGGCAGCGCCAGGGCGACGGCGTCGTCCAGCAGCGCGTCCACGGTCTCCCGCGCGCAGGCCCGGTTGGCCCCGATCCCGCCGGACGGCCCGCGCTTGGCCCAGCCCACCACGTACGTCCCGGGCAGCGGCCGACCGGTCGCCGGGTCGACGACCCGCCCGTTGCGGTGCGCGACCGTCCCGCTCCGCTCGTCGAACGGCAGCCCGGGCAGCGGCACGCCCCGGTGCCCGATCGAGCGCACCACCAGCCCGGCCCGGAGCACGTCCGTCGCCCCGGTGCCCTCGACCCGGCCGTCCGCCGCCAGGGCGGTCCGCTCGACGGTCAGGGCCTCGACCCGCCCGTCCCCGGCAAGCTCGACCGGCGCCGACAGGAACCGCAGCACGATCCGCCGGCCCGGCCCGGGCTCCGCGGCCCCGTCGTACGGCACCAGCGGCAGCCCGGCCAGCAGCGCCGCCTGCGCCGCACCGGCCCCCGCACCCGCGCCCGCGCCCGACCCGGCATCCGCGTCCGCCGCCTCGATCGCCGCCCGCACCTCCGGGTGGTCCGCCACCACCACCTCGACGCCCGGCAGCTGCCGCAGCGCCAGGAACTCGGCCCTGGTCCACGCCGCCTGCTCCGGCCCCCGCCGGGCGAGCAGCACGACCTCCCGGACCCGGCTGCGGCGCAGCGCGGCCAGGGCGTGGTCGGCGATGTCGGTGGCGGCGAGCCGGTCGGGGTCGGTGAGCAGGATGCGGGCGACGTCCACCGCGACGTTGCCGTTGCCGATCACCACCACGCGCTCCGCCGACAGCTCCACCGCGCCGGCGGGCACCGTCGGTTCGGCGTTGTACCAGCCGACGAAGGCGGTCGCGGGCAGGCTGCCCGGCAGGTCCTCGCCGGGGATGCCGAGCCGGCGGTCGGCGGCCGCGCCGACCGCGTACACCACCGCGTGGTGGTGCGCGGCGAGCTCCTGGTGGGTGACGTCCGTGCCGATCTCCACGTTGAGGTGCATCCGCAGCCGGGGATCGTGGAAGACGCTCGCGAAACTCTCCGCGATCCGCTTGGTGGACTGGTGGTCGGGCGCGACGCCGTGCCGCAACAGCCCGCCGGTGACGGGCAGCCGGTCGACCATGGTGATCTCGGCACTGGTGCTGCGCAGCAGTTCCTGCGCGGTGTACCCGGCGGACGGTCCGGTGCCGACGACGGCGATCCGCAGCTTCCCGAGTTCGCCCGGCAGGCTGCGCGGGAAGCTGGGCGCGCCCCAGGCGTGGTCGCTGGGGTGGTCGCGGTACCAGTCGCGGTTGAGGTCGCCGAACACGGTGTCCGGCCCGCGCAGCCGGTCGACCGGGAACACCGCGTCCACCGGGCAGGCGTCCGCGCAGGCGCCGCAGTCGATGCACGCCCGCGGGTCGATGTACAGCATGTCGGTGGTGCCGAACTCCGGCTCGTCCGGGGTCGGGTGGATGCAGTTGACCGGGCAGACGGACACGCACGAGGCGTCGTTGCAGCAGGTCTGGGTGATCGCGTAGGCCATGGCCGGGGTGGGTCCTCGCTGCGCGTGGGGGACGGGAGGGGACGGCTGCTGACTGGCCGTCAGAGCATGTGCACCCGGCGGTAGACGGCCGCCGCGCGGCTGGTGAGCAGCCCGGTCTCGGCGAGGAAGGCCATCAGGTGCCGGGAGCTGGTGCGCATCATCGCCTTGCGGTGCTCGTTGGCCCGCACCTCGGCGAGCGCCCGCGGCACGTCGAGCCCGGCGGCCTTGTACACGCCCGGGTGCACCATGCTGCTGACGATGACGTACGCGCCCGCGGCGATGCCGGCGGCCGAGGTGCGCCGCCGGGCCGGGCCGGCGTGGCGCATCCGCTCGCGGATCTCCTGCCGGGCGAACTTCATGTGCCGGGACTCCTCGACCACGTGGATCCGGGAGGTGCCGCGGACGATCTCCAGCACGTTCTCGCCGCGCATCCAGTCGCGCTGCATGACGTCGAGCACCTCTTCGGCCACCAGGATGCCGCCGTAGGCGAGTTCGCCCTTGGCGAGCGCCTTGAAGGCGCGCCCGGCCTGGGCGATCACCTTGTTCGGGCGGTAGGCGGGGACGCCCATCTTCTCGCAGGCCCGGGCGAACATGATCGAGTGGCGGCACTCGTCGGCGATCTCGGTGAGGGCGAACCGGAACTCGGCGCTGGCGGGGTTCTTGAGGTACTGGTCGCGCAGCACCATCTGCTGGAGGATCATCTCGAACCAGATGCCGGTGTTCATGATCGAGCAGACCTCGTGCCGGGTGAGGGTTACCCGCTGGCGTTCGGTCATCTCGTCCCACAGCCGGGTGCCGTAGAGGGTGCTCCACTCCGGGTTGAGGCCGTAGTGGTCCTCCGGGAGGGGGGCGTCCCAGTCGATCTCGGCCGAGGGGTCGTAGGAGAGGGTGGCGGCCGACTCCAGCAGCCGCTTCGAGACGTCGTCGTCGGACTCGGTGTGGCCGTGCCCCGTCTGCCGGGTGAGAGCCATGGCTGCCTCCAGGTGCCTGCTCCTGCGGGCTCCCGCTCACCCGCTTATTAGACGGACAGTACAATAAGAGCCGGTCGCCGAGAACCCCCTGCGCGACAGTGAACCGGCGCGGACGACGGCGGCCTGGATCCCCGACCCCGGAGGCCCCCGACCGCCGCCCGCACCCTCTCCGCCCTCCCCCGGCTCCGCCGCCTACGCCCTCACCCCACCGCCCGCTGCGCCGGGCTCACCCCACCGCCCGCTGCGCCGGGCTCACCCCGCCACCCGCTGCGCCCGGGCCACCAGGTGGCGGCGCTCCGGAGCACTGGCCGTACGGGCCGCCGCCTCCCGGTAGGCGCGGGCGGCCCCCGCCGGGTCGGTGCCGAGCCGGTCCAGCAGGTGCGCCCGGACCGCGAGCAGCCGGTGGTGGCGGGCCAGGCGCTTGTCCTCGGCCAGCTCCGCGACGAGCGCGAGCCCGGCCGCCGCCCCGTGCACCATCGCGACCGCGACCGCCCGGTTGAGCGCGACCATCGGGTTCGGGTCGAGGCGCAGCAGCAGGTCGTACAGCACCAGGATCTGCGGCCAGTCGGTGTCCCGCGCCGTCACCGCCTCCCCGTGCACCGCGGCGATCGCCGCCTGCACCTGGTACGGCCCGGCCTGTCCGCGCGTCAGCACCGCGGCGATCAACTCCAGCCCCTGGTGCAGCAGTTCCTGGTCCCAGCGGCCGCGGTCCTGCTCCTCCAGCGGCACCAGCTCGCCGTGCGCCCCGGTGCGGGCCGGCCGGCGGGCGTCGGTGATCAGCATCAGCGCGAGCAGCCCCGCCGTCTCGGCGTCCCCGGGGGTGAGCCGCAGCAGCATCCGGGTCAGCCGGATGGCCTCGACGGACAGCTGCGGCGCGGTCAGCTCCTCGCCGCCGCTCGCCGTGTAGCCCTCGTTGAAGACCAGGTACAGCACGTGCCGGACCTCGGCCAGCCGTGCGGCGTCGCCCTCCGCGGCCGGCAGTGCCAGCCGCCCGCCGTCCGCCCCGGCCGCCGTCTTCAGCGTCTGCTTCGCCCGGCTGATCCGCTGCGCCATCGTCGACTCGGGCACCAGGAACGCGGCGGCGATCTGCGCGGTGGTCAGGCCGCCGACCGCGCGCAGCGTCAGCGCGATCCGGCTCGGTACCGACAGCACCGGGTGGCAGCAGAGGAACAGCAGCGCGAGCGAGTCGTCCGCCGCCGGATCGGGTGCGTCGGCCGGCGGCGCGAGCAGCGCGGACTGCGGCGTGGCCAGCGCCGACGCCTCCTCCCGGCGGCGGCGCGCCGACTCGCTGCGCACCTGGTCCACCAGCCGCCGGTCCGCGACCGTCACCAGCCAGCCCCGCGGGTTGACCGGCGTCCCGCTCCGCGGCCACTGCGTCGCGGCGGCCAGCAGCGCCTCCTGCACCGCGTCCTCGCAGGCGTCGAACGCCCCGCCGTGCCGCCGCACCAGCACGCCGAGGACCTGCGGCGCCAGTTCGCGCAGCAGGCCCTCGACGGCGACGGTCGTGCCGCTCACTCGCGCCCCGGGAGCTCGCTCGCGGCGGACTCGTGCATGACCGGCCACAGCTCCACCGGCTCCACGTCCGCGAACGGCATGTCCGCCGCGATCTGCTGGGCCCGCTCCAGGCTCTCGCAGTCCAGCAGGTAGAAGCTGGCCAGGTACTCCTTGGTCTCCAGGTACGGGCCGTCGGTGACCACCGGCACCCCCTCCGCCCGCCGCACCAGCTGCGCCGCCGCCGCGTCCGCCAGCCCGTACGCGCCGACCAGCTCCCCGCTCTCCCGGTACCGCGTGTTGAACGCCTCCTGCTTGGCGATCGCCTCCGGCCACGCCTCGGCCGGGAAGGAGTCCCACTTGGCCTGGTTGCCGTAGATCATCGCGACGTACTTCATCTCGGGTGTCCCCTCCGCCTCGCGCGCCCCGTCGGCGCGTTGTCACCTCTCAGTCGGAGCGGCGGAACCCGGCCTCGACATCGGCCGGGAAGTTCTCGGAGATTTCTTCTTCCGCGCCCCGGGAGCTGCAGACGATCAAGCTACGGCACCCCGCTCAGCCGCGCCGGTCCGCCCCGTCGAAGGCCGCCAGCGAGCGCGCGCCCGGTTCCAGCGAGCGCCGCAGGGCGGCGAGCACGGCGGGCTCCAACCCGCCCACGGCTTCGGCGAGTTCGTCCGCGACGTCCGCCGCGATCTCGGCCGCGACGGCGTCCGCCGGAGTGCGCGGGCCGAGCTTGCCGACGGCCGCCGCGGCCCGGGCGGGGGTGAGCAGGGCGGCGGCCCGGACGAGGAGCCAGGCGGGCACGCCGGCCGCGCCCTGCGGCGGGGGGAGGTACGGGCGGGCGCCGTCGTAGCGGCCGTCCTCGGCGAAGGCCCGCTGCTTGACCTTCACCAACGGCCGGGCCGGGCCCGGCTCGTGCCACTGGCCGGCCGGTTTGAGGACGTACCCCTCGGCGAGGTTGTCCGGCAGTCCGGGCAGGCCGAACAGGGCGGGCACCCGGCTGGGGAAGCGCGCCGGCAGGTTGTGCAGGGCGTTCAGCGGGCCGTGCCCGAGCAGCGGCACGCAGGTGAGCCCGGCGGCCCGAGCGGCGGCGCGCAGCGTGCGGTCGGCGATCCACCACCGGCCTCCGGGCGTCTCGACGGTGGCGTCGAACGGCAGCCAGCGCAGGCCGGGGGCGTACCAGACGCCGGTCTGCACCGGGTCGACGCCGGGGGCGGCGGGCACGTCGGGGTGCGGGTAGCGGCCGCCGGCCAGTTCGCCGTAGACCGTCACCACGGCCGCGGCACCCCACGGCTCGCGCACCGCGGCGGCGAACCGGGCCGCCGCGACGGACAGGGCGGGCCAGATCCGGCTCACGCCGAAGAACCCGTCCAGCCCCTCGTCGTCCAGCAGTTCACGCCGTTTCGCGGGCCGGACGGAGCCGCCCTCGCAGACCACGGCGAAGTGCGCCCCGTGCACCTTCTCCGCCGCGGTCCACTCGCGGGCGCCGCGGCCGCCCGGGCTACCGGGGTTGCTGGAGCTGCCGGAGCGGCCGCGCGCGGGGATCTTGGGGTAGGGCCGCAGTCCGGGCCCGTCGGACTCCGTCTCGAACACCGTCTCGGACACGAACGGCATCCTCGCCGCGCGGCCCGCCGGCCGGCAACCGGGATTCCGGCGGACGACCGGTCGGCCCGGGGCCGCCGGGTCGCCTTCCGCCGGGCGGGCTCAGACCCCCCACTCCGCGCGCAGCCGGGCGAAGGCATCGTGGAAGCCCGGGAAGGTCTTCCGCACGCAGCCCGGGTCGTCGAAGGTGATGCCGGGGGTGCGCAGCGCGGTGACGGCGAAGGACATCACGATCCGGTGGTCGGAGTGGGTGGTGATCCCGACCGGGCGCGGGGTGCCGGGCCGGATCTCGATCCAGTCCTCCCCGGTGGCCACCGGGACGCCCATCGCGCGCAGGTTGTCCGCGCAGGCCTCCAGCCGGTCGCACTCCTTGACCCGGGTGTTGTGGACGTCCTCGATCCGCACCGGCCCGGTGGCGAACGGCGCGATGGCCGCGAGCGTGGGCATGGTGTCGGAGATGTCCCGCATGTTGACGGTGATCCCGCCGAGCGGGCCGTCGCCGGCCACCGTCGTGCGGTCGTGCCCGACGTCCACCCGGGCGCCCATCCGCCGCAGCACGTCCACGAACCGCAGGTCGCCCTGGAGCGCGTCCCGGCCGAGGCCGGGGACGGTGACCTCACGGCCGGCCAGGGCCGCGGCGGCGAAGAAGTAACTGGCGGTGGAGGCGTCCGGCTCGATCGGGTAGTCGGCGGCCCGGTAGCCGCCGGAGGGCACCTCGAACACCTCGCCGGCGGGGGTCCGCTCCCGCTTCACCTCGGCCCCGAAGGAGCGCATCATCGCCAGGGTGATGCCGATGTACGGGGCGGAGACCAGCCGGGTGACGGTGATCCGCAGGCCGTCCCGGGTGAGCGGGCCGAGCAGCAGCAGCGCGGTCAGGTACTGCGAGGACTGCCCGGCGTCCAGGGTGAGTTCACCGCCGCGGACGCCGTCCGCGACGACGGTCAGCGGGTGGTGGCCCTCGGCCTCCTCGTGCCGCAGGTCCACGCCCAGCTCGCGCAGCGCCCGGGTGAGCGGGGCGACCGGGCGGCGGCGCATCTGGGCGGAGGCGTCGAAGCGGTAGGTGCCGTGGCCGGCGGCGGCCAGGGTGGGCAGGAAGCGCGCGGTGGTGGCGCCGTCCCGGCAGTACACCTCGGCGCTCGGCACGGCGGGCCCGGCCGGGCGGCCCGCCACCCGCCACGAGTCCGCCGTCCGCTCGACCCGGTACCCGAGGGCGTCCAGGCCCTCGGCGAAGCCCTCGGTGTCGTCCGAGGCCAGTGGGCGGCGCAGGGTGGTCACGCCCTCGGCGGCGGCGGCCAGGAACAGCGCCCGGGCGGTGATGGACTTGGATCCCGGGATCTCCACAGCAGTCACGGCAGGCTCTCCCAACAGGGGTGTCCGACAGGTGTCTCCGGTGACGTCAGGGCCGATCCTGCCCCACCGGGCCGCCGCCTTCGGCGACCATCCACGGACTGGACGGTGGCCGGGGCGACAACGGCGGGCGAAGGCTCGGCGGCCTTGGACGGTCCTCGACGGCGTCCCGTCAGGCGGCGGGCGGTGAGCGGCGGGCGCGGGCGGCGGGCGGCGGGCGGCGGGCGGACCCCCCAGGGGGCGGGGGCGACGGTTCAGCAGCGCGCCCAGAGGCCGGCCAGGTGCGCGTGCAGGACCTCCTCCGCCTCCGCCACCGTCCGGTGCCCGACCAGGACGTGCGCCGTGAGCCCGTCGGCGAGGGCGAGCAGCGCACGGGCCTCGGTGCGGGCCACCACCGCCCCGCCCGCGGCGGCCCCGCCGATCACCGAGCCGCCGACGACCTGCCCGCCGGCGGCCTCCGCGACCAGCCGCACCATCAGCTCCTCCAGTGCCGCGTAGCTGCTCCGCAGGGCCGCCGCCAGCGCCGGGTTGACGGCGGCGCCGGCGAGGAAGGCGAGCCAGATCCTGGCCTCGGCCCGGTGCTCCTCGCGCAGCAGCGCCACCTCGCCCGCCACCAGCCCCAGTTCGCTCGCCGCCGACTGCGCCGGCCCGGCCGTGAGCCGGCCGCGCACCCGCTCGGTGACCCGCTCGCCGACGTGGGTGAGCGCGAACAGGAGCATCTCCTCCTTGGTGCGGAAGCAGCGCTGGACGGCGCCCATCGAGACCTCCGCCCGGGTGGCGACGTCCCGCAGGGTGACGCCCTCCAGGCCGTGCTCGTCCACCAGCAGGCAGACGGCCTCGGCGATCCGCCGGCGCCGACCCTCGTGGTCCACCTGTTTCGGCATCGCCGGTCTCCTCGTCCTGTCCTCGGATTTTCCGATGCGAGCGTATCGGTTCTCGGGCTAGGGTTCCGTACCGATGCGACCGCATCGGTACCAGCCCCAACGCGCCGCCGAGGAGAACCCCCATGCCCCTGTGGAGCAAGCCCGCCACCGAACTCGCCGCCGCCGTGCGCTCGGGCGCGGTGACGGCCCTGGACGTGGTGGACAGCCACCTGGACCGGATCGCCGAGGTCAACCCCGGCCTGAACGCCGTCACCCAGCTCCTCGCCGAGCGCGCCCGCGCCGACGCCCGGCAGCTCGACCGCCGCCGGGCCGCCGGTGAGGATCCCGGCCCGCTCGCGGGCGTGCCGTTCACCGTGAAGGAGTGCACGCCGATCGCCGGCGTGCCCACCACCTTCGGCACCCCGCGCCTGCGCGACCACGTCGCCACCGCGGACGCCGTCCCGGTGGCCCGGCTGCGCGCGGCGGGGGCGATCCCGATCGGCCACAGCAACCTGCCGACCCTGATCCTCGCCGGGATGCACACCCGCAGCGAGCTGTACGGCGACACCCGCAACCCCTGGCACCCCGGCCGCACCCCCGGCGGCACCAGCGGCGGGGACGGCGTGGCCGTCGCCGCCGGGATGGCCCCGCTCGGGCTCGGCAACGACTCCGGCGGCTCGGTCCGCATCCCGGCCTCCTTCTGCGGGGTCGCCGCCCTCAAGCCGACCACCGGCCGCTTCCCCGCCGACCAGCGCCTGATCGGCCCGGACGACCCGGGCCCGGCCTCCCAGCTCCTGGTCACCGACGGCCCGCTGGCCCGTACGGTCGCCGACCTGCGGCTCGCCTACGAGACATTGGCGGGCACCGACCCGCGCGACCCGCGCGCCGTGCCCGCCCCGCTGGACGGGGAGCCGCTCGCCGGCCCGGTCCGGGTCGCCGTCGTCGCCGATCCGGGCGGCCACGGCGTCCACCCGACCGTCCGCCGCGCCGTCGGGACCGCCGCCGACGCGCTGCGCGACGCGGGGTACGACGTCCGGGAGGTCCCCGACGTCCCGCGGCTGGACGAGGCGCTCGACGCCTACCTCCGCCTCACCAACACCGAGTTCGCGCCGAGCTGGCCCGTCGTCCGGCAGCTGCTGGGCGAGGGCGGCGACCGCTA
Organism: Kitasatospora sp. NPDC001547; assembly: GCF_042894165.1. Lineage (NCBI taxonomy): Bacteria > Bacillati > Actinomycetota > Actinomycetes > Kitasatosporales > Streptomycetaceae > Kitasatospora > Kitasatospora sp. NPDC001547. The sequence goes on along the minus strand of NZ_JBIAVL010000015.1, from coordinate 74,743 downwards.
CATCGACCTGACCATGCGCGTCGCCCCGCCCACGGACGCCCCCGGCCTGATCCGGCTGATGGGCACCTGGATGGGCATCCGCCGCTCCTGGACGGAGTTCCTGCGGGAGTACCCGCTGCTGCTGGGCCCGGTGTTCACCGAGCCGCCCGTCGAACCGGGCCTGGAGTCCCGGGACCAGGCGGGCCGCGACCGGGTCGCCACCGCCATGCGGCTCTGCTCGGCGACCAGCTTCGTCGGCGTCCCGGCCGTCGCCGTCCCCACCGGCCTCGCCGCGGACGGCCTGCCCACCGGCGTCCAGCTGGTCGGCCGGGCGTTCCGGGAGGACCTCTGCCTGGCCGCCGCCCAGGCCGTCGAGGACCGCCTCGGCACGCTCACCCCGATCGACCCGAGGCCGTGAAGCCGTGCAGCCGTGGAGCCGTGAGGGGTCGTGAGGGGCCGTGAGGCCGGAACCCCTACACCCCCGGCAGCCCCGGCACCACCAGCCCGCTCTCGTAGGCGATCACCACCGCGTGGGTCCGGTTCTGCGCGCCGAGCTTGCCCAGCACGTTGCCCACGTGGGTCTTGACGGTCTCCTGGCTCACCGCGAGGGCCTGGGCGATCTCCGGGTTGGACAGCCCGGTCGCCATCAGCCGCAGCACCCCCTCCTCCCGCCCGGTCAGCGCCGCCCGGGGCAGCGCCTCGCCCGGGTCCAGCGGCCGGGCCGCCACCATCCGGCGCAGCGCGGCGGGGAACAGCACCGCCTCCCCGGCCGCCGCCACCCGCACCGCCTCGGCGATCTGCGGGACGGGCCGCCGCTTGAGCACGAAGCCGCTGGCCCCGGCGCTCAGCGCGGCGGTGACGTAGGCGTCGTTCTCAAAGGTGGTGATCACCACGACCTTGGGGGGCTCGGCGTGCTCCCGCAGCAGTTCGCGGGTCGCGTCGATGCCGTTGCGGCGCGGCATCCGCACGTCCATCAGCACCACGTCCGGCCGCAGCCGCCGGACCCGCTCGACCACCTCGACGCCGTCGGCGGCCGTCCCGACCACCGCGATGCCCTGCTGGGCGCCCAGCAGGGTGCCCAGCCCGCTGCGGGTGACGGCGTCGTCGTCGGCGATCAGCACGGTGACGTCGGGCGGCGCGCCCTCGTCGCGGCCGGGCGTGCCCGCGTCTCCGCCGGACGCACCCGGGCCGGAGCCCGGGCGGGAGTCCGGGCCGGAGCCCGGCCCGCTCACGCCGACCACCGCATCGGCAGCCGGACCGCCAGCCGCCACTGCCGCTCCCCGTACGGCCCGGCCTCGAACTCGCCGTTCAGCAGCCGCACCCGCTCGGCCAGGCCGGGCAGGCCGTGGCCGGAGGTCGGGAAGCCGCCCGAGCCCGGCGCGGCCTGGCCGCCGCCCACCCCGTTGACCACGCTCAGCTCCAGCGTCTGCGGCCCCGCCGCCACCAGCAGCTCGATCGGCCCGCCGGCGCCGTGCCGCAGCGCGTTGGTCAGCCCCTCCTGGACGATCCGGTAGGCGGCCCGGGAGAGCGTGCCCTGCACCTGCGCCAGGTCCCCGGTGGTACGCGGCTCCACGACCGCGCCCGCGTGCCGCAGCCGGTCGATCAGTTCGGGCAGGTCGGTGAGGGTCCGGGTCGGGGCGGTGCCCGACTGCTCCTCGCGCAGCACGCCCAGCACGTAGTCGAGATCCTCCAGCGCGGCCCGGGTGGACTCCTCGATGCTGCGCATCGCGGCCCGCGCCGCCGCCGGGTCCGCGGTGAGCACCTCGCCCGCGACGGCCGCCTGGATGGTCGCGGCGGTCAGGGTGTGCCCGATGGAGTCGTGCAGTTCGTGGGCCAGCCGGTTGCGTTCGGCCAGCTGCCGTTCCCGTTCGGCGGCCATCGCGAGCCGCTCGGCCGGCGAGGGCCCGAGCAGCCGGGGTGCCAGCGACCGCAGCGCACCCGACGCCCCGGCGAACAGCGCCGCCGCCAGGGCCAGGCTGAGCGCCCCCACCATCCAGCTCCAGACGCCCGTCACCTCGGCCGCCCAGCCGAAGAGGCTCACCCGCGCCTCACCGGACGCCCGCCGCCCCGGCAGCGTCAGCCCCATCACCAGCAGGGTGCTGCCGCCGACCAGCACCGTCCACCCGAGCGCCACGTGCGCCAGCAGGAAGACCGGTGTCCGCCACCGCTCCCCCGCGGCTCCCTTCACCGGGTCGGGCACCGCGACGCCCAGCAGCCGCCGCGCCACCTTCACCAGCACCCGGCGCACCACCGGGGGAAGCCCGGCCGCCGCGATCAGCACCGCCCACAGCGGCAGGGCCGCCCAGGCCGCGTCCGGCCGGCCCGACACCCCCAGCGTCGCCCCGAGCGCCACCATCGCCACGGGCAGCGACGCCAGCGCCCCGAGCACCGCGAACAGCACTCCCGTGTACGTCGACCTGCGCAGCAGCAACCGCATTCCCTTGATCATGCTGGTCAGTATCACCGGCCGTCCCGCCCCGGCCCTCCCCCGATCGAGGGAGGACCTCCGGGGGCCGCGACAGTCTCCGACGGGCCCGTCCGTCGCCGCCGTACCGGATTCGGCCGGAACGCGACCACTCGTTCGCATGAATCCGGCGCGAAGTCGCCTCCGCGCCTCCGGAGTTCCAGACCATCGCAGCAATGACGATCAATCAGAAGCTCTTGCGCCAGGGCCTGTTGGCGACAGCGGCCTCCACCCTCACCGCCCTGGCCGCGGCGACCGCCCAGGCCGCGCCCGCCCAGCGGAACGACGGCCCGCACCTCTGCAGGGTGTCCGTCCGGGCCACCGGGGCCTGGGCACCCCCTCCCGGCCTGGCCTCCTTCACCGTGCGCGTCCGGGGCACCGGCGGCGGAGGCGACCCGGGAGACACCGACCGGTAGCGAGGCCCGGAACAGGCCGACGACCGGTACGCGAACGAGCCGACGGGATCCGGCCGTTCCGCCGATCCTCCTGCCAACGAACGGCCAGTGGACGAGACTTGGCCACCGGACCGGGCACCCGACCAGCCTCGGCATCCGATGGAACAGCAACTCACTTGATCTGCACCATCGTTGACGAGACAGGAGTTTTCGGATGGCTGGTTCCCCCATGCCCAGTCGCGCCGCGCCACGCACCGCCGCCCTGGCCGCCGCCGTGGCGTCCGCCGCCCTGCTGCTCGGCCCGGCGCCCGCCGCCGCGGCCGATCCGGGGCCGCCGCCGCCGACCCCGTACCTGCTGCCGCTGCCCGCGGGCGCCGCCCCGCTCAGCTCGGTGTACGGCCTGAACAACGCGGGCGACGTGCTCGGCGAGACCTACCTGAACGTCCCCGGCCAGTTCGCCCCGCGCGCCCTGCGCTGGAACGCCCACCAGCCGGGCGTCACCGTCCTCCGACCCCTGCCCGGCGAGAACGGCACCCGCCCGAGCACCCTGAACGAGGCCGGCACCGCCGTCGGGGTCTCCGTCGGGACGCTGACCGACAACCACCCGGTCCGCTGGGCCCCGGACGGCACCCCGACCGCCCTGGAGCTGCCGGCCGGGGCCCGCGGCGGCGGCGCGAGCGCGGTCAACAACGTCGGTGTGGTGATCGGCAACTCCTACGACGCGGCCTTCCGTCCCGTGCCCGTGAAGTGGCGGGCCGACGGCACCAGGGTCGACCTGCCGCTGCTGGACGGCGACGAGACCGGCTGGACGACGTCCGTCAACGACGCGGGCTTCGTCATCGGCCTGTCCGAGCGGAGCCTCGGCGGGGAGTCCCGGAGCCGTGCGGTGCTCTGGAGTCCGTCGGGCGAGGTGACCGAGCTCCGACTCCCTCCGGGGATCATCACGGCCGCGGGCACCCGGATCACCGCCACCGGTCTGATCCTCGGCCCGGGGCGGCGCGAGAGCGGCGCCGACGCCGACCGGGTGGTGGCCTGGGAGGCGGACGGCACCGTCCGGGACGTCGCCCACGGCCGGCCCGGCTCCGTCAACAGCGCGAACACCATCGTCGGGACGACCTCCGACGCCGCCGGCGCCGAGCACGCCGCGCGCTGGACCCTGGACGGCACCACGACGCTGCTCGACGACCCGGCGGGCCGGCCGACGAGGGCGAGCGCGATCAACGGCGCGGGCACCGCCGTCGGCTTCGCGCGGGGCCCGGGCCCGTACCGCGACTCGCCGCTGCTGTGGCGGCCCGACGGGACGGCCTTGCCGCTCCCACCGTCCCCGCTCGGCCCCTACGCCCAGGCCCTGCTGGTCAACGAATCCGGGGTGATCGCCGGGGACGCGAGCTGGCACGACGCGCCCAACAGCCGGGACCTCCCGCGCGCGATGGTGTGGAAGCTCTGATGGCCGCGCCCCGTCCGTACCCCCGCCCGCACCCCCGCCCACACCCCCACGACCCAGGAGCCCGCCTGATGACCGCCCTACGCACCCGCCGTCCCGCATCCCTCTCCCCCATCCGTCCCGCCGCCCTCGGCGCCGCCACGACGGCCGCCGCCCTCCTGCTCGGCCTCGCCCCGGCCGCGGCGGCCACCCCCGCCACGACGGCCGCCCCGCTGCCCGCCCCGCGGTTCCTGCCGACCCCACCGGACACCGCCTGGAGCCTGGTGTGGGGCCTGGGCCGCGACGGCGCCGTCGTCGGCGAGTACTACCGCAACACCCCCGGTGGAATCGGCCCGCACGCCATCCGCTGGCATCCCGACCACCTCGGCTACACCGACCTGGCAGCACTGCCCGGCGACCTGTCCAGCCGCCCGGCCGGGTTCGACGACACGGGCACCGTGGTCGGGGCGTCCTACCGCGCGCTGGGCGACAACCACCCGGTCCGCTGGGCCCCGGACGGCACCCCTACGGCCCTGGAACTGCCGGCCGGGGCCCGCGGCGGTGGCGCGAGCGCGGTCAACAACACCGGTGTGGTGGTCGGGGGCTGGTACGACGCCGTGTACCAGTCCAAGCCGTTGAAGTGGCAGGCCGACGGCACCAGGGTCGACCTGCCGGTGCTGCCCGGCGACACCATGGGCTCGGCCGTCTCGGTCACCAACGCGGGCGTCGTCGCCGGCACCTCCGAGCGGCGCCTCGCCGACGGCCGCTACGAGGAGACCCCGGTGCTCTGGAACCCGGCGGGCGCCGTGACCGCGCTCCCGCTGCCACCGGGGGTCGACGGGGCCAGGGTGGCCCGGATGACCGACGGCGGCGTGGTCCTCGGACAGGGCCGGCGCGCGGGGGGCACGGAGTTCGACCGGGTGCTGGTCTGGACGCCCGACGGCACCGTCCGGGACGCCGGGACCGGCCGGACGAGGGCCGTCAACAGCGCGGGCACCGTCGTCGGGGCGGCCTTCGACGCCGCCCGCTCCACGCTCGCCGCCCGCTGGAACCCGGACGGCACGCGGACCCTGCTCGACGACCCGGCGGGCCGGCAGAGCGAGGCGATGGCCGTCAACAGCGCGGGCACCGCGGTCGGCGTCGCGCAGGGGCCGGACTGGAACCGGACCACGGCGCTGCTGTGGCGGCCCGACGGGACGGCCGTGCCGCTCCCGCCGTCCCCGCTCGGTCCGTACGCCGACGCCAAGTTCATCAACGACGACGGGGTGGTCGCCGGGACCGCCGTCGAACTGGACGCGGCCGGTGAGCCGGTCTCCTCCCGCCCGGTCGTCTGGACGCGCTGACGGCGCACCACCCGGCCGTCGGCCGCCCGGCGGCGGCGCACCGCCCGGCCGTCAGGACGACGCCGGCGGCACCACTCCGGACGGGCGGTGGGTCCGCGGACCTACCGCCCGTCCGGCCGTCCTCGGTCCCGCCCCGGCTCCCGCGGGCCGAGGGCGTCGCGCAGCATGGCGCGCGAGGTGATGCCGAGCTTCTCGTAGATCTGGTACAGGTGCGCGCCGACCGTCCGGTGCGAGATGAACAGCCGTTCGGCGATCTGCTTGTTGGTGAGGCCGGAGGCGGCGAGGTGGGCGACCTCCAGCTTCTGGGCGCTCAGCCCGTGGGTGTTCGAGTCGTCGGGCCGCGGCCGGTTCCGGCCCGTCGCCCGCAGTTCGTTCCCGGCCCGCTCGGCCCACGGCAGGGCGTCCAGTTCCTCGAAGACGGCCAGCGCGGCGCCGAGTCGGGCCCTGGCCTCGGCCATCGCCCGGGCCCTGCGCAGCCGTTCGCCGTACGCGAGCAGGACCCGGGCGTGGTCGAAGCGCCACCGGTCGCCGCCGGGGGTGTCCAGCGCGCGGGCGAAGCCGCGCAGCGCCTCCTGGTCGTCGTCGGCGCACAGGGCGGCCGACGCCTCCAGCAGCATGGCGTGCCGGGAGGACACCGCTCCCAGGCCGGCCTCGCGCATCGCCTCGACGTGCGCGGCGGCCTCCTCGCGCCGGTCGGTGCGGACGGCGGCCTCCACCAGGTGCGCGGCCACCCACAGCGCGTGGGGGACGTGGGAGGCCAGGGTGCCGGCCGGGCTGACGGCCTCGGCGTGCCGGTAGGCGAGCGCGTGGTCCCCGCGGCCGAGCGCCGCCACGGCCGCGGCGTGGTGGGCGTAGTGGGCGGCGCAGGGGGCGCCGTGGCGCTCGGCCCAGTCGATGACGTACCCGGCCGTCGCGAGGCTCTCCTCCGTGTGTCCGCGGGCGCCGAGGACGACGGACCTGATGAACAGGAAGTACCAGGCGAAGGCGCGGTACCCGTGGTCCTCGCAGGCCCGCAGCCCCTCTCCGGCCAGGTCGAGCGCCTCGTCCCAGCGTCCGGTGAGGTAGTCCTCCAGGCACAGGTGGATGAGCGCGGAGAGGTAGCGCCTGGCCGGGCCGCCGTCGCGGCCGGACCGCACCACCTGCCAGGCCGCGTCGCGGATCTCGCCGAGGCGGTCGAGGTAGAGCGCCCCGGTGCCGACGCGGGTGACCAGCACCGGGTCGGCCTCCTCGCCGGCCAGGGCCAACGAGGCCATGAGGGCGTCGAGTCGGCCGTGCGCCGCGGCCCCGGTGCGGGCCGGGTCGGAGAAGGTACGGCCCAGGACGGTCAGGATGGCCGGCGGCTCCGGGGTGAGGCGTTCGACGGCCCGGTCGTAGGACCGCCACAGGTCGGGCCGGGCGCCGAAGAAGCAGACCACCGCGAGGACGTGCAGCGCGTCCACGAGCGCCCGGTCGTCGGCCCGGTAGCCGTGGACGCCGGCCGTGGACTCGATGGCGGCGGTCAGCAGCCGGTGCGCGGTGGCCACGTCGTCGCCCCCGCCGGACACGTTGCCGCCGCTCCCGTCCGCCGGATTCCCGCCCCCGCCCCCGTTGAGCACGAGCAGCGCCGACGCGGTGGCCGAGTGCAGCGAGTCCTCGGCCTCCGGCGCGGCCTGGCGCGCGTCGTCCAGGAGCTTGCGGACGCTGGACAGCGCTCCGGTGGACTCGGCCCCCAGGTAGGCTGCCTCGGCGAGCCGGCGGGCCCGGTTCGGCCCCTCCGGGGAGAGCGAGGCCGCCCGGATCAGGGTCCGCATGGCCCCGGCGGCGTCGCCGCGCCGCAGGGTGAGCCCGGCCGCGTGCTCCAGCAGCGCGGCGACCTCCTCGTCGGGCTCCAGGGTGGCCTCGCCCAGGTGCCAGGCGCGGCGTTCCGGCCGGTCGGCCAGGGCGTGGGCGAGCGCCGCGTGCGCGGCGCGCCGTTCGCCGCTCAGCGCGTGGAGCACCATGGCCGAGCGGATGAGCGGGTGCCGGAACCGCAGCCGCTGCTCGCCCTCCTCGATCTCCACCAGCCGGTCGCGCTCGGCCGGGGCGAGGTCGTCCAGGCCGTACCCGGCCCCGGCCCGACGGGCGGCCGCCTGCAGCACGCCCAGGTCGCCGGTGCCCTCCAGGGCCGCGAGCAGCAGCAGGTACCGGGAGCCCGCCGGCAGCCGGGCGATCCTGGCCTCGAACAGCGTCTCCAGCCGGCTGCTGAGCGACGGCACGGCCGGGCGGTCGTCGGCGGCGGCCGGCGGCACGACGGCCGGCAGTTCCAGCAGGGCCAGCGGGTTGCCGCCCGCCTCGGCGAGCAGCCGTCGGCGCACTCCGCGCCCGAGGCCGGGGAACCGGTCGGCGAGCAGCCGGGCCGCCGACTCTTCGTCGAGGGGCGGGAGTTCGTACGTGGGGAAGGCCCCGGCCTCCCGGGGGCCGAGCTCGCCGGAGCGGGCGGCCGCCACGAAGCCCAGGCCCAGGCCGGTCACCCGCCGGGCGACGAAGCCGAGCACGGCGGTGCTGGCCGGGTCGACCCAGTGCAGGTCGTCGACGACCAGCAGCAGCGGCTGCCCGCCGGCGACGGCCTGGAGCAGCCGCAGGACGGCGTTGGAGACGAGGAGCTGCTCGGGCGGCGGGCCGCTCGCGAAGCCGAGCACGACCCGCAGGGCGTCGCGCTGCGCGGCGTCGAGCTGCTCCAGGGCGCCCAGGTGGGGGAAGAGGACCTGGTGGAGGCCGGAGTAGCCGCAGTCGGCCTCGAACTCCACCCCCGAGGCCCTGAGCACCCGGGCGCCGTCCGCGAGCGCGGTCGCGGCGACCGTGTCCAGGAGGGCGCTCTTGCCGATGCCGGCCTGGCCGGACAGCAGCAGCGCCCCGCCGCCGGCCCCGATGCCGAGCCGGTCCCGGACCAGCCGCAGGTCGCCGTCCCTGCCGACCAGCGGCCCGCCCCCGAGCACGCCGGTCCCCACCCCGCCCACCACTACCGTTCCCCTCCCGCGCAATTCCGGCCGACCCACGCGTGTGCGAGGCGGATTTCCTCGGCGGGAAATCCCTTCCACACGGCCGCGAACAGCCTGGCCGCACCCATTATGACGGGAGACGGTCAGTCATTTTCCGTACTTTCCCGTCCGTTTCCGGCCAGCCGCCGCGCCGCACGACCTACGTCTCGACCTGCGCGGATGCGATCGGTCGCCCGCTCCGTGCAGTCGGATGACCGATGCGCCGAAGCCGTCCGGTCGCACACGCTTGCACCGCAGCTTCCCCGTCCGCGTCGGCGATACCGGCCGACCCCGAAACGGAGTTCCACGATGTCCCTGAAATCCCTCCGGCTCAAGACCGCCGCCGTCGCGACCGCGCTCGCCGGCGCGGCGCTGTTCACCGCGGCGACCCCGGCGGCCGCCGCGAACGCCCCCTACGACGGCTGCCCGGCGTGGGCGGTCTGCCTCTACCAGCACGAGGGCGGCACGGGTTCGAAGGCGATCGTCACGCCTCCCCCGGCCGGCGGCAACGCGGCGATCTTGCGGCTCCACTCGGTCCACTTCCTGAACGGGGAGATCGCCGACAACCAGGTGTCGTCCTGGATCAACAACTCGCAGTGCTCGGTCAAGTTCATGGACGACCCCTACGGGGAGCTCCACCCGTCCGACCTGGACTACACGGAGACCTGGCACTGGGGCGCGAAGCGCGACTACGGGAACGGGTCCTCCCAGTCCTACGTCAACGACCGGATCTCCTCGCTCCAGTTCTGGTGCCCGTAGCGACCCGCTCCGGCTCGGTGGGGCGGCCGTCGTTGCGCCCCACCGCCCCCGCCCCCGGCACCCGTGAAGGGCCGGGGGCGTCGCCGTGCCCCCTCCCGACGCCCCGGTCCGCCCCCCCGGACCGTCCGATGACACGGAAGGAAGTCCCATGAAACGTCGACGACCAGCGGCCGCGCTCCTGTCCGGCCTGCTGCTCTGCGCCGCACTGCCCGCCTTCGCCGAGGCCGCACCCGCCTCCGCGGCCCCCTCGGCCGCCGCCGCGGTGACCGCCGGCCCCGGCGCCGAGGGCCCGGACCTCACCTACGCCAACCGCACCGCACCGGCCGCCGGCATGCCGGACTGGTCCCGGGTCGGCTTCCGGGGCGGCCAGGAGCTGCCCGACGACGGCGACCTGACCGACGACCCCGGCTGCCGCATCACCCCGGACGTGCTCGCCGCCAGGTACGGCGTGAAGGCGAACGACGGCGCCGACGACACCACCGGCCTGCAGAAGGCCGTCGACGACGTCAAGGCCAACTGCTCGCCGCGGGCCGGCTTCAACCGGCTCTCGCTGATCTCCCTCCCGGCGGGCCGGATCGACGTCTCCCGGCAGGTCTACGTCGACGCCGACTACCTGGTCCTGCGCGGCCAGGGCTCCGGCGACGGCGGCACCCGGCTGGTGTTCCGGCCGGACGCCGACACCCGCTACGACACCCTGGTCAACGGCCGCTGGGACCAGGACGGCATGAAGGCCGGCAGCGGCAGCGACGTCGGCACCGGTGGCTGGATCTGGCCGGGCCGCGGCATGTTCCGGGTGCAGACCCGGGACGTCGCGGAGCGCTACCAGGACGACTGGGCGGCGGCCCCGGCCAACCGCAAGGACATCTTCGAGGGCAGCGTCAACCAGCACTGGGCCTCCGGCATCAAGGTGGCCGCCCGGGCCGACGACCCCGGCTACGCGGCCCGGGAGGGGCAGAGCACCGTCCAGCTGGACGCCAAGGCCGACATGAAGAAGTTCTCCCCGGGCGGCTACGTCTGGGTCGGGGCGGCCAACAGCGTCAAGTTCTACGAGCAGCAGGGCGTCTCCGACCGCAGTCAGATGGACAACCTGCACATGCGCCAGCAGATGTTCCGGGTCACCGGCTTCGACGGCACCGCGAAGACCGTCACCCTGGACCGCCCGCTGGAGTGGGACGTGCCGGTCGACTCCACCTCGGACGGCTCCCCCGCGCTGGGCGACAAGCCGTACCCCAGCAAGGTCACCCCGCTGAAGGTGGTCCAGGGCGTCGGCTTCGAGGACTTCGCCTTCACCCAGGACATGGCCGGCCTGCCCAAGGCGGGCGGCGGCACCTACGACCTGACCCCCGCCCAGGCCGTCCACAACTACGGGAACATGGCGCCCGAGTACGCGATGCACGGCATCGTCTTCAAGTGGGCCGCCAACGACTGGGCACGCGGCCTGAGGGCCGAGATGACGGGCTCGCACCCGGTCGTCACCGAGGACGCCCGCAACCTGCAGATCGAGCGCAACAGCTTCGACGGCGCCTGGAACAAGGGCAAGGGCGGCAACGGCTACCTGCGCGGCAGCCGCGTCTGGGACTCGCTGTACGCCTACAACCTCAGCCGCAACCTGCGCCACTTCACCTTCCAGTGGTCGGCCAGCGGCAACGTCGCCTTCCGCAACGACCTCGACTCGGACCTGAACCTGCACGGCGGCTGGGAGCACGACAACCTGTTCGAGCAGAACACCCTGCGGGTCCCGTACGAGCACCGCTCCGGCAACTGCCGGGCCAACTGCGGCGGCGAGGGCGGCGAGGTCGACGAGGGCACCTGGTACCCGGTGTGGTGGGCGGCCGGCCCCAAGGCGGTCAAGTGGTCCGGCTCCTCGGGCCCGCAGAACGTCTTCTACAACAACACGATGGTCAAGCAGGCGACGCCCGGCGGCCCGTTCGAGCCGTACGCGCCGTACGGCAGCCAGGCCGGCACCGCCTACCAGTTCGGCTCCGCGAACGGCGCCCCCGGCCGGTTCCAGCCACTGGCGCAGGGCGGCCAGAACATCCCCGACTGGACCGGCCGGGAGGCCCTCGACTACACCGGCCAGGGCGTGGTGCCGGTCGACCTGGGCAAGCGCCCCTCGCTCTTCCTCGCCGACACCGGCGGCCTCGAACCGCGCAGCGCCAACGAGCGCAAGGTCGCCACCTGGAACATGCAGGGCGCGAACACCGCCGACGCCAACGGCAACAAGTACGCCAACGACCTGCCCCAGCTGTTCGGGCGCGGCAGCCGGCAGGGCGGCGCCGACGTCATCTCGCTGCAGGAGGCCGGCGCCCCGCCCGGCGGTGCCACCTTCCAGCAGAACATCGACACCCCCAACATCCACTACTGGACGGACGACGGCCTGCACACCATCCCGGTGCAGGAGTACCGCTTGGGAACCGCGAGCCGCCCGACGGGCTGGCTGTACTGGCTGCGCACGGACAGCGGCAACGGCGCCTACGGACGGGTCAACCTGGCCGTCTACAGCCGCACCCGGGTCGACCGGAACGACGTCTACGTCGCCCGGGAGGGCATCATCACCAACGGCGACGACTCCCGGCCCGCGCTGGGCGTCAACGTCGACGGAGTCGTCTACTTCACGGTGCACGGCTGGTCGGGCAGCGGCAACGACGACCCGATGCTGCTGCGCAACATCCAGGACCAGATGTCCCAGGCGCACCTGCCCTGGATAGCCCTGGGCGACTACAACCGCGCCCCGGACAGCCTGCGCGCGGCGATCGGCACCGACCTCTCCGTCCACGCCCAGGACCGGCCCACGCACCCCACTGACCGGATCGGCAGCGGCACCCCGCGGGTCCTGGACTACGCCGTCGCGCCCAACAACAGCCCCCGGCAGCCCCGCGTCGTCGACATCGAGCGGGCCAACATCAACACGTCGGACCACTACCCCGTCGTGTACACCCTCGACAACCTGCCGGCCCGGCCGTCGGCCACCCCGTCGCCGACGCCGAGCCTGTCGCGGCAGGTCGTGCTGCGCAGCGCCACCAGCACCAACGCGGCCTCCCCGACCCGCACCAGCCACGTGGTCACCGACCAGCCGGTCAACCGGGCCACCATCGCGACGCAGGTGTACTCGGTGGAACCCGACCCGGAGTACACCGGCTACTACCGCCTGGTCAACAACAGCGCGCCCTACTCCGGCCACTACCTCGGCCAGGAGGGCGGCGCCCGCGACGCCCGGACGGTGGTGTGGCCGAGCCCGGCCGAGGACCAGCTCTGGGCGCCGGTCCCCCAGGGCGACGGCACCTGGACCCTGCAGAACTACGTCACCCGGCAGTTCCTCACCGCGGCGAGCCAGGGGCAGGCGCTCGTGGGCCGCGACTACAACGGCTCGCCCGACCAGCGCTGGTTCCTCCAGGACCCGCGGGAGGCCGCGGACCTCAGCGAGATCGTGTCGCAGGAGAGCGGCGCGGGAGCCTCCGCGCTCTCCGTCGAGGACCACGCGCCGGCGCCCCGCCCGGTGGTCCTGTCCCCGAACGCGCACCTGGGAACCCAGCAGTTCGGCGTCGTCTCCGCGGGCCGGAGCGGCTCGGACAACTGCTTCTACCTGATCAACCAGGGGCAGTACGTCAACTCGACGGCGACCAGCCCGGGGAACCCGTCGAACGGCAGTGCCGTCACCATGGGCGGCTACCGCCCCAACGACGACGGCTACCTGTGGTGCGCCACCCCCGACGGCGCGAACGGAACGCTCCTGACCAACCACACGACGCCCGAGGAGCACCTGAACCTCGGCGACGGCCTGTTCAACCACACCACGACGGTCACCGTCCCCACTTCGGGTGCCGCCTGGCTCCACTGGATCTTCCGGACGGCCACCCAGTGACCCGCCCCGCGCGGTGAGCGCCGGCGGCCGGTCGATCCTCGGATCGGCCGGCCGCCTCCGTGCCATCCGGCCCCGGGCCTGCTCGGAGGCGGCGTGGATTGCGCGGGGTGGCGGCCCGTGTCCGGCTGGAGTCAGCCGGTAAACAGAACGGCCGGTCAATCCGAAGATCGACCGGCCGTTCGCTGTGCGCGAGGGGGGAGTTGAACCCCCACGCCCTTTCGGGCACTGGAACCTGAATCCAGCGCGTCTGCCTATTCCGCCACCCGCGCATCTGGGTGATGAGGAAAACTATAGACCATCCGGAGGGGTGCCTCCGACCACCCCCCGGCAAGCGGTCGGAAGCTACCCCTCGCCCAGCACCCGAAGGCCGTGCTCCTCCCGGAAGCACTACCTCGCTCCTTCAGGCCACGTTCCACCGGCGTTCGGCGCGGACGAACGCCCTCGGGGCGGGGCGCCGGGTCGGCGCCCCGCCCCGAGGGCGTTGAGGTGGGGAGGTGGATCAGCCTTCGAGGGGCAGGTCGCCGGTCCGGACGGCGTCGACGAAGGCAGTCCAGGCGGCGGATCGGAAGACGAGCGCCGGGCCCTGCGGGTCCTTGGAGTCACGCACCGGGACGAGGCCGGGGAATCCGGGGGCCACCTCGATGCAGTTGCCGCCGTCGTTGCCGCTGTAGCTGCTCTTCCGCCAGCCGGCTGCGGCGAGCTCGTTGCTCATCATCTTTGTAACCCTCCAGCACCTCGGCGATCAACCGAAGCGAGTCGCACTCTGACAGGCACTCGCCCCGGAGCTGATCATAGTGCCGCTGGTACTTGATCACGCTGGAAGAAGCATCACTCAGATGCCCTCGTTCAAGGCTCTCCGAGTACACCAGTCGCTGCCCGTCCGGCAGTTCCAGCAACACCATATCCGTCTTGATGGTTGTCCGCCGGTCCGAGAACGGCGCCACATGAAGGACGACGTTCGGGAGCTGGGCGACCCGCAGCAGGTGCTCCATCTGACTTCTCATCACGCTCGGCCCACCGATGACCGTGCGGATGGCGCTCTCGCCGAGAATGACGATCAGCAGCGGACCGTTCGGCGCGAGAAAGCGACTCTGCCGACCGAGTCGCGCCTTGGTCAGCTCCTCGATTTCCTCCGGTTTTCCGGCCGCGTCGCCAGTCTCGAAGAGCGCCCGCGCATACTGCCTGCACTGCAACAGGCCGTACATGACGCTTTCCTGGTACGCACGCAGCCCAACCGCGATGGCCTCCTGGTCCGCGTATTCCTGGAACCAATCCGGATGCTCGATCGACGCATCCCAGTCCACCCGGCCGTACAGCCGCATCAGCAGGTCGCCGGTGTTCAGCAACCGCCCGAGCTCCTCGACCTCTTCCACCGACGGCCGCCGTCGGCCGCTCTCCGTCCGCGAGATCACCGTCCGGTCGAGGTGGAGCAGCCCACCCAGGTCCTCCTGGGTGAGGTTCGCCAACTCCCGCGCGTAGCGGACTTCTTCGCCGAACATGATCGCGGAGCTGGCCGTCGGTCCGCGCTTGATCTTCCGTTGTGCCACGACTGCCCCCAACTGTGCGTCACGTGCTCAACACGTGGTTCTGGGCGTCACGCTACTCCCACGGGCCGATCATTGAGACCAGAACGCAATCATCCGCATGCGCAGCGTGATTGCGCACTACCCCTTTGCACGCTCCCTCCGCCCCCTGAGGTACTCCCCCATGCTCACTGCCCGTCCCCCCCCCCCCCCCCGCATGTTCGTCGTGCGGCTCGACTCCCGCATCGAATCCACGCCCCTGGCGCGCTACCTGCTCCGCGCGTACCTCTCCGGCCTCCCCACCGGTGACCACTACCGCGACACCGCCGAACTCCTCCTCGGCGAACTCTTCGCCAACGCCGCCCAGCACTCCGACGCCCCCGACGACCGCCACATCGAAGTCCGCTTCACCCTCACCCCCGACCACCTCCTGCGCCTCGAAGTCCACGACGCCGACGCCCGCCACCCCACCCTCAACTCCCCTTCCCCCGACGACGAGCACGGCCGAGGCCTGTTCCTCGTCAACGAACTCGCCGAACACTGGGGCTGCACCGACCGCCCCGGCGGCATCGGCAAACTTGTCTGGGCCCTCATCTCCCCCGCCACCACCGCCTGAAAGCCCGAACCCCCATGCACCTCACCACCCTCGCCCGCCACACCCTCTCGCGCGGCGCCACCCCCGCCACCACCTACGCCCTCATCGCCCGCCTCGGCCACCAGCCCCTCCCCTGCGCCCGGGCCGTCTGCCTCGCCCTCGACATCCCCCTCGCCGAGACCACCCGCCGCCTCGACGAGTGCTACCACGCCCTCCTCGCCAACCCCCGCCCCGGCTCCGAACACGACACCGGCGAACTCCTCGAAGCCCTCGGCGTCTTCGACATCCCCAAGTCCCTCACCGAAACCGAGTTCGCCGTCGTCAACCTCCTCCTGACCGCCA
Source organism: Kitasatospora sp. NPDC001547 (assembly GCF_042894165.1). Classification (NCBI taxonomy): domain Bacteria; kingdom Bacillati; phylum Actinomycetota; class Actinomycetes; order Kitasatosporales; family Streptomycetaceae; genus Kitasatospora; species Kitasatospora sp. NPDC001547. Next base: position 59,062 of record NZ_JBIAVL010000015.1, on the reverse strand, counting down.
TCGACGCCATGGGCGGCATCCGCCCCGGCCACCAGCACGGCCTCACCCGCTGGTTCACCACCGGCAACCTCACCGCCGCCTACCTCTCCCTCACCGCCGCCCACCCCCTCCCCCGCACCGGCGACCCCGCCACCTACTGGACCACCCTCACCACCGCCGGCGAACTCCTCACCGCCACCAACCCCGACCCCCGCCTCAAGAACGCCCTCACCCACTGCCGCACCCGGACCCGGGAAGCCACCGCCCACACCTGAGTTCCCACCCGGCCCATCGGTTCGACCTTGTTTCGAAGATCGTTCTGCTGGAGGCTGGGGCCATGCAGAACCAACCCACCTTCGTCCTCGTCCACGGGGCCTTCGCGAACTCGTTCTCGTTCGCGCCGCTGCAGGCCGAACTCGCCCTGCTCGGGCACCGGTCCGTGGCGGTCGACCTTCCGGGGCACGGCTTCGAGGCGACCTACCCCGCGCCGTACCAGGCCCCCCAGGACCTCGACGCCCTCGCCGGGGAGCCCGGGGGCATCAAGGGGGTCACGCTCGCCGACAACGCCGCCCGGGTGATCGGGGTCCTCGAACGGGCCAAGGAGAACGGGCCCACCGTCCTCGTCTCCCACAGCAGGGGCGGCATCACGGCGACCGCCGTCGCCAACGCCCGGCCCGAGCTGGTCGACCGGCTCGTCTACGTCTCCGCCTGGTGCCCCGTCGACCTGGACGTGAACGACTACTACGCCCAGCCGGAGATGGCGGGCGTCGACCCGGGGGCCTTCGCCGCCTCGCTCGTCGGGAACCCGGCCGAACTCGGCCTGCTCCGCGTCAACTTCCGCACCGCCGACCCGGCGGCGCTCGCCGCGTTCAAGCAGGCGTTCGCCGCCGACCTCAGCGACGACGAGTTCCGGACCTTCCTGAACACCTTCCAGCCCGACGAGAACCTCGACGTCGGCACCTCCGCCGACCGGGCGCAGGCCGCCACCTGGGGGCGCGTCCCCAGGACGTACGTCCGGCTGTCCGACGACGCCAGCATCCCGCCCGCCATGCAGGACCGCCTGATCCGCGAGGGCGACGCCCTCACCCCCGGCAACCCCTTCGACGTCCGGACGGTCGAGGGGAGCCACCTGCGCTGGCTCGTCCACCCCGCCCCGGCCGCCCGGGTCCTGGCCGACCTCGCCGCGCTCCCGCCCGCCGGGGCCTGAGCCGACACCGCCCCATGCCACTGCGCAGGAAGTCGGCAGGGCCGACTTCCTGCGCACCCGGGTGGGGAGTGACTACCTGGGGCGGGAGCCGCTGAAGAGGTCCATGTAGGACACGTACTGCATCAGCTGCGGCAGCGTGTAGAACCTGCGCTCGAAGACCCCGGTGCCGATGACGTAGGGGGACGTACCGGCGTTGTTCATGACGCGGTACACCCAGTTCGAGAGCCCGCCCCAGTTCGTCTCCAGGTTGACGTTCTCCACGCCGACCTGGGCGACGCCGTGGTCGCGGATGTTGGTGCGGACGTTGTCGAAGATCCGCCCGAAGCGCGCCGCCTCCGAGGTGGCCTGGACCATCATGAGGAGGGAGTCCGCCAGGACGGCGCGCCCGCTGCCGCTGTTCTGGAGAGCGGCGATCTGATGGACCTGCTGCAGGGCGTTGCTGAGCCGCGGTCCGTTGATCTGCTGACTCGCCCTGCCGCCGCCACCGGGGATGTTGTTGTAGTTGCTGGACCAGGGGAGGGTGCTCGCGTTGACGCCCAGGACCCGGTTGAAGCGGTTCCTCGCCGCGAGGCCGTCGTCGAAGACCCAGTGCGTGCCCCCGGCCTGGTAGAAGCCGGCCACGTACAGGTTGTGCGGCCAGATGTACATCGCCCCCAGGTAGGTGCCGCTCCGGTGCAGGCTGATCTGGATGAGCTGGTCGTTGTCCGCCACGACGGTCTCGTCCAGGTCGGTCCTGAACCAGTCGTGGCTGCTGAGCGAGTGGAGCCGGGAGATCACGTCCCAGTACCGCTGGTGCGCCGAGGCGCCGCCGCCGTTCAGGTCGCTGATGTCCCAGTCGATGTTGGTGAGGCGCTCGCCGGTGTCGGCGTGCGCCGCGGTCGGCGTCATGCCCATGAGCCCGACCGCCAGCGTGAGGGCGATCAGTAGGCCGGCCAGCCGTCGGCGCAGCCGCGCCAGTGCGCCGGGTCCGTTCATCGTTAGCATGCGGGGAATTCCTCGGTGATCAGAAAACGGGTCGTCAGCGCGCCAGCCGAAATCGCCACTCTCCTCGCGGCTGAACGTTCATGACGCGCCGTCCGCAGACTAGGCGGCCCCGCAACCCCCGCATGTGCCGTCAGGGTCCGGGCACTTGATCGCCAGCGCACACCCCACCCGGACCCGCCGCCCGCGCGGGAAGTCGACTCCGCCGACCTCCTGCGCGGGCCGCCGCCTACCGCCCGGACCGGTACGCCTCCAGCCGCTCGGCCAGTTCCTGCGGGTGGCCCAGCATGGGCAGGTGGTCGCCGGGCATCTCGTCCGGCCGGAAGCCGAGCCGCTCCTCGACGTGCCGCCGCAGGAACCCGGGCGGGAAGAACCGGTCCCCGGTGGCCAGCAGGAACCTGGTCGGCACCGCCGGCCAGGCCTTCAGCGGCCACGGCGCCCCGAGCGGGGTCGCCGACTGCCGTCGCTGGTGGTCCGCGAGGAGCCCGTCGGCCAGCACGGCCGGGGTGTCGTGCACGAACAGGGCGCGCTCGTCCTCCTCCGCGCCCTCTGCCACGCCCCTGCGGCGGTCGGACTCACGGCGGGCCGGCCCGTACCCGGTGTTCTCCCACCACTGCCCCGGCGGCTCCCCGGGAGCCGGCACCTGGGCCTGGAGCATCACCAGCAGGTCCGCCGACAGCCGCTCGCACACCAGCGGGCCGGTGAAGCCGCCGAACGAGTGCGCGACGACCACGGGCCGGCCCGCCCGGTCGCCACCCGCCCCGCCCGCCCCGGCGGCAGCCGCGGCCACCGCGTCCACCACCGTGTCCGCGTACTCGGCGAGCCCGGCCGCGTCGTCGTCGCAGGGCAGGTCCGGGGCGACCACCGCATGGCCCCGCCCGCGCAGCTCGGCCGTCAGCGGCTCCCAGCACCAGGCGTCGGTGGCCGCGCCGTGGATCAGCACGTACGTCGTCATGGATCACTCCCCGGCAGGAACGGACCGCGCCCCGCGACGTGCGCCGTGCCTCGCGCGCCCCGCGTCGCGCGCGAGCCTACCGGCCGGTCCGCCCCCGAACCGTCGGGCCGCACCCGCATACTCGTCCCAACGGCCATTCACGTACCGCCCGTTGGGGGAAGCCCTTGTTCCACGACACCCGCCCGCGCGGCATCCGCATACCCAGCCACCGGGAGACCGCCGAGGAGTGGGGCGAGCAGGTCGCCGCGCTGCGCGCCGCTCCGCCCGGCTGGTCGTTCCTGCTGGGGCGGCTCTCCTCCGACGGCTTCCTCTGCCACCTCGACCTCAACTACCACCTGGACGGCGAACCCGTCGCCGTCGTCCAGACCTCGCGGCCCGTCCCGGCCGGCCACTGGGTGGGCTCCCTCACCACCCCGCAGTCCCAACTCGCCACCTTCCTGGCCACCTCGGGACGCCTCGACCCGCGCACCCACCTCGCCCCGCCCGACGGCCCGCCGACCCCGGGCGAGGTCCTGCTGCACGGCGTCCCCGTCCCCGTCGAGGTGCACCACAGCCAGGGCTGCCGCAGCGCCCTGGTCCCGCTGCCCCCCTCCCAGCGGGGCTACGCGATCGTCACCGCCGGCGCCGCCCACTGGGCCACCGCCACCGATCTCGCCCTCCGGCCGCCCCCGGCGGCGTTCTGAGCGGAGCCATACCGCACCCCGCGATTCACTCGTACGAGGGGGCGCAGTCGGGCGACGGGCATTGATGCACCGTCATGATCGCGCCGATGACGGCCCGTTCAGGCCAAATACCGGCCGGGCGCCCCCGGTACGGCGGTGAGGGCGGGGTTAGCCTGTGGCCATGGTTGCAAACCGCAAGGAAGAAGTAGCCGTGCGTGACGCGGAGTTCGTCAGCGGCCCCCTGCTGATCCTCCGGTCCCTAGCGTCCGGCCCCGACCGGACGGCCGTCGTCACCGCCGACGGCGCCAGGATCACCGCCGGCGACTTCGCCGCCGCCACCTACCGCCTCGCCCACGAGCTGATCGCCCGGGGCGTCACCCGCGGCACCACCGTGACCCTGCTGACCGGCAACACCCCCGAGGCCCTCAGCGCCCGGTACGCGGCGGGCCTCGCGGGCGCCCGGGTGGTGAACCTGTACGACGGCATGAGCACCCCGGTCCTGGCCGAGATCACGGCCAGCGTGGACACCACCGTGCTGCTCGTGGACGCCGAACGGTACGCCGACGCGCCCGAGTTGCTCCCGCTGATCGACGTGCCGACGGTCCTCGCCCTCGGCCCCGGGCCGGCCGGCGGCGCCGTCCCGGCCATCGGCGACGACGTCGTCGCCGCCTCCGCCCACCGCCCCGCCGAGCCCCCGGACGTCCGGGTCGGGCCGGAGGACGACCTCAGCATCCGCCACACCGGCGGCACCACCGGCATCCCCAAGGGCGTCCTCAGCCTGCACGGCCCGTACCGCCGCGTCTTCGACGCCCCGGTCGGCAGCGACCCCGCCGACGGGGTGCCCCGTCTGCTCGCCGCCACCCCGCTCGCCCACCTCGCCGGGATCATGTCCGACCTGGTCCTCCAGCGCGGCGGCACCGTCGTCCTCCAACGCTCCTTCGAGCCCGGCGCGGTCCTGGCCGCCATCGAGCGCGAACGCATCACCGACCTCTGGCTGCTGCCGCCGCTGCTCCACCAGCTGCTCGACCACCCCACGATCGGCCGCACCGACCTGTCCAGCCTGCGGCACGTCCTGTACGGGGGCAGCGCCGCCTCGGCGACCCGGATCCGCGAGGCCCTCAAGGTCATCGGACCGGTCCTGTTCGGGGTCTACGGGATGTCGGAGGCGCAGCTGATCTCCCTGCTCACCCCGCAGGAGCACGACCGGATCGGCGCGGGCGGCCAGGTCCCGGTCGGCCGGCCCGCCCCGGGCGTCGAGGTGGCGATCCGCTCGCCCGACGGCACCGACCTGCCGACCGGTGAGCAGGGCGAGGTCCACCTGCGCTCCTCCGCCGTCATGGCCGGGTACTGGAAGCAGCCCGACCTCACCGCGGCGGTGCTGCGGGACGGCTGGCTGAACACCGGCGACGTCGGCTACTTCGACGAGGACGGCTACCTCTACCTCTCCGACCGGGCCAAGGACCTGATCATCGTGGTCGGCGGGCACGTCTACCCGTCCGAGGTGGAGGACCTCCTCGTCACCCACCCGGCGGTCGCCCGCTGCGCGGTCTTCGGGGTCCGCGACGACCAGGAGGCGGAACACGTCCACGTCGCCGTCGTCCCCGCCCCGGGACAGCGGCCGCGGCTGGACGACCTCCGTGCCTTCGTCACCGACCGCAAGGGGCGGATCTACGCGCCCGAGGCCCTGCACCTCGTGGACGAGATCCCGCTGACGCCCGTCGGCAAGCCGGACAAGAAGCGCCTGCGCGAGGCGGCCACGGCCTGAGCCCCACCCCGCGGCCGGGCCCGTCCCCGGCCCCGGGACGGGCCGACTTCACCCCAACGTGGGGTTTGGCTCAACGAACCAGGGCCCCCGTGCCGAGAAGCCAACGGGGTGGCGGCGCTGAGGGCCGCCACCCCTCCCCCGAGGCTGTCGGGGGCACATGAGGTTCTCCGACGCCTGAGCAGGTCTCCACTCCGGCGTAGCGGTCAGTGGCGGAAGACCACGGTGCTCCGGAGCGTTGCCTCCGGTCATGAAGATCAGCGAGGCTTCCAGGGTCAGCGGGGTGAGCGCGAGGTCGTTGCGGCACTACGAGGACGAGGGCCTGATCGTCCCCGGCCGGTTCGGCAACGGGTTCCGCGACTACTGCCAGTCCACTGTCGACCGGGTGCTCGTCATCCGCTCGCTGCTGGAGTCCGGGCTGCCCGTACGGCTGATCAGGGAGTTCCTGCCCGGCCTCACCGACGAGGCCGGTGTCGGCACGGGTGCGGTGTGCGCGGAGTTCCTGGACGAGGTGCAGAGCCATCGGGATCGGCTCGCCGCACGTATCGCGATCCTCAGTGATCAGCAGGCCGCACTCGACGCCTACCTTCGCCGGGCCCGCCGCACTGATCTCTGACCCCCACTTGACCTTGACACAAGTGTCAGGCTCCTACGTTGCGTGCATGGAGATCGACGAGCAGCAGAACACCACCGAGCAGACGATGCGAGCGCTGGTCCAGCGGTCGCACGGAGGACCGAAGGATCTGGACCTCGCGACCGATCACCCCCGCCCCACCCCGGGACCCGGCGAGTACCTCATCCGCGTGGGCGCCGCCGGTGTCAACTTCGCCGACGTCATGCAGACCCGTGGAACGTACGGAGGTGGGCCGCAGGCGCCCTACGTGGCGGGCTTCGAGGCCGCCGGCGAAATCGTGGGTGTCGGCCCGGAGGTCGAGAGCCCGCTGCCGCTCGGCACCCGCGTCGTCGGAGCCGGTCCGGGTGCTTTCGCGCAGTACATGACGATGCCGGCCGCAGGGGTGCTTCCCGTGCCTTCCGGATGGAGCGACGCCCAGGCCCTCGGTCTCGTGTTGAACTGGGCCACCGCGCTGGCGGCGCTGAAGCCGTTGGGCGAGATCAAGGCGGATGAGGTGGTGCTCGTCCACGCCGCGGCCGGAGGTGTGGGGCAGGCCGCGGTCCGCCTCGCCCGCCACTACGGTGCGCGCGTGATCGCCACGGCATCACCAGCCAAGCACGACACCGTCAGAGCGCTCGGCGCCGACGAGGTCCTGGACAGCCGACGCCCCGATCTGGCGGAGGAGATCACCCGCCTGACCGGAGGCGTCGACCTGGTCCTGGAATCGGTGGGACGGGCCACGTTCGAGGTGAGCCTGTCGGTCACGAAACCCTTCACCGGACGCGTCGTCGTGTTCGGTGCCGCTTCCGGCGACGCCACGCTGACCACACACGATCTGGTCTTCACCCATCAGGTGCAGGTCAAGGGTCTGCACATCGGTGCGCTGGCGACCAGAGCCCCGGCCCTCTACCGGTCGTTGCTCGTCGAGATCGAGTCGCTCATCGCCCACGGCGTGTACCCGCCCGGCACCCCCCGGCTTCATCCTCTGGCCGAGGGGCCGGCAGCGCTGCGACAACTCGAAGCGGGCCGGACCCGGGGGAAGCTCGCCCTCGATCCGTGGCGCTAGGAACCGGCTGCGCCTCATCGCGGTGCTCCGCCGTCCCCGACAGATGGCTGCGGCGCGTGCGGCGATGCCGACATCGCCCGATCGCCCTCGTCGCGGCCGCGGAAGGCACGGCGGTACTCCCGCGGGGCGACGCCCACCCGGGCGGTGAAGACCGGGCGCAGGGAGACGGCGGAGGCGAAGCCGCAGTGGGTGGCGACGGTGTCGACGGGGAGGTCGGTCTCCTCCAGGAGGCGCTGGGCGGTGAGGACGCGCTGGTCGAGGAGCCAGCGCACCGGGGTGGTGCCGGTGGTGGCGGTGAAGCGGCGGGCGAAGGTGCGTTCGGACATCAGGACGGCGGCGGCCATCCGGCGGACCGTCCACGGGGTGTCGAGGGAGGCCAGGACCTCGGCGCGCAGGCGGGCCAGCGGGTCGTCGTCGGTGGCGGCGTCCGGGACCGGCGTGGGGATGAACTGGGCCTGGCCGCCCGCCCGGAAGGGGGCGGTGACCATGGCGCGGGCGATGGTGGCGGCGGCCTGCTGGCCGTGGGCGGTGCGGACCAGGTGGAGGCAGAGGTCGATGCCCGCCGCGACGCCGGCCGAGGTCCACAGGCCGTCGCCGCCGGTGAACAGCACCTCGGGCCGGACCGTCACCGCCGGGAAGCGGCGGGCGAGTTCGGGGGCCAGCGCCCAGTGGGTGGTGGCCTCCCGGCCGTCCAGCAGGCCGGCCTCGCCGAGGACGAAGGCGCCCGCGCAGAGCGAGGCGATCGGGACACCGGCGGCGGCGACGGCCCGCAGGGCCGCCAGGACCTCGGGGCTCCGCCGCGCGGCCGCGTCCTCGACGCCCGGCACCACCACCAGGTCGCAGTCGGCCAGCGCCGCCGGCCCGTGGTCGGGGACGCGTTCCAGCCCGCCGCCCAGCCGCACCCGGGCCCCCTCGGGCCCGCAGACCCGCAGGTCGAAGACGGGCAGACCGGGCCGGGAGCTCCGGTTCGCCCACACCTCGCCGATCACCGCGTAGTCGAAGGCCCGGACACCGTCGAAGATCAGGCAACCCACCGTTCGCATGGCAGGAAACCTAGAGCAGGAACACCCCTGGCAGGAATCCATCGATGGGTGACTTCTCTGCCCATCACGCCTCCCCCGCCCCACCGACCACCATGGAGGACATGACGAACACCGACGCCTTCGACGCCCCGCTCACCCTCGACAACGACGCCGTCCTGCTGCTCATCGACGTCCAGAAGGGCTTCGAGGACAGCGCCTTCTGGGGCCCCCGCGACAACCCGCAGGCCGAGCAGCGGATGGCCGAGCTGATCGCCGCCTGGCAGGCCACCGGCCGCCCGGTCGTCACCGTGCAGCACGCCTCCGCGCGCGGCCCGCTGGTCGAGGGCACCCCGGGGTACGAGCTGAAGGACTTCGTCGCCGAGGTCACCCCCGATCTGCACATCACCAAGACCGTCAACAGCGCCTTCTACGGCACCCCCGACCTGCACGCCTGGCTCCAGGAGCGCGGCGCCCGGCAGCTCGTGGTCACCGGGATCATCACCAACGTGTGCAACGAGACCACCGCCCGGATGGCCGGCAACCTCGGCTACGACGCGATCTTCCCCACCGACGCCATGCACTCCTTCGACATGACCGGCCCCGACGGCACCACCGTCCCCGCCGCCGACCTCGCCCGCGCGACCGCCACCACCCTGCACGCGATGCGCTTCGCCAAGGTGGTGACGACGGACCAGGTGCTCCAGGCCGCTAAGGCCTGAGCAGCGGCCGGTACGCGTTCCCCTCCTCCGCGTTGAGCAGCACGTACGAGGCCCCGAGGCCCAGCGCGAGCTCCCGCAGTCGCGCCAGGGCCTCGGCCGTGGAGGGGACGTCGAGCCCGAGCGCGGCGGCCGCCGCGTCCCGCTCGGCGAGCAGGCCGGGCTCGTCCTCCAGGTACTCCTCGGCCGCCTCCAGGCTCTCCCCGACCGTCAGCCGCGGGCAGTCCCGCCACCACGGCACCGCCAGCAGCAGCCGGACCAGCTCCGGCACCCCGACGGCCAGCAGCGCCGCGCCGCCCTCGGAGTCGGCGTACAGCACCGGCCGCTCCTCGCCGCCCTCGCCGCAGAGGAAGTAGGTGCCGCCCGCGCCGTCCTTGGCCACCGGCTCCAGGGCCGCGCCCGAGGCGAGGACGACCTCCTCGACGTGCCGGTAGCTGCGGGAGGGGTCGAACTCGCCCGGCCAGGCCAGGAAGTCGGCAGTGGCGGAGTCGGCGCGGATCGCATCGAGGAGGGACATGACCGCACCCTACGGCGCGCCCCGGACGGCCGGGCGGCCGGACAGCCGGGCGGCCCGAACCGAACCCGCGGCACCGCGGCACCACGGCGCCGCGGCACCCCGGCCTCAGGACGCCAGCCGCTCCGCCAGGTACTCCTCCCAGGTCCGCCGCCCGTGCTCGGCCCCCGTCAGGGTCAGGTTGTCCCCCGCCCGGTACGCCCGCCCGACCTTGCCCGGCACCCGCACCGGCAGCTGCCGGCGGCTGCGGCCGCGCGCCGCGAGGTAGCCGCGGGTCAGCTCGCGCATCTCGTACACCGTGGGACCGGCCAGGTCGGGCACCATCCCGGCCGGCTCGTCGAGCGCCAACTCCACCAGCCGGGCGGCGACTTCCCGCACGTCCACCGGCTGCCAGCGCACCCCGCCGGGGGCCGGCACGAGCGGCAGCTTGGCCATCTTCTCGGCCACCGTGAACGCCAGGTCGTGGAACTGCGCGGCCCGCAGGATCGTGTACGGCAGGCCCGAGTCGGCGACCGCCCGCTCGGCGGCGTGCTTGGCCCGGAAGTAACCGAGCGGCAGCCGGTCGGCGCCGATCACCGAGATGTACACCAGGTGCCGCACCCCGGCCCGCTGGGCGGCGGCGACCAGCAGCCGGGTGGCGACGTCGTCGCCCTTGGGGCCGCCCGCCAGGTGCAGCACGGTGTCCACACCCGCCAGCGCCTCGTCCAGCCGCCCGGCCGCCGTCGCCGCGTCCCCGAGCAGGTCGCCGCGCACGTACGCCACGCCGTCGGCGGCCGGGCGCTCCTGGCGGCTGAGCACGCGCACCGGCAGCCCGGCCGCGCGCAGCAGCGGGACCACCTGCCGGCCCAGGGTGCCGGTACCGCCGGTGACCAGCACGGTCCGCTTCGTCATGATCGTCTCCGATTCGTCCCGGGAGGGGAGTTGATCTCCCCGCCGCAGCCGTTGTTGGGTGACTCCTGCTGCCCTGACCCCTGGCGACGAAGGAATGTGACACGTGGACGAGAAGGCGGACGAGAAATCTGCCCGAGCCCTGCTCTTCGAGGAGCACCGCCCGCACCTGCGCGCGGTCGCGTACCGGATGCTCGGCTCGATCAGCGAGGCCGAGGACGCCCTCCAGGAGGCCTGGCTCCGCTACGACCGCACCGACACCGCCGACGTGGCCAACCTCGGCGGCTGGCTGACCACGGTGGTCTCGCGGGTCTGCCTGAACCTGCTGCGCGCCCGCGCCCAGCGCCGCGAGGAGCCGCTGGAGCCCGCCGGGCCGGACGGCGAGCCGGGCCCGCCGCGCATCCCCGACCCGCTGCTGCGGCGCGAGGACGTGGTGGACCCGGAGCAGGAGGTGATGCTCGCGGACTCGGTCGGACTGGCGCTGATGGTGGTGATGGAGTCGCTCTCGCCCGCCGAACGGGTCGCCTTCGTGCTGCACGACCTGTTCGCGGTGCCGTTCGAGGAGATCGCCCCGCTGATCGAGAAGACCGCCGCCGCCACCCGCCAGCTGGCCAGCCGGGCCCGCCGCAAGGTCCAGGGGCAGGCTCCCGCGCCCGACCCGGACCTCGGCCGGCAGCGGGTGGCCGTGGACGCGTTCTTCGCCGCCGCCCGCCACGGCGACCTGGACGCGCTGCTCGCCGTCCTCGACCCGGACGTGGTGCTGCGCTCGGACGGCGGCGCGGTGATGGCCCGGCACACGGTGGTGCTCTCCGGCGCCGCCACGGTGGCCGGCCAGGCCGTCCTGTGGGGCACCCTGTCGCCGTTCGCCCGCCCGGCGCTGGTCAACGGCACCGCGGGCGCGGTGGTCATCGGCGACAACGGGCGGGCGCTGTCGGTCATGGCGTTCACCGTGGTGGACGGCGCGATCGTCGCGATCGACGTGCTCACCGACCCGGACCGGCTGGCGGCCCTGGACCTCTCGGCCTTCCGGGACCGGTAGGACGCCCGGAAGCGGCGACGGAACGGGGTGGGGAGGCCGCTGCCTCCCCACCCCGTTCCGTCGTTCTTCCGCCGCCCTCGGCGCCCGACGGCGCCGCCCAGCCGCGCGCGGCGTCACCAGCCCTGCGCGACCACCCAGTCCGCGAGGTGCCGGGCGCACCCGTCGACCGCTTCCTTCCAGGTGTGCCCCGCGCCGTCCCCGGCCTCGTCGCTGACGTGCTTGACCAGCCGCACCGGCACCCCGGCCCGGTGCGCGACGGTGGCGACGGCGTAGCCCTCCATGTCCACCAGGTCGGCGTGCTCGGCGAGCCGGTCGCGGGCGTCCGTGTCGGAGACGAAGAGGTCGCCGGTGGCCAGCACCGGCCCGTCGCCCTTGCCGATCACCAGCGGGGCGCCGTACTCGCGCCCGGTGAGCGCGTGCAGGGCGGCGGTGTCGAGGTCGTGCTGGATCACCTGGACCACGTGGTGGGTGCCCTCCCAGCCGGGGCGCAGCGCGCCGGCCGTACCGAGGTTGATCACCTCGGAGGGCTTCTCGCCCTGGGCGAGCACGGTGGCCAGCGCGACGGCGGCGTTGACCTTCCCGATCCCGGTGAGCAGCACGGGCAGGCGGTCGTCCAGGTGGGCGGCCTCCTCGCGCACGGCGACGACGAGCAGCGGACGGTCGGGCGAGATCGTTCCAAGCAGGCGCATGCCCCCATCGTACGGAGCGAGGGGGTGCCGCACCCGTGATTGCCCGCCGGTGAACGGACCCCCGCGTTCCGCCCGGTCGGGGAACCGCGTAGGGTGCGGGCCGCGTCGGACGGTTCGCCGCCTCGCGGGGCGACGGGCGGGAGCGGCGGGAACGGCGGGAGCGGTTCGGCCCGTACCGGCGGCCCGGGCAGCACCGGCCGCACCAGCGGCACGAGCCGTCCCGGGGAGCGTGCACGACATGCTCAAGTCCGGCGCAAGTCGGGTGTGGTCGGGGGGAGTCACGGCCATACTGCTGCCATCGGTCGGGCCCCGGAACGGGCCGGGCCACAGGGGAGGATGAGTCGGGTGGCAACACCAGTAGGCAACGGCACGCCCGGCGCCGCGGGCGCGGCCGTGGCGACGGCCGGGCCGACGGCGGCCGGTTCGGGGGCCCCGGCCGTCCCCGGAGCGGCCCCGCTCGCGGCGCCCGGACCTGGCGGGGCGCCCGCGAAGCGCCCCCCGGCGGCCGTCGCCACCGGCGTGCGCGCCCGGCTCGCACAGGCCACCCGCACGCCGCCCGGCCGGCTGCGCCTGGCCGGAGTGCTGCTCGCCGTGCTCACCGTCGCCTTCGGCGGGCTCACCGCCTGGCAGTTGGAGACCAGGGCGCAGGCCGCCGACCGGGTGGTCTCGTACAGCCAGCCGCTCAGCCGGGACGCCGCCGAGATCCACCGCAACCTGGCCGACGCCGCCACCACCGCGGCGAGCGGATTCCTGCTGGCCGGCGCCGAGCCCGAGGCGGTCCGCGGCCGCTACGAGCAGGACATCGCCAGCGCCGCCAAGCTGATCGCCCAGGCCGCCGCCCGGACCACGGCGACCTCCCCCGCGCAGGGCTCGCTCGCCCGGCTGAACCAGCAACTCCCGGCCTACGCCGGCCTGGTGGAGACGGCACGGGCCGACAACCGGCAGGGCATCCCGCTCGGCGGCGCCTACCTGCGGTACGCCTCCGAGCAGATGCAGACCGTGCTGCTGCCGGCCGCCGCCGAACTGGCCGCCGTGGAGAACCGGGAGCTGGCCGACGACTACGCCGAGGCCAGGGCGGTGCCGTGGGCGGCGTACGGCCTGGCGGTGGTCACCCTGGCCGCGCTGGCCTGGGTGCAGCTGACGCTGTTCCGCCGCACCAACCGGGTGTTCAACATCGGGCTGCTGGGCGCCACCGCCGCCGTCCTGTCCGGCGCGCTGTGGCTGACCGTCACCGGACTGGCCACCAATTCGGCGCTCCAGCAGAGCCGGCGCGAGGGCGCGGCCCCGCTGCGGGCGCTCAACTCCGCCCGGGTGGACGTGCTGACCGCCCGGCTGGCGGAGAACCTGCACTTCGTCGCCCGCGGCTCGACCACCCGGTACGCCGAACAGTGGACGAAGGCCACCGAGCACCTGGCCGGCTCCGAGGGCCTCCCGCCGGACCGCTCCGACGGCTCGCTGCCGGAGGCCGCCCAGCTGGCGCCGTCGGCCGCCGTGGCGAGCGTCCGGGACGCCGCGCAGCAGTTCGACGAGTGGCGCCGGCGGCACGACGCGGCCCGGGCGCAGGAGGTCGAGAACGCCGACTACCAGGGCGCCCTGGAGGCCACCGTGACGGCCAGGGGCGACGCGGCCACCGCCGACGCCGCCTTCGACGCCACCGACAAGGCGCTCGCCCGGGCCGCCGACATCGAGCAGGACCGCTTCACGCAGGCCGCCGAGGGCACCGGCGGGGACCTGCGCGCCGCCGCCGTCGCCACCGCGCTGCTCGGCCTGCTGGCCGCGGCCGCCGCGCTGCGGGGCCTGGGCCGGCGACTGGCCGAGTACCGGTAACGGGCGAGGGGAGACCGACCGATGCGCAACAGGGGTTCCAGGAGAAGGACCAGGCCCGCCGCCGCGCTGGCCCTGCTGGCGGCCGGCGCGGCCGTGCTCGCCGGGGGCGGGCCGGTCGGCGCCGCGCCGACGGCCGCGACCGCGCCGACGGCCGCGACCGCGCCGACGGCCGTCCAGCAGGAACAGCAGGAGCAGCAGGAGCAGGCCGACGGCTGCGACGTGTACAGGAGCGTGCCGCCGAGCAGCGAGGACGGACCGGCCGTGAAGGCCGTCAAGGACAAGCGCAGCCTGGTGATCGGGGTGGACCAGAACAGCTACCGCTGGGGCGCCCGCAACCCGAACACCGGCCAGATCGAGGGCTTCGACATCGACCTCGCCCGGGCGATCGGCGCGGCCGTCATGGGCGACCCGGAGAAGGTGGTGCTCAAGCCGGTGGCCACGGCCGACCGGATCGACGCCATCAAGAAGCGCCGGGTCGACCTGATCGTCCGCACCATGACGATCAACTGCAAGCGGATGGAGGACGTCGCCTTCTCCAAGCCGTACTTCAACATCAGCCAGCGCGTCCTGGTGCCGAAGACGTCACCGGCGAAGAACATCGACGACGCGGTCAGGGACCGGAGGGTCTGCGCCGCCGACGGCTCCACCGCGCTGAACATCGTCAAGGAGAAGAACACCGCCCGACAGGTCGTCACGGTGGAGAACCAGCTGGACTGCCTGGTCCTGATGCAGCTCGGCAAGGTCGACGCCGTCATGACCGACAACGGTCTGGCGGCCGGCCAGGCCGCGCAGGACCAGACCGTGCGGATCGTGGACGGCGAGGCCCAGCCGGAGGTGATCGGCGTCGCCATGTCGAAGGACGGCACCGACCTGACCGCCCGGGTGAACCAGGTGCTGGCCGACTACTACGCGCGCGGCGACTGGGCCCGTTCGTACGAGCACTGGCTCAAGCCGTACATGCTCAACGAGGCCGAGCACTACTGGCCGGGCACCCGCTGAGCCGGCCGGCGGCGACGGGGCGCACGGCCCCGCGGGCAGCCCGGAGGACGGCCCGACGGGCGACGCGGAGGACGGCGCGGGAGAGGTAGCGCACGCGCCGTCAGCGGGGCGTTGACGGCAGGTGGACGCCCCGCGCCCGCTCCGCCCGAACGGCCACCGGCTAGGGTTCGGGACGATCACCGCGGGGAGACCGGTGGTGGACACGGGGGTTGTCGTGGGACCGCACGTCAGGAACGTCGGGATCGCACGCGAGGAAGGAAGGACACCGCGGTGGCGGCATCGGCTGGCCCGGTACTGAGCCGGGAGGAGGTCGACCGCGCGCTCGCCCGCCTCGGCGCGGAGCGGGACGCGGTCGAGTCGGCGCTGCTCGCCCTCCAGGACCACGCGGGCCTGCGGCTGCTGGACGGCGCCGAGCTGTCCGGACGCACCCTGGAGCGCTGGTCGGTGGCCGGCCGGGGCCTGCCGCTGCTCTGGGCGCTGTTCGACCGCTACTCCGAGGCGCTGGCCTCGGCCCGCGCCGTCCGGGCCCGCAAGGCCAAGCCCGGCGCGCCCGAACTCGCCGAGCTGAGCGAACTGCTGACCGGCGACGCGGTGACCGTCCCGGGCGGGGTGGCGCCGGACGGCCCGCAGGTCCTCGGCGCGCCGGCCAAGCTGGTCGAACGGATCAGCCTGGACGCGCTGATGGCCCGGATGAACTCCTGGTACGCCACCGTGCTGGAGGTGGTCAGCGCCGCCGACGCGGTCTGGTCGGCCCTGCCGGCCCGGATCGACCTGCTGCTGGCCGAGCTCCAGCGGGTGCGCACCCTGGCCGCCTCGCTCGGCGTGCGCACCGGCGGCCACCCGCTGGCCGACGACCTGGCCGGGATCGAGAAGGACCTCACCGCGCTGCGCGCCGAGGTGCGCGGGGACCCGCTGGCGCTGTGGCGCCCGGCCCGGGTGCCCGCCCAGCGCGGCACGGTCCCGGAGGGCTCGGCCTTCGCCGGGCCGGCCGGGGTGGTGGACACCGAGCGGTTCGACCGGGCCGGGCGGGCGCTGGACGGCGTCCGGCTGGAGCTGGAGGACCTGCTGCGGCTGCGCGACGAGGCCGAGGAGCGCCTCCAGGGCGTCGGCGACCTGCTCCAGCGGGCCGACGCCACGCTGGCCGAGGCCCGCCGGGCGCGCGGCGAGGTGCTGGCGAAGATAGCGTCCAGCGACGTCCCGGCGGTGCCCGGACCGGCCTCGGCGCTGCGCGAGCGGATCGTCGCCGCGCTGGACCTGCGCCAGGCCGGGCAGTGGGGCCGGCTGGCGCCGATGCTGGACGCGCTGGAGGACGCCGCCGCCAAGGAGCTGGGCCGGGCCCGGCAGTCGCTCACCGAGGTGACCCAGCCGCTGGCCGTCCGGGCCGAACTGCGCGGCCGGCTGGACGCCTACAAGGCGATGGCGGCCCGGCTGCGGGTCGCCGAGGACCCGGAAGTGATCGAGCGGTACGAGAAGGCGCGCTGGCTGCTGTGGAGCGCGCCCTGCGACCTGCGGGCGGCGGCCGCCGCGGTGGCCCGGTTCCAGCAGTCGCTGCGGCCGGCCCCCACCGAGGCCGGGCCCGGGCAGGCTCAGGAGGGGGCCGGCCAGCCGCCGGCCGACGGACAGGTCCAGGGGGGCTGAGGGTGATGGGCGGGACGTGCGAACGGCCGGAGTGCTCCGGCAGCGGCAGGATCGACGCCGACGGCTACTGCGACGAGTGCGGGCTCGCCCCGGCGGGCCGGACCACCCCGACGCCCCCGGCGGCCGGGACCGCCGCGCCGCCCCAGGCGTCCGGGACCGCCGGGGCGCTCCAGGCGTCCGGGGCGCTCCGGGCGGCCGGGACGTCCGGCTTCCGGGCCACGGCGGCCGGCCCCGGTTCGCCCTGCCCGCGCGACTGCTCCGGCACCGTCGACCCGGACGGCTACTGCGACGAGTGCGGCCTGACCCCGCCCGCCGGCGACACCGGCGCCACCCGGCCCCACGTCCCCTCCGCCCGGGTCTCCGCCGGCTCCGGCCCGCACGGCTCGGCCCGCTCGGCGTCGACCCGCACCGGCTCGGCCCGCTCGATGTCCGGCCGCTCCCGCTCGCACCGCTCCACCCGCACCGGCAGCGGCCGCTCGCTCTCGGTCCGCTCCACCCGGGGCGGCGTCAGCGCGGGCACCCGCAGCCGGCTGGGCGCCGGCCTGGTCACCGTGCCCACCGTCGAGGCGGCCGACCCGGCCCGGGCGGTGCTGGCCGACCCCGAGGTGCCCGAGCGCAAGCGGTTCTGCTCCAAGTGCGACGCCCCGGTGGGCCGGGAGAAGAACGGCCGCCCCGGCCGCCCGGACGGCTTCTGCACCAAGTGCGGAACGCCGTACTCGTTCACGCCCAAGCTGCGCCGCGGCGACCTGGTCGGCGGGCAGTACGAGGTGGTGGGCTGCCTGGCGCACGGCGGGCTCGGCTGGATCTACCTGGCGGTGGACCGGCGGGTCAACGACAAGTGGGTGGTGCTCAAGGGCCTGTTGGACACCGGGGACGAGGACGCGCTCGCGGTGGCCGTCGCCGAGCGGCGCTTCCTGGCCGAGGTGGACCACCCGAACATCGTCCGGATCATCAACTTCGCCGAGCACCCGGACCTGCGCACCGGCTCCACCGACGGCTACATCGTGATGGAGTACGTCGGCGGGAAGTCGCTCAAGGACATCGCCAACGAGCGCCGCACCCAGGACGGCCGGCGCGAGCCGCTGCCGGTCGAGCAGGCGATCGCGTACGCGCTGGAGGCGCTG
Organism: Kitasatospora sp. NPDC001547; assembly: GCF_042894165.1. Taxonomy (NCBI): domain Bacteria; kingdom Bacillati; phylum Actinomycetota; class Actinomycetes; order Kitasatosporales; family Streptomycetaceae; genus Kitasatospora; species Kitasatospora sp. NPDC001547. The sequence continues at coordinate 41,381 of NZ_JBIAVL010000015.1, read as the reverse complement.
CCCGCCCTGGGCTACCTGCACGGCCGGGGCCTGGTGTACTGCGACTTCAAGATCGACAACGTGATCCAGAGCGGCGACGCGCTCAAGATCATAGACATGGGCGCGGTCCGCCGGCTCGACGACGACGGCCCGATCTACGGCACCATCGGCTACCAGGCCCCGGAGATCGCCACCGACGGCCCCTCCGTCGCCTCCGACCTGTACACCGTGGCCCGCACCCTCGCGGTGCTCACCTTCGACTTCCAGGGCTACAGCGGCACCTACCGCGACTCGCTGCCCGGCCCCGAGCAGGTCGAGGTCTTCGCCCGGTACGAGTCGTACTACCGCTTCCTGGTCCGCGCCACCGACCCGGACCCGGCGCGCCGCTTCGCCTCCGCCGAGGAGATGGCCGACCAGCTCACCGGCGTGCTGCGCGAGGTCCTGGCCTTCCAGGACGACCGGCCCCGGCCCGCGCCGTCCACCCTGTTCGGTCCCGAACTACGCGTCGTGGACACCGAGTTGGTCCTGCCCACCGAGCAGCCCGGGCAGCTGCGGGTGGCCCCGCTGGACCCGGCCGCCGCCGCCCTCGCGCTGCCCGTCCCCCGGGTCGACCCCGGCGACCCCAACGCCGGGTTCCTGGCCGTCCTGGTCACCCCCGACCCCGGGGAGACCCTCGCCGCGCTGGCCGCCGCACCCGCCGTCTCACTGGAGAGCCGGCTGCGCGAACTGCGCGCCCTGCTCGAACTCGGCCGCCACGACGAGGCGGTGGGCCGCCTCGCCGAGCTGGAGCGGGACCAGCCGGACGACTGGCGGGTGGTCTGGTACCGCGGCCTGACCGCACTGGTCGGCGGCTCGTCCGACACGCCTCGGGCCGAGGGGCGCGCCGACGCCCTGCGGATCGCCGCCGAGGCCTTCGACGCGGTCTACGACGCCTTCCCCGGCGAGGCCGCCCCCAAGCTGGCCCTCGCCGTCTGCGCCGAACTGCTCGGCGACGGCGGCGACGCGGCCGAGTTCTACCGGCTGGTGTGGGCCACCGACCACGCCTACCTGAGCGCCGCCTTCGGGCTGGCCCGGGTCCGGCTGGCCGAGGAGGACCGGACCGGCGCGGTCCGCGTCCTGGAGACCGTCCCGGCCACCTCCAGCCAGTACACCGCCGCCCGGATCGCCGCCGTCCGGGCCCGGCTGCGCGAGCGCCGGCCCACCGACGACCTGGCCGCCGACCTCGGCGCGAGCTCCGCGCAGCTGACCGCGCTGCGGCTGGACGCCCGCCGCCGCGAGGAGCTCTCAGTCGAGGTGCTCGACGCGGCCCTCGGCTGGGTCGGCGCCGAGGCGGCCGCCGGCCGGCGGGCCACCGACCTGGTGGTACTGGGACGTCCCGCACAGGAGCGGGAACTGCGCTTCGCCCTGGAACAGTCCTACCGGGTACTCGCCCGGTTGGCCGACCGGGCGGAGACCAGGATCGAGATGGTGGAACGGGCCAACCGTGCCCGTCCCAGGACGTGGGTGTAGCAGATGCCGCAGCAGACCGAGTGCCCGAGCTGTTCGGAGCCGATGGACCCGGAGGACGCCTACTGCGGCTCCTGCGGGACCGGCCGGGACGGCCGGGCGGCCCCCGGCTCGATGCCGACCAGCTGGGCCGCCGCGCGCGGCGAGGCCGTACCGTCGCCGCGCGGTCCGGTCTGCGTGCACTGCGGGCAGCCGCAGGTCGCCGCGGACGGCTACTGCGAGGGCTGCGGCGGCGCCCAGCCGCGCCCGCGCGACCACATGGAGAAGTCGCTCGGCGGCGTCGCCGGGGTCAGCGACCGCGGCGTGCGCCACCACCGCAACGAGGACTCCTTCACCGTCGCCGCGACCTCGCTGCCCGGCGGCGAGCCGGTCGTGGTCGCCGTGGTGTGCGACGGCGTCTCCTCCTCCGACCGTCCGGACGAGGCCTCGGAGACGGCCGTGGACGCCGCCTCAGAGTCGCTGCTGACCGCCCTGGAGGCCGGCCGGGACGCGAACCAGGCGATGCGCCAGGCCATCGCCGACGCCGCGCAGGCCGTCGCCGACCTCGCCACCGACGGCGCCGGCCCCACCCGGCCCGACCTCAACGCGCCCGCCTGCACCTACGTCAGCGCGATAGCCGCGGGCGGGCGGGTCACCATCGGGTGGGTCGGCGACACCCGGGCGTACTGGATCCCGGACGACCGCGCCGCCGCCGAGCCGTTCCGGCTCACCCAGGACGACTCCTGGGCGGCCCGGATGGTCGAGGCCGGGCTGATGGGCGAGGCCGAGGCCTACGCCGACCCGCGCGCGCACGCGATCACCGGCTGGCTGGGCGCCGACGCCGAGGAGGTCGTGCCGCACACCCTCGACTTCACCCCGCACGTCCCCGGGGTGGTGCTGATCTGCACCGACGGGCTGTGGAACTACGCCGAGGCGGCCACCGACCTGGCGTACTACGTGCGCCCGGACGCCCGCACCGAACCGCTCGCCACGGCGCAGACCCTGGTGAAGTTCGCCGTCGCGGCCGGCGGCCACGACAACATCACCGTCGCCGTGCTGCCGATCGACCCGCCGGCCGCCGCCGTGGCGGAGGCCGAGCAGAGCCCGACCGCGCTGGACCTGCCGGTGGTCGTCCCCCGGCCCGCCGGTCCGCCGGCCGCGGAGGACGACGAGGCCTACGAGCCGACCCTGCCGGACATCCCGGTGATCGGCTCCCCCGCCGCCCCGCTGCCCCCGGCCCCGCCCGTGCCCCCGGCTCCGCCCGCACCCCAGGCTCCGCCCGTCCCGCCGACCGCCCCCGCGGCGCCCGCCCCGCCCGCCGTACCGCCCGTCCCGCCGCAGCCGCCGCACCCGCCGACGGCCTGACCGACCACCCCGCCGGACGCTCCGGCACCACGGCCCGCCGGCCCGTCCGGCGGGCCGCCCCACCGTCCTGAGCACGTCCACCCCTCACCCGACGGGAGCCGACCGCCCCATGGCAACACTGGCGAAGCCGAACCTGCCCAGGTTCGACGTGGAGATCTTCCAGAACGAGTACCTGGCGGACGGCGCCCGCGAGGTCAACGCCATCGTCACCGTCACCGCGACCGGCGGCGGCACCTCCGGCGGCCGGCCGCTCGGCTTCGCCGACGCCACCCCGGCGGGCGCCGGCACCGCGGCGGCCGTGGTCATCCTGGTGGACTGCTCGGGCTCGATGGACTACCCCAAGAGCAAGCTGAACGGCGCCCGCGAGGCCACCGCCGCCGCCATCGACGCGCTGCGCGACGGCACCGCCTTCGCCGTGGTCGCCGGCACCCACGAGGCCCGCGACATCTACCCCGGCGACGGCACCCTCGCCACCGCCTCGGCCGCCACCCGCCAGCAGGCCAAGGAGTCGCTGCGCCGGCTCACCGCGGCCGGCGGCACCGCGATGGGCACCTGGCTGGCCAAGGCCGACACGCTCTTCCTCACCCGCCGCGACATCGCCATCCGGCACGCCGTCCTGCTCACCGACGGCAACAACGAGCACGAGTCGGCCGAGGACCTGGCCCGCACCGTCGAGCGGGTGACCGGCCACTTCACCGCCGACTGCCGCGGCGTGGGCACCGACTGGCGGATCGACGAGCTGCGCCGGATCTCCTCGGCGCTGCTCGGCACCACCGACATCGTCGCCGAGCCCTCCGGCCTGGCCGAGGACTTCCGCTCGATGATGGCCGGCGCGATGGGCAAGCAGGTCGCCGACGTCGCGCTGCGGATCTGGACCCCGGCCAACGCCACGGTCAGGTTCGTCAAGCAGGTCGCCCCCGCGGTCGAGGACCTGACCTCCCGGCGCACCGACGCCGGCCCGCGGGCCGGCGACTACCCCACCGGCTCCTGGGGCGACGAGAGCCGCGACTACCACGTCTGCGTCGAGGTGCCGGCCGCCGCGGTCGGCAACGAGATGCTGGCCGCCCGGGTCAGCCTGGTGCTGCCCGAGCAGGTCGCCGGCGGCACCCCCGAGGTGCTCACCCAGGGACTGGTCAAGGCGGTCTGGACCGACGATCTGGCCTCCTCCACCCGGATCAGCCCGCAGGTCGCCCACTACACCGGGCAGGCCGAGCTCGCCTCCTCCATCCAGGAGGGCCTGGAGGCCCACCGGGCCGGGGACGTCGACCGCGCGACCGCCAAGCTGGGCGCCGCCGTCCGGATCGCCCACGCAACCGGGAACGACGGCACCTACAAGCTGCTCCAGAAGGTGGTGGACGTGGTGGACCCGAAGGAGGGTACGGTTCGGTTCCGTAAGAACGTGAGCGAGGCCGACTCGATGACCCTTGAGACCCGGTCGACCAAGACGGTACGTGTGAAGAAGTGACCGCTGAAGACGTGACCGGGCCGGCGCCCCGGCGCGACGCCGCACCGAGCCGGCCGGAAACGAGGGGGACCTGATGCCGATCTGCCCGAGGGGCCACGAGTCGCAGGCCGAGGACTGGTGCGACTTCTGCGGCTTCCCGATGACTCCGCCGGCCCCCGCCCCGGGGGCGCACGGCGGCTACCCGGGGGCGCCCGGGGGCGACCCCGCGCCCGGCGCGCACCCCGGATACCCGGGGCACGGCGGCGCCTCCTTCGGCGCGCCTCCGCCCCCGCCGCCGATGCCGCCGGGGGCCGTCCCGCCGCCCGGGGCGCCCCTGCCGCCCCCCGGCACCGTGCCGCCCCCGCCGCCGCACGGCGGCATGCCCCCGCACGGGGCCGTGCCCTCGCACGGAGCCGTCCCGCCGCAGGCCGGGCAGCAGGGCCTCACCGCGGGCCTGGTCGTCTGCCCGATCTGCCGCAGCCCGCAGACCGGACGGTTCTGCGAGGAGTGCGGCTACGACTACGAGCTCTCCACGCCCTCGCGCCGCCAGGTACCCGGCGCCGGCCACACCCCGCCCGGCCCGGCCCAGCAGCCGCCGCTGAACATCCCGGCGTCGTACGGCGGCACCCCGCCGCAGGACCCGTACGGGCAGCCGCCGTACGGGCAGCCGCCGGCCGCCCAGCAGGCCGTCGCCCCGCCCGTACCGCAGCAGCCGCAGGCCCCGGCGCACCAGCACACCTACGGCTACCCGCCCGCCCAGCCCGCCGGCGGCCCGGAGGGGTCCGCGCCGGAGGGCGCGTTCCCCGACAGCCCGGTGCGCGAGGACTCCGGCCCGGTGTACGCCCAGCCGGCCGGCCCCGGCCCGAACAGCCGCGGCGGCGACTTCGGCACCTCCTTCCACCTGGCCCCGCCGCAGCACCAGCAGCCCCAGCAGCCCCAGGAACCCGTTGCGGCCGAGCCGGTGCGGGCCAACTGGATCGCCGTGGTCTCGGCCGACCGGGACTACTTCACCGAGATGATGGCCCGCAGCGGCCCTGAGGCGGCCGGCCTGTTCTTCCCGCCGTACTGCCCCGAGCGCCGGATCCCGCTGACCGGCCGCGGCCAGCTGCGGATCGGACGGCGCAGCCAGCACCGCGGCACGGTGCCGGAGATCGACCTGTCCGTCCCGCCGGAGGACCCGGGCGCCTCGCACCAGCACGCGCTGCTCGCCGAACAGGCGGACGGCAGCTGGGTGCTGGTGGACCAGGACTCGACCAACGGCACCACCATGAACGGCGGCGCGGAGCCGGTCACCCCGCACACCGCGGTGCCGCTGAACGACGGCGACCGGATCCACATCGGCGCCTGGACCACCATCACCGTGCACCGGGGCTGACCGGGCCGCCGGCTGAAACGGCGTCCGCTGAAAGACCGTCGAAGGATTTTCTGATGGCCGGTCAGTGACAACTCCGGTCGGGCCGGGCGGAATTAGACATCCGCCCGGCCCGGCTTTGTTTCCCCGTTCCTCAAAATATCCGCAAATTCGTCGGCTCCGACGTGCACAGGAGGCTTCACAACCCCTAGGCTCAGGGCACATGACTGCTGCTATATCCGCTGACGGCATCCGCCAGCGGTACGGGGATGTGCAGGCTGTCGACGGGGTGTCCTTCACCGTCGAGGCCGGCGAGTTCTACGGGATCCTGGGCCCCAACGGGGCCGGGAAGACCACCACGATGGAGATCCTGGAAGGCGTTCGGAAGCCTGACGAGGGCCGGATCCAGCTGCTGGGCATGGAGCCCTGGCCGCGCAATCCGAAACTGCTGCCGCGAATCGGCGTGCAGTTCCAGGCGACCGCTTTCTTCCGGAAACTGACGGCCCGGGAGACCATCCGCACCTTCGCGTCGTTCTACGGGGTCGGCCCCAAGCGGGCCGACGCGATGCTGGAGCGGGTCGGCCTCTCGGAGAAGGCCGAGACCCACACCGACAAGATGTCCGGCGGCCAGGCCCAGCGCCTGTCGATCGCCTGCGCACTGGCCCACGACCCGGAGCTCGTCTTCCTGGACGAGCCCACCACCGGTCTGGACCCGCAGTCCCGGCGCAACCTCTGGGACCTCCTGCGGGACATCAACGCCGAGGGCCGCACGGTCGTGCTGACCACGCACTACCTGGACGAGGCCGAGGTGCTCTGCGACCGGGTCTCGATCATGGACCACGGCAAGATCCTCCACACCGGCGCCCCGGCGGCGCTGGTCCGCGAGATCGACGACACCGTCCGGATCAGCGTGGCCTCCGGCCAGCTCCCGCTGGACCGGGCCCGGGAGCTGCTCACCGCGGCCGGCGCGGACATCGCCACCCTGGAGGACGACACCGTCTCGCTCTCTGTCTCCACCCGCCTTCCGGCCCCGGTGCTCAGCGTCCTGGCCGAGCAGAACGCGCTGCGCGGCCTGGAAGTGCGCGGCGCCACCCTGGAGGACGTCTTCCTCCAGCTGACCGGACGGGAGTTCCGCGCATGACCGCCACCCTTCCCACCGAGCCGCAGGCCCCCGCCCGGCGCGGCGGCCCGGCCACCGGCGAGCGGGAGCGGGTCAGCGCGTTCTGGAGCCTGTCCCGCGCCATGCTGCTCGGGATGAAGCGAGACCGCACCGCGACCTTCTTCATCCTGCTGTTCCCGCTGGTGTTCCTGGTGTTCTTCGGCGCCGTGACCAAGGGCTCCGGCAGCCCGCACGCCAAGGTGGCGCAGGTCGGCGCGGTGAAGCTGTTCGACTCGATCCAGGGCGAGGACCGGGCCGGGCTGGAGAAGGTCCTCACCATCACGAAGACCGACGACGAGGCCGCCACGCTGGAGAAGGTCCGCAAGGGCGACTACGACGCGCTGATCAAGCAGGGCCCGGACGGCAAGGTCGAGCTGCGCTACACCGCCGCCGACCAGGTCCGCGCCGGCGCGCTCCAGGGCATCCTCAACTCGGTGGTCCAGAGCGCCAACCAGGCGGCCACCGGCCAGAAGCCGGCCTTCGTGCTGGACTCCCAGCAGGTCGAGGACAAGTCGCTCAAGCCGATCCAGTTCCTCACCCCCGGCCTGCTCGGCTGGGCCGTCGCCACCGGCGCGGTGTTCGGCGCGGCGCTGACGCTGGTCAACTGGCGCAAGACCAAGGTGCTGCGCCGGCTGCGGCTGGCACCGATCAGCGCGGGAACCGTGGTCAGCTCCCGGGTCCTGGTCTCGCTGCTGACCGCGTTCCTGCAGACCGCCGTCTTCCTGGTGGTCGCGACCAGCTTCTTCGGGCTCAAGCTCACCGGGAACTGGTGGCTGATCATCCCGCTGGTGGCCTGCGCGACGCTCGCATTCATGTCGATCGGCCTGCTGGCCGGTTCGGTCGCCAAGACCGAGGAGGCGGCCAACGGCATCTCGCAGATCATCGTGCTGCCGATGTCGTTCCTGTCCGGCTCGTTCTTCCCGATGGACGGCGCCCCGGACTGGCTGCAGGCCGTCTCCAAGGTCATGCCGCTGCACTACCTGGTCGACTCCGCCCAGTCGGTGCTCACCCGCGGCGGCGGCGTCATGGACGCCGTGCCGACCATGGGCGGCCTGCTGCTCTTCGCGGCCGTGCTGACCGGCATCTCCTGGAAGCTGTTCCGCTGGGAGGACTGACCCTCCTCCCCTGACGTCCATGCGACGCCCTCGGCCGGCGTCCGCCGGTCCGGTCCCGACGGGGTCGTACGCCTTTGGTCCCGGTGTACGACCCCGTCGGCGTCTGCGACCATGGTCGGGTGAGAGAGATCCGGCGAGGCACGTTGAGCGAGGAGACCTTCTACGACCAGGTCGGCGGTGAGCCGACCTTCCGGCGGCTGGCCCACCGGTTCTACGAAGGCATCGCCGAGGACGAGTTGCTGCGGCCGATGTACCCCGAGGACGACCTCGGGCCGGCCGAGGAGCGGATGGCCCTCTTCCTGATGCAGTACTGGGGCGGCCCGCGCACCTACAGCGACCGGCGCGGCCATCCGCGACTGCGGATGCGGCACGCGCCGTTCAAGGTCGACAAGGCCGCGCACGACGCCTGGCTCACCCACATGCGGGCGGCCGTGGCGAGCCTGGAGCTGCCGGCCGAGCACGAGCAGCAGCTGCTCGAGTACCTGACCTACGCCGCCGCCTCGATGATCAACACCCCGGGCTGAGCCCCCACCGGGCCCCTGGGGGTCACCACCCCGGGACGAACCCAAGCCGGGCCCCCGGGGTCACCGGACCGGGCTGAGCCCCAGCCCCGCGCCCGGCGCGGCCGTGGTGCGCACCGCCACCGAGCCCGCCGGGGCGCTCAACCGCAGCCAGCCGCCCGCCCGGTGCACGGTCAGCGGGGCGCCGGGCTTCAGGAAGCCGATCACGTACGCGGCGTGCGGCGCCCGCAGCGGCAGCTCGGGCAGCACGGTGACCGGGCGGGACCAGATCTCGTCGGCCAGCGCGTCCAGCACCGCGCGGGTCCGGTGGTGCGCCGGGACGGCCTCGCTGCGCTCGCGGAACTCCCGCACCCCGGCCATGAGTTCGGGGTACACCTCGGCCACCGGCGGGGCGCCGACCGGCCGCCAGCCGGTGCGCGGCGGCAGCAGCCCGGCCCAGGCCGGGCCGGTCACCGGCGCGGGCAGCGCGACGGCGCCCGCCTCGGCGTCCACGCCGTCCAGCAGCTGACCCGCCGAGACGGTCAGGTCCACCGGCTCGTCCAGTCCGTCCAACCGCACGGTACGGATCGCCAGCGCGCCCGAACCGCCCAGCGGCAGCCGCCCGAAGACCGCCAGCACGCCGTCCCCCTCGCCCGGGCCCACCGCCTGGAGCCGGACGGCCGCCGCCCGGTCGAAGCGCAGCAGGCGCAGCAGGAAGGCGGAGAGGTCGGCGGCCTCCCCGGTGTCGGTCAGGGCGAGACGGGCGGTGATGGTCACAGCGGTTCAGTCCGAATCGTCAGGTGGGGTCAGACGGTGGCGACTACCGGCTCTTCGTCCATGAAGCGGCCGAGGAACTCCCGCTCCACCGGCGAGATCCGGCGCGGCCGGCCCTCGGCCAGGTCGTAGGGGACGACCACGGTGGACGCCCGGACGTACACGATGTCCTCACCGTCCTCGGCGACATCCTTGATCTCGTACGAGACGGTCAGCGAGGCGCCGCCGATCTTCGTCACCCAGGTCTCGATGGTGACCGGCTCGGGCCGGTGCACCAGCGGGCGCTTGTAGTCGATCTCGTGGCGGGCCACCACCGAGCCGCCCGCGAACTCCCCGGCACCGGCCGCGGCGGCCTGGGTGAACATGAAGTCGATCCGGGCCTCCTCCAGGTAGCGCAGGAAGACCACGTTGTTGACGTGCCCGAAGGCGTCCATGTCGGACCAGCGCAGCGGGCAGGCGTAGATGTGGCGAGCCACGGGAGTTCTCCTCGGTGTCCGGTCGCCCGCCGCCGCGCACCGCCGGTGCGGCGGACGGCGGCGACGGGCCGCGGCCCGGCAGGCCGCCCCGCAGGGCGGTCCGCCGGGCCGTCGTGACGGCTGGGTGTCAGCCTCGGGTCAGCTTCTTGTAGGTGGCCCGGTGCGGACGGGCGGCGTCGGCGCCGAGCCGCTCGATCTTGTTCTTCTCGTACGACTCGAAGTTGCCCTCGAACCAGAACCACTTGCTCTCGCCCTCGTAGGCGAGGATGTGGGTGGCCACCCGGTCCAGGAACCAGCGGTCGTGGGAGATGACCACGGCGCAGCCGGGGAACTCCAGCAGGGCGTTCTCCAGCGAGGAGAGCGTCTCGACGTCGAGGTCGTTGGTGGGCTCGTCGAGGAGCAGCAGGTTGCCGCCCTGCTTGAGGGTGAGCGCCAGGTTCAGGCGGTTGCGCTCACCGCCGGAGAGCACGCCGGCCGGCTTCTGCTGGTCCGGGCCCTTGAAGCCGAAGGCCGACACGTAGGCGCGGGACGGCATCTCGACCTGGCCGACGTTGATCCAGTCCAGGCCGTCGGAGACGACCTCCCAGAGGGTCTTCTTCGGGTCGATGTTGGCGCGGCTCTGGTCGACGTAGCTGATCTTGACCGTCTCGCCGACCTTGACCGTGCCGCTGTCCGGGGTCTCCAGGTCCTGGAGCATCTTGAACAGGGTGGTCTTGCCGGCGCCGTTCGGGCCGATGACGCCGACGATGCCGTTGCGCGGCAGGGTGAAGCTCAGGTCGTCGATCAGGACCTTCTCACCGAAGGCCTTGTTGAGGTTCTCGACCTCGATGACGACGCTGCCCAGGCGCGGGCCCGGCGGGATCTGGATCTCCTCGAAGTCCAGCTTCCGCATCTTGTCCGCCTCGGCCGCCATCTCCTCGTAGCGGGCCAGACGGGCCTTGGACTTCGCCTGGCGGCCCTTGGCGTTGGAGCGGACCCACTCCAGCTCCTCCTTGAGCCGCTTGGCGCGCTTGGCGTCCTTCTGGCCCTCGACCTTGAGACGCGACTGCTTGGTCTCCAGGTAGGTGGAGTAGTTGCCCTCGTACGGGTAGGCGCGGCCGCGGTCGAGCTCCAGGATCCACTCGGCGACGTTGTCCAGGAAGTACCGGTCGTGGGTGACGGCCACGACGGTGCCCTTGTACTTCTCCAGGTGCTGCTCCAGCCAGTTCACCGACTCGGCGTCCAGGTGGTTGGTGGGCTCGTCGAGCAGCAGCAGGTCGGGGGCCTCCAGCAGCAGCTTGCAGAGCGCGACGCGGCGCTTCTCGCCACCGGAGAGCTTGGTGACCGGCCAGTCGCCGGGCGGGCAGCCCAGGGCGTCCATGGCCTGCTCCAGCTGGGCGTCCAGGTCCCAGGCCTCGGCGTGGTCCAGGTCCTCCTGGAGCTTGCCCATCTCGTCCAGCAGGGCGTCCGAGTAGTCGGTCGCCATCAGCTCGGCGATCTCGTTGAAGCGGTTGAGCTTCCCCTTGATCTCCTTGACGCCGTCCTCGACGTTCTCCAGGACGGTCTTGGACTCGTCCAGCGGCGGCTCCTGGAGGAGCATGCCGACGGTGAAGCCGGGCGAGAGGAAGGCGTCGCCGTTGGAGGGGTGCTCCAGACCGGCCATCATCTTCAGCACGGTCGACTTACCGGCGCCGTTGGGGCCCACGACGCCGATCTTCGCTCCGGGGAGGAAGCTGAGCGTCACGTCGTCAAGGATGACCTTGTCTCCGTGAGCCTTGCGCACCTTGCGCATCGTGTAGATGTATTCCGCCACGTGAGATCGCTCCGGCGTCGTCGGGAGTATTCGGCTTGCAGCCTTCCATTGTGCCGCACCCGGCCCGGAGCCCCGAATCGCCCAGGTGACCCCGCGGGGGTATCCGGGACGACCCCTGCCCGCCCGGCCCCGTCCCCACCTCCCCGGTGCCGGAAGGGCGACGGCCCGGCTCCCCGCAGCGGGTGCGGGGAGCCGGGCCGTCCAGGCCGCGCTCAGGGCGTCGGGAGGTCACTGCCTCCCGGCCCGGTCGGGCGGTTCAGCCGGTTCAGGCGGTGCTGCGGCCGTGGCGGCCGCGGCGGCGCAGGACGAAGACGGCGGCGCCACCGGCCACGACCAGGCCACCGGCGACGGCGGCGAGGATCGGGGTGGAGTCATTGGCACCGGTCTGGGCCAGGCCACCGGTGCCCGGGGCGGCGCTGGTGGTCGCCGGGGCCGGCTGGCCGGCACCGTTGCTCGGGGTGCTCGACGCGGTCGCGGTCGGGGTGCCGGACGGCTTGCCGGTCGCGGCCGGGGTGGTCGGGGCCGGGGTCGGCGTCACGCCGACCTTGCAGTCCAGGGTGCCCGTGAACTGCTTGGAGAAGCCGTTCGGACCGGACACGGTGATGTCGTAGCGGGTCTTCTCCTCGACCTTGACGACGACGCTCTCGGTCTTGCCCGGCTGGACGGCGACCTGCTGCTTGCCGACCGTGACGGTGGCGGCCTCGTCACCGGTGTTGGTGACGGACACCCGCACACCGCCGGCGGCGCACTCCTCCTTGGCGGTGCTGTCGATCAGCGCGCCCTTGCCCTGCTTCCAGGTGGCCTTGGCGCCGGCCGCGACGTTCACCTTGGTGGAGCTGGCCAGGATCATGGTCTGGCTGTGACGGCCGCGGGAGTCCACGTCGCTCATGAAGACCCGGCCGCCGAGCACGCTGGCCTCGGCGGTGGCGTTGATGGCGGCCTTGCCGTCCGGGGTGCCGGCCGGCACGTCCAGGAACAGCGGGGTGTCCTTGCCGATGGGGCCGGCCAGGCTGCCGTTGACCGGCTTGTTGTCCTTGTCCAGCAGCTTGACCTTGTCCGCGGCGTCGCCGGTGACGGTCAGCTTGACCTCGTTGGCGCTGGAGTTCAGCAGGAACGGGCCGAGCTTGCCGCCCGACTTCCCGGAGACCGAGTCCGGGGAGAGGGTCAGCGAGGGCTTCGGCTCGGCCGCGACGCCCTTGTTGGCGTCGCCGACGAGGTACTCGCGCAGCTTCTTGGCCTTGTCGTTGCGCGGGGTGGCGGTCTTGTTGTCCGAGAACTTCCAGATCGCGGCCTGGGTGCCGGCGGCGGCGTCCGCCTCGCTCAGGTTGTCGACGTGGATGGCCGCGGCCAGGGACGCCAGGCTCGCCTGCGGGTACGAGTTGTCCAGGATCCAGCGGATCTTGGGGGCGTTCGCGTTGCTGTTGAGCGAGCTCGACGCCCAGTCCGCCTCGTGGTACTTGGCGTTGCTGTCCAGGTAGACCGGGTTGTCGAAGTCGATGCAGTACGTCCGGAGCTTCTCGCCGGCGCTCGTCTTGAGGGTGAACAGCCCGCCGTCGACGGTCCTGCCGTCGACGTCGATCTTCTCGCCGAGCATCTCGTTCTGGACTTCCGCGGTCACGCCCGAGCTCGGGGTGCCGGCCGCAGCCGCCGCACCGGCCGCGAACAGGCCACCGCCCAGCGCCAAGCTGGTCGTGAGCATGACAGTGGTTATCCGGGACAGACTCCGCCCCTGCCTCTGGAACATCTGGGATCCCTCCGGGCCGGGCCGCTCCGAGTGGGCGGCCCGCCGACTTGCCGTTCCGCGCATGCCCCCTGTGGCGCTGCTGCGGGTATGAACCAGACGAATCCTATTGAGCCCCGGAGGCCCCGAAACCCCCATGCGAAATCAGGACGATTCCGTATCTGGATCGTTATCAATCCTCCCAACTCCCACACAAGCTGACGGCGGGACAGAAAGTCACGGGTCGGATTCGGTTATCCGGTCGGATTGCACGTGCGGGTACAACCGCCTTCTCGATCAACATATTTGTCGACAGGGAAGGTCGTCGGCCGGTCAGAACGGAGCTTCCACGGCATCACCCCCTCGCTCCTTGCCGTCCGCCTCGCCCGGCTCCCCCGCGCCCGACCGCCCGCCCGGCGGCAGCGCCCGCACCACGGGCGCCGTGACCGCCGCCGGGGGCGCCGGGGAGGGCGCCGCGGAGCCCCTGCGCGCCTCCACGGCGCTGACGATCCACTCCGGCACCACCTCTCCCCCCGCGTCCGCCCCCGCCGGCCCGGCGCCGCCCGGCGGCTGGCCGCGCACCCCGGCCGCCCAACGGAACGCCGTGGTACCACGGGTGAGGTCGTGTCCGACCGATCGGGCGTCGATCTCGGCCCGACTCCGCCGCACCTCGCCCTCCATCCACTCGCGCACCCGCAGCCGGCCGCTCACCAGCACCGGATCGCCCTTGGCGAGCGAACCGATCAGATTGACCGCCAGCGCCCGCCAGGCCGTCACCGTCAGCCACTGCGTCTCGCCGTCCACCCAGCACTCGCGCTGCCGGTCGTACCGCCGCTCGGTGCAGCCGAGCCGGAAGTTGGCCATCGGCACCCCGCCGCTGGTTTCGCCGTAACTCACCTCCGTCGCCACATTGCCGATCACCGTCACGTGCGTCTCGCTCACGGCACACCCTCCGTTCTCACCGGTGCACCGTACGGAATCGACGGTGCGCCTTGAGCGTGCGCTCCGAAGGAAATCCGGGCCACCGAGTTCCGAAATCCTGTGGATAACTCGGGCCTGTGCAACTCTTGTCACTCGCAGGGGTGAATTTCAGCCTTCCATCGCCGCTTCCGCCCTCATTTTTCGCGGCCATGACAACAAACCCGCTGCTCGCCGCCCCTCCGGCGCACCCCCGAACCACCGCCGAACCCGCCCCGGAAGCCGCCGGGAACGCCGCCCGGAACGCGCCCCGACAGCCGTCCGCGCACGTCACCCCACCGGCGCAACCGCGATTACGGCCCCCCACCCGCGCCGTCGGCGACACATTCTCCGTGCCGAATCCATAACGGGTGAGGAGGCAGCCCCGTAACGACTGCACAACGTCCGGCGCGGAACACTCCCAGACCGCTGCACTCACGGCCTTCACCTGCGATTATCGGACCGCTCCACCGAACCGACACACCAACGGCGGTGTCGTCACACCCGGCCGGGGAACCGGTCACCCTTATCCTGTCCCCGACAGGGCGAGGGCCCACCACCCCCACCCCCACCCTCAGGTACGGGGCCGGACAGCGCGCGCCCCGGCGCCCGCCAGCCCGATCCCGGCCACGGTCGCACCCGCCAGGGCGCCGCCCGTCCCGCCCCCATAGCTCAGCGGATAGAGCACCCGCCTTCTAAGCGGTAGGTCGCAGGTTCGAATCCTGCTGGGGGCACCACCCGCAATTCCCGCAGGCCGCCGCACCGACGGACACCTTCCGTGTCCGATGCGGGCCACCCGGTAATCCCGTACACCGACCGCCTCCGCGCGACCGCCGCGCGGACCCGGTGTCCACCCGTGTCATCCCGCGGCGGAAACGGGGCCGAAAACGGGGTCAATCGGAACAAGCGGAATTCCGGCCGGTGCGACCACCGCGACTCGCGCCGCTCCACACCGGTTCACGCCGACCTCGCACCGGCTCGCGCCGACCTCGCACCGGCTCGCGACGGCCCACCCCGACTCTCGCCGGTCAGCCCGCCAGCCCGGCCAGATAGGCGTCCAGCAACTCCGTCTGCCGCCGTGCCGGGAACTCCTCCGGAGCGAACAGCGCCTGCACCACCAGGCCCAGCACGAAGGCCTGCGCCCCCGCCGCCAGCGCGGCCGGGTCGGCCTGCGCCGGGAGCTCCCCCAGCCGCTGGGCCTCCGCGACGTGCGCCGTGAGCGCCGTGCGCGAGCGCGCGTAGCGGCCCGCGTGCGCGGCCGCCAGCTCCGGGTCGGCCAGGGCGTGGTCCCAGGAGCCGACCCAGATCCGGTTGTCGGCCGCGCTCTCGCCGTCCAGCGGCAGCACGTCCAGCAGCGACGCCCGCACCCGGGCCAGCCCGGCCGGCGGCGGGCTGCCGTCGGCGGGAGCGGTGCGCCGGGGCCGGGCCAGCGAGCGCCGGTCCAGCTCCTCCAGGGCGTGGCTGAGCAGCGCCCGCTTGTTCGGGAAGTAGTGCGTCAACATCCCGGTGGACGCGCCCAGTTCGGCGGCCACCGCGCGCAGGGTCAGCCCCTCGAAGCCCCGGGTGGAGAGCACCCGCCACACCCCCTCGGAAACCTCCGAGCGTCGGGCGTCATGGTCTCCACGGGCCGGTGTCATGGGGGCTATCGTACATACCAAACGTTTGTTATGAATGGTCCAGCCAACCTCAGCACCACCCGTGAAAGGCCGCCCGTGTTTGCCGTACCGCTCACCGAGAACGCCGAACTGCGCCCGCTGGAGCCCTGGCAGGCCCCCGAGTTCCTGACCCACCTCGACCGCGCCCGCGCCCACACCGACCCGTGGATCCCCTGGGCCACCTTCTCGGTCGACCTGGACTCCGCCCGCGCCACCCTCCAGCGCTACGCCGACGGCCTGGCCGCCGACCAGAAGCGGATCTACGGCATCTG
Organism: Kitasatospora sp. NPDC001547; assembly: GCF_042894165.1. Taxonomy (NCBI): domain Bacteria; kingdom Bacillati; phylum Actinomycetota; class Actinomycetes; order Kitasatosporales; family Streptomycetaceae; genus Kitasatospora; species Kitasatospora sp. NPDC001547. Next base: position 25,337 of record NZ_JBIAVL010000015.1, on the reverse strand, counting down.
GCTGGACGGCACGCTGGTCGGCGGCGTGATGTTCGTCAGCTTCGACGCCCGGTCCGGCGTCTGCGAGATCGGCGCCTGGACCGAGCCCGCCGGCGAGGGCCACGGGCTGATCACCCGCGCCGTCAGGCAGCTGCTCGACTACGCCTTCGTCACCCGCGGCATGCACCGCGCCGAGTGGTGGTGCTCCTCCGTCAACGCCCGCAGCCGGGCGGTCGCCGAGCGGCTCGGCATGACCCGCGACGGCGTGCTGCGCGAGTGGTACCCGTACAACGGGGTCCGCTACGACAAGGAGATCTGGGCCATCCTGGCCTCCGAGTGGACCAGCCAGGCCTGAAACCCGTACGGCACGGGGCCCGGTGGACTCCCCGTCCACCGGGCCCCGCAACCGCACCGCGCCTCCGAGCACCGCGCCTCCGGCCGTCAGGCCGCCGGCGCCTCCTGCGCCGTCCGCAGCCGCAGCACGCACAGCAGCGCCAGGACCAGCACCCCGCCCGCCGACAGGAACACCACGTCCACCGCGTCCGTGAAGCTGCGCACCGCGTGCTCGTGCGCCGCGCCGGTCAGCGTGCGGACCGCGCCGAGCGGCCGCCCCGGCTCGCCCGCCTCGAAGGCCCGGGCCAGCACGGTGCCGAAGAGCGCCGCGCCGAGCGCGCTGCCGAGGCTCTGGAAGAACCGGATGCCGGTGGTCGCCACCCCCAGCTGGTGCCGGGGCGCGGCCTCCTGCACCACCGTGATCAACTGGCCGATCAGCTGGCCCAGCCCGCAGCCCAGCAGGGCGAGTTCGGCCAGCACCGCCCACAGCCCGGTGTCCGGTCCGCTGAGGCCGAGCAGCGCGAGGGCGAGCGCCGCGCAGCCGGCGCCGACGGCCAGGGAGGTCCGGGGCGGGTGGCCGCGCCCGGTCAGCCGGTCGACCAGGATCCCGGCCCCGGTCATCCCGGCCGCCAGCGGAACCAGGTAGAGGCTGGCCGCGGTCGGACTGACGCCCCGGGCGACCTGCAGGTAGAGCATCACGTACATGATCGAGCCGATCATGCCCATCCCGACCAGGCCCTGGACCGCGAAGCCCAGCCGCACCGCGCGGATCCGGAACAGCGAGAGCGGCAGCACCGGCTCGGCCGCGGTGGCCTGGCGCCACAGGAAGAGACCGAACGCGGCCAGGGTGGCGGCGGCCAGCCCGAGGATCACCGGGGACGTCCAGCCGTAGTCCTTGCCGCCCCACTCGGTGACCAGCAGCAGCCCGGTCGCGAAGGCCGCCGCGAGGGCCGCGCCGACGAAGTCCAGGCTCCGGCGGCCGGGCACCGACGGGACCTTGACCACCAGGGCGACGCCGACCAGCACCAGCAAGCCGAGCGGCAGGTTGACGTAGAAGATCCAGCGCCAGCTGAGGTGGTCGGTGAGCAACGCGCCGATCAGCGGTCCGACCGCCATGCCGAGGCCCGCGACGATGCCGCCCACCGCCCCGCCCTTGCCGGCGCCGCGCTCCGCCGGGTCCTTGAGCTGGGCGATGACCACCATGGTGACGCTCATCAGCCCGCCGCCGCCGATCCCCTGCACCGCCCGGAAGGCGATCAGCTGGTCCATCGACTGCGCCGCGCCGCAGAGCCCCGAGCCGAGCAGGAAGGTGCCGACGGCTCCGAGCAGCACCCGCTTCGCGCCGTGGACGTCGCAGAGCTTGCCGTACAGCGGCAGCAGCGCGGTGGCGGCCAGGGCGAACGCGCTGACCAGCCAGGGCAGCCGGTCGACGCCGTGGACGGGGTCGAGCTCCCGGACGATCGGCACGGTGGCCGCCGACACGATGTTCATGTCGAGCACCGCCAGCACGATCGTGACCAGGCAGAGCAGCATGCCCACCTTCCGCTGGGCGGGTGTCATCAGCGCGGCGGCGGCGGGGTCGGGCGGTGCGGTTGCGACGGCGGTGGCCATGGTCGAGTCCCCCCAGGGTCCGTGGAGTCAGGGCCGGACCGGTGCGGTCCGGCGGGCACGGCACCACCATGACAGCGTTTTTGGACCGGGTCAATTCTTCATCCAGACCAATCTTTTGGCCGAGCAAATCTTTCTGCCGGGTCAACATTTGAGCCTGGTACAGTCCCCCCATGGCGATGCGACCCGCACAGGACTTCGGCCCCGACGTCGACCTCGACGCGCTCCCGCTGCGCGAGCGCAAGAAGTTCCAGACCGGCATGCGGATCTTCCGCACCGCCATCGCGCTCTTCACCGAGCGCGGCTTCGACCAGGTCTCGGTCGCGGAGATCGCCGCCGCCGCCGAGGTGTCCAAGATGACCGTCTTCAACTACTTCCCCACCAAGGAAGACCTGGTCATGGGCCCGATGGAGCAGCACCTCGACGAGCCGGCCCGGGCGGTGCGCGACCGCGCCCCGGGCACCTCGGCGGTGACGGCGCTGCGCGAGCACTTCCTCGCCGCCCTGGGGCGCTTCGACCCGGCCAGCGGGCTGAACGACGACGGGATGGTGCTGGACGTGGTCCGGCTGATCCACCGCACCCCGGTGCTGACCGCGCGCGCCACCTTCGGCTTCGACCAGCTGGCGCACGCCGCGCTGTCCGCCGAACTGCTCGCCCAGGACCCGGCCCACGACGAGCTGACCGCCCGGGTCGCCACCGCCCAGGTGCTGGCCGTCCGGGTCTCGCTGATCGCCGCCAACCACCGCCGGATGCTCGCCGGCGAGCGCGCCGCCGACGCCCTGCCCGCCGCGCTGGAGGAGGCCCGCCGCGCCTTCACCCTGGTCGAACACGGACTCGGCGACTACTGCACCCGCGCCGCCTGAGAGAGTTGGCGCACCACGACCGACCGGAGGTGCGCATGGACCAGCCGCTGCTCACGCGGGACCGCTCCGCCCTGCCCGCGCGGGCCGAGGGCCTCAACGCGTACGTCGGCGAGGACGGCGTCGCGGTGCTGGAGTTCGCCCGCCCGCACCGCCGCAACGCGGTGACCCTGGCGATCTGGCGGGCGCTGCCCGAGGTGCTGGACCAGTTGGCCGGCCACGAAGGCGTGCGCGTCCTGCTGCTCACCGGCGCCGGCAACACCTTCAGCGCGGGCGCGGACATCGCCGAACTCTCCGAGGTGTACGGCGATCCGGACCGCGCGGAGGCCTACCACAAGACCAACGTCGCCGCCGAGGAGGCGCTGGCCGCCTTCCCGCACCCGACCCTCGCCGTGGTGCACGGCGCCTGCGTCGGCGGCGGCTGCCAACTGGCCGTCGCCTGCGACCTGCGGTTCGTCGCCGAGGACGCCCGGCTCGGGATCACCCCGGCCAAGCTCGGCGTGGTCTACCCGGCGGTGCCGACCGTACGGCTGGCCCGGCTGGTCGGCCCGGCCCGGGCCAAGTACCTGCTGTTCTCCGGCGAGTTGGTGACCGGCCGGGACGCCCTGCCGCTGGGCCTGGCCGAACGCGTCCTGCCGGACGCCGAACTGGACGCCGCCGCCCTCGACTTCGCCCGGCTGCTGACCCGCCGCTCGACCCACACCATCGGCGCGGCCAAGGCCGTGCTGGACGCGCCGGCCGAGCGGGCCGACGAGGCCCTGGCACCCTGGCTGCTCCGCTCCCGCGAGGGCTCGGACGTCCGCGAGGGCCTGGCCGCCTTCCTGGAGGGCCGCCCCGCCCGGTTCTGAGCACCCCCCGGTGCCGGGCGACCCCGGTTCCGGGCATCCGCCCCCCTGCACGAGCGTCCACCCGAAACCCGTCCACCCCTTCACGCCCCCCGGAGCACCCACCCCGATGACCGCCGAGACCGCGGCCGCACCCGCCCCCACCCCCCGGACGACCTGGGCCCGCCGCATCACCGACGGCCTGGAGCCGAAGAACGTGATCATCGCGCTGCTCCCGCTGCTGGGCGGCCTCCGCTACGGCCGGCCGGGCATCGGCTGGGCGCTGTTCGCCGTCGTGTTCGCCGCCGTCGTCCCGACCCTGATCATCCGGTACGGCATGCGCAGGGGCACCGTGGCGGACCGTCACGTCGGCCAGCGGAAGCGCCGGCTGACCGTCCTGCCGCTGATCATGGGCTCGGTGCTGCTCAGCTTCGGGGTGATGATCGGACTGGACGCCCCGGCCGACCTGACCGCACTGGTGCTGGCGATGTTCGCCTCACTGGTGCCGATCCTGGTGATCACCGCTTGGTGGAAGGTCTCCGTGCACACCGCCGTGGCCACCGGCGCGGTGGTCTGCCTCGCCATCGCGCTCGGCCCGCTCTGGCTGCTGCTCCTCCCACTGGTCCCGGTGATCGGGTGGTCCCGGGTGGTGCTGCGGGACCACACCACCGCGCAGACCGTCGTCGGCGCGGTGGTGGGCGCGCTCACCGCCGGGCTCACCTTCTGGCTGGCCCGGTAGCGGTCAGCGGATCGGCATCCCCGAGATCGCCCGGGCGATCACCAGCCGCTGGATCTCGCTGGTCCCCTCGAAGATCGAGTAGATGGCGCTGTCCCGGTGCATCCGCTCCACCGGGTACTCCCGGGTGAAGCCGTTGCCGCCGAGGATCTGCATCGCCTGCGCGGTCACGTACTTGGCCGTCTCCCCCGCGTACAGCTTGGACATCGAGCCCTCGGCCGCGGTGAACGGCTGGTTGTTGACCGCCATCCAGGACGCCCGCCACACCAGCAGCCGGGCCGCGTCGATCCGGGTCCGCATGTCGGCGAGCTGGAAGGCCACGCCCTGGTTGTCGATGATCGGCCGACCGAACTGCTCCCTGGTCCTGGCGTAGTCCAGCGCCACCTCGTACGCGGCCCGGGCGATGCCGATCGCCTGCGCGCCGACGGCCGGGCGGGAGGCCTCGAAGGTGGCCATCGCCGCGTTGCCCCGGCCGCCCGGGCGCTTGACGCCCTCGCGGGCCCGGGCGAGCCGCTCGTCCAGCTTCTCCTTGCCGCCGAGCAGGCAGCTGCCGGGCACCCGGACGCCGTCCAGCACCACCTCGGCGGTGTGCGAGGCGCGGATGCCGTGCTTCTTGAACTTCTGGCCCTGGCTCAGCCCCGGGGTGCCGGGCGGTACGACGAAGGACGCCTGGCCCTTGGCGCCGAGCTCCGGGTCGACGGTGGCGACCACCACGTGGACGGCGGCGATCCCGCCGTTGGTGGCCCAGGTCTTGGTGCCGTCGAGCACCCACTCGTCCTTGGCCCGGTCGTAGACCGCCCGGGTGCGCAGCGCCGAGACGTCGGAGCCGGCGTCGGGCTCGGAGGAGCAGAAGGCGGCCACCTTGACGTCCTCGGGGGTGCCGAACATCTGCGGGGTCCAGGTGCCGATCTGCTCGTCGGTGCCGTTGGCCAGCACCGCGACGGCGGCCAGGGTGGTGCCCACGATGGACAGTCCGATGCCCGCGTCGCCCCAGAAGAGCTCCTCCATGGCGATCGGGATGCCGACGCCGGAGGGGTCGAAGTACTGCTGGGCGTAGAAGTCCAGCGAGTAGATGCCGAGCTTGGCGGCCTCCTGGATGACCGGCCAGGGGGTCTCCTCGCGCTCGTCCCACTCGGCCGCGGCCGGCCGCATCACGTCGGCGGCGAAGCCGTGCAGCCAGTCGCGTACGGCGAGCTGGTCCGCGCCCGGGTCCAGCGAGAACGTGCTGCTCATGATGCTTTCCTCCCAAGACGTGGGCGTCCGACCTGCGGCCGACCGGGGTGTTACCTCGGGTAACATCGTCGGAGTCTGCTACTGATTGGTAACCGGTGTCAACGCCCAGGCAGGCCCCGTCGAACCCGATCCCGAGGAGCAGCGCATGTCCCGAGAGCCCCGCCGCGAGCAGCTGCTCAACGCCGCCGACCGGGTCATCCAGCGCGAGGGGCCGGGCGCCAGCATGAACGCCATCGCCGCCGAGGCCGGCATCACCAAGCCGATCCTCTACCGCCACTTCGGCGACCGGAACGGCCTGATCGGGGCCCTGACCGAGCGCCACACCAGCGGACTGCTGGCCGCCGTCCGGGCCGCCCTCGCCGAACCGCTGGAGCGCCGCGACCGGGTCGAGCACGTGCTGGACACCTACCTCGCCGGGATCGAGGCCCGCCCCCAGGTCTACCGGCTGCTCACCCACCCGGAGCCGGGCGACCCGAGCGGCGCGGGCAACGCGCTCGCCCCCGCGCTCAGGCAGATCGCCGAGGAGATCACCCGGGCCGTGCAGAGCCAGGTCGACCTCGGCGCCGACCGCGAGCTGCTCGCCGAGGCCTGGGGCCGGGGCATCACCGGCATGGTGCTGGCCGCCGGGGACTGGTGGCTGGAGGCCAGGCCCTGCTCGCGCACCCGGATGGTGCAGGCGCTGGCCGACCTCCTCTGGGGCCGGCTGGCCGCCGCCGCGGAGCTCCCGACCGCCGTCCTGCCGCCGGCACCCGAACCGTCCGCCGACTGAGCCGTCCGCCGGCCGAGACGTCGGCCGAACCGGCTGCCCGCCGAACCGCCGACCGACCGCCGGCCGGACCGTTCGCGGACCGAACTCTTGTGCCGCGCACGGGGGTCCGGGCATCATCGGGCCCCACCCCACCCCCCGCCGTGCGAGGTCCCCGATGCGCCTGCGCCGAACCGCCGTCGCCCTGCTGCTCGCCGCCACCGCCACCGCCACCCTCACCGCCGCCCCCGACGCCCCGGCCTCGGACCACGGCGGGCCACCGGACCGCTTCCCCACCGGCACCGTCACCGCCGACGACGGCCGCACCGCCCTCACCGACGCCCAGGGCCGCCGCCTGCGGCTGCGCGGCTTCAACCTCGACAAGTACGCCGAGGCCACCCCGGCCGACCTCGACGCCGTCGCCGCCCAGGGCTTCACCCTGGTCCGGCTGCCGGTCTCCTGGACCAGGCTGGAGCCCGAACGCGGCCGCCTCGACCCCACCGAGCTGCACCGCCTGCAACAGCTCCTCGACCGGGCCGACCGGCTGGGCCTGCTGGTCCTGGTCGACTTCCACCAGGACGTGTACGGGCCGAAGTTCGGCGGCGGCACCAACGGCATCCCCGTCTGGGCCACCCGGGACGACGGGCTGCCGTTCACCCCGGACCCGGACGACTGGTTCGCCGGCTACTTCCAGCCGGCCGTCCAGGCCGCCTTCCAGCACCTCTACGACGATCCGGACCTGCGCGCCTGGCAGGCCGACTTCTACACCCGGCTCGCCCGCGAACTGCGCGGCCACCGCTCCCTGCTGGGCTACGACCTGTTCAACGAGCCGTTCGGCCCGGTGGACGGCGACCCGAGCGACCCGGCCGTGCTGGCCGCCGCCTCCGCCGCCCTGGAGGAGGGCCGGCTCCCCGACATGTACCGCCGCCTGATCGCCGCCGTGCGGCGGGTCGACTCCCGCTCCTGGCTGTTCGTCGAGCCGACCGTGCTGGTCGGCCAGGGCGTGCCCACCCACCTGCCCGGGCTCGCCGACCCGCGCCCCGGCGCGCCCCGGCTCGGCTACGCGCCGCACTTCTACGACACCGCGGTCGAGGGCGGCGCCGACTGGGACCCGGCCGGCGGCTTCGTGGAGCGGTACACCGCCGCGGTCACCGGCTACCCGGCCGCCCACCGCCTGCCCGTGCTGGTCGGCGAGTGGGGCCCGCCGGACTCCCGCACCCCGGGCAACACCGAACTGGTCCGCCGTCAGGTCGCCGCGATGGACGGCTTCGCCGAGGGCTGGACGATGTGGTACTGGTGCCGGGGCGACGGCGGCTACTGCGCGCTCGACCCGGCCGGACGCCCCGCCCCCGGCGACGAGCCCGCCTTCGGCCCGTACCCGGTGGCCGTCGCGGGCACGGAGGTCCGCACCGGCTCCGGCCCCGGCGGCAGCACCGTGCGCTGGCGCGCCGACGGCACCGGCCGCGGCAGCGAACTCCTGCTGCCCCCGGCCGCGTTCCCGCGCGGCGCCCGGGTGGCCGTCTCCCCCGCCGGCGCCCGGGTCGAGGTCGAGCAGCCGACGGGCGGGCGTGCGGGAACCGTACGCGTTCGGCTCCCGCACGCCCGCCCGGGCACCACCGTGACGGTCTCGCTCAGCGCACGATGAGCACGGTGGGCACGCAGGGTGCGCCGGGCCGGTCGCGCGCACCGGGAGAGCCGGGCGCGCCGGTCACAGCAGGCCCCGGCGGGCCAGCAGCGGCCCGGTCTCCGGCGCCCGGCCGACGACCGCGCGGAAGGACTCCAGCGGGTCCTGGCTGAACCCGCGCGCCAGCAGCTCGCGCCGGAACAGCTCGCCGCTCTCCCGCACGCCGAGGCCGTTCTCCTCGAACCACCGCACGGTGTCGGCGTCCAGCACCTCCGACCAGATGTACGCGTAGTACGCCGCGCTGTAGCCGCTGGCGAAGACGTGCTGGAAGTACGCCGTCCGGTAGCGCGGCGGGATCGCCTCCACCGCGATCCCGGCCGCGGCCAGCGCCCGCGCCTCGAACTCCTCGGCGTCCGCGATCCGCTCGCCCCGCGGCACCGTGTGCCACGCCCAGTCCAGCAGCGAGGCCGCCAGGTACTCCACCGTCCGGAAGCCCTGCCCGAAGCCCTCGGCCGCCGTCATCCGCTCGACCAGTCCGGCCGGCAGCGGCTCCCCGGTCGCGTGGTGGCGGGCGTAGTTGGCCAGCACCTCCGGCCGGACCATCCACATCTCGTTGACCTGCGAGGGGAACTCGACGAAGTCCCGGGGCACCGAGGTGCCCGAGAACAGCGGGTAGCGCACGTCCGAGAACAGCCCGTGCAGCGCGTGCCCGAACTCGTGGAAGAGCGTGCGCACCTCGTCCCAGCCCATCAGCGCCGGCTCGCCGGGCGCCGGGCGCGGGATGTTGAGGTTGTTCAGCACCACCGGCCGCTTCCCGGTCAGCCCGGACTGGTCCACCAGCGTGTCCATCCAGGCACCGCCGCGCTTGGACGCCCGGGCGTGGAAGTCGCCGATGAACAGGCCCAGCGGGGTGCCGTCCTCCTCGAACACCTCGAAGACCCGCGCGTCCGGGTGGTGGGCCGTCAGGTCCGGCCGCTCGGTGAAGGTCACCCCGTACGCCAGGTTCGCGGCGAAGAACACGCCGTCCCGCAGCACCCGCTCCAGCTCGAAGTACGGGCGCAGCGCCGCCGCGTCCACCTGGTAGGAGCTCTGCCGGACCTTCTCCGAGTAGTACGCCCAGTCGTGCGCGGCGATCTCCCCGATCCCGTCGGCGGCGGCCTCCCGGGCCAGCTCCTCGGCCTCCCGGCGGGCCATCGCCACGGCCGGGCCGACCAGCCGGGACAGCAGCGCGGAGACCGCCTCGACGGTGCCGGCCGTCTCGTCGGCCACCACGTACGCGGCGTGGCTCGGGTACCCCAGCAGCTCGGCCCGCTCGGCCCGCAGCCCGGCCATCCGGATCGCCAGCGGGCCGTTGACCTCGACGCCCCGGCCGAGCGAGGCGGCCAGCAGCCGCTCGCGCACCGAGCGGTCGGTCAGCTGGGCCAGCTCGGGCTGGGCGGAGGTGTTCCGCACGCTCAGCACGTACTTGCCCGGGTGGCCGAGCACCCGGGCGTTCTCCGCCGCCCCGGCGATCGCGCCCTCGGACAGCCCGGCCAGCTCCTCGGCGGAGTCCAGGACGAGCGCGGCGGCCCGGCTGTCGGCGTTCACGTTCTGCTGGAACGTGGTGCCGAGCGCGGCGAGTTCGGCGTTCAGCTCGCGCAGCCGGGCCTGCTCGGCCGCGCCCAGCCGGGCGCCGGAGCGCACGAAGGCGGTGTAGCGGCGCTCCAGCAGGCGCAGTGACTCCGGGTCCAGGCCGAGCGCGGCGCGGTCCTCGTACAGCGCCTCGATCCGGGCGAACAGCGCGCGGTCCAGGTGGATCGCGTCGTGGTGGGCGGCGAGCAGCGGGCTCACCTTCGCCTCCACCTCGTCCAGCACGTCGGTGGTGTCCGAGGCGGACTGGTTGCGGAACACCGCGTCGACCCGGCGCAGCAGCTCCCCGGAACGCTCCAGGGCGACCAGGGTGTTCTCGAAGGTCGGCAGGCTCCGGTCCGCGGTGATCGCCGCGATCTCGGCCAGCTGCTCGGCCATCCCCCGCTCGTACGCGGGCAGGTAGTGCTCCTCGCGGATCTCGGCGAACGGCGGGAGCTCGTAGACCAGGGGGCTGGCCTGGAAGAACGGGTTCTCGGTCATTCCGCGACCCTACGCCGTGTCCTGCGCCCTGCCCACGTGCTTTTGCAGCCCGGCGCGGGCCCGCCCGCCGGTTCCGTCGCGGCCGCCTGCCGCCCGCCTGCCGCCCGTTGTCGTACCCACCCGTTAACGTCGACCCCGCGGACCCGTCGGTCACGGGCCGCGGCGCGCCCGCCCGCGCCCCGTACCGTACCCGCACGCCCCACCGCGCGCCGGAGAGGAGCAGCCCCCGTGGCACCCAGGACGGCCCTCGCGCCCGACCCGCACGGCCCCGGCGGCCGGCTCCAGCCGCTGGACGACGCGGGCGCCCCGCTCGGCCCGCCGGAGGCGGTGCGGGACCTCGCCGCCGCCGTCGCCGCCCGGGAGGCCGCCGACCGTCCTCGCTGGGTCTGGGCCGCCGCCGACTCCGGGTACGCCCCGCTGCTGCCGCGCCTGCCCGACCGGCTCGCCCGCTGCCACGACCTGCGGCTGGTCGAGGCACTGCTGCTGGCGCACGAGGGCCGGTTCGGCGCGCCGCGTTCGCTCGGCGCCGCCTGGTCCCGGCTGCGCGGCCTGCCCGTCCCGGAGGACCTGCCGGAGCCGGGCCCGGCCGACGCGGACGACGGCCAGGACACCCTGTTCGCCCCCGACCGGCTGCAACTGCCGCCCGGCGCCGACCCGTTGGCCGCCGTGGTCGCCGTCCACGCCGAACAGCAGCGCCGGATCGCCGCCATCGCCGACCCGGGCGCCCGGCAGCGGTTCCGGCTGCTGGTCGCCGCCGAGTCGGCCGGGGCCCTGGTGGCCGCCGAGACGGCGCACGACGGCCTGCCCTGGCGGGCCGACGTCCACGACCGGCTGCTCACCGAGCTGCTCGGCCCCCGCCCGACCGTCCCCGGCACCCAGCCCAGGGTCCTCGCCGAACTCGCCGTCGACCTCCAACAGGCCCTCGGCGCCAAGCCGTTCAACCCCGACTCGCACACCCAGGTGCTGCGCGCCTTCGCCGAGGCGGGCATCCAGCTCGGCTCCACCCGCTCCTGGGAGCTCAAGGGCGTCGACCACCCGGCCGCGCAGCTGCTGGTCCGCTACAAGGAGCTGTCCCGGATCCACGTCGCGCACGGCTGGGCCTGGCAGGACGCCTGGGCCCGCGGCGGCCGGTTCCGGCCCGAGTACGTGGTCGGCGGCGTGGTCTCCGGCCGCTGGGCCAGCCGCGGCGGCGGCGCCCTGCAGATCCCGCGAATCCTGCGCCGCGCCGTGGTCGCCGACCCGGGCTGGCTGCTGGTGGTCGCCGACGCCGCCCAGCTGGAGCCCCGGGTGCTCGCCGCGCTCTCCCAGGACGCCGGGCTGGCCCGCACCGCCGCCGGCGGCGACCTGTACGAGGCGCTCGCCGCCCACGCCTTCCAGGGCGACCGCGACAAGGCCAAGCTCGGCCTGCTCGGCGCCATGTACGGGCAGACCAGCGGCGACATCGGCCCGCTGCTGAACACCCTGCACCGCCGCTACCCGGCCGCGATGGGCTACGTGGAGGCCGCCGCCCGCACCGGCGAGGACGGCGGCGTGGTCGCCTCCCGGCTCGGCCGGGTCTGCCCGCCCGCCTCGGCCGACTTCCTCGACCTCACCGAGGGCGACACCGCGGGCGAGGCCGGCGGCCGCACCGCCCGGGCCCGCGGCCGCTTCACCCGCAACTTCGTCATCCAGGCCAGCGCCGCCGACTGGGCGCTGGCCCTGCTCGCCGCGCTGCGCCGCCGGCTGAACGAACTGCCGGCGGCAGGCCCGGCGGACCGTCCGCACCTGGTGTTCTTCCAGCACGACGAGGTGATCGTGCACACCCCGGCGAACCTCGCCGACGAGGTGGCCGCCGCCGTCGCCGAGGCGGGCGACGAAGCCCGCCGGCTGGTGTTCGGCGACACCCCGGTGCGCTTCCCGCTCAGCACGGCGGTGGTGGACTGCTACGCGGACGCCAAGTGAGCGGACGCCGGACGATCAGAGTTTCCTGAACCCGCGCGCGTCCTCGGCCGCCGCGACCACCTCGGCCAGCCCGGCCCCGGTCGAGGCGGTGACGGCGGCGGCCACCGCGCCCTCCACGAACGGCGCGTCCACCAGCTCCACGCCCGGGCGCGGCTCGTCCTCCAGCACCGTGACGGCGGTGAGCACCGAGCTGCCGAGGTCCGGCAGCACGACCACGCCCGCCCCCGCGTCGGCCCGCGCGATCGCCCCGGCGATCAGCTCGTAGCTGGTGCCGAGCCCGCCGTCCTCGGTGCCGCCCGCGACGACCACCCGCACGCCGTCCGAGGCGAGTTCGCCGAGCAGCTCGCGCAGCCCCTCCGCGAGCCGGGCGCTGTGCGAGACCAGAACAATGCCCACGTTCCCACTCATGCGGCCGACCCTACGGCCGGAACCGACTGCTCCGGGAGAGTGACCGGACCACCGCGTGTCGCACCCCGTGCCCGCCACCCCCGTCTGGCGTAGCGTCGGGTCAGCAGCGTCCGCCGCCGTAGAGGGAGCGAAGAGCGTTGAAGAAGCTGATCAACACCCCGGAGAGCGTCCTGGAGGACGCACTGGCCGGTGTCGCCGCCGCCCATCCGGAGCTGACGGTGGACGTCCCCAACCGGGTGATCACCCGGGCCGTCCGCCCGGCCGCTCCCAAGGTCGCGCTGGTCTCCGGCGGCGGCTCCGGCCACGAGCCGCTGCACGGCGGCTTCGTCGGCCCCGGCATGCTCGACGCCGCCTGCCCCGGCGAGGTGTTCACCTCGCCCGTCCCGGACCAGATGCTGGCCGCCGCCAAGGCCGTGGAGAACGGCGCCGGCGTGGTCTTCGTCGTGAAGAACTACACCGGCGACGTGATGAACTTCGAGCTCGCCGCCGAACTCGCCGCCGAGGAGGGCCTGGAGGTCCGCACCGTCCTGGTCAACGACGACGTCGCGGTCGAGGACTCCACCTGGACGGCCGGACGCCGGGGCACCGGCGCGACGGTGCTGGTCGAGAAGACCGCCGGCGCGCTGGCCGAGCGCGGCGCCCCGCTGGACGAGGTGGCCGCCCTGGGCGAGCGGGTCAACGCCGCCTCCCGCTCCTTCGCCGTCGCGCTCACCGCGGCCACCGTCCCGGCCGCAGGCAAGCCCGGCTTCGACCTGCCCGAGGACGAGATCGAGGTCGGCGTCGGCATCCACGGCGAGCCCGGCCGCCGGCGCGAGAAGCTCCGCCCCGCCCGCGAACTGGCCGCCGAGGTCGTCGAGACCATCCTGACCGACCACCACCTGACCCCGGGCGACGAGGTGATCGCCCTGCTCAACGGCCTCGGCGGGACCCCGCTGCTGGAGCTGTACGTGGTCTACGGCGAGATCGCCGCCCGGCTCGCCGAACGCGGCATCACGGTGGCCCGCAGCCTGGTCGGCAACTACGTCACCAGCCTCGACATGGCGGGCTTCTCGCTGACCCTCACCAAGGCCGACGCCCAGCTGGTGGAACTCTGGGACGCCCCGGTCGACACCCCCGCCCTCAAGCGGGCCTGAGGAGGAACCGCGATGGACTTCGACACCCCGCTGGCCGAGGCCTGGATCCGCGCGATCGCCGCGGCCGTCGAGAAGGAGCACGCCCGGCTCACCGAGCTGGACTCCGCGATCGGCGACGGCGACCACGGCAGCAACCTCCGGCGCGGCTTCGCCGCCGCCGTGGCCGCACTGGACGGCCTCCACCCGGACGGCCCCGGCGCCGTCCTCACCAGGACCGGCACCACGCTCATCTCCAAGGTCGGCGGCGCCTCCGGCCCGCTCTACGGCAAGGCCTTCCGCGCCATCGGCGCCGCCCTCCCCGGCCCGGCCGCCCCCGCCGCCGTCGCCGAGGCCCTGTCCGCCGGACTGGACGCCGTCCGCCTCCTCGGCAAGGCCGAACCCGGCGACAAGACCATCGTGGACGCCTGGACCCCCGCCGTCGCCGCCTTCCGCGCCGCCGCCGCCGGCGGCGCGGACCTCCCCGCAGCGGCCGCAGCGGCCGCCGACGCCGCCGAACAGGGCGCCCGCGACACCACCCCCCTCCAGGCCCGCAAGGGCCGCGCCTCCTACCTCGGCGAACGCAGCACCGGCCACCAGGACCCCGGCGCCACCTCCACCGCCCTCCTCTTCCGCACCCTCGCCGACACCACCACCCCCTGACGCCCCCACCCACCCCCGCGAAAAGGACACCCCCCTCCCCTCCCCTCCGGCGAGAGGGACGCGCTGCGGAAGGGGCGGCGCAGGGGGTGGCCCGGAGAGGGGCGTTGCGGGTGATTTTCAGACTGCCACCGTTGCCCGGCGTCGCACCCACGAGGAGGGCAGTCTGAAAATCATCCAGCCCCCGGAGCGGCCCCCCCCCGTGCCCCCCCCCCCCCCCCCCCCCCCGCCCCCCCCCCCCCCGCGGGGGCCCCCCCCCCCGCTTCCGCTTCCATCCGCGCCGCCGCCCCGTTCCCCGGCTCCGGCCGGCTACCGCTCGCCCGGGT
>NZ_JBIAVL010000015.1:0-10832 GCF_042894165.1 Kitasatospora sp. NPDC001547 | reverse complement strand
CTTCCCCCCCGCGCGCGCCGCCCCCCGCCCCCCCCCCCCCCCCCCCCCCCCACACCCCCCCCCCCCCCCCCCCCCCCCCCCCCCCCCCCCCCCCCCCCCGCCCCCACCCTCCCGAGAGCCACCCCTCCCGAGAGCCCCCACCACCCCACCCCCGCAGGGCCCCCTCACCCATCCGCCCACCCGATCAACAACAACAAAGCGTCATCCCGCAACTCCCCACCCGTGTGCTCCAGCAGATCCGCGTACACCCGCCCCACCGCCGCCTCCAGCTCCCCCGCCGAGCGCGCGGCGCCCCGCACCAGCGGCCCGACCCGCTCCGCCAGCGGGTAGAACTCCCCGCTCGCGCGGTGCCGCGCCTCGATCACCCCGTCCGTGCAGAGCACCAGCACGTCGTCCGCCCCGAACGGCTGCCCCCAGGTGGTCGGCTCCCCCGCCGCCAGCCGGCCGAGCCCCAGCGGCACCCACGGGTCGGGCGCGTGCAGCACGTGCGCCCGGCCCTCGCCGTCCACCCGGATCGGCGGCACGTGCCCGTACTGCAGCAGCTCCATCGTCCCCGGCGTCCGGAACTCCGCGAACAGCGCCGTGGTGAACTCGCCGTCCGGCACGTGGCGCTCGACGCTGGCCTCGATCCGCGCCGCGACGCCCCGCAGCCCGGGCTCGTCGTACGCCGCCTCGCGGAACGCGCCGAGCACGACGGCCGCGGTCTGCACCGCCCCCAGCCCCTTGCCCCGGACGTCCCCGACCGCGACCCTGGTCCCGTGCGGCGTCTCCAGGACGGAGTACAGGTCGCCGCCGATCCGTGAGGCGTCCGCCGCCGACACGTACCGCACCGCGAGCCGCAGCGGCCCGACGGCCGGCCCCGGCAGCTGCAGCAGGGCCCGCTGGGCGGCCTCGGCGACGGAGCTGACGGCTGCGAAGGCCGCCGCGCGCCGCATCCGGATCTTGGCGACCCAGGCCGAGAACAGCGTCAGGACGACGTAGCTGATCATCGCCCCGTACAGGAAGCGGGCGTCGTTGATGTTGTCGACCTGGTCGTGGTGGCTGAGCCCGAACACCGCGAGCAGCCCCAGCGAGCAGACCAGGAGCAGCTCGCCGGGTTTCAGGGTCAGCGCCGCGATGGTCGGCACCACGGTCATCAGCGGGGCCAGGTAGCGGTCCTTGCCGGAGAAGAAGTCCGCGAGTCCGACCAGCAGGACGGCGACCAGCGCCGGGGTGGCGCGCCACCAGAACGGCACGTCCTGGAGGTCGGCGGCGAGCAGCGCGCCGCGCTGCCGGTCCGGCGGCAGTCCGGCTGCCGTGGGAGCCGAGGGTGACTGGGCGCGGCGGAGCGGAAACACATACCGAACATAAGGGACGATCACGGCGGAGGCCCTGTCGGCCCCGGCCCCAGGGGGCGGGGCGGCCGGGCCCGCCATCCCGGGAATACCCTGCAGGGGTACGGTGTCGGAAGAGTCGTTGCCAGCACCGCACCCGGGCGAGCACCCGGGGCCGCCCACACCTCCCGGAGGCCTCCGATGTCCAGCACCATCACCTACACCGTGTCCGGCATGAGCTGCGGCCACTGCGAGAAGGCGATCAGCGAGGAGGTCTCCGCCCTGGCCGGGGTCACCGAGGTCGCCGCCGACGCCACGGCCGGTACCGTGACGATCTCCTCCGCCGCCCCGTTGGACGACGAGCAGGTGCGCGCCGCGATCGACGAGGCCGGCTACGAGCTGGTCGGCCGCAGCGCCTGAACCACCCCGGAGGGCGGGGGCCGCCACGGTGTCCCCCGCCGTCCGCCCGCACCGAGGAGCTGAACCGCATGAGCACGTCCGCGCCCGACCTCGGGGCCCGCGACCGGGTCGAGCTGTCGATCGGCGGGATGACCTGCGCCTCCTGCGCGGCCCGGATCGAGAAGAAGCTCAACCGGATGGACGGCGTCGAGGCCACCGTCAACTTCGCCACGGAGAAGGCCCGGGTCGACTTCGGCCCCGGCACCACGGTCGAGGACCTGGTCGCCACCGTCGAGCGCACCGGCTACACCGCCGAGCTCCCCCCGCCCCCGGCCGCCCCCGAGCCCGAACGGTCCGCCCGGCCGGAGCATCCCGACCCCCTGCGCGACCGGCTGCTGACCAGCGCCGTCCTGAGCGTCCCGGTGGTCCTGCTGTCGATGGTCCCCGCCCTCCAGTTCACGAACTGGCAGTGGCTGGCCTTCGCCCTCACCGGCCCGGTCGTGGCGTACGGGGGGCTGCCCTTCCACCGTGCCGCCTGGACCAACCTGCGGCACGGCGCCGCCACCATGGACACCCTGGTCTCGCTCGGCACCCTGGCCGCCTTCGGCTGGTCCTGCTGGGCGCTCTTCCTGGGCCGCGCCGGCATGCCCGGGATGCGCCACGACTTCTCGCTGTCCGTCGGCGACACCGACGCCTCCGCCACGCTCTACCTGGAGACCGCCGCCGGTGTCACCGTGCTGATCCTGCTCGGCCGCTACCTGGAGGCCCGCTCCAGGCGCCGGGCCGGGGCCGCGCTGCGCGCCCTGCTCGACCTCGGCGCCAAGGACGTCGCGGTCCTCCAGGAGGGCCGGGAGGTCCGGCTGCCGGTGGACCGGCTGACGGTCGGCACCCGTTTCGTGGTCCGCCCCGGCGAGAAGATCGCCACCGACGGCGTGGTGGTCGAGGGCGCCTCCGCCGTGGACGCCTCGATGCTGACCGGCGAGTCCGTCCCGGTCGAGGTCACCGCCGGCGACGCCGTCACCGGCGCCACCGTCAACGCGGGCGGACGTCTGGTGGTCGAGGCCACCCGGGTCGGCGCCGACACCCGGCTGGCCCGGATGGCCGAGCTGGTCGAGGAGGCCCAGAACGGCAAGGCCGCCGCCCAGCGGCTGGCCGACCGGATCTCCGCCGTCTTCGTCCCGGCCGTCGTCCTGATCGCCCTGGCCACCCTGGTGGTCTGGCTGCTGGCCACCGACAGCCCCACCGAGGCCTTCACCGCCGCCGTCGCCGTGCTGATCATCGCCTGCCCGTGCGCGCTGGGCCTGGCCACCCCGACCGCGCTGATGGTCGGCACCGGCCGCGGCGCCCAGCTCGGCGTCCTGATCAAGGGCCCCGAGGTGCTGGAGACCACCCGGACGGTGGACACCGTCGTCCTGGACAAGACCGGCACCGTCACCACCGGCCGGATGACCCTGCTCGCGGTGCACACCGCCGAGGGCGTGGACGGGGCCGAGGCCCTGCGCCTGGCCGGCGCCGTCGAGCACGCCTCCGAGCACCCGATCGCCCGCGCGATCGCCGAGGCCGCCGCCGAGGCCGGCGGACTGCCCGCCGTCACGGACTTCCGCAGCGTGCCCGGACGGGGCGTGCAGGGGGTCGTCGCGGGCCGCACGGTCGTCGCCGGCCACCCGGCCCTGCTCGCCGACCGCGCGCAGCAGCTGCCGCCCTCCCTGGCCCGCGCCGCGGCCACCGCGGAGGCGGCCGGCCGGACCGCGATCGCGGTCGGCTGGGACGGCGAGGCCCGGGCCGTGCTGGAGGTCGCCGACGCGGTCAGGCCGACCAGCGCCGAGGCCGTCGGCGAGCTGCGCGCCCTGGGCCTGACCCCGGTGCTGCTGACCGGTGACAACCGGGCGGTGGCCGAGGCGGTCGCCGCCGAGGTCGGCATCGCGCCGGAGCACGTGATCGCCGGGGTGCTCCCCGAGGACAAGGTCTCCACCGTCAAGCGGCTGCAGGCCGAGGGCAGGGTCGTGGCGATGGTCGGCGACGGCGTCAACGACGCGGCCGCGCTCGCCCAGGCCGACCTGGGCCTGGCGATGGGCACCGGCACCGACGCCGCGATCGAGGCCGGCGACCTCACCCTCGTCCGCGGCGACCTCCGTGCGGCCGCCGACGCCATCCGGCTCTCCCGCAGGACCCTGGCCACCATCAAGGGCAACCTGTTCTGGGCCTTCGGCTACAACGTGGCGGCGGTCCCGCTGGCCGCCGCCGGCCTGCTCAACCCGGTGATCGCGGGGGCCGCGATGGCCTTCTCCTCGGTCTTCGTGGTCACCAACAGCCTGCGGCTGCGCCGCTTCCGGCCCGCCTGACCCGGTACGCGCGAAGGCCCCGGACCGGGACCGGTCCGGGGCCTTCCGGCATGCTCCAGGGGCGCTCCGGGGCCTCCCTCAACGCCCCAGCAACTCCCCGCCGTTGCAGTGCAGGATCTCGCCGGTGATGAACCCGGCCTCGGGCGAGGCCAGGAACTGCACCGCCGCCGCGACCTCGCCGGTCTCGCCGATCCGCCCGAGCAGGGTGCGGGCGGCCCGGCGGGCGACCTCGGCCTCGTCCAGCCGCGGCCCGAAGAACTCGGTGCCCGCGACGGTGCCCGGCGCGACGATGTTGGCGGTGATGCCCGAGGTGCCCAACTGGGCGGCCAGGAAGTGGTTCCAGGCGTGCAGCGAGGCCTTCGCCGCGCCGTAGGAGCCGGCCCCGCGCAGGGCGGCGATGGAGCTGATGGTGACCACCCGGCCGGCGCCCGGGGTGAGCCGGTCGCGGACCGACTCGGTGAGCAGCACCACGGTCAGCACGTTGCGCTCGAAGTCCCCGCGCCAGCGCGCCAGCAGGGCGTGCGGCCCGCCGCCCACCACCGTCTCCCGGCTGCCGGCGTTGTTCACCAGGACGTCGATCCGCTCGGGCAGTTCGGCGAGCGCGGCCTCGACGGCGTCCGGGTCGGCGAGGTCGCACACCAGCGGGGTCACGTCCGGCCCGAGATCGGCCGCGGCCTTCTCCAGGACCTCCCGGCGGCGGCCCACGATCACCACGCGGTCGCCGGCCTCGACGAACCGCCGCGTGACCTCGTACCCGATTCCCGTGCCACCGCCGGTGACGACGACGTTCCTGGCCATCTGCGCACTCCCTCCCCAGTTCCGCCGTCGCGCGGCGAATGTGCGCGACGGTCCGTACCGGAATGCCACGATTCCTATCACGCTCGGTTGCCGTGACTGCGGGGAGGGTGACGTCCCGCCGGAGTGAAGGTGTGATATGGGCGTGGTACGAGGCGCACACGGAGCGTGGCGAGAGGCAGCTCACACCCCCCGGGCGTAACTTCTCGCACCCTGATACGTCTTAGGTTGGTAGTGCGGCAGTTTTTCCGACGGGCGGGCACACGCTGAACGGCAACGTGTCCCCGCGCCTCCGTCGGGCTGCCGCCGACGGGGCTCCGGCGGGCCCCGGGAACGGTCGTCGACCTCGACGGCCTTCGCGCACGACGCCGGGGTTCTGGCGGGCCTGGGACGCTTTGAGCGGCCGTCCCCGGCTGCGGCCGGCCCCGGAGTCGTGCGCCGTACGGTTCCGTCCCCCGCGCGGGCCCTCGGGCCCGCCACCGGGACGCGAAGGGGCCCGGCCGCTCAGCAGCGGTCGGGCCCCTCTCAGCTTCCGCGCGGGCCGGTGGCCGGCTCCGCTCCGGTCAGCGGGCGTCCAGCGGGACGTAGTCGCGGATCGCGGTGCCGGTGTAGATCTGGCGCGGACGGCCGATCCGGCTGGTCGGGTCGTTGATCATCTCGTGCCAGTGGGCGATCCAGCCCGGCAGCCGGCCGAGCGCGAACAGCACGGTGAACATGCTGGTCGGGAAGCCCATGGCGCGGTAGATCAGGCCGGTGTAGAAGTCCACGTTCGGGTACAGCTTGCGCGAGATGAAGAAGTCGTCCTTGAGGGCGTGCTCCTCCAGCTTGAGCGCGATCTCCAGCAGCTCGTCGCTCTTGCCGAGCTGGCCGAGGACCTCGTGCGCGAGCAGCTTGACCTGGGCGGCACGCGGGTCGAACGCCTTGTAGACCCGGTGGCCGAAGCCCATCAGCTTGACGCCGGCTTCCTTGTTCTTCACCTTCGTGATGAAGGAGTCGACGTCGCCGCCGTCCTTCTGGATGCTCTCCAGCATCTCCAGCACGGCCTGGTTGGCGCCGCCGTGCAGGGGGCCCCACAGGGCCGAGATGCCGGCCGAGATCGAGGCGAACAGGTTGGCGTGGCTGGAGCCGACCAGGCGCACGGTGGAGGTCGAGCAGTTCTGCTCGTGGTCCGCGTGCAGGATGAGCAGCTTGTCCAGCGCGTTGACGACGACCGGGTTGAGCTCGTAGTCCTCGGCGGGGACGGCGAAGGTCATCCGCAGCAGGTTCTCGACGTAGCTGAGGTCGTTGCGCGGGTAGACGAAGGGCTGGCCCATCGCCTTCTTGTACGCGTACGCCGCGATCGTCGGCAGCTTGGCGAGCAGGCGGACGGTCGACAGGTGGCGCTGGGCCGCGTCGAACGGGTTGTGGCTCTCCGGGTAGAACGTGGACAGCGCGCCGACGACCGAGGACAGCATCGCCATCGGGTGGGCGTCCCGCGGGAAGCCCTGGAAGAAGCGCTTGACGTCCTCGTGCAGCAGGGTGTGCTGGGTGATCTCGCGGTTGAACTCCGCCAGCTGGTCCGCGTTCGGCAGCTCGCCGTTGATCAGGAGGTACGCGGTCTCGATGAAGCCGCCATCGGAGGCGAGCTGCTCGATCGGGTAGCCGCGGTACCGCAGGATGCCGTTGTCGCCGTCCACGAAGGTGATCGCGGACTTGTACGCGGCGGTGTTACCGAAGCCGTTGTCCAGGGTGACCAGGCCGGTCTGCGGGAGCAGCTTCGAGATGTCGAAGCCGGAGTTGCCCGCAGTGCTCTCGACGACGGGGTATTCGTACTCGCCGTCCTGGTACCGCAGTACTACCGAGTTGTCGCTCACGTCTTCCTCACCGACGAAATGAATCCTCTTCCAAGGTGCCCTGACTGTCTCCACCATCCCCCATCCGGAGGACAGCCGCGCACCCGGGGTGGCCCGAAAGGGCCCGCCCCTACAAAACCTGCCGCCGCAGCCGGTACGAACCGGACAAGATCGGCACCACCCTAGGCTCTGCCGTAAATCTCTTCACGTCAAGAGAACATTAGAGGCAACCATCCCGTTGGATAATCATCCAGCTGCCAGCCGGTAGTCGAGTGCGGTATGCCTGCGACCTGCGCTGACGGCTCGGACGGCCTGTGCGATCGCCTTGCGTGACCCCACCAGCACGACCAGTTTCCGAGCCCTGGTCACAGCGGTGTAGAGCAGGTTTCGCTGGAGCATCGTCCAAGCGGACATGGTGACCGGAATCACCACCACCGGGTACTCGCTGCCCTGCGAGCGGTGGATCGTCACCGCGTACGCGTGGGCCAGCTCGTCCAGCTCGTCGAAGTCGTACGCCACCTCCTCGTCCTCGTCGGTGAGCACCGTCAGCCGCTGGTCGTCCGCGCTGAGGGCGGTCACCACTCCCACTGTGCCGTTGAAGACGCCGTTCCGCCCCTTGTCGTAGTTGTTGCGGACCTGGGTGACCTTGTCCCCCACCCGGAACGTCCGGCCGCCGAACCGGCGTTCGGCCAGCCCCTCCCGGGCCGGCGTCACCGCCGCCTGGAGCAGGGTGTTCAGCGTCCCCGCGCCGGCCGGCCCCCGGTGCATCGGCGCCAGCACCTGCACGTCCCGGCGCGGGTCGAAGCCGAACCTCTGCGGGATCCGGCGCGCCACCACGTCCACCGTCAGCCCGGCCGCCCGCTCCGCGTCGTCCTCGGCGAACAGGAAGAAGTCCGCCAGGCCCTCCGTCAGCGGCGGCCTGCCCTCGTTGATCCGGTGTGCGTTGGTCACCACGCCGGACTGCTGCGCCTGCCGGAAGATCCTGGTCAGCCGCACCGACGGGATCGGCCCGCCCTCGGCCAGCAGGTCCCGCAGCACCTCCCCGGCACCCACCGAGGGCAGCTGGTCCACGTCCCCCACGAACAGCAGGTGGGCGCCCGGCGGCACCGCCTTGACCAGCTTGTTCGCCAGGATCAGGTCCAGCATCGAGGCCTCGTCGACCACCACCAGGTCCGCGTCCAGCGGCCGGTCCCGGTCGTACGCGGCGTCCCCGCCCGGCTTCAGCTCCAGCAGCCGGTGCACCGTCGAGGCCTCCACCCCGGTCAGCTCCGCCAGCCGCTTCGCCGCCCGGCCGGTCGGCGCCGCCAGCACCACCTTCGCCCGCTTCGCCAGCGCCAGCGTCACGATCGACTTCACCGTGAACGACTTGCCGCAGCCCGGACCACCCGTCAGCACCGCGACCTTCTCCGTCAACGCCAGCCGCACCGACTGCTCCTGCTCCGGCGCCAGCTCCGCCCCGGTCCGCTTCGCCAGCCAGGCCAGCGCCACCGGCCAGTCCACGTCGCCGAACCACGGCATCCGGTCCGCGTCCGAACCCAGCAGCCGCAGCAGCTGGTTGGCCAGCGAGATCTCCGCCCGGTGGAACGGCACCAGGTACACCGCGGTGACCGGCTCGCCGCCCTCACCCGGGACCGCCTCGCGGACCACCCCCTCGGCGGCCACCAGCTCCGCCAGGCAGTCGATCACCAGCCCGACGTCCACCTGGAGCAGCTTCACGCCGTCCGCGATCAGCCGCTCCTCCGGCAGGAAGCAGTGCCCCTGGTCGGTGCTCTGCGACAGCGCGTACTGCAGACCGGCCTTCACCCGCTCCGGACTGTCGTGCGGGATGCCCACCGCCTGGGCGATCCGGTCCGCCGTCAGGAAGCCGATGCCCCAGACGTCCGAGGCCAGCCGGTAGGGCTCGTTGCGCACCACCCCGATCGAGCCGTCGCCGTACTGCTTGTAGATTCGCACAGCCAGCGAGGTGGAGACCCCGACCCCCTGGAGGAAGACCATCACCTCCTTGATCGCCTTCTGCTCCTCCCAGGCCGCCGCGATCTTCTTCGTCCGCTTCGGCCCCAGGCCCGGCACCTCGATCAGCCGGCCCGGCTCGTTCTCGATCACCTCCAGGGTGTCCACCCCGAAGCGCTCCACGATCCGCTCGGCGAACCGCGGCCCGATCCCCTTGATCAGCCCCGAGCCCAGGTACCGCTGGATCCCCTGGATCGTGGCGGGCAGCACCGTGGTGTAGTTCTCCACCGTGAACTGCCGCCCGTACTGCGGGTGCGAGCCCCACCGCCCGTGCAGCCGCAGCGACTCCCCGACCTGCGCCCCCAGCAGCGCGCCCACCACCGTCAACAGGTCGTTCCCGCCCCGGCCGGTGTCCACCCGGGCCACCGTGTACCCGGTCTCCTCATTGGCGTAGGTGATCCGCTCCAGCACGCCCTCGACCTGCGCCAGCTGGCGCGGCACCTGCTGCCCAGACTGCGCCGCCTGCTTGCTCACCGGACCCCCTTCGACCGGTACGGGTGGATCGATTCCGCTACGCACCGTACCGCCCCGGCCCGACAGTCCCGCACCCTCCGGGCGCACAGCGCTGCCGTGCGCCTGCCCGGCCGGGGTGCCAGGCTGGGAGGGGACCGAGGGGGGCCCGCCGTCGACCGCGCCCGCCCGGGCCCCGTCCGAGGAGCAGTGCCGCCGTGCTCAACACCGACTTCCGCCCCGGCTCCCCCGTCTGGCTCGACCTGAGCAGCCCCGACACCCACGCCTCCGTCGACTTCTACACCACGCTGTTCGGCTGGTCCTTCGACTCGGCCGGCCCCGAAGCCGGCGGCTACGGCTTCTTCCAGCTCGACGGCCGGACGGTCGCCGCGCTCGGTCCGCTCGCCGAGGACGGCAGCCCTCCCGGCTGGACGCTCTACTTCGCCACCGAGGACGCCGACCGCACCACCGCCCTGGTCGAACAGGCCGGCGGCCGCGTCCGGTTCGCCCCCTTCGACGTCTTCACCGCCGGCCGGATGGCCGGCTACACGGACCCGACCGGCGCCGACTTCGCGGTCTGGCAGCCGCACGACACCCGCGGTCTGGACCTCGTCACCGAGGAGGGCAGCCTGTGCTGGGCCGAGTGCCACAGCATCGACGCCGCAGCCGCCAAGTCCTTCTACCGCGCCGTCTTCGACTGGCAGGAGCAGGACGTCCCGCTCGGCGAGGCGGTCTACACCGTCCTCACCCCGGCCGGCGGCGGCACCGAGGACGCCCACGGCGGCATCGCGCAACTCGGCCCCGAGCAGACCGCGCGCGGCACCGGCTCGCACTGGCTCCCCTACTTCGAGGTCCCCAACACCGACGCCGGCCTCGCCATCGCCGCCACCCTCGGCGCGACCGTACGGGTCCCGGCCACCGACGTGCACGGCGTCGGCCGCCTCGCCCAGCTGGTCGACCCGCACGGCGCGGTCTTCGCCGTCATCACCAGCGCCAAGCCCGGGGACTGACGGGCCGTACGTGGTCTCGATGGGGTCCCAGGGCCCTTCAGAAGGGCCGTGAAGGGGTGCTACGGGCGTAGACCGGGGTTGGTGGCCGTAAGTACTGCTTCTACTCTCTGATCATGACTGAAACGGCTGTTCTGACGATCCGACGGGCCACCCCCGACGACCTGCCGGCGATCGTGGCCATGCTGGCCGACGACCCGCTGGGCGCCACCCGCGAGAGCCCCGACGACCTCACTCCCTACCGCACCGCCTTCGCCCGGATCGACGGCGACCCGCACCAGCACCTGATCGTCGCCGACCGGGCCGGCCGCACCGTCGGCACCCTGCAGCTCACCGTCGTCCCCGGTCTCTCCCGGGCCGGCGCCACCCGCACGATCATCGAGGGCGTCCGCATCCACGCCGACGAACGCGGCAGCGGACTGGGCACCGAACTGATCGAGTGGGCCGTCGCACGCTCCCGCGAACTCGGAGCCGACCTCGTCCAGCTCACCTCCGACGCGACGCGTACGGACGCCCACCGCTTCTACGAGCGGCTCGGGTTCACGGCCTCCCACGTCGGGTTCAAACTCAAGCTCTGACACTGCCCCGGAAACGCGAAGAACCCCCATCCGGATCCCGGATGGGGGTTCTTCAGCAATGATTGTTCGGCGGCGTCCTACTCTCCCACAGGGTCCCCCCTGCAGT
>NZ_JBIAVL010000014.1:0-258282 GCF_042894165.1 Kitasatospora sp. NPDC001547 | reverse complement strand
CTACCGGGCCGGCGTCGTCCTCGCTTCGCTGATCCTGTGGCTGCGAGCCGAGGAGCAATAGCCCCCACCAAGATCAATTACGAGACACGGCCTAGGGCCTAGACGGCCACGGCCTTGGCGCGGTCGGCGGCGATGTGCACGGCGAGGCCGGCGAGGACGGTGCCCATCACGTAGCGCTGGATCCGCAGCCAACCGGGACGGCGGTTGAGGAAGGCCGCGATGCCGCCCGCGCTCACCGCGATCAGGCCGTTGACGGTGATCGCGATCGCGATCTGGGTCAGGCCCAGCAGCAGGCTCTGCGCGGCGACGTGACCGCGTTCCGGGGCCACGAACTGGGGCAGCAGCGAGATGTACATGATGGCGATCTTGGGGTTGAGCAGGCAGGTGAGGAAGCCCATCGTGAACAGTCGGCGCGGCGGGTCCGGCGGCAGCTGCTGCGGGGCGAAGACCGCCGTGCCGCCCGGTTTGACGGCCTTCCAGGCCAGCCAGAGCAGGTATCCGGCGCCGGCCAGCTTGATCGCGGTGTAGAGGGCGGGCACCACTGAGAACACGGCGGCCACCCCGGCCGTCACGGCGACCAGGTAGACCAGGAAGCCGGCCGCGACCCCGATCAGCGAGATCAGCCCGGCGCGGCGACCCTGCGCGATCGAGCGCGAGACCAGGTAGATCATGTTCGGCCCGGGAGACAGCACCATGCCCAGAGCCACGGCGGCGATGCCCAGCACGGCCTGGCCGTCCACGGCCGATGTCAACGCGTCCATGCGAGGAGGCTAGAGCGGGCGATCGGGTCGATGCAATGATGACTTTGCGCTCGGTGCAATGTGCCGAACGGACCGGTCGTCGTGGCGGCCGACTGCGCTGGGACCACGGGAGGGCCGACCGCCGATGGACGACTACCGCCTGATCGCCGACCGGATCGCCGCCGAGATCACGGACGGGCGGCTGCGGCCCGGCCAGCAGCTGCCCACCCAGCGCGCGTTCGCCCGCAGCCGGGGCATCGCCGCCTCGACGGCGGGGCGCGTCTACCGGGAGCTGGCCCGGCGCGGGCTGACCGTCGGGGAGGTCGGGCGCGGGACCTTCGTCCGGGCCGGGCGGGCCCCGGACGGCGCCCCGGTGGCGCTCGCGGAACCGGCCACCGCCCCCGTGGACCTGGAGCTCAACTACCCCTCCGTCCCCGGCCAGGCCGAGCTGCTGGCGGGCGGACTGGCGCCCCTGCTGCGACCGGACGCGTTGGGGGACGCCCTGCGGCCGGTCGGCGCGGCCGGGACGGGCGCGGCCCGGCGGGCGTTCGCGGCTCTGGTGTCGGCCGCCACCTCCCAGGACGTCGCACGTGAATTCGAAGGGGCCGTCGCTGGAGACACCGCCTGGGAGGTCGGGCCGGAGCGACTGCTGTTCGCCGGCAACGGGCGGCAGGCCATCGCCGGGGCGCTGTCCGCGCTGGTGCCGCCCGGGCAGCGGCTGGGCGTGGAGGAGCTGACCTATCCGGTGGTCAGAGCGGTGGCGGAGCGACTGGGCATCGTGCTGGTGCCGCTGGCCATGGACGAGTACGGGCTGGTGCCGGACGCGGTGGCGGCCGCTCACCGGGCCGGGCCGCTGCGCGCGGTGTACGTCCAGCCGCGGCTGCAGAACCCGCTCGGTACGAGCCTGCCGCCGGAGCGGGCGGCGGCGCTCGCGGCGGTGCTGCGCGGGCTCGACCTGCCGGCCGTCGAGGACGCCGTCTGGTCGTTCCTGCGGCCCGATCTGGCACCGCTGGCCGCACACGCGCCGGAGCGCACCGTACTCGTGGACAGCCTCTCCAAGCGGCTCGCCCCGGGACTGACCACCGGGTTCGCGGTCGTCCCGGCGGGCCTGCGCGAGCGGGTGGCAGGCGCGCTGCGCTCGGGCGGGTGGACGCCGAGCGGCTTCGCGCTGGAGGCCGCGGTGCGCTGGATCGGGGACGGCACGCTGGCCGCGGTGCAGGCGGCGAAGCGGGCCGACGCGACGGCCCGGCAGCTGCTGGCGCGCGAGCTGCTGACGGGGCAGCGGCTGCGGTCCGACCCGAGCTCGTACTACCTGTGGTGGGAGCTGCCGACGGGTCTGCGGGCGGAGGCCTTCGTCGCGCAGGCCGCGCGCGCCGGGATCTCGGTCACGCCCGCGGCGGCCTTCGCCGTCGATCCCCGGCGCTCGCCCTCCGCCGTCCGGGTCGGGCTCGCTTCCCCGCCGCTGCCGGTCCTGGCGCGGGCGCTGGAGACGCTGGCGGGGATCGCGGGCACTGACAGCTGACAGATTTCGAAATCTGTCAGCTGTCAGCTGTTAGTCATCGGCTGTCAGTTGTCAGTCGTCGGCTGCCATCTGTTCGCCGTCAGCCGTCGGTCCCCGCCCCGCTCCGGCTCCCCCGCACCGCCGTGTCCGCCGCGCCCCCGGCGCCGACGGCGCGCAGGCGGCTGGCGGCGGTGGCGGCGAGCTGGGGCGCCAGCCGGGCCACGTCCCGGGAGCCGACCACCGCGATCAGGCTCGGCAGCAGCCAGCGGACCGGCTGCATCCCGCGCAGCCACGCCTGGGCGTAGACGTGGGCGGACCGGCGGGCGATCCCGGCGACGATCCGGTCCACCGCGGGCTCCAGCGGGTACGTCTTGTTCGCCGGCCACGGCAGCCGGGAGCGCATCTGCTTCAGCACCGCGTCCTCGTCGGCCCCGCGCACCATGTCCGTGTCGGTCCAACTCAGGTACCCCACCCCAACCTTGACCCCCTGGAAGGCCACCTCGGCGCGGATCGAGTGGGCGAAGGCCTCCACGCCGGACTTGCTGGCGCAGTAAGCGCTCATCAGCGGCGCCGGGGTCAGCGCGGCGAGCGAGGCGATCTGGAGCAGGTACCCCCGGCTCTCGGCGAGCGCGGGCAGGAAGGCCCGCGCGGTGGCCACGCTGCCGAGCAGGTTGACCTCGATGACCCGGCTGAACGCCCTGTGGTCGCTGTCGGTCAGCGGTCCGCCGATCGCGATCCCGGCGTTGGCGACGACGGTGTCGATCCGCCCGTAGTGCTCCTTGATCCGCCGGGCGGTGTCCTCGAGCGCGTCGAGGTCGGTGACGTCCACCTCCCAGCTGGTCGCGGACGGGCCGCACTGCGCGGCGACGGCCTTCAGCTCCTCCGGCTCGAGCCCCAGCAGGGCCACCTTGGCTCCGCGCCGGGCGAGCTTGCGGGCCAGCGAGGCACCGACGCCGCGCGCGGCCCCGGTGACGACGACGACCTGTGCGGAAAACGGCGGGATCGCGTTCATGCGACGGCGGTCCTCTCCTCGGCGGAATCGGAATCGGAAGCGGAGTCGGGAGCGGGAACGGGAGCGGGAACGGAGTCGGAGACAGGCGCGGGCGCGGGCACGGCGGCGGGCGCGGACGTCAGGTACGCGGAGGCCATCCGGTGGATCTCGGCGGCGACCTCCTCCGGACGCTCCAGCGGTGCCATGTGGCCGACCCCGGGCAGCAGCAACAGCCCCTGCGGGTCCTGGAGTCGGGAGACGATCCGATGGGCGTGCACCGGCGGGGTCAGCCGGTCGTCGGTGCCGACCACCACCGCGGTGGGCGCGGCGAGCCGGGCGAGCCCGGCGTGGACGTCCAACCGGTCCAGCACCGCGGCCCAGTTGGCGCGGACGGCGGTCGGGCAGGCGTGCACGATCCGGGCCGTCGCCTCGACCTGACCGGCGGGCGAACCTGGCCCCATGGTGGCGTACTTGAGCGCCGCCCGGCTGACCGGAGAGACCGGCCCTAGCGGCATCCGGGAGCGCAGCAGCTGCCGGTGCAGGAAGCGCCGCAGGCCCCGGGCGCGTACGGCGGGCGGCAGGACGGTGAGTTCGGCCACCAGGTCGCCCGGGCCGGTGGAGACCAGGACGGCCGCGGCGGTGCGTTCGGCGACCTCGGGACGGCCGCCGGCGGCCATGACGGTCATCCCGCCCATGCTGTGCCCGGCCAGTACGGCCCGCTCGCCCGCCGGAACGGTCCGCGCGAGTACGGCGGACAGGTCCTCGGCGAGCGCCCGGGTCGAGTAGCGGGCCCGGCTCGGCGGGATCTCGCTGTGCCCGTGGCCGCGCTGGTCGTACGCCACCACCCGGTACCGGTCGGCGAGTCGGCGGATGACCGGGGCCCAGAAGACGGTCGAGCAGGTCCAGCCGTGCGCGAGCACCACGGTGGGCGCGCCGGGCTGGCCGTGCACCTCGACGTGCAGCCGGATGCCGTCGGCCGACCGGACGCTCAACTCCTCCGCCGGGACCGGCGGTTCGTACTCCTCGGGCAGATGGACACGGGTCACGCGGAGACCTCCTGGACGGTACGGGCGGCGGCCGGTGCGCCGCGCATGATCAGCTCGTACTCGCCGAGGTCGACCCTGCGGGTGGCCCGGCGGAACGCGGTGGTGGAACCGGGCCAGAGCACGGTGTTCCTGCCGCTCGGGTCGAGGTACCAGCTGCGGCAGCCGCCGGTGGTCCAGACGGTGCGGTCCATCCGGTGCTGGAGTTCGAGGTTCCACTGCCGCTGGGCCCGCACGGTGGGCTGCATCGCGGCCGCGCCGATCGAGCCGAGCGTGGTCAACGCGTCGATCAGGTAGTTCAGTTGGGACTCGATCATCAGGATCATCGAGCTGTTGCCGAGGCCGGTGTTGGGCCCGATGACGAAGAAGAGGTTCGGGAAGCCGCGCACGGTCGAGCCGCGCAGCGCCTCCATGCCGTCCTTCCACTCCTCCGCCAGGCTGGTGCCGTCGATTCCGAACACCCGGGCGCCGATGGGCATGTCGGTGACGTGGAAGCCGGTGCCGAAGACGATCGCGTCCACCTCGTGCTCGCTGCCGTCGGCGGCGACCAGCGTGGAGCCGCGCAGTTCGCGCAGGCCGGAGGAGACGACCTCGGTGTTGGCCGCCGCGAGCGCCGGGTAGTAGGTGTTGCTGAGCAGGATGCGCTTGCAGCCGATCCGGTAGTCCGGGGTGAGCCTGGCACGCAGCGCCGGGTCGGAGACGCCCTGGGCGATGTGGCGTTCGGCGAGCTGCTGGACCAGGCGCAGCAGTCCGGGGCGGCGCACGAACGCGTCCACCTGGAGCTCGCGGAGCGCGAAGAGGGTGCCGCGGCGGATCTTCGTGGTGACCGGCAGGCGGCCGTGCAGCCACTTCTCCAGCTGGGTGATCTCGCGGTCGCGGCGCGGCAGCACCCAGGCCGGGGTGCGCTGGAAGACCGTCAGTTTGCCGACCGCGGGCTGGATCGACGGGATGATCTGGGCGGCGGAGGCGCCGGTGCCGACCATCGCCACGCGCTTGCCGGTCAGGTCGAAGTCGTGGTCCCAGCGGGAGGAGTGGAACACCTTGCCGGGGAAGCCGGCCAGTCCGGGCAGGTCGGGGATCTGCGGGTCGGCGAGCGGTCCGGCGGCGGAGACGACGGCGTCGGCGGTCCACTGACCGGCCGAGGTGGTGATCCGCCAGCGGGTCTGCTCGCTCTCCCAACGGGCTTCCAGGACTTCGGTGTTGAAGCGCAGGTGGGGACGGAGACCGAAGACGGTGGCGACCTTCTCCAGGTAGGCGCGGATGTCCGGCTGGCCGGAGAAGCTGCGCGGCCATTCGGGGTTGGGCGCGAAGGAGAAGGAGTAGAGGTGCGAGGGCACGTCGCAGGCGCAGCCGGGGTAGCTGTTGTCGCGCCAGGTGCCGCCGACCGAGTCCGCCCGCTCCAGGACCACGAAGTCGGTGATCCCGGCACGACGCAGTCGGACCGCGGCGCCGAGGCCGCCGAAGCCGGAGCCGATCACCGCCACCCGGACGTGCGGAACGGGCTCCTGCGCAGCGGTGGTGTCGGTCGCTGCGGACGCGCCGGAGCGGGGGCGCTTGCTGCTGGATGCCATGCGGCAACCTCCTGAGGGTGGGACGGTGATCGTCGCGCTCTCCCGGAGCCCCTCGGCCCCGGAACCTCCCGGGGAGACTCGCCTCCGGGACCCTGCCAATCGCGCCAGCAATCACTGGCACGGTTGGCAGGGTAGCCCTTGCTGACACCGGATGGAAGAAGCACGACGGCTCCGGTTCGGGGAGCCTTCCGAGCCGGCGGTCCTATGCTGATCGCCGTGGACAAGGTCAGAGCTGCTGCGGGCGACAGAAAACGCGAGTACCGGGTGGAGGAACTGGCCGAAGCCGCCGGCATCACCACCCGCACCCTGCGCTTCTACCGCGAGCGCAAACTGCTGCAGCCGCCCCGCCGGGAGGGCCGGATCGCCTGGTACGGCGAGGAGCACCTGGCTCGGCTGCGGATGATCGCCGAACTCCTCGAACGCGGCCACACCCTGGGCGGCATCGCCGAGCTGATCGGCGCCGGCGAGAGCGGTCGGGACGTCGCCGAGCTGATCGGGCTGGAGGCGGCGATCGTCGCGCCGTGGTCCGACGAGACCCCGGTGCGCCTGGACTGGGAGGAGCTGAGGGCCGCCTTCGGCGACCAGCTCACCGAGGAGAACACCGCCGAATCGATCGCCCAGGGCTACATCACCGTCGAGGAGCACGGCATCACCCACGTCAGCCGCCGGCTGATGGAGGCCACCACCGAGCTGGTGGCGGAGGGGGTGCCGCTCGCGGCGGTGCTGGAGGCGAGCCGGCGGACCCGGGAGCACGTGGACGCCATCGCCGAGATCTTCATCGAGGTGGTCAGCGAGCACCTGCTCAGCGCGCTGGCCGCCGACACCCCGCTCCCGCCCGGCACGGCGGCCCGGCTCACCGAGCGCATCATGCGGGTCCGGCCGCTGGCACGGACGGTCGCGGACGCCCAGTTCACCCTCGCGATGGACCGGCGGGTGCACGCCGAGTACGCGGAACTCCTGCGCCAGCGACGGGAGAACGGTTCCGAGGCGTAGGCGGGCCGCCGTGCGGGCAGGGATTCCGGCGCCCCGCCCGTACGTTGGAGGTGCCGCCGATGCCCCGACCGCTCAGCCGCCGCGCCGCGCTCGGCCTCGCCGCCGGACTCGCCCCGGGGCTCGCGCTCGCCGCCTGCGGGTCCGGCGCCACGGCGCCGAGCGGCGGTTCGGGCGCCGGTTCGTCCGGCACGGGCGGCACGGGCGGCAGCCGGACGGTCCGGCACGCGCGTGGCGAGAGCACCGTGCCGGCGCGGGCGAGCCGGGTGGTGGTCCTGGACACCGACGCGCTGGACTCGGCGGTCACCCTCGGCCTCAGCCCGGTCGGCGCGACCACCGTCGCCGCGGGCGCGTCCTTCCCCACGTATCTGCCCGCCGAGCGGCTGGCAGGGACGAAGCCCGTCGGGGCCATCGGGCAGCCCAGCCTGGAGGCGATCGCGGCACTGCGGCCGGACCTCATCCTGAGCAACCAGGTCCGCGACGACAAGCGGTACGACCAACTCTCGAAGATCGCGCCGACGGTGCTCTCCGGGACCACCGGGCCGACCTGGAAGGAGAACGTCCGACTGCACGCCGAGGCGCTGGGCCGCCAGGCCGAGGCCGACGCGGCGGACGCGGCGTACCGGGCGAAGCTGCGGGACCTGGTCACCGCGCTCGGCGGTCCGGCCAGGGCGGCGGCCACCCGGGTCGAGATGGCCCGCTTCCTGGCGGGCGCGCCGACCAGGCTCTACCTGAACGACACCTTCGTCGGCTCGCTGTTCAAGGACCTCGGCCTCGGGCGGCCCGCCAACCAGGACAAGCCCGGCTTCTCCATGGAGATCAGCCCCGAGCAGGTGGACCAGGCGGCGGCCGACGTCATCTTCTACTCGGTGTACGGGGACGCGGCCAAGTCCGACCAGGGCAAGATCACCGAGGGGGCGCTCTGGAGGAACCTGGACGCCGTGCGCAGCGGGCGGGTGTTCCGGGTGGACGACAACCTGTGGATGCTCGGCATCGGCTACAGCGGGGCCGGGCTGATCCTGGACGAGATCCGCAGGGACCTGGCTCCGGCGGGCGGGTGAGGGGCGGCGCCAAGGCGCCGAACAAATGACAGTCGACGGCTTTCAGCGAACAGATGACAGATGACAGATGACAGATGATGAAATCTGTCACCTGTCATCTGCCACGCCCCACCGCCCGTCACCCCCGCGCGTACCGCCCCGGCCGCAGCCGCCCGGTGCCCGCGAGGAAGACCACGAACCCGCCGAGGACGATCCACCCGGGCCAGCCCGCCAGCGACATGGTGAGCGGGTCCAGCTCGGCGCCCGGGGCCGCGAACTCCCGGACCATCGACACGCTCATGCTGCTGGCGAAGGCGTGTGCCAGCACCGCCGGGACGACCGACCCCGAGCGCAGCCTCAGCCAGGTGAAGACCGGCAGGACGAGCACGCAGCTCACCGTCAGCGCGGGCACCGCCAGGTACCAGGGTCGCCCCGGGTACTGCCCGCCCATCAGCAGGGTCGGCAGGTGCCAGAGCGCGAAGGCCGTACCGGTGAGCAGGTAGGCCCGCACCAGTCCCGCCGTACCGCCCCCGAACTGCAGCAACCGGGGGAAGAGGAAGCCCTGCCAGCCGATCTCCTCGCCGAAGAACAGCGGCAGCGAGAGCACCATCCCGATCAGCCCCTGGACCGCCCACGACCCGACCCGGCCCGCGTCCAACAAGCCGAAGCCGGCGAACGGGTAGCCGCCCACCAGTGCGCCGAGCACCAGTGTCGCGGCGGTCAGCCCACCGATGACCCCGAGCGGCAGCAGGAGGGCCCGAACCGCGCGGGCCCGTGGCCGCGGCATGCGCAGCGCGAGCGCCTCCCGTACCGCGCCGCCGCGCTCGACGAAGCGGACCACGAGCAGCGCCGCCAGCGCCGGGGCCAACATGGCGGCCGCGATGCAGAGTTGCTCCAGCGTGCCGACCTCCTCCCGGGCGTCGGAGCGCCGGTATCCGTCAGCGAGCAGCGGCGTCATGGCCGCCCACATTCCGGCGTAGGCGAGCACCAGGTAGACCAGCAGGCCGCGTCGCCGGACGGCGCCCGGCAGGGTCGGCGTCGGTTGCGTGAGCCGCGTCGATGGCGTCGGCTGGGTGGGTCGTGTCATGCCGAGCACGCTACGGACCCGAAGGCTCACCCCGTAACCAAGTGCACTTCCGCTCCAGGGAGTTGTCCGCTACCACGCCGATGGTCGAGTTTTCTGGGTGGACAAGGGCCCACTGGAGGTGCTCGTGCGCGCCCCGCGCCCCACCGACCGTCACCCTGCGTCCCGCGAACCACCGCGGAAGCTGCAGCGGGGCAGGAATTGACGTATCGTCAGACCTCACACGGCCGGGGCGACGGTGGTCCGCTCACCGTCGCCCCCGCCGTACTCCCGCCGACCGCCCACCAGTGCCCGGGAGCCCGTTCCGTTCACGTTGGCGGCCGACCAGGCGGCGGCGACGGCATTGGACTCCACGCTGGGGGCGGGAACGGCGTGGGCGCGGCCCGGCCGGCCACCGTTCACTGGAAGCGCCACTCCTGGGCGGTGTTGCCGGGGGTGCAGGTGACCATCGTGACCGCGCCGCCGGGGCCGTTGTTGGTCATGCAGCTCTGGCCCTGGTAGTCGGCGAGGGTGTAGGAGCCGGCCGAGCTCCCGGTACGGACGCTCCAGTTGGTGAGGAAGCTGAAGCCACCGCTCAGGGTGACCTTCCCGTCCATCGTCTGGACCATCTGCGGGCCGCCGTTGTTGCAGGCGTTGAAGAGGATCCATGCGCCGGGGTTGGTCGAACGCACCCAGCCGTACTGCGCGTGGCCGCCGACCACGATCGGGTTGTCGCCGTTCAGGTTGTCGTCGCGCATCCCGATCGCGCGGCCGTCCTTCACGCTGACGATGGTGCTCCAGCTGGTGCCGCCGCAGGACGCGGGCCGGCTCGGGCTCTGCGGGGCGGTGGTGGTGCCGCCGCCGGTGGTCTGGGCCGGGGGCTGCGGGTTCTGGTTGGCGGGCGGGTTGGGCGGGTTGCCACCGCCTGGCTGGTTCGCCTGACCGGCCGACGACCCGCCCGCGGCCGTACCGGTGCCCGTGCCGCCGGTCCGGCTGCCGCCCGATCCGCCGCTCACGCCGTTGCCGCCCTGACCCGCGGTCGGGACCGGAGGGACCGGCACCTGCGGCTGGTTCTGGGCGGCGCCGGGCGTCTGCTGGTCCGGGCCCGGGGTGGCCGCCGGGGTGTCGGTCGGCGCCGGGGCGGCGGGCGCGGTGGTGGCCGCGGGCGCCGAGGTGGCGGCGCCCGGGTTCACGGGGGCGGTGACCACCACGGTCGGCTGGGCGGCGGGCGGCTGGGCGGCATCGGAGTTGCCGGCGCCGCGGTCGATCAGGAGCACGGTCGCCGTGCCCATCGAGATGACGACGGGGATGACGACGGGCACCAGCAGGGTGCGCCGCGTCCGTCGGCGGCCGGGCTCGGTCTGCGCCTGCGGCTCCACCTTCGCGACCTCGTCCGGTGCCGGGGTGCCGCCCGCGGGTGCCACCACGGCCCCCGCCGCGGCGGGCTCCGCGGCACCGCCCTTGGCCAGGTCCACGGCGCCGCCCTTGGCCGGCTTCGCCGCACCGCCCTCGGCCGCACCGCCGCCAACCGCCCCGTCGCCAGCCGCCCCGCCCACCGCCGCACCGCCGTCAGCCGCAGCACCGGCGCGGGGCCGGAGCGGGATGGTCCCGCTGTCTGCCGCACCGATCTCCGCGGGCCCCGGCTCGCCGACCGGACCGTCGACCCCCGCGCGCGCCGCACGGGCCGCCGCACGGGCCGCCGCCGCCATCTCGGCGGCGTCCGCGTACCGCTCCTCGGGCTTCTTGGCGAGCGCCCGGGCGACCAGCGCCCGCACCGGCGCCGGGAAGGTGTCCGGCAGTTCCGGCACCGGCTGGTTGACGTGCTTGAGCGCGATCTGGAGCGGCCCGTCACCGGAGTACGGCGGCTCGCCGACCAGCAGTTCGTAGCAGACCACGCCGATCGAGTAGAGGTCGGTGACCGGCCCGAGGTTCGCTCCCTCGGCCTGCTCCGGGGACATGTAGAGCGCGGTGCCGATGATCGCGAACGGCGCGGTGAGCTTGGTGCTGGCGAGCGCCCGGGCGATGCCGAAGTCGGTGATGGCCACCCGTCCGTCGGCGCGCACCATCAGGTTGGACGGCTTGATATCCCGGTGCACGATCTCCCGCCGGTGCGCGGCGTGCAGCGCGTCCAGGGCGCCGGCCACCAGGTCGAGGGCGCGCTCGACGGTCATCGGGCCGGTGTCCGTGAGCACCCGGTCCAGCGGACGGCCGTCGATCAGCTCCATGACGATGTAGGCGCAGCGTTCCTCGCCGTCGCCGCCGCTCTCGCCGTAGTCGTGGACGCCCACCACGCCGGGGTGGTCGACCGCGGCGACCAGCTGGGCCTCGCGGCGGAAGCGCTGGGCCGAGGTGTCGTCCTCCAGCAGCTCCGAGCGGAGGATCTTGACCGCGACCTGCCGTGCCAGCACGGTGTCCTCGGCCTTCCAGACCGAGCCCATCGCGCCGCCACCGATCTTCTCGACCAGCTCGTACCGGCCGCCGAGCACGGTGCCCGCCCCGCTCATACCCCTGCTCCCCCGTGTTCCGTGCCCCGCCCCGACGGGTCATCGGCACACAGTGTGCCAGAGGGTGTCGCGGGCTCAGCAGCCCAGGTCCGAAAAGGAATTGAGCACGAATTGTCAGACCTTGAGGAAGTATCGGGCGTGATCCGCAACTTCTCGGACGGCCGCGACGACCGCCCTGGGCCGGTCGGCCTGGATGACGTGACCGGCGCCGTGGACGGTGCCGTGCGTCGCCCGGACGGCACTCCTCGCCACGCATGCCTGCAGCGCGGTCCAGCGGCGGCGCATCGGCCCGGGCAGGCCCCGGGTCGCGCTCAGGACCGCCACCGGCATCGCGAGCGGCCGCGCGGCAGCACGGCGCCGCCGGATCTCGGGTGCCGCGAGGGCCGCCATTCGCAGCTCGGCGAGAACGGCCCGCCATTGGTGCCGGTACGCGATCACGGCCGCCTCGGCCCGGTCGAGCGGCCCCGCCGCTCCGGGCGTCGTCGACGGCGGCGACACCCGTGCCGGCCCGGTCCGGAGCAGCCACAACCGGGTCAGTACGGCCTCGGCGACCCGGATGGACCGCGGCTGGAACTCCTCGTGCCCGGGGTCGACCAGCACCAGCCCGGCCACCAGCTCCGGCCGCTGCCAGGCGAGGAGTTGGGCCAGCTGGCCGCCCCAGCTGTGCCCGACCAGCAGGGCCGGTCCCGCGTCCAGGTGCCGCACCAGGGCGGCCAGGTCGGCGATCTGACCGTCCAGGGTCGGGGCGGTGGCACGCCCGGGTGCGCTGGCGCCGAGCCCGGCCCGGTCGTACGCCACCACCCGTCCGTACCGGGCGAGTTCGGGCAGGACGGCCGACCAGGTGAGCGCCGTGGTGCCGCAACCCGCGATCAGGACCACCGGCACGGCGCCGCCCCGGCCGGCCTCCACCCAGCGCAACGCCCTTCCCCCGCATTCGAGTTCGTCTGGGCCCGGCTCCCCGCCCTCGAATCCGCCGCCCTCGAGTCCGCCGCCCTCGAGTCCGCCGCCCTCGAGTCCGCCGCAGTCGAGTTCACCGCCGCGCACGCCGCCGGGCAGGTGCTCGCCGAGCGCCCGCGCGATGGCCTCCTGGACGCTCCGCAGGCCCGGCCCGGCGAGCGCCCTCCGTTCGCTCCGACTGGTGTTCATGAGCGATCCCCCTGGATCGGTCGTCCGGCCCCTCCCCCGGAGCCCGGTTCCGCACGGCCTGCGAGCTGGCCGGTCAACACCTCAGCGGGCCGGCCGGTCAACAGGCCGGCCGATCAGCAGGCCGTCAGGCCCTCAGGCCCTCAGGCCGGCAGCGTCCGCTTCAGCACGCCGAGCAGCGCGTCCCAGTGCCGCTCGGCGGCCGCCGCGTCGTAACGGGTGGTGTCGGCCTGGGTGTAGCCGTGCGGGGCGCCGGTGTAGACCTCCGCCCGGTACCGGACACCGGCGGCGGCGAGGGCCGCGGCGAGCCGGTCGATCTGCTCGGGCGGCAGCGACGGGTCACCGTCCGCGTGGCCGAAGTACAGCTCGGCGGTGATCCGGTCGGCGCCCAGGTGCGGGCTGTCGGGGCTGTCGGTGGCGAGGCCGCCGCCGTGGAATCCGGCCGCGACGGCGATCCGGTCCGGGTGGCCGGCGGCCGTGTACAGCGCCAGCCGGGCCCCGAGGCAGTAGCCGGTCAGGCCGACCGGGCCGTCCTGGACCAGCGGGGAGTCGGCGAGCCAGTGCAAGTACGCGTCCGCGTCGCGGGTCGCCGCCTCCGGGGTGAGTTCGTCGAGCAGCGGGACGATCCGGGCGAAGAGTTCGTCGGCCCGCTCCACGTCGATGAGTTCCGGCAGTTCGACGACCGGCGCGCGGCCGCCGCGGTAGAAGGCGTTGGGGACGAGCACGGTGTACCCGGCCGCGGCCAGCCGGTCGGCCATCCGCTCCAGGTGCGGACGGAGCCCGAAGGCGTCCATGTAGAGGATGACGCCCGGGTGGGCCCGGCCGTCGTCGGGGTGGGCGAGGTAGGTGTCGGCGGTGCCGTCCGCCGTCGGGATGTCCACGAGGGTTCCGCGCACGGGCATGGTGAGGGCGCTCCTTATCGGTGTCGTCCGGCAGCGTATCCGGTGGGTCCGCCCCCGCCCACGCGCTTTTCGTCGCACCGCGCCCACCCCGCGTCCGCGGTTCGCGTGGGGAACGCCGCGGCCCCGCGGCCCCGTTGAACGGGCATGGGCTGGATCGTGGGTGTGGCGGCGGTGGTCGTGGCGGTGCTGGGGATGGTGCTGCTGGCGGTGTGGCAGGTCGAGGACGAGTCCTCGTCGCGACCGCGGCAACGCGGGCCGGGGACCGGGCTGGGCGTCGGCGGGCTGGAGGAGCTGCACGCGCTGTTCAGCCCGGGCAAGCAGGTGCAGGTCGAGCAGGAACGGGAGCGGCTCGTGCTGCGGGACGACGCGCGGGCCGGAGCGCCGCCGCGGTTCGGCGTGGACCTGGACCGGGGTTTGGCGGTGCTGCCCGGCGGCGCCGCGGGCCGTATGCCCGGCCCCGCGCCGCGCGCGGACGGCGCCACGGTCACGGCCGGCCGGGCGCCCGGGGAGACGGAGGCTCAGGCGCCCCGGGCGCGGGAGCGGAGCACCGACCGGTAGCCGTCCGGGTCGGCCGTCGTCGCGCCGTGCTCGCCCCGGTACGGGGTGTGGGGCTCGCCCCGGGTGCCGCCGGCCTCCTCCGGCCGACGGACGGGAGACATGCTGCCGCGGCGGGGCTGTGAACGAGCCGTCAGAGCCATGAGAGCCGTCAGAGCCGTCGCAGCCGCTCCTCGTCGGAGGTCCGCGGGCAGGTCAGGCACGCGGTCGCCGCCGGCCCGACCGCGTAGTAGAGGCAGCAGCCGAGCCGGGTGCGGGTCTGGTGGGCGCGCCCGTCGGGGGTGTGCAGCCGGCGGAAGTCGGCGCCGCCGGGCAGCGGCAGGGTGCCGCCGGGCAGGACCGACTCGGCGGCGGCGACGGAGGCGTCCTCCTCGCCGAGCATCCGACCGAGGTACCAGATGGCGGAGGCCAGGTCGTCCGTCACCATGCCCCAGAGCGCGCGGTCGCGGCGTCGGGTGGGGCCGGCGAACGCGGTGAGCACCGGTCCGAGGTGCGCGACCACGGCCGTCCGCAGTTCGGCGCGCAGTTCGTCGTCGCCGGGCAGGGTGACGTGCCCGCGCGGGCGCAGCGCGAGGTCGCCGGTGGGGGCGTGCAGCCAGAGGTCGCCGGGGTCGACGGCGGGGACCCGGCGGGCGAGGTGCCAGGGGCCGGCGATCAGCAGGCAGGCCGACCAGGCGTAGTGGTGGAGCAGCCGGGAGGCGGTGACG
This sequence comes from Kitasatospora sp. NPDC001547, assembly GCF_042894165.1. Classification (NCBI taxonomy): domain Bacteria; kingdom Bacillati; phylum Actinomycetota; class Actinomycetes; order Kitasatosporales; family Streptomycetaceae; genus Kitasatospora; species Kitasatospora sp. NPDC001547. Next base: position 243,532 of record NZ_JBIAVL010000014.1, on the reverse strand, counting down.
TGCGGTCGGGGGGCGCGGCCGTGCTCGTCGGCGATGCGGGCCTCCTCACCGGCCAGGACGGCGGCCAGTGCCCGTTCGTCGGTGGCGAGTTCGGTTCCGGAGTACCAGCCGTCGGCGGCGCACGGGTCGGGCTCGGCGGCGTCGAGCAGACGCAGCTCCAGCACCGGGCACAGCTCCAGCAGCCGCCGGTAGTCGGCGACCAGCACCGAGGACGCGGCGGGCCCGACGGGCACGCAGTCCGCGGCGGGCCCCACCGGCGCGGGGGCCGCGACGGACGCGGCAGCCCCGGAGTGCGCGACGGACAGGGGTGTTCCGGGAACCATTGACACTCCCGTAGATCGATTCCACATGATCGATTAAGGTGAGGCTCACCTTACAATGCATCACGGCAACCGGCGACCCCCCGACCCCACCGGTCGGTTCATCGGTCCAATCGGTCGAACCGACCAAAAGCTTGACGAGATTAGGTAAACCTAACCTAAGATGTCTCTTCGTGCTGAGAACCGACCCGCCGGCCCCCACAGCCCCGGCGCCGCCCCGCTCCCCGGCGATCCGGCAGCCCCTGCTGCTGCTCGCCGGCGCGTGCGCGCTCGTGCTGTGTGCCGCCCTGAGCCTTGCGCTGGGCTCCCGATCCATCCCGCTCTCCACCGTGATCGACGCCCTCACCGGTGCCGCCCACGGCGGTGACGCCGATGTGGTGACGGGCCTTCGGGTCCCGCGCACGCTCATCGGACTGGCGGTCGGGGCCGCGCTCGGCGTCGCCGGGGCGGTCGCCCAGGGCGTCACCCGCAATCCGCTGGCCTCCCCGATCACCCTCGGCATCAACGCCGGGGCGAGCCTCTTCGTGGTCGCCGCGATCTACACGCTGGACCTCTCCCGGACGGTCGAGTACGTCTGGTTCGCCTTCGCCGGCGCGGCGGTCGCCGCCGTCGCCGCGTACGCGATGTCCCGGCGCGGTGGAGACCTCGACCCGGTCCGGCTGGCGCTCGGCGGCACCGTGCTCACCGTTGTGCTCACCTCCTGGACCTCCTCGCTGATGCTGGCCAGTCACCGCACCCTGGACGAGGCCCGGTTCTGGCTGGCCGGCTCGATCGCCGGGCGGCACCTGGACACCCTCACCCCCGTCCTGCCCTTCCTCGCACTCGGCCTGGTCGGCGCGCTCGCCATCGCGCCCGCACTGAACGCGCTGGCGCTCGGCGACGAGACCGCGCAGGCGCTGGGCGTGCCGGTGGCCCGGATCCGGGTGGTCGGCGGACTCGCCGTCGTACTGCTCGCGGGCGGCGCGGTCGCCGTCGCCGGACCGGTGGCGTTCATCGGACTGGCCGCCCCTCACCTGGTCCGTCCGCTGCTCGGCAACGACCACCGCTGGCTGCTGCCCGGCTGCCTGATCACCGGCCCGGTGCTGCTGCTCACCGCCGACGTCCTCGGCCGGCTGGTGGTCCGCCCGTCCGAGATCGAGGTCGGCATCGTCACCGCGTTCCTCGGTGCGCCGCTGCTCGCGGTGCTGGCCCGGAAGGTGGCCAAGTGAGCACGCTCGCCCTGCCCGTACGGGCCCTCGCCCGCCGCCGGACCCGTACCGCCGTCTGGTCGCTGGTGGCCGCCGCGCTGCTGGTGCTGCTGACCGGGATCGCGCTCGGCACCGGACGGCTCAGCATCTCCGCCTGGGACGCGCTGCTCGCCCTGGTCGGCCAGGGCGAGCCCGGGGACGTCCTGGTGGTGCAGCAGTTCCGGGCGCCCCGGGTGTTCTCGGCGCTGATCGCGGGCGCCGGGCTGGCGGTGGCCGGCTCGATGCTCCAGCGGCTGTTCCGCAACCCGCTGGCCGCCCCCGACACCATCGGCATCACCGGCGGCGCCTCCTTCGGCGCGGCGCTGATGCTCGCCGCCGGCGCCTCCCAGCAGCTGATCCCGCTGGCCGCGGTGGGTGGCGGGCTGCTCGCGGCGCTGCTGCTCGGCGGCTTCGCCTGGCGCTCCAAGATGGCCGTCACCCGCCTGGTGCTGGTCGGCCTGGCGGTCCAGCAGGGCCTGGCCGCCGCCGTGAATCTGATGATCGTACGGTTCCCGGCCGAACTGGCCTCCTCCGCGCTCCAGTGGACCACCGGCTCGCTCTACGGCCGCAACTGGACGGAGGTGTGGATCGGCGGCACCGCCATCGCGCTGACCACCACCGCCCTGCTGCTCTGCCAGCGGCGGGTCGCGGTGCTCGACCTCGGCGACGACTCGGCCGGCGGCCTCGGCCTCAACCCGGCCCGGGACCGGATCTGGCTGCTGCTGCTCACCATCACGCTGGCCTCGCTGGCCGCCGCGCTCACCGGGCCGGTCGCGTTCGTCGCGCTCGCCGTCCCGCACCTGGTCCGGCTGCTCGCCGGGCCGCCCACCCTCGGCACGCTCGGCCTCACCGCGCTCACCGGCGCCGTGCTGCTGCTCTCCGCCGACCTCCTCGTGCTGCACGTGATCCCCGTCCACGGCCTGCCGGTCGGTGCCGTCACCGCCACCCTCGGCGCGCCCTGGCTCCTGGTGCTGATGATCCGCCAGGGCCGGCTTCCCCAGAGGAGCAGCTGATGACCTCCGTCGAGACGACCACCGGGACCCCCGGCGCGGCCGGGACGGCCGGGGCCACCGAGTCCACCGGGACCGCCGCGGTCTCCGGTACGGCTGCCGGTACGACCACCGGTACGGCGGCGGGCGCTGCCACCGGTGCCGCCGCGAACCGGCTCGCCACCCGGGGCCTCGGCCTGCGCTACGGCGACCGGGCCATCGTGGACGGGCTGGACCTCGAACTGCCCGGCAACGCCGTCACCGCGATCGTCGGGCCGAACGCCTGCGGCAAGTCCACGCTGCTGCGCGGACTGGTCCGGCTGCTCGACCCGGCCGCCGGGACGGTCACCCTGGACGGCTCCGACATCCACCGGATGCCCGCCCGGGCGCTCGCCAGGCGGATGGGCCTGCTGCCGCAGCAGCCCGTCACCCCGGAGGCCGTCACCGTCGAGGCGCTGGTGCGCCTCGGGCGCTACCCGCACCAGCGGATGCTCAGCCCGTGGTCCAAGGCGGACCAGGCCGCGGTCGAGGAGGCGCTGGAGCGCACCGGCACCGCCGAGCTGCGCGACCGCCAGGTGGACCGGCTCTCCGGCGGGCAGCGCCAGCGGGTCTGGATCGCGCTCGCGCTCGCCCAGGAGACCGACCTGCTGCTGCTGGACGAGCCGACCACCTTCCTGGACCTGCGCCACCAGCTGGACGTCCTCGACCTGGTCGCCGACCTGCACGCCGAGGCAGGGCGCACCGTCGTGATGGTGCTGCACGACCTCGGCCAGGCCGCCCGGTACGCCGACCACCTGGTCGTGCTCAAGGACGGCCGGCTCGCGGCCGCCGGGCCGCCGTCGGAGGTGCTGACGGCGGACCTGGTGGAGAGCGTCTTCCAGGTGCCGTGCCGGGTCGTGCCCGACCCGGAGACCGGCACACCGCTGGTCGTGCCGCGGGCGCGCCGACGCGGCGGCGCCACCCCGTCCGGCATGTGACCTCATCGCCCTCACCGACTGCCGAACTCCCCCATCCCGTCCCCCTGTTCGACCCGATCCAAGGAACCCCGATGAATCGCCGACTCCCTGTCGCCGTCCTCGCCGTCGCCCTCTCGACCACCCTGCTCGCCGCCTGCGGCAGCAACGGGGACGGCGCCAAGTCGGGCGGCGACTCCGCGTCGTCCGCTTCCTCCGCCTCGGCCGGCACCACCGCCGGTTTCCCGCGCAGCGTCAAGCACGCCGCCGGGACGGCCCAGATCAAGAGCCAGCCCAAGCGCGTCGTGGTCCTGGACAGCGGTGAGCTGGACGACGTCACGCTGCTCGGCATCACGCCGGTCGGCGCGGTGTCCCCGCACATGAAGACCGAGGGCGGGTTCCCGAACTACCTCAAGGACAAGATCAAGGACACCAAGGACGTCGGCCCGATGAACGAGCCGAACCTGGAGCTGATCGCCTCCCTCAAGCCCGACCTGATCCTCTCCTCCAAGGTCCGCCACGCCAAGGTGTACGACCAGCTGAACGCGATCGCCCCGACCGTGCTGGCCGAGACCACGGGCTTCCCGTGGAAGGAGAACCTCGCGCTGTACGCCCAGGCGCTCGGCAAGGAGGACGACGCCAAGAAGGCGCTGGCCGACTACGAGGCGCGGGCGAAGAAGCTCGGCGAGGCGATCAAGGCGAAGAACAACGGGACCATGCCGACGGCCTCGGTGGTCCGCTTCGTGGCCGGCCCGACCCGCCTGTACGCCAAGTCCTCCTACAGCGGCGTGGTGCTCAAGGACGTCGGCCTGGCCCGTCCGGCCTCGCAGGACGTGGAGCAGAACATCGTCGAGGTCAGCGCCGAGCAGATCAACCAGGCCGACGCGGACCTGGTGTTCGTCACCACCGCCGACGACCCGAGCAAGACCAAGGAGAGCGAGGTCCAGCAGACCCCGGTCTGGCAGGGCCTGAACGCGGTCAAGAACAACAAGGTGTTCAACGTCCCGGACGAGACCTGGATGTCCGGCATCGGCGTCCAGGCCGCCGACGCGATGCTCGGCGACATCGCCAAGGCCGCCGGCGTGGAAGCGCCCAAGTAACCGTCGACAGCCGGGGGGCGAACAGCTGACAGATTTCGAAAGTTGTCCACTGTCATCTGTTCGCCCTCTCTCCTCCGCCACCCTCCGAGGTTCCTCCATGCGGCTCTACCTGCTCGCGCTCAACCCCACCGACTCCGTCACCTCCGGCTTCCTGCCCGCCGCCGCCCGGCTCGGGCTCGACGTCACCGTCCTGACCGACGGCGCCGACGCCCACCGACGGGCCTACGCCGAGCTGGCCTTTCCCGCACCCGAGGTCCTGGAGTGCGACGTCCGCGACTTCCGCGCCGTCATCAGCCTCGTCTCCCGCCTCGCCCTCGCCGCCCCGGACCACGCGCCCGACGCGGTGTTCAGCAACAGCGACCACCTCCAGACCCAGACCGCGCTGGCCGCCGAGTACTTCGGCCTGCCGGCCAAGGACTGGAAGGCCGCGCTGCGCGCCAAGGACAAGGGCCAGCTGCGCCGCCACCTCGCGTTGACCGGCCTGGACACCGTCCGCTCCGCCGAGCTGGCCCCCGGCCAGGACCCGGCCGAGCTGGACGTGCCGTTCCCCTGCGTGGTCAAGCCCCGCGAGGGGGTGGCCAGCGAGGACGTCACCCTGGTCGCCGACGCCGCCGAACTCGCCCAGCGCTGCAAGGAGATCCAGCACCGCAGAGCCGGCGCCACCCTGGTGGTCGAGGAGTTCCTGGCCGGGCAGCTGTGCACCCTGGAGACCCTCGGCGACGGCCGCCGACGGCACGTCCTCGGCGGCTTCCGCACCCGGCTCTCCCCGCCGCCGGACTTCATCGAGGAGGTGCTCACCTTCGTCCCGGCCCACCCGCGGCCCGTGGTCGACCAGGTGCTCGCCCAACTCGACGCGCTCGGCGTCGGATTCGGCGTCTGCCACACCGAGTTCGTCGTCCAGCCGGACGGCCGCGCCCGCATCATCGAGGTCAACTACCGCGCCCTCGGCGACCAGTGCGACCTGATGCTGGCCGAGATCCTCGACATACCCCTGTTCGAGCTGATCCTCGGGGTCCACCTGGGCCGCGGCCTGCCCGCCGACCTCGCCGAGCGGTGCGCCGCGACCCCTCGCCGGGCCCGCAACGAGGTGGTCTGCGCCGACCGGGCCGGCGTCCTCACCGCCGCTCCCGGTCCGTACGACGAGGAGCGCGACGGCGTCCGGCTCGCCTACCGCCCGCTGCGCCCGCTCGGCGAGCGCCATGAGCACTACCGCACCAACCGCGACTACCTGGGCGTCGTCTGGACGATCGGCGCCGACCAGGACGCGGTGGACGCCGCCGCCGCCCGTTTCCTCGCCGCCAACCGCTGGGAGATCACCCCATGACCGCCGGAGACCGGACCACGGCCGCGACCGCGGCCCGCCCGGCGGGCCCCGCCGAGCAGCCCCTCATCACGACCGGGCAGACCGCCACCACCACCGGGCAGGCGGCCACCCCCGGGCAGACCGCCACCACCGCCGCGCGGCCGTCGGCCGCGGCCGACCAGCTCACCCTGCGCGTGCTCTCCGCCCTGCTGCGCGAGGACGTCCTCGGCCTGCGCACCCGCGGCACCGTCGAGGACCGCGCCGACGGCCGCTGGCTGACCGTCCCCGAGCTTCGACTCGCCCTGCCCGTACGGCCGGAGGGCTTCCAGTCGGAGTACGCGGCCCGGCTGCCGCTGCTGGAGCTGGCCGGTCGGCGGCTCACCGGCCCGGACACCGTCGTCGCGGCGCTCGCCGAGTCGGCCGAGCCCGAGGACCGGCCCGGCTGGGCGGCCTTCGCCGAGGAGTGCCGGCAGACCCTCGCCACCATGGAGCTGCACGAGCGGGTCCGCCCCGAGGTGCACGAGCGGCTCGCCGACCTGTACGGCGCGGACCCGGCCGACTGGACCGGCCTCGCCGCCGCCCTCGGCCACGACGCCCTGGCCGCCTACCTCGACCACCCGGTCTACCCCACCGCGCGCGGCCGCGCCGGTCTCACCGAGCCCCAACTGCGCTCCTACGCGCCGGAGTTCCACTCCCCCTTCGAGCTGCGCTGGCTGGCGGTGCCGGCCGGCGCGCTGACCGTCCACGGGGACCGCCCACTGCCGAGCTGGTGGCCCACCCCCGCCTGGCTGGGCCTCGCCGACCAATGCCCCGGCGAGGGCTGGGCCACCCTGCCGGTCCACCCGCTCACCGTCGGCGCACCCCTGGACGAGGCGCTGGCCGCCACCGGTCTGGCCGGCCGCGCGGTACTCGCCGAGCGGCCGTACCTGACCGTCGTGCCGACCCTTTCCATGCGCACCGTCGCCGTCGCCGACGACCCCGCCTGCCACCTCAAGCTCCCGCTCGCCACCGCCACCCTGGGCCGCCTCAACCGCCGCACCATCAAGCCCGGCACGCTGCTGGACGGCGCCGCCGGCCAGCGGCTGATCGAGGCCGTGCTGGCGCGCGAAACGCGCTTCGCCGGCCGCGTCCTGCACGCCGACGAGCAGTCCTGGGCGCACGCCGGACACGAGCTGCTGGCCGTCCTGCTGCGCCGCTACCCGGCCGGACTGGAGCAGGCCTCGACCGTTCCGCTGGCAGCCCTGCTGGCTCCCGCGCCCGGCGGCCGGCTGGTCGTCGACCACCTCGCCGACCGCTACTACGGCGGCGACGTCCTGGCCTGCTACGACGCCCTGCTGGAGCTGCTGCTCGACTGGCAGACCACGCTGTTCGGCCATGGCGTCGCCCTGGAGTCGCACCAGCAGAACACCTCCCTGGTGCTCGACCGGGACGGCCTGCGGCTGCTCTACAAGGACGACGACGGACCGCGCGTGCACACCGCCCGGATGACCGCCTCGCTCGGCGAACTCGCGCCCGCCCGCGAGGAGTTCGACGACGCGCGGATATTCGGCGAGGACGACCGGCCGCTCACCGACCTGTTCGCCACCATCACCGGCCACCTGTGCACCGGCGCCCTCGCCTTCGGCCTCGCCGACCACGGCCGGGCCGAACGCGCAGACACCCTGGCCCTGTTGCGCAAGCGCACCGCGGAGGCCGTGGAGCGGCTCGGCCCGGTGGGCGAACCGCTGCGGGCCGCGCTGCTGGACGCCGAACGGCTGCCGGTCAAGGCCATGGTCACCGCCGGGACACTGCTGAGCAAGCAGCGCTCGGGCGCCGCCGACATCAACAAGCACTACACCAGCGGGCCCAACTACCTGCGCGAGCAGCCGGGCGAGCCCGCCTTCGACCACCCGTCAGACCACCCGCACGACCAGCGGCGCACGGACGGGACCGCCCGGTGAGCGTGGAGACCCTGCCGCAGCAGTCGCAGCCCTCGGCCGACCGATCCGGCGGCCTCGGCCGGCGCCAGGTGCACGCCGTCGCGGCGTGCTACTTCGTCGCCTCCTTCGCCGCGCTCGGCCTGCCGCCCTACCTGACCGCGATCCTGCCCGCGCTCGGTGACCAGGAGGCCCGCTGGGCCGGTGTGCTGTACATCGTCCCGACGGTGTTCAGCGCGCTCGGCGCACCGCTGTGGGGCCGACTGGCCGACCGGTTCGGCCGCAAGCGCCTGCTGCTGCGCGCCCAACTCGGGCTCACCGTCTCCTTCCTGCTGGCCGGGGCCGCCGACAGCCTGACCGCGTTCACCCTCGCGCTGGTCCTCCAGGGCTTCCTCGGCGGCACCTTCGCCGCCACCAACGGCTACCTGGCCGCCGCACTCGACGGCCCCCGGCTCTCCCGAGCCCTCACCCTGATGCAGGGCAGCGCGCGGGCGGCGCTGGTGGCGGCGCCGATCCTGGTCGGGGCGCTCTCCCCGTGGATCGACCCGCACCGCCAGTACCTGGTGATGGCCGTACTCCCGCTCGCCGCGGCGGTGTTCCTCTCCCTGCTGCCCGAGCCGGAGCGTCCCGAGGCCGCGACGGCCGCCGACGGCCGGCCGGCCGAGCGGACCGCCACGGTGTCGCTGCTGCCGCTCTACGCCTTCGAGTTCGCCTTCGTCTTCGCGACGGTCATCTCCTTCCCCTACCTGATCGCCCTCGCCGAGCAGCGCCTGCCCGGCGTGGACGGCACCACGACGGGCGTGCTGTTCGCCCTGCCGCACCTGTGCTACCTGGTGTTCGCCGCCCGCACCCACACCGTGTTCCACTCCCGCCCGCACACCGGCATCGCGCTCGGCTTCGGCTTCGTCGCGCTCGGCCTGGCCGGGCACGCGGTGGCGTACTCGCTGCCCGTGTTCGTCGCCGTCCGGCTGCTGCTCGGGGCCGGGCTCACGCTGGGGCTGGTCTGCCTCGCCGTGCTCGCCGCCGGAGCCGCCCAGGGGCGCCAGCCCGGGCGGATGTTCGGCACCCTCGAACTCGTCTCCAAGGGTGGCGCCGTCGCCGCCGGCGCCGTCGCCGCGCTGGCCAACGGGCGGTTCGGCGCCGCCGCCCCCGTGGTGGCCGGAACCGCCGCCGCCCTGCTGGCCGCCGTCGCGGCCACCACCCTCACCCTTCCGTCCCTCCGCCAGCGCTGGAGTCGCCGATGACCCCCGAGCAGTCCGCCCACTCGCCCAGGACCGACGAACCCCGCGACACCACCGGCCGGCCCCTGGATTCCGGCAACCGATCGGGCGGAACCGACGAACTGCCCACCGCCGACGAGGCAGTGGTCCACACCCTGCTGAACTGCCTGCTACGCGAGGTCTCCGCACCCGAGCACCAGACCGCCGCCGACGAGGGCCGGCTGCTGCTGCGCCTGCCGCGCCGCGGCGCCCTGCTGCGGGTCGCCCTGCGCCGCACCTCGCTGCTCGGCGCACACCGCTTCACCGGGCCGGTCGAGGTCGAACGGGACGGCGACTGGTCCGAGTTGGGCTGGCGGGAGCTGGCCGAGTACGTCCAGCACGAGCTGGAGCTGCGGACCGGCACGGTGAACGAGGAGTTCCTCGACCAGGTCGCGTCCAGCCACCACGGCGTCCGCCAAGTCCTGGACGGCCGACCGGCCGCCGGGGCCGACCGCTACCTGGAGTCCGAGCAGGCACTGCTGTTCGGCCACCGCTTCCACCCGGCCCCCAAGTCCCGCTCCGCGGCCCGCGGCGACTGGCGCAGCTACGCCCCCGAGTCCCGCGCCGCCTTCCCGCTGCGCCACCTCGCCGTCCGCTCCGACCTGCTGGCCGAGGAGTCGCTGGACGGGAGCGTGACCGCCCTGCTGGACGGTCTCGGCGAGGTGCCGGACGGCTACCGACTGCTGCCCGCCCATCCCTGGCAGTACCAACTCATCGGCGACCACCCGCTGTTGCGCGCCGCCCTGGCCCGGGGCGACGTCCTCGACCTCGGCCCGCGCGGCGAGCGCTTCACCGCCACCGCCTCGGTGCGCACCCTGCACGGCGCCGACGCCTTCCTCAAGTTCAGCCTGAACGTCCGCATCACCAACTGCCTGCGCAAGAACGCCGCCTACGAGCTCACCGGCGCCGTCGCGCTCACCCGGCTGCTCGCCCCGGCCCTGGCCGACCTCGCCCGGCGCTTCCCCGACTCGGCCATGCTGCGCGAACCGGCCTTCCGCACCCTCGCCCTGCCCGGCGCCGACGGACACCCAGACCGGGAACTGTTCGAGGGCTTCGGCCTGATCGTCCGGGAGGGCTTCGGCGGCGTGCTGCGGCCCGGAGTCACCCCGCTGCTCGCGGCCGCCGTCGCCGACGAACACCCGACCAGCTCCGCCCACATCTCCCGTCTGCTGGACGGGGGTTCGGACGCCGCGGCGGCGCTCGACTGGTGGCGCGCCTATCTGCGGCTGCTCGTCCCGCCGGTCCTGGCCGCGTACTTCGACCACGGCGTGGTGCTCGAACCGCACCTGCAGAACGTGCTGATCGGCGTGGACCGGGCCGGGCACCCCGTCCAGGTGCTCTTCCGCGACCTGGAGGGCACCAAGCTCGTCCCCGAGCAGAACGCCGACATCCTCGCCGCCCTCCCGCCCGAGGTCGCCGGACCGATGACCTACGACGCGGAGCGCGGCTGGGACCGGGTGGTCTACTGCCTGCTGGTCAACCACGTCGCCGAGCTGCTCGCCGCGCTCGCCGACCGGCACCCCGAGCTGGAGTGCGCACTCTGGCAGGCCGTCCGGGACACCCTGGAGGAGTACGCCGCCGCGCACGGCTGCCCGCCCCGGCTGCGCGCGCTGCTCGCCGGCGTCCCGCTGCCCGCCAAGGCCAACCTGCTGACCCGCTGGGAGCGCAAGGCCGACCGCGAGGCCGGCTACGTCCGACTGCCCTCCCCCCTGGCCGGCTCGGTCCTCGCCGAGGCCGCCCGCATGCCCGTCCGTTCGCCCGTCCGCCTTCCCGCCGGGAGCACCGCCCGATGACGTCCGAGACCCTCCGGCCGACCGAGGCCGTCCACCGCCTCGCCGCCGGCCTCGCGCCCGACGAACTGCCCGCCTACGTCTACGACTTGGCCGCGCTGCGGGAGCACGCCACCGCCGTCCGGGCCGCGCTGCCCGAACGGGTGGAGCTGTACTACGCCGCCAAGGCCAACCCGGAGGCGCCGCTGCTGACCGCGCTGCGCGCGGCGGTGGACGGCTACGAGGTGTCCAGCGGCGGCGAGTTGGCCCACGTCCGGGCCGCCGTGCCGGACGCGCCGCTGGCCTTCGGCGGCCCCGGCAAGACCCCGGCCGAGATCACCGCGGCGGTGGACGCCGGGGTGCACCGCTGGCACGTCGAGAGCGAGCAGGAGTTGCACCGGCTGGCCGCCGTCCTCGCGGACCGGCCGGACACCGTCGTGGACGTGCTGCTGCGGGTCAATCTGGCCGTCGAGACCGAGGCGCTCGACGCGGTGCCGCTCGCCATGGGCGGCCGTCCGACGCCGTTCGGGCTGGACCCGGACCGGGCCGAGGAGTGCGTCCGGCTGCTCGCCGACGGCGCTCCGCTGGGGCGGCAGCTGCGGCTGCGCGGCGTGCACGCCCACCTGGCCAGCGGGCTCGCGGCGGCGGAGCAGCTGTCGGTCGCCGACCGGATCGTCGCCTGGTCGGCCGCGCTGGCCGAGCGGCACGGCTTCCCGCTGACCGAGGTCAACATCGGCGGCGGGATGGCCGTGGACTACGCGGACCCGTCCGCCCGCTTCGACTGGACCGCCTTCGGCGAGGGCCTGGCGAAGCTGCTCGACGCCTACCCGGGGCTGACCCTGCGGATCGAGCCGGGCCGGGCGCTGACCGCCTACTGCGGCTGGTACGCGACCGAGGTGCTGGACGTGAAGGCGAGCCACGGCGAGGACTTCGCGGTGGTCCGCGGCGGCACCCACCACCTGCGCACGCCCGCGACCCGGGGCCACTCCCAGCCCTTCGCGGTGCTCCCGGTGGACGCCTGGCCGCACCCGTGGCCGCGTCCCGCCGTCACCACCGGCCGCGCCACCCTGGCCGGGCAGCTCTGCACGCCGAAGGACGTGCTCGCCCACGCCGCCGAGGGAGCGGACGGCCTGCGGTCGGGCGACCGCGTGCTGTTCGCGATGGCGGGCGCGTACGCGTGGAACATCTCACACCACGAGTTCCTGATGCACCCTCGTCCGGGCTTCCACTACCTGGGCGGCGACGGGCCGGGCGCGGCGCAGGAGTGACGGGCGGCCGCAGACAGCCGATGGGTGACAGGCGACGGATGACAGATGACAGATTTCGAAATCTGTCATCTGTCATCTGTTAGCTGTTTCCTGTCATCTGTCTGCCGTCGGCCGGCGGCCGGCGTCGCGCCCCCGGCCCACCACCGCCCCCTTCCGCCACTCGTGGGAGAGTGGTAGGCAGCGAAGGGAGCGCGAACGTGCTGATGGACAAGGTGGCGGAGATACTCGCCGAGGCGTCGGCCGAGGCGGTGGAACCGCGCTTCCGGGCGCTGGCCGCCGGCGAGGTGATGGAGAAGGCCCCCGGTGAGGTCGTGACGGTCGCCGACCGCGAGGCCGAGGCGATCATCGCCCGCCGACTGCACGAGCTGCTGCCCGTTCCCGTGGTCGGCGAGGAGGCCGTCGCCGCCGACCCGTCCCTCGCCCTGGCCCTCCACGACGAGCCCGCCGCCTGGCTGGTCGACCCGGTGGACGGCACCGCCAACTTCGTCGCCGGCAGACCCGAGTACGCCGTGATGTGCTCCCTGGTCCGCTCCGGCCGGACCGTCGCCTCCTGGATCTGGCAGCCCGCCACCGCCACCACCTACTGCGCCGAACTGGGCTCCGGCGCCTGGCGCGACGGGGTCCGCCTGACCCGCCCGCCGGCACCGAAGGACGTCGCGAAGCTGCGCGGCTCGGTGAAGAGCCGCTACCTCGACGCCGACCACCGCCGCCGGCTCCAGGCCAACACCGCGGCCTTCGGCGACATCTCCCCCGGTCGGCACGCCGCCGGAATCGAGTACCCCGACGTCGTCGAGGGCCGCTTCGACTTCATCCTCTACTGGCGCACCCTCCCCTGGGACCACGCCCCCGGCTCCCTCCTGGTCACCGAGGCCGGCGGCGTCTCCGCCCGCCCGGACGGCACCCCCTACCGCCCGGAGGCCCCCGGCTGCGCGGACGGACTCCTGGTCGCCGCCGACCCCGACACCTGGGAGCTCACCCGGTCGATCCTCCTGGCCGACTGACCCCGGACCCCTCCGACCCCTCGGGCCCCTCGGGCCGATCGGGCCGATCGCTGGCCCGACGGGCCGACCTGCCCGCCCTACCCCGCCCGCTCGCCCGCCACCTTGCGGCCGGCGCCCACCACCTCCCGCAGCAGCGCGCCGATCTCCCCCACCGTCGTGTGGGGGTTCAGCAGGGTGAGCTTCAGCCGGACCCGCCCCGGTCCGTCACCCGGGAGTTCGGTGCGCCCGACCACCGCCCGGCCGGTGCGCAGCAGCAGGCGCCGCAGCCGGCCGTTCAGCTCGTCCAGCGCCGCCTCGTCCGTCACACCGGGCGGCCGGTAGCGGAAGAGCACGGCGGTGAGCACGGGCTCGGTGTGGAGTTCGAGCGTCGGATCGGCGCGCACGGCGTCGGCGGCGGCGCGGGCGAGGTCGTGGCAGGTGTCGACCAGCCGGCCGAGGCCGTCGCGGCCGAGGGTGCGCAGGGTGACGGCGAGTTTGAAGGCGTCGGCCCGGCGGGTGGTGCGCAGCGAGCGGCCGAGCAGGCTGGGGTAGCCGGCCTGCTCGTCGTCGATGGGGTTGAGGTACTCGGCGCGGCGGGCGAGCGAGACGTAGGTCTCGGCGCGGCGCACCAGGAAGACCCCGGCCGCGGCGGGCTGCCAGCCGAGCTTGTGCCAGTCGAGGGAGACCGAGTCGGCGCGGGCGATGCCGTCGAGCAGCGGGGCGAGCCGGTCGGAGAGCAGCGCCCCGCCGCCGTACGCGGCGTCCACGTGCAGCCAGGCGCCGTAGCGGCCGGCGAGGTCGGCGGCGGCGTTCAGCGGGTCGACGGCTCCGGTGTCGGTGGTGCCGGCGGTGGCGACCACGGCGATCGGGGTCCGTCCGGCCCAGCTGGCCTCGGCCATCGCCCGTTCCAGTTCGGCCTCCCGCATCCGCAGTCCGCGGTCGACCGGGACGGGGATGACGGCCCGCTCGCCGAGGCCGAGCAGGGCGGCGGAGCGCTGGACGGAGAAGTGCGCGGCCTCGGAGGCGAGGATGCACGGGCGGACGCCGGCCGGGAGGCCGTCCAACTCCACGATGCCGTCGAGCTTCTGGTCGCGCGCCAGCATGAGCCCCATGAGGTTGGACTCGGTGCCTCCGGAGGTGAGGACGCCGGCGGAGCGCTGCGGGTCGTAGCCGACCAGCCCGGCGATCTCGACGAGCAGGGCGCTCTCCAGGGCGGTGGCGGCGGGGGCCTGGTCCCAGGAGTCCTGGGAGGGGTTGAGGGCGCTGACCGCGAGGTCCGCCGCAGCGGCGACGGCGAGCGGCGGGCAGTGCAGGTGGGCGGCGCAGGCCGGGTCGGCGGGGTCGGCTGCCCCGTAGGCGAGGAGTTCGGTGAGCCGGGCGAGCGCGCCCGGCCCGTCGGCGGCGGCCAGCGCGTCGTCGACGAGGGCGGCGATCTCGGCCGGGCTGCCCGCCGGGAGCGGTCCGGAGCGCATGGCGGTGCCGGCCTCCAGCGAGTCGAGGACGGTGGCCAGCAGTGGCGCGAGCGCGCCCGGCCCGGCCGCGCCGCCCGCCAGGGCGTCCGTAGCGGCGCCGTCGCCGGGCAGCCCGCCGGGGCCGGATCCGGGCCCGCTCACCGCTGCCCCCGCCCCGTCGGCGCCCCTGCCGGACCGTGCGCGGGCCCACCCGCCGGACCGTGCGCCGACGCACCCGCGGGACGGCTCGTGGAAGCCGCAGCGATCGCCTCCGCCAACCGTTCCAGCACCGCCGCCACCTGCTCGTCCGTGATGGTGAGCGGCGGGAGCAGCCGCAGCACCGCGTCGTGGCGCCCGCCGAGTTCGACGATCAGTCCCCGCGCCAGGCACGCCTCCCGGACCCGTACCGCAAGCGCCGGGTCGGCCGGCCGGGCGCCGCACGCGTCGGGTTCGGCCGCCGGGTCGACCAGTTCGACCCCGAGCATCAGCCCCCGGCCTCGCACGTCGCCGATCACCGGCAGCTCGACGGCGAGTTCGCGCAGCCGGGCGGCCATCCGCTCGCCGACCACGGCGGCCCGCTCGGCCAGCCCGTTCGCCGCGACGTGGCGCAGCGTCGCGGCCCCGGCGGCCATGGCGAGGGTGTTGCCGCGGAAGGTGCCGGTGTGGGCGCCGGGCCGCCAGCCGTCGTAGTCCTCGCGGTAGACGACGACGGCGAGCGGCAGGCTGCCGCCGATGGCCTTGGACAGGACCATGGCGTCCGGGACGATGCCGCTGTGCTGGATCGCCCACATGGCGCCGGTGCGGCCGACTCCGGTCTGCACCTCGTCGACGATCAGCGGGATGCCGCGTTCGGCGGTGATCCGGCGCATCGCGCGCAGCCAGCCGTCGGGCGCGGGGACGACGCCGCCCTCGCCCTGGACGGCTTCCAGGATCATCGCGGCGGGTGTCACCACACCGCCCGAGGGGTCGTCCAGCAGCCGTTCCACGTAGGTCGCGGCGAGGTCGGCGCCCGCCTCGCCGCCGACGCCGAACGGGCAGCGGTAGCCGTACGGATACGGCAGCCGGGCGACCTCGCCGCCGCTCGGCAGCGGTTCCTTGACGGCGACGTTGCCGGTGAGCGCGAGGGCGCCGGCGGTCATGCCGTGGTAGGCGCCGGTGAAGGCGAGCGCGCCGGAGCGGCCGGTGGCGGTCTGCATCAGCTTGAGCGCGGCCTCGACGGCGTCCGTCCCGGCCGGCCCGCAGAAGTGCACCCGGGCGCGGTCGGCGAACTCGGCGGGCAGGCTCTCGAACAGCGCGCTGGTGAAGTCGTCCTTCTCGGCGGTGGCGAGGTCGAGCAGGTGCAGCGGGGCACCGCTGTCGAGGGTGCGGCGGATCGCCTCCAGCACCACCGGGTGGTTGTGGCCGAGGGCGAGCGTGCCGGCACCGGAGAGGCAGTCCAGGTAGCGCCGCCCGTCGGCGCCCTCGACGGTCATGCCGTGGGCGCGGACCGGGACGATCGGGAAGGAGCGGGCGTACGTTCTGGCGGCGGACTCGCGGACGCGCTGACGGCGCAGGATGGCTTCACCGGCGGCCGGGGCTCCGGAGGCGGCCTGGACGGGTACGGCAGCGAGTGACACGGGAAACCCCCAGGGGAAGTTAGGTAAGCCTAACTTTACTGCCCTTGACCTGGCGGAATGCCCTCGGGCCCCCAGAACCACCCGAGTGAGTGAACCGCCCCCGGCTCCTCCAACGAGCGCCGCGCGGAAAGGTCACGCAGGAGGGCCGACGGACCCGTGCGCCGGCCGTCAGGACCGGCCCCGCCACCGGTAGCAGAGCTCCGGCCGCCCGACGCTCCCGTACTGCGGCTCCCGCACCGCGGACCCGGCCTCCACCAGGTGCTCCAGGTAGCGCCGCGCGGTGATCCGGGAGACCCCGGCCGCGGCGCCCGCGGCCGCCGCCGACAGCCCGGTGGACGACTCCCGCAGCACCGAGGCGACGGTGTCCAGGGTGGGCGCGGACAACCCCTTGGGCAGGGTGCTGCGCTCCGGCGTGCGGAGCAGGGCGAACGCCTGGTCGACCTCCTCCTGCCCGGTCGCCTCACCGGTGCGCCCGAGGCTGTCGCGGTAGCGGGCGTATCGCTCCAGGCGGTCGTGCAGGGCGGCCGCGCTGAACGGCTTCAGCAGGTACTGCACGACGCCCGCGGAGACCGCCTGCCGGACCATGGCGAGATCGCGGGCGGAGGTCACCGCGATGACGTCGGCGCCGTGGCCCGCCGCGCGCAGCGTGCGGCAGAGCTGGAGCCCGTGGCCGTCCGGGAGGTAGAGGTCGAGCAGGACCAGGTCGACGGGCTTCCCGGCGGCGCGGGACCGGTCGAGGAAGCGCAGCGCGTCGGCGCAGCTGTGGACCGTCCCCGCGGCGTGGAAGCCGGGCTCGCGCCGGACGTACAGGGTGTGCGCGGCGGCGGCCACCGGGTCGTCCTCGACCACCAGGACGGAGATCCCCGCGCCGGCGGTGTCGACGGCGCTGCTCACACCAGGGCCCCTTCCTGCTCCCGGCCGTCGGCCTCGCCGAACCGGCCGCCGGCCCCACCGGACCGGCCGGTGGACGCCCCCGGTCCTCCGATCGATCCCCCGGGCCCGCCGGCCGGCCCTCCCGACCCTCCCGGCCCTCCCGGCCCGCCGATCCGGCCTGCCGGCCGTCCGGCCAGCGGCAGCCGCACCGTGAGCACCGCGCCGCGCTCCCGTCCGACCTCGACGGTGCCGCCGTTGCGCCGGGCGGCCTGGGCCACCAGGGCCAGCCCGAGCCCGTGCCCGCGGCCGTCCTGCTTGGTGCTCCAGCCGCGCCGGAACACGTCCTCGACCGCGGCCGGGTCGATCCCCGCGCCGGTGTCGGCGACCCGCAGCAGCAGGCAGTCGCCGACCGTCCCCGCGCCCTCGCCGCCGCTGTCGCCTTGGCCTCCCTCGCCGCCTCGGCCGCCTTCGCCTTCGCCGCCGCTCCGGCCGTCGCGGTCCTGAGTGCTGTCGCCCTGCGCGCTGTCGTCCCGAGCGCCGCAGTCCCGGCCATCGGCGATCCGTGCGGTGACGGTGACCTCCGGCGGGACGGAGCTATCGGCCGCGCCGGCGATGGCCGCGTCCACGGCGTTGTCGATCAGGTTGCCGAGCACGGTGATCAGGTCCCGCGCGGAGAGCCCGGGCGGCAGCACCCCGTCGTCGATGCGGCTGTCCTCGGTGAGGGTCAACTCCACGCCCCGTTCGGCGGCTTGGGCCGCCTTGCCGAGCAGCAGCGCGGCCAGCACCGGCTCGCCGACCGCCGCGACCACCCGGTCGGTGAGCTGCTGGGCGAGCGCCAGCTCGGCGGTGGCGAACTCCACCGCCTGTTCGTGGCGGCCGAGTTCGATCAGCGACACCACCGCGTGCAGGCGGTTGGCGGCCTCGTGCGCCTGCGCGCCGAGCGCGTCGGTAAAACCTCGCACCGAGTCCAACTCGCCGCTGAGGGCTTGGAGTTCGGTGTGGTCCCGGAGGGTGACCACCCGGCCGAGACCGGTGCCGGTGCCGATGGTGGAGGTGTTCAGCACGACGACCCGCTCGGCGGTCAGGTGCACCTCGTCCCGGACCGGCTCCGCCCCCAGCACGGCCGTCACCAGCGCCTCCGGCAGGCCCAGCTCCACCACCGGCCGGCCGTCCACCGCGCCTGCCAGGCCGAGCAGTTCACGGGCGGCGTCGTTGCACAGCACCACCCGGTGCGAGCGGTCCAGCAGGACCAGCCCCTCGCGCACCGCGTGCAGGGTGGCCTGGTGGTACTCGTAGAGGTGGCTCAGCTCGTCCGGCCCCATTCCGTGGGTGTGCCGCCGCAGCCGGGAGTTGGCGAGGTAGGTGCCGACGCCGCCGGCCGCGAGCGCGGCCACCGCCACCCCGACCAGGGCGAGCAGCGGACCGCTCAGCTGCTCGGAGATCGACTCCACCGTGAGGCCCACGCTGACCAGTGCGACCACCCGGTGCCGCTCGTCCCACACCGGGGCGACCACCCGTACGGACGGGCCGAGCGTGCCGGTGTACGTCTCGCTGCGGATCTGCCCGGCGAGCGCCCAGTCGATGTGCCCGAGGTAGGTCCGGCCGATCTGTTCGGGCAGCGGGTGGGTCCAGCGCACACCGTCGGTGTCCATGACGGTGATGAAGGAGACGCCGGTGTCGGCCCGCACCTGCTCCACGTACGGCTGGAGCACCGCGGTCGGGTCCGGCCCGCCGACGGCGGCCCGGACGGACGGCGAGTCGGCGACGGCGTGCGCGACCGAGGTGACCTGGCGACGGGCGGCGTCCTCGGTGCGCTCGGCGGTGAAGAGGTACGCGAGCACCGCGCCCCCGGCGACCACGGCGGCGACGATCACCACCTGGACGACGAACAGCTGCCCGGCCAGGCTCCGGACCAGCCGCCGGGGCAGGCATCGGACCAGGCGCCGCGGAACGCGGCTGGACAGGCACCGGGCCAGGCACCAGGCCAGTGGCCCGGCCAGACGCCGGCAGAGGCCGAGGCGCTGAGGCAGCCGCCGCGGCCCGCGACCCGTCGGCCGGTGCGAGCGGCGGCGCGGGGCGGCGGAGGCGGGGCTCTCGGACATGCCTGCCAGTGTGCACCACGCCCGCCGACGGTCCCAGGGCCCGGCCGGTGCCCACCCGGGGCACTGACCGGGCATCCCGGCGCCCCGCACCATTCGTGAACTCTATGAACGCAAACGTGACCTCCGTCACTCCGGGGCCCCATAGTCGGATCGGCCCACCCCCCGGGGCTACCAGGACGCACGGCAAGGGAGCCGCAGATGTCGATCGATGAAGCCGCCGTGGCGGCGCGCCCCAGACGCAAGGACCGGACGCACTACCTCTACATCGCCGTGATCGCCGCGGTGGTCGCCGGTGTGGTGGTCGGTCTGGCCGCCCCCGGTGTCGCCGTGGAGCTGAAGCCGGTCGGCACGGGCTTCGTCAACCTGATCAAGATGATGATCAGCCCGGTGATCTTCTGCACCATCGTCCTGGGCATCGGCTCGGTGACCAAGGCCGCGAAGGTCGGCAAGGTCGGCGGCCTCGCCATCGGCTACTTCCTCACCATGTCGACCGTCGCCCTGGCCATCGGCATGGTCGTCGGCAACCTGCTGGAGCCCGGTGGCGGTCTGCACCTGACCGCCGCGCTCGCCAAGTCCGGTCACGCCCAGGCGGCCGCCGGCGGCGCCCAGTCGACCGCCGACTTCCTGCTCGGGATGATCCCCGAGACCCTGTTCTCCGCCCTCACCCAGGGCAAGGTGCTCCAGACCCTGCTGGTCGCCCTGCTCGCCGGCTTCGCGCTCCAGGCGATGGGCCCGGCCGGCGCGCCCGTGCTGCGCGGGATCGAGCACGTGCAGCGGCTGGTGTTCCGGATCATGTCGATGATCATGTGGGTCGCGCCGATCGGCGCCTTCGGGGCGATGGCCGCCGTGGTCGGGGCCACCGGCACCGCCGCGCTGAAGAGCCTGGCCGTCATCATGATCGGCTTCTACGTCACCTGCGTGCTGTTCGTGGTCGTGGTGCTGGGCGCGCTGCTGCGCCTGGTCGCCGGCGTCAACGTGTTCACGCTGCTGAAGTACCTCGGCCGCGAGTTCCTGCTGATCCTCTCCACCTCCTCCTCCGAGAGCGCGCTGCCCCGCCTGATCGCCAAGATGGAGCACCTGGGCGTCAGCCGCCCGGTCGTCGGCATCACCGTGCCGACCGGCTACAGCTTCAACCTCGACGGCACCGCCATCTACCTGACCATGGCCTCGATCTTCATCTCCGAGGCGATGGACAAGCCGATGTCGCTCGGCGAGCAGATCTCGCTGCTGGTCTTCATGGTGATCGCGAGCAAGGGCGCGGCCGGGGTCACCGGCGCCGGGCTGGCCACCCTCGCGGGCGGACTCCAGTCACACAAGCCCGCGCTGGTGGACGGCGTCGGCCTGATCGTCGGCATCGACCGCTTCATGTCGGAGGCCCGCGCGCTCACCAACTTCGCGGGCAACGCCGTCGCGACCGTGCTGATCGGGCACTGGACCGGTGAGCTCGACAGCGAGCGTGCCCGGCGGGTGCTGGCCGGCGAGCTGCCGTTCGACGAGCTGACGCTGGTCGACGCCCACGGTGCCCACGGTGCGCCCGCCGATCCCGCCACCGCGCCGGACGGCTCCCGGGCTGCCGCCCCCGAGGCCTCCCCCGCCCAGGGCACCGCCCCCGTCGGCGCCTGAGCCCGACAGCGGTCCCCGCACTCCCCCGGCCCGGCGCCTCCACCAACCCCGGAAACGGCGCCGGACCGGGGGTCTTCGCTGTCCGGCCGACCGGATCTCCCGGCTCCAGCCGTCTGCCCGCCCACTGCGCCAACGGACCTCCCGGCTTCCGCCCGACTGGCACGCCCGGCCCGGGCGGGCCCGTCACAGCTCCTGCGAGCCGCTGACCACCCAGGCCACCCCGCTGGCCGGGTCCTCCAGCGCGACGTGCAGATGGTGCAGTCCGGCCGACGGCTCCTGCCAGGTGAAGCAGCGCATCCGGGCCACCAGCGCGTTCACCTCGCCCCGGTCCACCCCTTCCGCCCCCTCCGGACCGTCCGCCCCGGCCATCGCGGCCAGTGCCCGCCACAGGCCCAGCCTCCCGTGCGCGCAGCCCTGTGCCCGGCCCACGGCGGCGGCCCGTACCAGCGCCGGGTAGGCCAGCGCGAACGGCAGGTACCCGCCGACCACCCACCGGTCACGGGCCACCAGGGCGGCGGCGGCCGGGGCTTGGCCGCGGACGCAGGCCGTCTCCGCCCACGGCGCGAGCGCCCCCAGCCCGGTCAGCGCCCGGGTAACCCGCGGCCCGCCCGGCCGACCGTCCGACCGCGCCGCCGGGGGCAGTTCCACCTCGCCCAGGCCTTCGCGACTGGCCGGCAGGGTCAGCAGCGCGCTGCGCGCACCCCCGCCCGGCAGGTACTCGCGCACCCGCACCCCCTCGTCCCAGCCCGCCGCCTCCCACGGCTCCAGGCGCAGCGGCACGCCCTCCGGATCGGGCTCGGCCCCGTACGAGAGGTCCTCACCGAGCAGCGCCCGGGTGTGCGCGACCAGCCGTCGCACGGAGGACGGGCCGAGCAGCGGGGCCAGCCGCAGCCAGGAGTGCCGGGTCGCCAGCACCTCCCAGAGCGGTCCGGCGTCGTGGTCGGCCACCCCGGCGGCCGTCCCCGCGCCGCCGTCGCCGTCGAACAGCCGCACGGCCAGCTCGGGCGGCGCCGCGTACGCGATCAGGTGACCGAGCGGCGCCGTCAGCGCCGCCGCGGCCTCCTCGCCCGCCTCCACCACGGCGGCCGCCCGGCCCTGCCGGTAGGCGGCGAGCAGTTCGGGCCAGCGGCCGTCCTCGGCCAGTGCGCGCAGGCGGCCGTCCTCGTGCGTGATCACGATTCGCAGGGTACGGGCCGGGGCGGTGCATCGGCTGACTTGCCGTCAGTTCGGTGCGTCGGGGCGGCGGCCGGGAACCCGAACCCGGCGCCCTCGGCTCCGCTCGCGCTCCCGCTCGCGCGCCCGACCCCGTCCGCATTCCCGTTCGCGCTCCCGTTCGCGTTCGCGCTCCTGTTCGCGTTCACGTTCCCCCTGGACGACGGCGCGCAGCCGCCCGTGGGCACGTCGGCGGGTGACGGCCAGCGTGCTGCGGTGCAGCCCGAGCAGTTCGGCGGCCTCGTCGATGCTGTAGCCGTCGAGGTCCACCAGCACCACCGCGCGGGCCTGCTTGTCGGTCAGGAAGCCCAGCAGTCGCAGCACCTCCCAGCGCGCCTGCAGCTCGGCCATCCCGCCGAGCCGGGGATCGGAAAACCCCGGATCCCGCTCGCCGGCGTCACCCGCCTCCGGCACCTCGGGCATCGACACCCGCCGGCGCTCCCGTCGCCACTGGTCGCGCAGGATGTTGACCATCGTGGTGAACGCGTAGGCGTACGGCTGCGGATGACCGAGGAAGCGTTCGGGCCTACGGGCAATCCGGAGGTACGCGTCGTGGACGACGTCCCCGGCACCGGCCGGACCGCCGGCGAGGGAGGCCGCCGCCTGCTGGAGTCTGGGCAGTAGGTCCGTGAACACCCGGTTGAATTCGGCCGATTGACCACCGCTCCCGCTCGGATCGAGGTCCGTCTCCCGCCCGCCGCCCGCCGTTCGACCAGTGCGATTCACCATGCCGCTCTCCCCGGAAATCGGCACCCCGAGCACCCGGCCCGCCCTGGCCGCGGGGGCCGTGGACCAACCGAATGACTTGTGACACAGGTCACATCATAGTTCGTCGTCTCACTGTGCGCAGTCATTCGTGTGCAACACGTCACCAGCCGCGCGAGGAGCGGGACTTCACGTCTCCGCGCGGACATTCCGGCGGTCGGGACACTCCGCCCGACGGGAACCCTGAGCAAGGAGAACGACATGCGAGGTCGCATCGCCAGGAAGATCGCCACGTTCGGGCTGGCCGCCACGGCCGCCCTCGGCGTGCTCGGGACCAGCACCCTGCCGGCCGCCGCGGCGACGGCCCCGAGCCGGACCGTCGACCCCGGGGCCGCCGAGGACTGGAACACCATCGCGGCCGACGCGTACCGCTGCGTCATCACCGCCAACTACGGCTGGCGCTGGGAGGGCCGCTGCAACGTCTACTCCGGGTGGCTGCGCACCATCACCTACTGCGCCGACGGTTCGCACAGCACCGGCCTGTGGATCGGCGCACGCCCGGAGGCCTGGGCGGTCTGGGGCAACTGCCCCGGATCGCGCTGGACCCGGGTCGTCTTCCAGTGGCACAGCTGAGCCGTTGACGGCTGGCGAATGACAGATGACAGCTGACAGATTTCGAAATCTGTCAGCTGTCATCTGTTAGCTGTCATCTGTTCGTCGCACGTTGTTCGCCCGCCGCCCCTCTGCCGCCGCTCCAGCCGTCCGGCTTCGGGCCACCGACTCACGCTCAGGTTCAGCCCACCGGCGAGGCGTCTTCGAGCAGCCGGGTGGCATGCACTCGGCCCGCATGTTCGACCAGGTGGATCAGCACCTCCTTGCCCGAGGCCCGGCGGCGCGCGTCGCACATCAGCACGGGCGTACCGGCATCCAGGTCCAGCGCGCGGGCGACCTCCTCCGGGCCGAACTCCCGCGTCCCGGCGAAACGGTTCACCGCGACCACGAACGGGATTCCCCGGTGCTCGAAGAAGTCGACGGCCGGGAAGCAGTCGGTCAGCCGACGGGTGTCGGCGAGCACCACCGCACCGAGCGCCCCCTGGGCGAGCTCGTCCCAGAGGAACCAGAACCGGTCCTGCCCGGGGGTGCCGAACAGGTAGACCGCCAGTCCCTCGCGGATGGTGATCCGGCCGAAGTCCATGGCCACCGTGGTGGTGCTCTTCCGCTCCACGCCGTCCAGGTCGTCCACGTCGCGCCCGGCCTCGGTCAGCCGCTCCTCGGTGCGCAGCGGGCGGATCTCGCTGACCGCGCCGACCAGCGTCGTCTTTCCGACCCCGAAGCCGCCCGCCACCAGGATCTTGAGCGCGAGCACGGTGCCGTCGGGGTCCTCGTCCTCGAACGGATCAGGCCCGCCGTAGGGATCGGACCGGCCGAAGGGACCGGACGGACCGGACAGCCCGGCCGGTTCGAGCGGTTCGGGCGAAACGGACGGTGCGGCCGGTGCGGACGGGTGGTCAGAGTGCACGGAGTCCACGGATGACCTCCTGGAGGATGCGCTCGTCGGGGAGCAGGGCGGGCGGGACGGGACGGCGGACCCGGATGAGGCCGGCCGCCAGCAGGTCACCGAGCAGCACCCGCACGACGCCCACCGGCAGGTCGAGGTCGGCGGCCAACTCGGCCACGGACAGCGGGGTGCCCCGGCACAGCGCGAGGATGCGCGCCTGTTCCGGGCCGACCGGCGGCTCGGGCGCGTCCGGCACGAGCGCCGGGTCGGGCAGCTCCGTGACCACCACGGCGATCAGGTCGAACTGCTGCTCCCCGGCCCCGGTGCGCCCCCGGGTCATCGCGTACGGGCGGACCAGCGGCCCCGCCTCGTCGTCGTACCAGCGGGCACGGTGGGCAGCGGCCAGCGGATTGCGGGGGCTCCCGTCGGGTTCGGTCCTCGGGTGCTCCGGATGTCGCCCCCGGTACGGGCGGGGCACCGGACTCACCGTCCGCCCACCGCCCTTGGCGCGGCGCCCAGGTGCTCCCCGACCCGGCGGACCAGCCTGGCCATCTCGTAGGCGATCAGGCCGAGGTCGGCCCGGGCGGTGGCGAACACGGCGAGGCAGGTGCCCTCCCCGGCCGCTGCGACCAGCAGGTAGCCGCCCTCCAGCTCGACCATGGTCTGGCGGACTTCACCCGCTCCGAAGTGGCGGCCGGCGCCCTTGGCCAGGCTGTGGAAGCCGGAGGCGACGGCCGCCAGATGCTCGCCGTCCTCGCGCGGCAGACCGGCCGAGGTGCCCATGGCCAGGCCGTCGGCGGAGAGCATCACGGCGAAGCGGAGCTCGGGGGCGCGCTGGACCAGCTCGTCGAGGAGCCAGTTCAGCTCCCCCGCGCGGTGGGTGGTGGCGATCACGGACGCTCTCCTTCGGATCGGGACGGGGGTTGGTGGTGGCGCGCCTGCGGCGGCTGCGGAAGGTCGGCGGGCTGCCCGTCCCGCCGGCCCTCGGGGTCCAGACCGCGCGCCCAGCCGTTCTGGAAGGCGGACATCGCGGCCCGCGCCTCCTCGGGGCTGCGGCCCGCGGCGCCGTAGCCGTCACCCGCGCCGGATTCGGCGAAGGCACCGGTGGAGGCCGGGGCGGAGGCAGCGGCGGAGAAGGCGGCAGCCGTACGACGGCCGTGCGCGGTCGGACGGGCCGGGGCCTCGCGCAGCTGCGGCACGAGGCTCGCCTGACGGGTCCGGCGCGGCAACTCCTCGGGGCCCGGATCGGCCCGGTGACCGGTCGCCCGGTCTGCCCGGTGACCGTCGCCCCGTTGACCGTCGCCCCGTTGACCGTCGCCCCGTTGACCGTCTGCTCGCCGGCCGTCCGAGCCGACCCCGGGCACCGGCTCCGGACCGCGTTCCGTACGGTACGGCTCCGCCCCGTACGGCTGCGGCGGCCCGGCCTGCGGACGGGCGGCCGCACCCGCGCCACCGTCCGCGGCCGGACCGGCCACCCGGGCGCCGGAGGCCCGGAAGGGAGTGCGGCGCACCGGCCCGGAGTCACTGCCCCGGGCGCCGAACGGCAGCAGCGCCCCACCCTCCGGCAGCGGCCCACCCACCGCCGGAAGCCCGTCGTTCACCCTGCCCCGCGGGTGCTCCCGATGCCTCGGGTCGCCGGCCAAATCACCGACCAGGTCGCCGGCCGCGCCGCCACTCGGATCCCTGCTGGGATCCCTGCTCGGATCACCGGCCGGTGCGCCGCCACCCGGACCGCCCGCCGGACCTTCCATGCGACGGTGCACCGGCTCGAACTCCCGCTCCGGCCCGACTGGTTGAGACAGCCCGGAGAACGGCGCGTCCGCCGCCGCGGGAGACAGCGGCGCCACCGGCCCGAAGCCGTACCGCACGTCCTCCGTCCCCGACGCGTCCGTCATATCCGCCGTCTCCGCCGCCACCGACTCGTCGGCCAGCAGCGTGGTCGGCAGCAGCACCACCGCCGTGGTGCCGCCGTACGCGGAGGTGACCAGCGAGACCTTGACGTCCTGCCGCCGGGCGAGCCGGCTCACCACGAACAGGCCGAGCCGGTCGCTGTCGAAGAGGTCTCCCTGCTCGGCGGCGGCGATCCGGCGGTTGGCCGAGGCCAGCACCTCCGGGCCCATGCCGAGGCCGCGGTCCTCGATCTCCAGCGCGAAGCCGTTGCCGACCCGTTCGCCCCGGATGTGCACCCGGGTGTGCGGCGGGGAGAACCCGGTGGCGTTCTCGACCAGTTCGGCCACCAGGTGGGTGAGGTCGGCGACGGCGTGACCGACCACCGCGGCGCGCGGCAGCGGGTGCACCTCGACCCGGGCGTACTCCTCGACCTCCGAGACGGCCGCGCGCACCACGTCCACCAGCGGGACGGGCCGGCGCCAGCCCCGGCCGGGGGCGGCGCCGGAGAGGATGATCAGGCCCTCGGCGTGGCGGCGCATCCGGGTGGTGAGGTGGTCCAGCCGGAACAGGTCGGCCAGCTCGGACGGGTCGTCGGTGCGGCGCTCCATCGCGTCCAGAAGGGTGAGTTGGCGGTGCACCAGGACCTGGCTGCGCCGCGCGAGGTTGACGAACACCCCGGAGACCCCGGAGAGCACCTCGGCCCGTTCGACCGCCGCCGTGACGGCCGCCCGCTGGACGGTGCCCAGCGCCCGGTGCACCTGGCCGATCTCGTCGCCCCGCTCCACCGGCCGGGGCGCCTCGGCCTCGACGTCCACCTCCTCCCCCGCCCGCAACTTCCGCATGGTGGCGGGCAGTTTGCGTTCGGCCAGCTCAAGTGCCGAGTTGCGCAGGCCGATCAGCTCGGTGACCAGCCCGCGCCCGATCTGCACCGAGATCACCAGCGAGGCCACCACACCGACCAGACCGAGCAGCACGGCCATCCCGGCCGGGGTGAACAGCCCCAGGGCGTACGGGTCCTGGCGCTCGGCCGCGAGCCGCCCCGCCTGGTCCTCGACCGTCCGCAGCCCCCCGGCCAGATTGCCCGCGACCATCGCCCAGCGGTCGGCCGGCACCGCCTCGACAGCGGCCCGTCCGTCGACGGCCGTCCGCACCCGGTCCTCGTACCCGGTCAGCTCGCGGTGGTCCTGACCGCCGGAGACGGCGAGCAGCGCCTCCCGGTCGGCGGGGCGCAGGTCGGCGGCGGCGACCCGCTCGAACTCGCGCCGGGCGAAGACCGCGCCGGTGAACTCCCGCAGCTGGTCGTCGCCGAGCCCGCCGGAGAGCTGGGCGGCACGCAGCAGCGCGTCCTCTCGGGCGAGCAGTTCCCGGGACCGGGCCAGCTCCAGCAGTACCCGCGCGTCCGCGGCCGGCTGACCGTCCTGGAGCGGCGTGACGGCTCCGGCGGCGGCGAGCGCCCGGTCCACCGCCTCGCCGTACGCGGCGTACGCCTCGGGCCAGCCGACGCTCCTGGCCAACACCCGGTCGCGCAGGGCGGGCAAGGCGGCGAGCGAGCTGCCGAGGGCGTCCAGCCGGGCGGCCGCGTCACCGCCCAGTCCCTGGGCGTCGGCGCGGTTGTAGCCCTGGTCGGGACGGCGGGCGTCCGGGAAGAGCGGGATGAGCGCCCGGTCGGTGGCCGCCACCGCCTGGCGCACGGCGCTTTCCCGGGCGGCGGTGGGGGCGCTCGCGGGGGCGGCCAGCAGCTGGCCGACGGCGGTCCGTTCGGCCTGCAGCCCGGCAACCGTCTCGGCAACGGGGGTGAGCAGCGTGCGCTGGGCGTCGCGCTGGCGCAGCAGGTCCCAGACGCCCTGGGCGGTGGTGACGGTGGCGAACCCCCACAGGGCGATGACGGAGACGACCGGGACCATCAGCAGGGCGATGATCCGGGCGCGGACGGTCCGGGGGCGCAGGCCGCGCAACCACGGGCCGGGGCGCGGCGGTCGGGCGGGCGGCCCGGCGTGGGCACCCCGACGGGCGCCGGGGGCGACACCGCGGTCTTCTCGCATGGGTGAGCGGCCTTTCGGGCGGGGAGAGCGGGAGGGTAGGACGGCGGGACAGCAGGCGGAGGCGGCGCTGGCTGAGGCGGCGCGGACGGCGCGGGGCGGACGGCGTGGAGGCGGCGCGGCTCAGGCGGCGCGGCTCAGGCGGCGCGGCTCAGGCGGCGCGGTCGTGCCGCCCGGTGTCGCGCTGCCCGGCCTCGGCCCGGGCGGGCTCGCGCCAGGCAGGCTCGGGGTGTTGGGCCGCGGCGGGTGGCTCCTCGGCGCCCAGCCCGCCCAACTGCCGGTAGCCGGCCCGCTCCTGGGCGGTCGGCGAGAGCGCCACGAAGGCGGAGGCGAGGAAGAGGAACGAGCCGAGGCCGACGGCGAGCGGAAAGACGAACTCCATCGGGCTGACCCCGCCGAGCCCGGTCCGGGTCGGCTCCAGCCGGACGTGGACGGCGGCCATGCCGATGTAGTGCATGCAGCTGACGGCCAGACCCATGGCCATCGCGGCGGCCGCCGCCGCGTACACGTTGCGGATGGTGACGGCGGCCCAGAGCGCGGCGGTGGCGGCGCCGACCGCGACCAGCACGGACAGTGCGACCGTCCCGGCGTCGTAGTGCAGGCCGCCGTGCATCCGGAGGGCGGCCATGCCCAGGTAGTGCATCGCGGCGACGCCGAGGCCGGTGGTGACGCCGCCGGACAGCAGGGCGAGGCCGCGGTGTCGGCCGTAGCAGACCACGGTCAGGCCGAGGCCGGTGACCAGCACCGCGACCACCAGGCTGAGGACGGTCAGCGGGACGTTGTCGCGCAGCTCGGTGCCGTCGACGGTGAAGCCGAACATGGCGACGAAGTGCATGGTCCAGATGCCGGAGCCGATCGCGGCGGCGGCCGTGATCAGCCAGTTCCGGCGGGCCGGGCCGCTCGCGGCCAGGCCGCGCAGTGTGCAGCGCAGCCCGAGGGCGGCGCCGGCGCAGGCCATCAGGTACGAGAGGACGGGAGTCAGCCAGCCGAGGCTGAGATGGTTGAGGGCGCCCATGGGACCTCCGGTCGACCGGTCGGGCCCGGGGCGGTACACGGTGCGCCCGGGCTCCCCGGGCCGGGCGGACTGCATACGAATGGCATATGCCACTCGCATGTGCGCTTCCGGTCTGGGGTGCGTGGGACGCTACCGAGGGGCCGGAATCGGTCAGACAAAGATCTGAAAAGCTGCCCGCGGAGCGAGGGCGGTGTGTTCGAATGGCCCGGTCGTGTGCCCAGCGGGCAGTGCGCCCCGCGGACCAGTCGGCTCACCGGCCGGACCGGTGACGGCCACCCCGGGAAGGGACAACTGACAGCCGACAGCCGACAAAAAACAACGGACAGGTGACAGAGTTTGAAATCTGTCATCTGTCCGCTGAACTCTGTCAGCTGTCACCCTGCCGATGTCACCCTGCCGACCGTCGTCCGCCCCCCGGCCGACCGTCAGTCCCCCGCCGTCACCCGGATCCGCATCGGGCTCGCCGCCCGCAGCGTGATTCCCTGGGCGAGCGCCACCCTCCGGTCCACCGCCTCCACGTCGAAGTCCCGCAGCAGCACCCCCAGCGCCAGCACCGCCTCCAGCATCGAGAAGTGCTGCCCGATGCAGGCCCGCGGCCCGCCGCCGAACGGGAACCAGGCGTAACGGTGCCGGGCCCGCTCCGCCTCGGGCAGGAAGCGGTCCGGGTCGAAGCGCTCCGGGTCCACCCAGTGGTCCGGGTGCCGGTGGGTGACCAGCGGCGCGACGACGACCTGCGCCCCCGCCGGGATCACGTACCCGTCGATCACGGTCTCCGCGACCGCCCGCCGCCCGCCCAGCGCCGCCGACGGGTAGAGCCGCATCGCCTCCTTCAGCACCCGGGTGATGTACGGCAGCGCGTCCAGGTCCGCCGCCGTCGGCGCCCGCCCGGCCAGGACGGTCCGCGCCTCCTCCCGGGCGAGCCGTCGCTGCTCCGGGTGGAGCGCCAGCAGGTGCAGTGCGAAGGCCAGCGCGGTGGCCGTGGTCTCGTGCCCGGCGAGCAGGAACACCAGGACCTGGTCGCGGAGTTCGGCCGGGTCCAGCCGCTCGCCGTCGTCGTCGCGGGCCCGTCCGAGCAGGGTGAGCAGGTCGTCCGCGTCCTCGTCGCCGCCGCGCGCGGCCCGTTCGGCGATGATCCGGTCGCAGACCCCGTACAGCGCCCGCTGGGCCCGCGCGCCGCGCCGGTTGGACGGGGTCGGCCAGGTGCGCGGGAGGCGGACCGGCGCGTAGCCGCGTTCCTTCACGTACTCGCCGAGCACCGGGAAGCTGTGGTGCACCACCGCCACCGCCTGCTCCACGTCGGCGCCGAACAGGATGCGCGCGACCGCCCGCAGCGCGAACCGGGACGTCTCCTCCGCCGCGTCCACCACCCCGCCGGGCACCGCCCGCCAGCGCTCGGCGAGCGACTGCGCCTCCTGCGCGAGCGCGTCCGCGTAGCCGTCCACCCGGCGCCGGGTGAACAGCGGCTGGACCATCCGGCGTTGGCGCTGGTAGACGGCGTCCTGGCTGGTCAGCAGCCCGTTGCCGACGCTGGTCCGGAGCTCGTCGTAGAAGGAGTTCTCCTTGCGGAAGTTGGCCGCCTCGCCGGCCAGCACCTGGCGGACGCCGTCGGGCGAGAACACTCCGTAGAAGTCGGCCCGCAGCCCGGGCGGCCCGGCCTGGAAGCGCACCACGTCGCCGTGGTCGCGGCGGGCCGCGAGGTAGCTGCGCAGCGGACGGCGGGTGAGGTCGAACAGCGATCCGACGAGGGGGTTCCCGGCCGGGACGGGTATCGCGGAGGTGGGGGCGGGCACGGGGCCGGGAACGGGAACGGGGATGACGTCGGTGGTCATCGGCACTCCTTCTGCACAGGGATGTGCCCGCCGGTCCCACCGACGGGCAGTCAGCACCGAAAGGAGCCGCGCCCGGACCCGCCGACGGGCCGACCTTGCCCGGCCGGATCCGGACCCGCCTCACTCGTATTCGGTGCCCCCCTTGCGGGTCAGGTAAGCGTCACCGACCACCTTGGCGATCGCCCGCCCGCCGAGCACCGGGCTCCACCGCTCGGCCACCGGCCGCACCACCACGCCCTCGCGAAGGTGCAGTTCACGCCCGGATACGGTCTCCTTGCCCCGGGCGAACCCCAGCACGGTCTCCGGGTCGAACGGTCCGCGCCACAGCTCGGGCACCAACGGCAGTTGACCGTCCAGCAGTTCGGCCGCCGACAGCCAGTTCAGCTGTCCGTCCACCAGCGCCGACACGTCGAAGGCCGCGTAGCCGGGCCGCTCGGTGCGCGCCGAGGCACCGTAGCCCAGGTCCTGCACGCCCTCGCCGAAGACCTCGCCGAAGATGCCGACCCGCTCGGCCCCGAGGCGCTCCGCCAGCCGGGCCGCCACCGCCGGGATGTCGTACGCGCGCACCGCCCGCCAGTACAGGTTGCGCGGGTCCTCGGCCAGCGCCAGCCCCTGCGCGCCGATGCCCTTGGACGACACCCGCACCTCACCGGTGGCGGCGACGTACGTGACCAGGCAGCAACTGCCGTGCAGCTTCTCGGTCAGCACCACCGGCTCGCCCGGCTCGAAGGCGTCGGGGTAGCGCTTGAGGTTCTCGATGTCCACCCAGGGCAGCAGGTCCGGCGCGCTGACCACGTCGCCGCTCATCGAGGTCGGCACCGGCGGCTGCCACTTGACGACCCCGAGCAGCTCGGCGAAGTCCTCACCCTGCTCGGCCGCGGCGGCCAGGTCGGTGCCGGCGAGCGCCGCAGGCTTGCAGACGATGCCCTGGGACAGTTCGCCGCGCAGCCGTACCGCCTTCACCCGGTTCGCCCCGGCACCCGCCAGCTTGCCGGTCAGCCCCAGCTCCTCTATCAACCCATCGGGGAGGACTGACTGTTCGGGAATGTAGACGGCGTGGTCGCCGGTCCGGTACACGCCCTTGGCGACCACCGCCCGGTAGAGGCCGACCTGGGCGAGCTCCAGGGCATCGGCGTTCGGGTGCTCCAGGATGATCAGCTTCTCGGCGGTGACGCGCAGCGTGGACATGGACGGACTCCTCCCCTTGGTTCGGCCGCGGCGGTGGCTCGGCCGACCCGGCCGCGTGTACGGACGGCGACCACTCTCGCCGTTCGACCACCGACGGCGCGACGCAATTTCCGCGCGCCCCTCACCACCACCGTCGCCCGTTCCTTCCCGCCTCGCTCTCCACGGGCCCGCTCGCGCCATCCCACAGCCGCCGAGGGGTTCGCACCGCCCCCGCCTGTGCGAACCCACATGGGCTTCATCGCTCGCATGTGCGGCACTATGATCGCCGTCATGGCCGCAGCTGCGGCCGGTCCCTCGCGCCCCATCCGGCGCGCGCCCTGGAGGGGAAGCACCGATGAGCACTCGTACGCCCACCAGCCGCAGGCTCGCCGTCGCCGTCGCCGCGGCCCTCGTTCTCGGCCTCGGCGCCACCGCCTGCGGCAGCGACGGCGGCACGTCCTCCGGCTCCTCGGCCTCCTCGAACTCCTCCCCGGGCGGTGCCGGCAGCGGTGCCCCCAAGGCCTCCGGCACCGTCACCGTCTTCGCCGCCGCGTCGCTCAAGGAGACCTTCACCGACCTCGGCGGGAAGTTCGAGGCCGCCAACCCGGGCACCAAGGTCACCTTCAACTTCGGCGGCAGCTCCAGCCTCGCCACCAGCATCAACTCCGGCGCCCCGGCCGACGTGTTCGCCGCCGCCAGCCCCGTCACCATGAAGACCGTGACGGACGCGGGCGGTGCCGCCGGACAGCCGGCGACCTTCGTCCGGAACACGCTCACCATCGCCGTGCCCAAGGGCAACCCCAAGCACATCGCGGGCCTCAAGGACCTCACCGCCTCCGGCGTGAAGGTCGCCCTGTGCGCGAAGGAGGTGCCGTGCGGCGCCGCCGCCCAGAGCGCGCTCAAGGCCGCCGGCGTCAGCCTCACGCCGGTCACCCTGGAGCAGGACGTCAAGGGCGCGCTCACCAAGGTCGAACTCGGCGAGGTCGACGCCTCGCTGGTGTACCGGACCGACGTGCACGCCGATGCTGCGAAGATCGACGGCGTGGACTTCCCCGAGGCCGAGAAGGCCGTGAACGACTACCCGATCGCCGCGCTCGCCAAGGCGCCGAACAAGGGCGGCGCCGCCGCGTTCGTCGCGTACGTCCAGTCGCCCGAGGCCAGGCAGGTGCTGACCGCGGCGGGCTTCCAGACGCCGTGAACGACCGCACCACCGGCTCCGGGGCGAACCACTCGGACCGGGACCACCAGGCCCGCACCACCGCCGACGGCCCGGCGGGAGCGGCGCCGGCAGGACCCGCCCAGGCAGGGCGGGCGCCGGCCCTGCCGCGCCGCCGCCCACGAAGCCGCCGCCCGCACCGCGTCCCCGTCACCCTGCTGCTCCCGGCGCTGCTCGGGCTCGTCTTCCTGATCCTGCCGCTGGTCGGTCTGCTGATCCGGGCGCCCTGGAGCGGTCTGTCCGAGCAGCTCACCAGCACCGCCGTCTGGGAGGCGCTGCGCCTGTCGTTGATCAGCGCGACCGCCGCCACCGCGGTGTCGCTGGTCCTCGGCGTCCCGCTGGCCTGGCTGCTCGCCCGCACCGAGCTGCCGGGCCGACGGGTGATCCGGGCGCTGGTCACCCTGCCGCTGGTGCTGCCACCGGTGGTCGGCGGTGTGGCGCTGCTGCTGGTGCTGGGGCGGCGCGGCATCGTCGGCTCCTGGCTGGACTCGGCCTTCGGCATCACGCTGCCGTTCACCACCACGGGGGTCGTGATCGCCGAGGCGTTCGTGGCGATGCCGTTCCTGGTGATCAGCGTCGAGGGCGCGCTGCGGGCCGCCGACCCCCGCTACGAGGAGGCCGCCGCGACCCTGGGAGCCTCCCGGCTGACCGCGTTCCGGCGGGTCACCCTGCCGCTGATCGCCCCGGGGATCGCCGCCGGGGCCGTCCTGGCCTGGGCCCGGGCGCTCGGCGAGTTCGGCGCGACGATCACCTTCGCCGGCAACTTCCCGGGCCGCACCCAGACCATGCCGCTGGCCGTCTACCTGGCCATGGAGTCGGACCCCCAGGCGGCGATCGCCCTGTCGCTGGTACTGCTGGTGGTCTCCGTGGCCGTCCTGGTCGGCCTGCGCGACCGCTGGCTGTCGACGCCGTGACCCCGCCCGCACCCGCTCCCCCGTTCACCGGCCGCACCGGACACGTCGGACGCACCCGACGCGCCGAGCACGCTGGACACACCAGATGCGCCGAGCACGCTGGACCCCCCGGATGCACCGGATGCACGGGAAACCTGGACACCTGGACGTCGCCCCGATGAGCACCGACCGTCTCCCCGGCCCCGCGCTGGACGCCCGCCTGCGGGTCGAGCGCCCCGCCTTCGCCCTCGACCTCTCCCTCACCGCCGCCCCCGGCGAGGTGGTGGCGCTGCTCGGCCCCAACGGCGCCGGCAAGTCCACCGCCCTGCGCGCCCTCGCCGGGCTGCTCCCGCTCACCGGCGGCCACCTGCGCCTGGACGGCCGCCTCCTGGAGGACCCGGGGCATCGCGTGCACACCCCGGCCGAGGAGCGGCCGGTCGGTGTGGTGTTCCAGGACTACCTGTTGTTCCCGCACCTCAGCGCGCTCGACAACGTCGCCTTCGGCCCGCGCTGTCAGGGCCGTCCCAAGCGCGAGGCGCGGGCGGAGGCGGCCGGCTGGCTGGAGCGGATGGGCCTGGCCGACCACGCCTCGGCCCGCCCCGGCCGGCTCTCCGGCGGCCAGGCCCAGCGGGTGGCGCTCGCCCGCGCGCTCGCCGTACGCCCCCGGCTGCTCCTGCTGGACGAGCCGCTGGCCGCCCTGGACGCCCGCACCCGGCTCGACGTACGGGCCCAACTGCGGCGCCACCTGGCCGAGTTCGAGGCGGTTGCGGTGCTGGTGACGCACGACCCGCTGGACGCCATGGTGCTGGCCGACCGGCTGGTGGTGATCGAGGAGGGGCAGGAGGTGCAGTCCGGTAGCCCCGCGGAGGTCGCCCGGCGTCCGCGCACCGACTACATCGCCCGGCTGGTCGGGTTGAACCTGTACCAGGGCCGGGCCGACGGCACCCGGGTCACGCTCCCCGACGGCACCGTCCTGGCCACCACCGAGGAGCTGGACGGTCCGGCCTTCGTCGCCTTCCCGCCGTCCGCCGTGACGCTCTACCGGGAGCGCCCGCGGACCAGCGCGCGCAACCTGTGGAGGGCCGAGGTCACCGGGCTGGACCTGCACGGCGACCAGGTCCGCGCCGAGCTGGCCGGCGACCTGCCGATGGCCGCCGACCTCACCCCCGCCGCCGTCGCGGAGCTGGAGTTGGCGCCCGGCGTCGCGGTGTGGGCCTCGGTCAAGGCCACCCAGACCCACGCCTATCCGGCCTGACGGGCCGCCGACGGCGTCACCTCCGCGGATCCACCCCGACGGGACCGTTCCGGCGGGGTCTCCGGGTTCCGGCAGGGTCGCTGCGCGGTTCCGACGGCTTCCGACGGCATTCCGACGTGATTCCCGGCGGGATCACTCCGACGGTTCGACGAACCCCGACTCGTACGCCGCGATCACCGCCTGGGTGCGGTCCCGTGCCCCCAGCTTCGCCAGCACGCTGCTGACGTGCGTCTTCACCGTCTGCACGCCGAGGAACAGCTGCTCGGCGATCTCCCCGTTGCTGAGGCCGCGCGCGACCAGCCGCAGCACCTCCGCCTCGCGCTCGGTCAGCGCCGCCCGCTCCATGGCCGCCCGGGCGGCCGGGTTGCCGTGCCCGGCCGCGAGGCGGCGGATCGCGGCCGGGAACAGCAGTGACTCGCCCGCCGCCACCAGCCGTACCGCCTGGGCGATCTCGGCCGGGCGGGTGCGCTTGAGCAGGAAGCCGTCGGCCCCCGCACGCAGCGCCTGGTAGACGTAGTCGTCGTTCTCGAAGGTGGTCACGACCAGGATCCGCGGCGGGCGCTCTCCCGGGGCACCGGGGCGCAGCAGTTCGCGGGTGGCCGCCAGGCCGTCCAGGACGGGCATCCGGACGTCCATCAGCACCACGTGCGGTCGCAGCGCGCGGGCCAGGGAGACCGCTTCGGCGCCGTCGGCCGCCTCGCCGACCACCCGCAGGTCCCCCTGCGCCTCCAGGACCGCCCGCAGGCCGGCCCGGACCAGCTCCTCGTCGTCGGCGAGCAGGATGTCGGTCATCCCGGCGGTCCCCCCGGCCGGACCTCGCGCCCCAAGATCGTTCGTCACGAGCCCAAGCGTAGGGGCAACCGGACGCTCAGCACCCACTCCCCGCTCCCTTCCCCCGTCGACCCCGGAGTCGGCCCCATGGCCGACCCCATCGCCGACCCCATCGCCGGCCCCACCGCCGATCCCGTCACCCGCCCTGCCGTCGACTCCCCGCCGAGCAGGGTGGCGCGCTCGCGGATGCCGCGCAGTCCCTTGCCTCCCTTGCGTGTTGCGCCCCGGCCCGCCGTACCCGCCGGGTGCCGCGCCGAATCGGCCGGTGAACGCCCGGTGCCGGGCAGCCGGTTGGCACAGCGCAGCTCCAACCGGCCGTCCCGTACGGCGATCCGGACGTCGAGCGGTTCGCCGGGCGCGTACTTGAGCGCGTTGGTGACGCCCTCCTGGACGATCCGGTACGACTCGCGGGAGAGCACCCCGGGCAGGGTGCCGGCCGGCACCTCGATCCGCGCCTCCACCGGACTGCCGGCCGCCCGGGCGGTGTCGAACAGCGCGGGCAGCTGCTCGATCCCGGGCTGTTCGGTGGCCACGCCGTCCGCTCCGGCCGGGGTCTCACGCAGCAGCACCAGGGTGCGTTCGAGGTCCTCCATTGCCCGGCGGCCGGTCTCCTCGATCACTTCGAGCGCTTTGGCGGCGAAGACCGGATCTCCGACCTCGCGTGCCGCCCCCGCCTGCAGGACCGTCACCGTCAGGGCGTGGCCGATCGAGTCGTGCAACTCCCTGGCCAACCGGTTGCGCTCCAGCAGCCGTTCGGCCCGCAGCTCCGCCTCGGCCAGCCGCTCCGCCGGTGATGGGCCCAGCAGCCTTACTGCCATGGCGAGTTGGAGACGGCCCGCGTGAACCAGGAACCAGCCGAAGGCGATCGCCACCACCGGGGCGAGCGGGAGGTACCACAGCGCCCGCGGACCGGTCAGCCGCTCGTAGCAGGTGGCGAGGACGAGGATCAGCGCGAAGCCGACCACCGAACCGAGCGCGACCCGGCCGATCAGCCAGCCGGCCGTGCGCCACCGGTCGGCCCGGGTGCGGGAGGGCTCGGTGGCGATGTCCTCCTCACGGTCGGGCACCAGCAGCAGCCGGGCCTGCACGCCTTCGGCCCGCCGGGCAGCCGGAACGAGCGCGGACAGGGCCAACAGCACGGCGTCCAACGCGATGCTCTTCATCACGATCTCGTCGAGCGGCTTGTCCTCCGTTCCCGGATAGACCATCAGGACGATGCCCGCGAAGACCCACCCGACCAGCAGGTGCAGCAGTCGCGCGTACGTGGCACCGGCCACCAGGGGTGCGACGAGCCTGGGCACCGCGTGCCCCGGCGCCACGCGTCCCAGCGCCGCACGCCCCGGCGCCACGCGTCCTGGCAGCACGGTTGCGGACACCGCGCTCTTCAGCGCTACGAACTTGGACGCTGCGATCTTGGACATTGGCTCATCCTGCCAGGTCGGCCCCGGTCACCGGCTCCCGCTCCGGTCGCCTGCGGCCTCCCTCCCGGGAGGGAGGCGGCTCCCCGCCACGGCGGGATCCGCCGCACCGGCCCGTTCCGGTCGAATGGGGCCACCGCCCGGGGCCGACCACAGCAGGTTCCGGCGGGGACCGCCAGGACGACGAGACAAGGGAGCGGGCCGTGATCGAGATCCAGGGCCTCACCAAGGAGTACGACGGCCGACGTGTCGTCGACGACCTGACCTTCGAGGTCCGGCCCGGCGTGGTGACCGGCTTCCTCGGCCCGAACGGCGCCGGCAAGAGCACCACCATGCGCCTGGTCCTCGGCCTCGACCGGCCGACCGCCGGGCGGGCCCTGGTCGCCGGGCGCCCCTACGTCGAACTCCGCGACCCGCTGCGGACGGTCGGCGCGCTGCTGGACGCCCAGGCGCTGCACGGCGGCCGGACCGCGCACGGCCACCTGCGCTGGCTCGCCGCGAGCAACGGACTGCCGGCCCGGCGGGTCGACGAGGTGCTCGGCCAGGTCGGCCTGGCGGAGGCCGCCGGACGGCGGATCCGGGGCTTCTCGCTCGGCATGCGCCAGCGCCTCGGCGTGGCCGCCGCGCTGCTCGGCGACCCGCCGGTCCTGCTGCTGGACGAGCCCGTGAACGGCCTGGACCCGGAAGGCATCCGCTGGATCCGCACCCTGCTGCGCGACCTGGCCGCCGAGGGCCGGTCGGTACTGGTCTCCTCCCACCTGATGACCGAAATGGCGCTCACCGCAGACCACTTGGTGGTGATCGGGCGCGGCCGGCTGCTCGCCGACGCCGCCACCGCCGAGTTCATCGACCGCCACGGCCGGACCCGGATCAGGGTCCGCGCCGTCGACCCCACCAAGCTCGCCGCCCTGCTCCACGACCCCGGTCACGGCTTCGACGCCACCGAGGTCGACGGCGGAGCCTGGGAGGTGAGCGGCGCCGAACCCGAGCGGATCGCCGCGCTCGCCGCCGCCCACGGCGTGGTGCTGTACGAGATCGCCGTACGACAGGACAACCTGGAGGACGCGTTCATGCGGATGACCGCCGACAGCGTCGAGTACCGCGCGGAGGCCACCGCATGAGCGCGCCGACCCTCGCCGCAACGCCGGCCGCAACTCCGTCCGCGACTCCTGCCGTGACCTCCGCCGGGGCACCTGCCGTCAACGCCCTGCGCGCCGAGCGGATCAAGCTCACGACCCTCCGCTCGCTCTGGATCACGCCCCTGCTCGCTCCGGTGCTCACCGCCGGCGTCACCACTGCCGTCGGCGCGGCCCTCGGCGGCAAGGACGACAGCCTCACCGACGACCCCGGTGTCGGCGTCTTCTACGGCCTCAACTTCGGTCAGGCCGCACTGATCTGCTTCGGCATCCTGCTGATCGGCCAGGAGTTCAACACCCGCATGATCGGTGTGTCGCTCACCGCCGTCCCGCGACGCGGCCGGCTGTACGGTGCCAAGTTGGCGCTCGGAACGCTGGTCGGACTGGCGGTCGGCGCCGTCGCCACGGCGGGCGCCTTCGCCGGGTACGCGGCCACCGTCCCGGCCGACTGGGACGGGGATGCCTTCGTCCGCGCCGCCGTCGCCGGGGTGCTCTACCAGACGATGCTGGTGGTGTTCTGCCTCGGCACGACCGCCCTGTTGGGAAACCTCACCGCCGCCATGGGCCTGCTGATCCCGTCCCTGTTCCTGGTCTCACCGCTGCTCGGCAGCGCGCCCGGAGTGCGCCGGGTGGTCCAGTTCCTGCCCGACCGGGCCGGCCGGTACGCCCTGCGGTACGCCGACGACCCGCAGGTCGTCTACGGCCACTGGACCGGGCTGCTGATCATGGCGCTCTGGACCGCCCTGGCGGCGTACGGCGGCCTACGGGCGATGCGGCGCGCCAAGTGAGCCCGGGGGGATGGGAGTTCGGGCGGAAGAGAAGGCCGGGAAGCGCGCCGCTGGAGACGGGACACGGGAGATGGGAGAGGGGAGCGACGATGAGCACGATGGCCGACGCGCTGCGCGCAGAACGGGTCAAGTTCACCACCCTGCCCTCGCAGTGGGCGGCCCCACTGGTCGCCCTGGTGCTGACCGTCGGCGTCACGGCGGCCGTCAACGCCGCCTACGGGGCGAAGGACCACACGGTCGGCGAGGACCCGGCCGGCGGGATCTTCTACGGGCTGCTCTTCGGGCACGTCGCGGTCGCCTGCCTCGGCATCCTGCTGATCGGGCAGGAGTTCAACACCCGCATGATCGGCACCTCGCTCACCGCCGTCCCCCGACGCGGCCGGCTGTACGGTGCCAAGCTCGGACTCGGCGCCGGGCTGGGCCTGCTGCTCGGGCTGGCCTCGACGGCGGGCTCCTTCCTGGCCGTCGGCGCCACCGTCGGCCTGGACCTCTCCACTCCGGGCCTGACCCGCAGCTTCCTGGCCGGCGTGCTGTACCACCCGATGATGGTGCTGCTCTGCCTCGGACTGACCGCCGCGCTGGGCAACTTCAGCGCCGCGCTCGGCCTGCTGACGCCGATGGTGTTCCTGGGCACCACCTGGCTGGCCGCCATCCCCGGCGTCCGCGAACTCGGCCAGTTCCTGCCCGACCGGGCCGGCCTGTACGCGACGCGCACCCAACCGGAGGCGGGCATCCACTACGGCCACTGGACCGGGCTGCTGATCATGGCGCTCTGGACCGCCCTGGCGGTCTACGGCGGCCTACGGGCGATGCGGCGGTACGAGCAGAGCTGAGGGGCGGCGAGGAACAGCCACAGATGACAGCGAACAGATGACAGATTTCGAAGTCTGTCATCTGTTCGCTGTCATCTGTTCGCTGTCGGCCGTCAGCTGTCATCCGTTCGCTGCCGGCCGCCACCCCGTCACCGCAGCGCCGGGTGCTCCGCGATCACCGTGCAGCTGCCCGGCGCGATCTCGGTGAAGCCCGCGTCCTGGACCACCGGCAGCCCGCTGCGGACGAGCTCCTCCCACGCGTCCGGCGAGGCCGTCCGGACCGCGAGCGCGAAGCCGGCCTCGGCCCACTCCTTGCGCTGCGCCTCGTCCAGCCGCCACCACGCGAGCTGGGCGGCGTGCCCGGTCTGCGCCATCGTCTTGCCCGCACTCATCTCCAGTTCGGGGTTGAGCCACAGCACCGGCAGCCCCGGCTCGGGTGCCCCGACCTCCGCCGTCTCCTCCAGGTCCGTCCCGGACACCTGGAGCTTGGCGAGCTCCTTGGGCCAGCCGTCCAGCGGGACCGGCGGGAACACCCGCACCTCGGCCTCCCGCCCGTGCACCGTGATGCCCGGCAGCTCGCCCGCCCGACGCCACTCCCCGCCCCGGGCCCGCCGGACCACCTTGCGGATCCGGGCGTCCTCCCAGGCGGCGACCCGCTCCGTCCACTCGCCGTCCGCCCCGGTCACCCGCGGGTCGGCCAGCAGCGTGAGCACCGCCCGCGCCGAGGTCTCCAGCGCGTCCGTCCGGCCCGGCGGAGTGGCCCGCTCCAGCCGGACGACCAGCGGCAGTACGTACTGCGGCCGCTCGTCACGGTCCTCGCGCCCTGCGGCGTCGACCGGGTCGGCGGCGACTGCGGGACCGGCGGCGTCGGCAGGGTCGGCCGCAGGCGCAGGAGTCACGGAGGCCGGGGCCGGAGAAGCGGAAGTCGGCGCGTCGGAATCGGTAGGAGAAGTCACCCGTCCAGGATGCCAGCCCCGTCCCGCCCGGTTCGGCCCGCCCCTCAGCGCCGGAACCCGCGCTGCGGGTCCCGTTCCTCCGCGTCCTCGTACATCAGGAACCAGCCCTCCGGGTGGGTGGCCGCCAGCAGCGCCTCCGTGCGCTGCTCCGCCCCCAGCTCCGCGTCGCCGTCGTCCGGCCCGTAGACCCCGAACAGCTCGTCGTGGCAACCGTCCCAGTCGTAGTCGTACAGGTCGGCGGGGAGGTCGCCCATCATGTCCGCCACCGACTCGGGCTGCGCGCCGAGCAGCGACCGGGCGTCCACCAGCGCCATCCGGAGGGCAAGCTCCTCCGCCAGGCAGCGCGGCAGCGGCCACTCGCCGAGCGCGAGGTCGTCGGCGAGGTCGTCGAAGGCCCGGGCCATCGCACGGCGCCAGCCCCGGTGCATCCGCCAGGTGCGCTCGGGAAGCCGGGCGAAGACCGTCCAGTCCACGTCCTCGCCGTCGGCGACGGGCTCGTCCCCGTGCTCGTCGAGGTCGTCGTACGCGGCGTCGGCCAGGCCGATCAGCTGGGCGTGGAGCAGGCAGGCGGTGCGCGGGGTGAGCGTCCAGTCCGCGCCCGCGCCGCCGTCCTCCTCGTCGCCCTCCAGCGGGAACAGGTCGGCGAAGTCGGGTGTGAAGTCCTCGGTGACGCTGATCTCCAGCGTTCCGCCGACCGCCTCGACCCCGGGGATGGCGGCCACCAGCCGGTCCGGATGGAGCAGCGCGCCGAGCGCCGCGTTGGCGTCCTCGGCGACCTCGCGCAGCAGTTCGCGGCGCTGGCCGGCCGGGTCGATGCCCTCGAACTCCAGTTCCTCGACGGCCCTGATCGCGGCCGCGCGCAGGGCCGGCCAGTCGGTGATCCGCAGGCCCAGCACCACCGTCGCCTCGATCTCCTGCGCGCCGGAGTCCTCCGCCGCGCCCGGCCCCTGTGGATGATCGCTTCGCTCGCCCATGGGGCTAACGGTACGGCCTTTCGGTCCCCCCATCACCGGTCGGGACCAGCTTCCGGACGCCTTCTCGGCCACCGTCCGGCCCTGCCTGGGTCACTCGGACGCAGGAACTTGGCAGGATGAGTCCCATGGCTGACATCAACGAGTACGGCGGCGGGCAGGGCCCGAACGCCGACGTCCTGGTCGTGACCACCAACGACATCCCCGGCTTCCGGGTCGACCACGTGATCGGCGAGGTCTTCGGGCTGACCGTGCGCAGCCGCCACATCGGCAGCCAGATCGGTGCCGGTCTGAAGTCGCTGATCGGCGGCGAGCTGCGCGGTCTGACGAAGACCCTGGTCGAGAGCCGCAACGAGGCGATGCAGCGGCTGATCGAGCAGACCAAGGCGCGCGGCGGCAACGCCGTCCTGATGATGCGCTTCGACGTCACGGAGGCGGCCGACGTCGGCACGGAGGTCTGCGCCTACGGCACCGCCGCGGTCATCTCCCCGGTCTCCTGACGTTCTCATCCGTGCGTCCCCGTTCGGTGGGTCCACTCCCGGGTGTCCGTTCGCGCCCCCGCTGACGGGGCCGGGAACAGCCACCGCTCCGGCGATGTTTCACGGGCGTGACTGTTTACGGTGCAACGAACAGCGTTCAGCGACGCGTGGACGTGCTGGTGGTAGGCGGCGGGCAGGCAGGCCTGTCCGCCGCCTACCACCTGCGCCGCCGCGGCTTCGCCCCCTACCGGGCGGGCGCCGACGGCGGCTTCGTCGTGCTCGACGCCGACGCCGGTCCCGGCGGCGCCTGGGCGCACCGCTCGCCGTCCCTGCGGATGGCCACCGTGCACGGCTTCCACGACCTCCCGGACGCCGAACTCCCGCCGCCGGACCCCGAGGCCCCCGCGCGCGAGGTGGTGCCGGGGTACTTCGCGGCGTACGAGGCCCGGCACGCGCTCCCGGTCGTACGCCCGGTCACGGTGCGCGCCGTACGCGCCGAGTCCGCGAGCCCCGACTCCCGGCTGCTGGTCGAGACCGATCGCGGCACCTGGTCCACCCGCGCGCTGATCAACGCCACCGGCACCTGGACCCGCCCCTTCCTCCCGCACTACCCGGGCCGCTTCGCGGGCCGGCAGCTGCACTACGCGGAGTACCGCGGCCCCGAGGAGTTCGCGGGCAGGCGCGTGCTGGTGGTGGGCGGCGGCGCCTCGGCGATCCAGGTGCTGTCCGAGGTGGCCGCGGTCGGCGAGACGGTCTGGGTCACCCGCTCCGAACCCGTCTACCACGACGGACCGTTCACCCCCGAGTACGGGCGCGCGGTGGTCGCCAAGGTCGAGG
This sequence comes from Kitasatospora sp. NPDC001547, assembly GCF_042894165.1. Taxonomy (NCBI): domain Bacteria; kingdom Bacillati; phylum Actinomycetota; class Actinomycetes; order Kitasatosporales; family Streptomycetaceae; genus Kitasatospora; species Kitasatospora sp. NPDC001547. The sequence goes on along the minus strand of NZ_JBIAVL010000014.1, from coordinate 199,837 downwards.
AGCGGGTCCGGCAGGGCCTGCCGGTGCGCAGCGTGGTGAGCGTGACCGGGCTCGGCCCGTCCGTCGCCTACCGGCGCGCCGAGGAGCTGGGCGCGCTGCACCGCCGGCCGATGTTCGACCGCCTCACCGAGCACGGGGTCGCCTGGGGCGACGAGGAACTGGCGGTGGACGCGATCGTCTGGGCGACCGGATTCCGGCCCGAGGTCGGGCACCTCGCCCCGCTCGGGCTGCGCTCCCCCGGCGGCGGCATCGCGCTCACCGGCACCCGAGCCACCGCCGATCCCCGCGTCCACCTGGTCGGCTACGGCCCGTCCGCCAGCACGGTCGGCGCCAACCGGGCCGGCCGCGCGGCGGTCAACGACCTGGTCGAGCTGCTCGGGAATCCGGCGGCCGGAGGTTCGACGCTCGGAAAGCCGGTGCCGCAGCGATCGACACTCGGGCTCCAGGCTCCCGGGAGTCCGACTCCCGGGAGCCCGGCACCCGGGGCGCCGGTCGTGGAGCCCGCCGTGGTCTGAGGCTCAGCGGTCGTAGTCGACGGTCACCCGCTCGGTGACCGGGCGGGCCTGGCAGGTGAGGACGTAGCCGGCGGCCAGCTCCTTCTCCTCCAGCGCGAAGTTGCGGCGCATCTCCACCTCGCCCTCGGTGACCAGCGCGCGGCAGGTGCCGCACACCCCGCCCTTGCAGGCGAACGGCAGGTCGGGGCGGGAGCGCTGGGCGCCGTCCAGGATCGAGCGGTCGCGCGGGAGGCAGAGCGTGCTGCCGCGGCCGTCGAGGACGACGGTGACCTCGCTCTGCGGGCCCGACGCACCGTCGGTCGAGGCGTCGCCGCGGTCCCAGTCCTCGTCGCGCTCCGGGAGCGGCTCGTCCTCGGCGTGGAAGAGCTCCTGGTGCACCCGCTCGCCCGGCACGTCCAGCTCGGCGAGCAGGTCCTTCACCCCGACGACCATGCCGAACGGGCCGCACAGCCACCAGTGCCCGACGCTCCCGACGTCCACCAGCGCGGCCAGCAGGGCCCGTACCCGCTCCGGGTCCAGCCGGCCGCTGAGCAGCTCGGCGTCCCTGGTCTCCCGGGAGAGCACGTGGACCAGCTGGAAGCGGCCGAGGTAGCGGTCCTTCAGGTCGGCCAGCTCGTCCGCGAACATCACGGTGTCGCTGCGCCGGTTGCCGTAGAGCAGGGTGACGGTGGAGCGGCGGTCGGCGGCCAGCACGGAGGCGGCGATCGACAGCATCGGGGTGACGCCGGAGCCGGCCGCGAGCAGCACGTGGTCGGCCGCGACGCCGAGTTCGGGGGTGAACAGGCCGGACGGCGTCAGCACCTCCACCTCCTCGCCCGGCTTCGCCTCGCGCACCAGCCAGCGCGAGAACAGCCCGCCGGGCACCTCCCGGACGGCGATCCGCAGCGGCCCGCCCACCGGGGCGCAGATCGAGTACGAGCGGCGCTCGTCGGCGCCGTCGACCAGCTTGCGCAGGGTCAGGGTCTGCCCCGGCCGGAAGGCGTACTCCTGCGCCAGCCCGTCCGGCACCGCGAAGGTCACCGCCACGGCGTCCTCGCAGAGCCGCTCCACCCGGTCGATCCGCAACCGGTGGAAGGTCGGACGGCGGGCGGGGCGGATGCCGGGAGCCGGGGTGCCGGGAGACTGGGCGTCGGGCGCCGGGACAGCAGGCGCCTGGGCGTCGGACGCCTGGGTGTCGGCGGCGGGCGAGACGGCGGCGGACATTCAGATCTCCTTGACGCGTTCGAAGGGCTCCCGGCAGGCGCGGCAGCGCCAGAGCGCCTTGCAGGCGGTGGAGCCGAAGCGGGACAGCTCCTCCGTCTCCGTACCGCCGCAGAGCGGGCAGGGCACCCGGCTCTCGGCGGTTCCGGTGCGGGTCGGGCCGAGGGTGAGCGCCACCGGTCCGGCCGCGGCGGCCACGGCCAGGGCGGCGGTCGGGCGCGGCGGGGCGATGCCCGCCTCGGCGAGCTTGCGGCGGCCCTCGGCGGTGATCAGGTCGGTGGACCACGGCGGGTCCAGCCGCAGCCGCACCCGGACGTCCGGGTACCCGGCCGCACGCAGCCGGCAGTCCACGTCGGCGGCCATCTCGGCCACGGCGGGGCAGCCCGAATAGGTCGGGGTCAGCCAGGCGGTCACGGTGCCGCTGCCGCCGTCCACCTCGACCTCGGCCAGGACGCCCAGGTCGGCCAGGGTGAGCATGGGCAGCTCCGGGTCCGGGACGGCCGCGGCGACCGCCCAGGCCAGGTCGCGGGTCGTCGGGCCCTCCGGTGCCGCGGGGGCGGCCGTACCCGCGGCACTCGCTGTACCCGCCGTACCCGTCGCGGGCGCCGGTCTCCTCGCCACGTCGTCCGTCACCATGTCGCCCCCGGGTGGGCGCGGGCCACCACCTGGAGTTCGGCGAGCAGCGGACCGAGCGCCTCGGTGTGCACGCCGTCCCGGCCGCCCCGGCCGAGGACGGTGGCCAGCGGCGGTACGTCCGGCACGGTCAGTCCGGCCTCGGCCAGGACCGCGGCGATCGAGCCCAGCACCGGTTCGCGCAGGGTTGCCGGGTCGACGCCCGCCCGCAGCTCCACCGGGTGCGCCGTGAACAGCTCCTCCAACAGCGGCCAGACGGCGTCCAACCCGGCCTGCATCCGCTCGGCGGAGTACGGCGTGCCGTCGCCGAGGCGCAGCGTCCAGGCGGTGGCGTACTCCCGGTGGTACGCCAGCTCCTTGACCCCCCGGGCGGCGACCGCGGCCAGCACCGGATCGGGGTGCGCGCTCAGCGCCTCGTACAGGGCGCCGCGCGCGGTGGCGAACAGCAGCAGCCGGGCGATCGAGTATGCGAAGTCGCCGTTCGGCGTCTCCACCAGGCGTACGTTGCGGAACTCGTGCTCCTCCCGCCAGTACGCCAGGTCGTCCTCGGTGCGGCCGGTGCCGTCCGCCTGGCCGGCCCGGGTGAGCAGCAGCCGGGCCTGGCCGAGCAGGTCGAGGCCCAGGTTGGCGAGCGCGACCTCCTCCTCCAGCTCGGGCGCCCGGGTGCACCACTCGATCAGCCGCTGCGCGAGGATCAGGGCGTCGTCGCCCAGCATCTGGCAGTAGGCGGCGAGGTCGGCACCGTCCAGTCCGGCGGGCAGCGCGGTGTCCACGCCGAGCAGCGGGTCGGCGAAGCCCGTCCCGTACGCCCAGCGGCCCTCGCCCTCGGGGCCGGGGGCGGCGTCGACGAGGCTGAGGTAGACGTGGTCGTCCTGGTCGGCGCCCGCGCCGGTGCCGGTGGTGGAGGTGGTGTGGTCGTGCACGGTGGCTCCCCCGTCAGATGTGCGGGACATCCTCGGGGATGTCGTAGAAGGTCGGGTGGCGGTAGACCTTGTCGCCGCTGGGCTCGAAGAACGGGTCCCGCTCGTCCGGCGTGGAGGCGGTGATCGCGTCCGAACGGACCACCCAGAGGCTGACGCCCTCGTTGCGGCGGGTGTAGAGGTCGCGGGCGGCGAGCAGGGCCATCCGGTCGTCGGAGGCGTGCAGCGAGCCGACGTGGACGTGGTTCAGCCCGCGCCGGGGGCGCACGAACACCTCGTACAGCGGCCAGCCGGCCTTGGACCCGGCCGGGGAGCCAACCTGGGGGTCGGTCACTTTCCGTTCTCCTGTTCGGTGGGTCCGACGGCTTCGGTCGGTTCGACGGCTTCGGTGGGTTCGGCAGGTTCGGCGGCGTCGACGGGCTGGGCGGCTCCGGCGGCGCGCTTGGCCGCGTAGGCGACGGCCGCCTCGCGGACCCAGGCACCCTCCTCGTGCGCGGTGCGGCGGCGGTCGATCCGCTGGGTGTTGCAGGGGCCCTGGCCGTGGATGACCCTGGTCAGCTCGGACCAGTCCGGCTCGCCGAAGTCCCAGCCGCCGCGCTCCTCGTTCCAGCGCAGCTCGGGGTCCGGGAGGGTCACGCCCAGGTGCTCGGCCTGCGGGACGGTCATGTCGACGAAGCGCCGGCGCAGCTCGTCGTTGCTGTGCCGCTTGATCCGCCAGGCCATCGAGCGGGCGGAGTTCGGCGAGTCGGCGTCCGAGGGGCCGAACATCATCAGCGACGGCCACCACCAGCGGTCCACCGCGTCCTGCACCATCCGGCGCTGGCCCTCGGTGCCGCGCATCAGCGTCATCAGGAGCTCGTAGCCCTGGCGCTGGTGGAAGGACTCCTCCTTGCAGATCCGCACCATCGCGCGGGCGTACGGCCCGTAGCTGCAGCGGCAGAGCGGGACCTGGTTGCAGATCGCGGCGCCGTCCACCAGCCAGCCGATCACGCCGACGTCGGCGAAGGTGAGGGTCGGGTAGTTGAAGATCGAGGAGTACTTCTGGCGGCCGGAGATCAGTTTCTCGGTGAGCTCGGCACGGTCGACGCCGAGGGTCTCGGCGGCGGCGTAGAGGTAGAGGCCGTGGCCGGCCTCGTCCTGGGCCTTGGCGAGCAGGATGGCCTTGCGGCGCAGGGACGGCGCCCGCGTCAGCCAGTTGCCCTCGGGCTGCATGCCGATGATCTCGGAGTGGGCGTGCTGGGCGATCTGGCGGATCAAGGTGGCCCGGTAGGCGTCGGGCATCCAGTCCCTGGGCTCGATCCGCTGCTCGGCGGCGACGACCGCCTCGAACCGGTCCTCCGGCGTCTGCGCGGGGACCGCCTCGGCCACCTCTGCTGTCACCACGGTCCCCTCTCGTGTCCTGCCCGGTCGGGTTGCCGGAGCACCGGCCGACCAACCGACTGACCGTTCGGTCGGTACCATTCTGCGCGGCGGGGCGGAGGGATGGCAAGGTGCGGAACAGATAACAGCCGACAGATTTCAGAATCTGTCAGCTGTCATCCGTCGGCTGCTCTCTGTTCGGTGTTAGTTGTTCGGGGTTCGAAGCTCGGGGTTCGGGGTTCGAAGCTCGGGGTTCGGGGTTCGGGGTTCGGGGTTCGAAGCTCGGGGTTCGGGGTTCGGGGTTCGCTGATGCCGGTCAGCTGACCGCTGCTTGAGGTCTACCGTCAGCCGTCGGTCGTCTGCCGTCAGCAGCTCCCCATCGGCTCATCCCTCCGCGCGGTCCCGCAGTCGCGGCAGGGGCACGGCGAGCAGCGCCGCCAGCAGCGTGAGCCGGGGGGCGATCTGGTCGAGCCGGATGTGCTCGTGCCGGGCGTGGGCTCCGGCGCCCACCGCGCCGAAGCCGTCCAGGGTCGGGAGCCCGCGCGAGCCCGGCAGGTTGGTGTCCCCCGCCCCGCCCGCCGGGGCACCGTCCAGCTGCTGCCCGAGCACGGCGGCGAGCGAGCGCACGTGCCGCAGCAGCGGGTTCCCGGTCCGCTCGGGCCAGGCCGGACGGCTGGACAGCACCTCCGTACGGACCCGGGCCCCCGGTCGCAGCGCGGTGAGCCGGGCGAGGTCGTCCAGCGTGCGGCGCTGCGCCTCGACGGTGGCGAACCGCAGGCCCAACTCGGCCTCGGCCCGCCCGGCGACCACGTTGGCGCGCGAACCACCGCTGATCCGACCGGCGTTGAGCTCGGTACCGGGCTGCCCGGCGAGGCCACGCACCAGCACGAGCTGGTCCACCAGCTCGTCGACCGCGGACACCCCGTCCCGGGCGTCGTTGCCCGCGTGCGCCTCCCGGCCGGTCACGGTGAGCCGCACCCGGGTGCTGCCGCGCCGGGCAGTCTTCAAACGACCGTCCGGGTGCGGGGGTTCGAGTCCGAGGACCGCGGCGGCGCCGCGTAGCTGGCGCTCGACCAGGCGCCGCCCGTCCGGGCTGCCCACCTCCTCGTCGGAGACCACGACCAGGCGGACGGTCCGGTGCGGGCGCTCGCCCAGGTCCGCGAGGAGCCCCAACGCACCCTCCAGGATGGCGAGTCCACCCTTCATGTCGACCACACCGGGGCCGGTGAGCCGACCGTCCTGCTCGGTCACCGGCCAGTCCGCGAGGGTGCCGACCGGCCAGACGGTGTCGTGGTGGCCGACGATCAGCAGGTGCGGCAGGGACTCGTCCCGTCCCTCCCACTCCAGTACGAGGTGGTCCCCGGCCGGCCCGGGTTCACGCCGGGCGGTCGCACCGGTGGCACGGAAGCCCGCGGCCAACTCCTCGGCGAGGGCGTCGAGTCTGGGGGCGTCCCCACTCGGTGACTCGATCCGCGCCAGATCGACGCAGCGGCGCCGGACGGCGCCGGCGAGGGTGCGGGCACGGGTGCTGAGCGCCTGCGGCAGGCCGGGCAGCGCCGCGGTGACGGCGGCAACGGTCCCGGAGGCGGTGGCCGCGGCGGCGGCGACGGTGGCGGTCGCGGTCGCGGTGGCGGTCGCGGTCGCCGTCGCGGTCGCGGCTGACCCTGTCACGGCCTTCGCGACAGCGGCCGGCGCGGCTGAGGTCTGGGGGTCCGCGTTCTTCGGCACCGCGCTCTTGGCGACGACGGGTCTGGTGGCGGAGGACTTCACGAGGGCGGACTTGGCGGCCGTGGATTTGGCTGCGGCCACCTGGGCCACGGCGGCCTTCGCGGCGGTGGCCTGAACCGAGACGGCCGGAATCATAGTGGCCGCAGCGTGAGCGGCAGTTGCCGCGCCGCCGACGTCAGCCGTCGCGGTGGCCGCGGCCGCCGCGGGGAGGGGCTCGCCGTCGGCGGCGGCCGGGTCGGTGGCCGAGGTCGGATCGGGTTGCGCGGCGGCGCCCGGCACGGCGGGCGACCCCATGGTCCGGGGACTCAACGCTCGCCTCCGCGGCCGCCGCCGGTATTCAGCGGCCGTACCGGCCGACCGCTCCCACCCGCGTACCAGGCCCGGCCTGACCGCACCGGTCGGCCGGATTGATGGGCGGCCCACCGGATCGGCCCGTCTGGCCCAAGTACGGTGGAACGGTTGGGCGGCGTGCTTGGCATGGTGCGTCCTCCTCGCTCGATCCGGTGGCCCCGGTCCGCCCGGAGCCCCGTGGACGGCGGCTTCCTGGTGACGGGCGCAGTGGCCGGACCGCCGCAGGGAAGCCGAGATGTGAGCCTAGAAGAACCGTTCGGTTTCCTGCGAGGTGGCCCTGCTCCCAGCGTGCCGGTACCGGGCCCCGCTTCGGAGGCCGCCCGGCCGCGATCGGCGCGGGCGCTCGGCGCGCGGGCCTGGATCGGCGCGCGGGCGCGGTCGCCGATCGCGCCCATCTCCACCATGGACCCGCCGCCCGAGATCGGCAGCGCAAACGGCCAAGGCACGGCATTTCCACGCCGGATGGGTGACAGCGGCTCAGCCCGCGGTACGAACCGGGAGCACGCGACGGCTCAGGGAAGCCCGCCTCGTCGCTCGCCCTGACTCCGCGGGAACATCCGGGGAACACCCGCGTGAACACCGGCCGATGCCGTGCCCCGGTGTGCCCCGCCGAGCGCCGACGTGCCTCGGCTGCCGTCCGGGGCGCGCGACATGGCGATATCGGGGACCGGCGGGCGATCGCCCGGGCACGGCGGTGGAGCACCTCAGACACGAACGTGCACGTACGGGCACGCACGTACACGACCGACCGACCGGAACCCTGGTGCCCGGCCCCGAGCGCGCAGCCGCTCCCGACCGTCCGCCCTCAGCCCCCGTCGCCCACCAGCCCTGCGTCGCGGGCGAGGAGCGCCGCCTGGACCCGGTTGCCGACTCCGAGCCCGGTCAGGATCCGGCTGACGTGCGCCTTGACGGTGCTCTCGCGCATCCCGAGCACGCCCGCGATCTCCGCATTGGAGAGCCCGTCGGCGAGTTCGCGCAGTACGTCGGTCTCCCGCGGGGTGAGCCCGGCGACCCGGCTACGGGCGGCCACGGACCGGGGCGCCCCGACCCGGTGGTAGCGGTCGATCAGCCGCCGTGCGGCCGCCGGGTGCAGCATTCCCTGGCCGCCCGCGACGACATGGACGGCACGGGCGATCTCCGCGGGCGGGGTGTCCTTCAGCAGGAAGCCGTCCGCCCCCGCCGCGAGCGCCTGGTACACGTACTCGTCCAGGTCGAAGGTGGTGAGGGCGATGACCCGCGGCCCGTCCGGGAGTTCGCGCAACTGCCGGGTGGCGGCGATCCCGTCGAGCCGGGGCATGCGGATGTCCATCAGTGCGACGTCGATCCGCCGATTGCCGGCGAGTTCGACGGCCTGCAGCCCGTCGGCGGCCTCTGCGACCACGGTGAGCGCCGGGTCCTGGGTCAGGAGGTCGACCAGGCCGAGGCGCACCAGCGCGTCGTCGTCGACCACCATGGTTCGGATCATGCGGCGCCCTTCGGCTGCGTTCCCGGTTGCTGCTCCGGTTCCTTCGGTTCCTTCAGCTGCTTCGGCTCCTTCGCTTGCGTCGGTTGCGTTGCTGGCTCTGGCTGTCGCACCCCTCGCACCCCTTGCACCCCTTCCGGCGACTGCCGTGCCCGTCGTATCCCGTGCCCCGGCCGCGGCGACGCCCGCCCCGGCTGGGGCGCCGGACCGTCGCCACGGGCTGGAGCCCGGTCGGGCACCCCCGGCGGCGGGCGGTCCGGCGCGGGCAACCGGGCGGAGAGCCGGAAGCCTCCGCTGCCGTCCGGACCGGCGGCGAGGTGGCCGCCGAGGGCTCCGACCCGTTCGGCCAGCCCCACCAGCCCGTACCCGCTGCCGGTGCCCGTCCCGTCCGGCGGCACCCCGCCAGGACCGTTGCGGACCTCGACCGTCGTCGCCGGCGCCCCGTAGCCGACCCGGACGGTGACGGGCGCGGCGTACGCGTACCTGCGGGCGTTGGTCAGCGCCTCCTGGACCAGCCGGTGCACGGCCAGCCGGTGGGTGGTCGGGACGGTCTCCGGGTCTCCGGAGAGGGCGAGTTCGACCTGTTGCCCGGCCTGGGTCGCCTCGCCGACGAGTTCGGTGAGGTCGCGCAGGGCTGGTGCCGGGACCCGCCCGGCCTCGGCGGGCGCGGACGGCTCGCTCCCCGGGGCAGGCGGGGCCGGCGGGTCGGCCCGCAGCGCGCCCAGGACGTCGCGCAGGTCGTCGAGTGAACGGGCGGCGGTGGTGCGCAGCAGTTCGAGGCGGTGGGTGAGCCGGTCGAGGTCGGCGGCGACGGTGCCGGCGCCGGCCTGGTCGCGCAACACCCCGGCGTGCAGCACCAGGAGGCTGAGCCGGTGGGCCAGCACGTCGTGCATCTCCCTGGCGATCCGGGCGCGTTCGGCGGCCCGGGCCTGTTCGGCGCGCAGCTCACGCTCGCGACGCAGCGCGTCCACCTGCTCGTGCAGGGTGCGGATCAGCACCCGTCTGCCGTGCAGCCACAGACCGACGGCCAGGACGGCGGCCTGGACGAGGAGTTGGGACCCGGCGCCGCCGAACCAGCCGACCAGCGAATCCGCGGCCGTCGCGCTGGTCACGGCGATGACCGCGCCGCCCGCCGTCGCGGCGCCCGTCCGGCCGAGGGAGGCGAGGTGGAAGACGCTGAACAGGCCGGGGAAGGCCCGGTTGAACAGCCCACCGGTGAACACCGGCAGCACGGCCGCGGCCACCGGGTAGCGGCGGGCGAAGAGGAGCGAGAGCGCGGCGAGCGCGGCCACCACCGTACGCGGCAGGCGCAGCGGCCCGTCGGACCGCGTCCACTGGACCAGCGCCTCCTCGACGGCCAGGGCGAGCAGGCCGATCAGCAACAACGTGTCCGTACCGGCCCGGTGGCCCGGCCCGTACCAGCCCAGCACACTCCTGCGCATGGCGCTCCTCCTTTCCCCTCTCCCCACTCCGAGAGCCTTCCGCACGGCCGCCGTCCGGCACTTCGGGCTCGATGCTAGGGGCGCTCGGCCGCGGACCGCCTCTGTCTTCCGGCTAACCTCACCCTCGACTTTCGTCGGGGGTCGGCGCCGCTGACCGGCCGATTCGCGGCGGATCGGCTCTGCCTAGCGTCGACGGCATGACCGACGAACGGCTCCACCACCGACCCGACTCCCCTTCCGCCCGGTACAGTTCGCCCTCCGGCGGGGACCACCTGCTGTTCCTCGCCGAGGCGCTGCGCACCTTCCACGACACCGGCGCACTGGCCCCGAGCGGCCCGGAGCTGGTGAACGCGCTGGTGGTACCGGCCACCAGCCGCCCGAACCGTCCGATCTCGGTGCTGGAGGTCGGCGCCGGCACGGGCGCGGTGACCCGTCGGCTGGCCCAGGTGCTGCGCCCGGGCGACCGGTTGCACGTCGTCGAGGCCAACCCGCGGTTCGCCGACCGGCTGCGGGAGGACCCGGTCCTGGCCGCGCGCCACCCGGGGGTGGGGCTGCGGCTGTCGGCCTGCCGGATCGAGGAACTGCCGGAGTACCGCCCGCCGCTGCCGGACGGGGCCGGGCCGGAGGACGGCTCGCAGCGGTACGACGTGATCGTGTCCGGGCTGCCGTTCACCAACTTCGAGCCCGCGCAGGTGCGCGACATCCTCGACCTCTACCTGCGGCTGCTGGCGCCCGGCGGTGAGCTGACGTACTTCGGGTACCTCGGCACGACGACGGCCCGCACCCTCGCCTCGGGCCCCCGCCGGGGCGCCCGTCACCGGGCGGTGGTGCGGCTGCTGCGACGGTTCGAGGCGACGTACGGCCTGGGCGAGCGCACGGTGTGGCGCAATGTGCCGCCCGCCCGCGCCTACCTCCTGCGGTCACCGGGCGGGCGCGAGACCTGGGTCCCGGCCGAAGAGGGCCCCGCCGCCGACACGACGGACGGGACGGGGGCGGGACGGACGTCGGTCAGGAACAGATGACAAAAGACAGATGACAGATTTCAACTTTCAGATGACAGACGACAGCGAACAGATTTTGAAATCTGTTCGCTGTCGTGCCATAGTGACACCCGGGTCACCCTGCCCCCGCCTCCCGGCACCGCACTGTCCCCTTGGAGCACCCGTGTCCTCGCACACCCGCCCCGCCCAGCGCACCCTCGGCACCACCGGCCCGGTCACCTCGGCCCTCGGCCTCGGCTGCATGGGCATGTCCGACCTCTACGGCCCGGCCGACAAGGCCGAGAGCATCGCCACCATCCACGCCGCCCTCGACGCCGGGATCACCCTCCTCGACACCGGCGACTTCTACGGCATGGGCCACAACGAGCTGCTGATCCACGAGGCGCTGCGCGGCCGCGACCGCGAGAGCGTGCAGATCAGCGTGAAGTACGGCGCCCAGCGCGGCCCCGACGGCCAGTGGCTCGGCTACGACACGAGCCCCGCCGCCACCAAGACCGCGCTCTCCTACACCCTGCGCCGCCTGCGCACCGACCACGTCGACGTCTACCGCCCGGCCCGCCTGGACCCGAACGTCCCGATCGAGGAGACCGTCGGCGCCATCGCCGATCTGGTGAAGGCCGGCTACGTCCGCCACATCGGGCTCTCCGAGGTCGGCGCCGACACCCTGCGCCGGGCCGCCGCCGTCCACCCGATCAGCGACCTCCAGATCGAGTACTCACTGCTCTCCCGCTCGATCGAGACCGCCGTCCTGCCCACCGCCCGCGAACTCGGCATCGGTGTCACCGCCTACGGCGTGCTCTCCCGCGGCCTGCTCAGCGGCCACTGGGGTTCGGACCGCGCCCTCGCCGGCACCGACTTCCGCAGCCACAGCCCCCGCTTCCAGGGCGAGAACCTGACCCACAACCTGGCCCTGGTCGACGCCCTGCGCGAGATCGCAGCCGCGCGGGGTGCGACCGTCGCCCAGGTCGCCATCGCCTGGGTGGCCTCGCGCGGGCAGGACATCGTCCCGCTGGTCGGCGCCCGTCGCCGGGACCGTCTGACCGAGGCCCTCGGCGCACTCGACGTCACGCTGACCGAGGCCGACCTCGCCGCCGTCGAGGCCGCCGTACCCGCCGGCTCGGCCGCCGGTGACAGGTACGCTGCCGCACAGATGGCCCACCTGGACAGCGAGCACTGACCGCCCCACCGGCGCCATCGGCGCACGCCCCGACCGCACGACCCTAAGGACGGACCTCCCCGTGACCACGGACACCACACTCACCGCCGAGCAGATCCTGATCGCGGCGGAGGACGTCCTCCGGCGGTTCGGCCCGGCCAAGGCCACCGTCGTGGACGTCGCCCGCATCCTCGGCGTCAGCCACAGCAGCGTCTACCGGCACTTCCCCAGCAAGGCCGCGCTGCGCGAGGCGGTCACCCAGCGCTGGCTCGACCAGGCGCACCACGACCTGGCGGCCGTCTCCAACGAGGGCGGCCCCGCCGCCGACCGGCTGCACCGCTGGCTGACCACGCTGTTCGCGGCCAAGCGGAAGAAGGCGCTGGACGACCCGGAGCTGTTCGCCACCTACATGGTGCTGGTGGAGGAGAACAGCGGCCTGGTGGACTCCCACATCGACACCCTGGTCGACCAGATCGCGCAGATCGTCGCGGACGGGATGGACAGCAAGGAGTTCAAGCTCGCCCACATCCGCGACACCGCCCGCGCCGTCTTCGACGCCACCGGCCCCTTCCACGACCCGGTCTACGCCTCCACCTGGTCCGCCCCCGGGGCGGACGACCGGTTCGAGGGCGTCTGGAAGCTCGTCCTCGGCGGCCTGAAGGCGAAGTGACCGGCCATCGGTGAGGCCGCCGGCCATGAAGCGCGAGTGACCGGGGCGCCGGCCGGCGGAGAAAACCGCTGGTCGGCGCCTCGCCCGACCGGCAGACTGCCCCGCACGGTTGATCTCACCTGGAGGATGACATGCGTGCGGCCGGCTCGGTCCTGGACAGCCTGGAGGGACTCGCCCTCGGCGACGCCTTCGGCGACCGCTGGTTCTCGGTCCCGCTGGACGAGGCGCCCGCCGCCCTGGCCGCCCGGCTGGTCCGGCCCGCGCCCTGGCACTGGACGGACGACACCGCCATAGCGCTCGTCCTGGTCCGCCACCTGCTCGACACGGGCGAGGTCCGCCCGGACGCCCTCGCCCAGGAGTTCGCCGCCGAGTACGCCCGCGAGTACGGGCGCAAGTACGGCCCGTCGATGCACCGGGTGCTGCGCGGGATCGGCGCCGGCGGGGACTGGCGCGCCATCACCGCGGGCCAGTTCGAGGGCCAGGGCTCGCACGGGAACGGTGCCGCGATGCGGGTCGCCCCGCTGGGGGCCTGGTTCGCCGACGACCTCGACGCGGTGGCCCGGCAGGCCGAACTCCAGGCGCTCACCACCCACTTCCACCCGGAGGCGGTCGCCGGCGCGGTGGCGGTCGCGCTAGCGGCGGCGCTGGCGGTCCGGAGCCGGGGCGCGGACGCACCCGGCCGGGCCGAGTTGCTGACCGAGGTCGCCGGACGGCTGCCGGAGAGCGACGTCCGCTCCGGCCTGCGGATCGCCGCCCGGCTGCCCGGGCACACCAGCGTCCGGCACGCCGCCAACGTGCTCGGCTCGGGAACGCTGATCTCCGCCCCGGACACCGTGCCGTTCGCGCTCTGGTCCGCGGCCGGGCACTTGGACTCGCTGCCCGAGGCCGTCTGGCACACCCTGGAGGGCTGGGGAGACAAGGACACCACCTGCGCCATCGCGGCCGGCGTGGTCGCCGCCCGGACGGGGCTCGCGGACGTGCCGCCCGGCTAGCTCGCCGCGCGCGAGCGGCTCCCGGGCTGGGTAGCCGAGGCGTCCCGCGCCGCCGCTCGGTGACCGGGGACGCAGGATCGCCGCCCGGTGCCGGTGTCGGACGGGCGGCGCCCGGTGCCGGGCGGGCTGCCGCCCAGTGGTCAGCGCCGGGTGACGAAGCGGAACACCCGGTAGGCGAGCAGCAGGACCATCGCTCCGCCGATCGCCGACACCCAGGTCGTGACGTCGAGGAGGCTCGGCTTCACCGCCCCGTGCATCCAGTGCGTGACGATCCAGGCGCCGATGTAGGAGCCGGTGATGCCGATCAGGGTGCTGCCGATCAGACCGCGCTCCCCCCTGGACATCGCCATCCTGGCCAGGGTCCCCGACACCAGGCCCAGCACGATCCACGCCATCCAGCTCATCCGCCGCCCCTTGCGTCATCGGTGTGACGACCCCGCCGAGCCCCCCGGGTCCGACCGGAAGGACGTTCGGGGGCCTCGCGCCGTTCCAGCAGGCCGGCGGGACCGGTTCGAACCGGCCAACCGGAGCCTGCCGCGCCGGGCAGCGGCGGTCCTCACGGCACCGAGACCACAGCGAACGCTCCCGTCAGCGGCGCGAGTTGCCGAACAGCAGCCGGTAGACGATCAGCAGTACCAGGGCGCCGCCGATCGCCGACACCCAGGTCGCCGCGTCGAAGAAGTGCGCCGTGACCGAGCGGTGCAGGAAGTGCGACGCGATCCAGCCGCCGACGAAGGACCCGGCGATACCGATCAGGGTGGTCACGATCAGGCCGCCCGGGTCCTTCCCCGGCAGCAGCAGCTTGGCCAGCGCGCCCGCCAGCAGGCCCAGCACGATCCACGCGACGATGCTCATCCGTCATCCCCTCCCGTCCGAGGCGTGACGGGCCCCGTCCCGTCCGCTCTGCCCGCAAGGACGCCGCCGGCCGTCGCACGGTTCCGCCGACCGCCCCCACCACCTGCGGAACGGCGCTCGAAACCCGCCGGAGGGCCGGACCGCCCGCGCGTGGCGCCCTTCCCGTGAGCCCGTCCGCGCCGAAATACTGCGGCCATGCGCATCCTGATCGCCACCGCCGGCTCCCGGGGGGACGTGGCCCCGTTCACCGGGCTCGGCACCCGCCTGCGGGCGGCCGGACATCAGGTGGCCGTCGCCACCCACGACACCTTCGCCGAGTCGGTGCGGGCCGCCGGACTGGAGTACCGCCCGCTGCCGGTCGACCCGCGCGCCGAACTCGCCTCAGCCCAAGGCCGCCGCCTGCTGCGGGCCGGCGGAAGACCGGACGCGGTCCTGCAACTCCTTCGGCTCGGCCGGAAGTTCATGCCCGCGCTCGGCGACGGCATCGCCGACGCCACGGCACTCGGCACCGACCTGCTGCTGACCACCAGCACCACCAGCGCGCTCGGCCAGGTCGTCGCCGAGGTGGCCGGCATCCCCACCATCGGACTGTATCTCCAACCGCTCGCGCCCACACGGGAGTTCGCACCGGTCGTCGCCGGCGCCCGGTCGCTCGGGCGGCCCGGAAACCTGCTGGCGGGGCACGCCGTCCAGGCCATGACCGACCAGCTGTTCGTCCCCGCCGTCCGCGGGCTGCGCCGACGGCTCGGCCTGCCGCCGATCGGGATCGCCCGGGCCCGCCGCAACCACCCCGTCCTGCACGGCTTCTCGCCCCTGGTGGTGCCCCGACCCGCCGACTGGCACCCCCGACTGGACGTGGCGGGCTACTGGTGGCCGGCCGACCGACCCGACTGGCAGCCGCCGGCCCGGCTGCTCGACTTCCTCGCCGCCGGTCCGCCACCGGTCTTCGTCGGCTTCGGCAGCCTGGTCGTCCCCGACGCCGAGCGGCTCACCGCGACCGTCCTCGCCGCCGCCCGCACCGCGCGGGTGCGCCTGCTGCTCCAGTCGGGCTGGAGCGAACTGACCGCCGAGGACTCGGACTCCGTCCTGACCATCGGCGACACCCCGCACGACTGGCTCTTCCCCCGCACCGCCGCCGTGGTCCACCACGCGGGCGCCGGCACCACGGCGGCCGCCCTCCGCTCCGGGACCCCCACCGTCCCGGTGCCCGCCCAACTCGACGCGCCGTTCTGGGCCGCCCGGCTCGCCCGGCTGGGCGTCTCCCCCGGCCCCGTCCCGCTGCGCGCCCTTACGGCCGACCGCCTCGCCACCGCCCTTCGCCTGACCCTCGACGACGCCCGCTACCGCACCCGCGCCCAGGCCGTCGCCGCCGCCCTGGCCGGCGAGGACGGCGCGGAGAAGGTCCTCACCGCCGTCCAACGAGCGGCGGCAGCGGCCGGGTGACGAGCGACAGGCGACAGGCGACAGGCGAACAACGGACGGCGAACAGCGAACAGCTGACAACCGACAGCTGACAGATTTCAACATCTGTCAGCTGTTCGCTGTCATCCGTCAGCCCCGCCCCTCCTCCTCCGCCGCCCGCTTCCGAACGCCCCGCTCAGCCCCAGGTACACCACGGCCGCCGCCGTCAGTCCGACCGCCCAGCCGTAGTCGGCGAGCGGCTTGAGGACGGGTATCAGGCCGTCAGCCGGGAACGGGCCCTGCTTCGACCCGTCGGCGCCGAGGGTGGAGTACGAGCCGCCGACGGCCAGCACGCCGCCCACCAGCAGCGCCGTGACGGCCCGCCAGTTCCACCCGGCCGCGTACCAGTACGCCCCACCTGGCCGGTACAGCTCGGCGAGCCGCAGGCGGGTCCGCCGCAGCGCCCAGTAGTCCGCGATCAGCACCCCCGCCACCGTGCCGAGCAGCCCGCCGACCACGCCCAGCCAGGTGAAGATGTAGACGTGCGGGTCGGAGATCAGCCGCCACGGGAAGATGACGATCCCGACGACGCCCGTGATCAGCGCGCCGGTACGGAAGCCGACCAGCCGGGGCAGCAGGTTGGCGAGGTCGTAGGCCGGCGAGACCACGTTGGCGGCGATGTTCACCGACAGCGTCGCGACCAGCACGGTCAGCAGCGCGAACAGGATGCCGACCGGGTTCTCCATCTTCGCCGCCAGCTGGATCGGGTCCCACACCGGCACCCCGTAGACCGCCTCGGAGCCCGAGGTGACCAGCACGGACAGGAATGCGAAGAGCGTCATCGTGGTCGGCAGGCCGAGAGCCTGTCCGCGGATCTGGGCCCGCTGGCTGCCGCCGAAGCGGGTGAAGTCGGGGATGTTCAGCGAGAGCGTGGACCAGAACCCGATCATGCCCATCAGCGCCGGGAAGAAGACCTTCCAGAAGCCTCCGCCCCAGCCCAGCCTGGACGGCTGGTCGAGCAGCGGCCCGAGCCCGCCCGCCTTGACGGTGATCCACACCAGCAGTGCGAGCGCGCCGACGATGACGAACGGCGCGGCCCAGTTCTCGAACCGCCGCAGTGCCTCCATCCCGCGCGCGATGATGGCCATCTCGATCAGCCAGAACAGCAGGAAGGAGAGCCACTGCGTCCACGGGTAGCCGCCCAAATCGCCGGCCGTGCGCCAGGATTCGCCCAACAGCTTGCCCGCCAGCAGGAAGATGCCCTCGCCGCCGATCCAGGTCTGGATGCCGAACCAGGCGCAGGCCACCGCCGCCCGCAGCAGGGCGGGCAGGTTGGCGCCGCGCAGCCCGAAGGAGGCGCGGGCGAAGACCGGGAACGGGATGCCGTACTTGGTGCCGGCGTGCCCGGTGAGCAGCATCGGAACGAGTACGACGAGGTTGGCGAGCGCGATGGTCAGAACGGCCTGTTTCCAGTCCATGCCGAGCGTGACCAGGCCCGAAGCCAGGGTCCAGGACGGGATGTTGTGGGCCATGCCGACCCAGAGCGCGAGGAAGTTGTAGGTGGTCCAGGTGCGCCGCGCGACCGGGACCGGCCTCAGGTCGTCGCTGGTGAAGCCGTTGGGCGGCAGTTCCCCGACGGCCGGGTCGAGTTCGACCCGGCCGTCGGGGTGACGCCGCTGTCTGCCGCCGCTGGTCTCGGTTTCGGGCATGGACAACTCCCGTCCGCCGCGGGCGGATCCGCGGCTGAGCTCAGGTGGGGGTCACAGGCGGGTCCGAGGACACGTTCGAGGACAGGTCCACGGGCAGGTCCACGGGCTGGTTCACGGGCAGGTCCACGGGCTGGTTCACGATCGCTGCGGGCGGGAGGTCACAGGTGCGGGATGACGTCCGTCCCGTACGCGTCGATGGTGGTCTCGATCGCGTCGTGCATGGCGTAGACGGCGAACTGGTCGACGCCGAGCGAGCGGAGCTCCGCCAGCCGGGCCCGCTGTGCCTCGGCCGGGCCGATCAGGCAGAAGCGGTCCACGATCTCGTCCGGGACGAAGGCCGTGTCCGGGTTCCCGGCCCGGCCGTGGTGGCTGTAGTCGTAGCCCTGGCGGCCCTTGATGTAGTCGGTGAGCGCCTCCGGCACCAGGTCGGAGTGCTCGCCGTAGTGGCCGACCAGGTCGGCCACGTGGTTGCCGACCATCCCGCCGAACCAGCGGCACTGCTCCCGGGCGTGGGCGAGCGCCTCCGGCGAGTCGTCGGCGGTGACGTAGGCCGGGGCGGCGACGCAGACGGTGACCGAGTCCGGGTCCCGTCCGGCCTCGACGGCGGCGGCCCGGACCGCCTTGACCATGAACTCGGTGAGATAGGGGTCGGCCAACTGGAGGATGAAGCCGTCCGCCTGACGTCCGGTCAGGCTCAGCGCCTTCGGCCCGTACGCCCCCATCCAGACGGGCAGCGACGCGTTGGCGCCGACCCACGGCAGGTGCATCTCGGTGCCGTCCACCTCGGCGGTGCGTCCCTCGGCCAACTCCTTGATGGCGTGCATGGCTTCGGAGAGCCGGGCGAGGGTGGCGGGGCGTCGCCCGGCGACCCGCATGGCGGAGTCGCCGCGGCCGATGCCGCAGACGGTCCGGTTGCCGTACATGTCGTTGAGCGTGGCGAACATGGAGGCGGTCACCTCCCACGTACGGGTGGAGGGGTTGGTGACCATCGGGCCGACGGTCATCCGCTCCGTCTCGGCGAGGATCCGGCTGTAGATGACGAAGGGCTCCTGCCAGAGCACGCAGGAGTCGAAGGTCCAGCCGTGGGTGAAACCGGCCCGCTCGGCGCGGATCATCCGGTCGATGAGCAACCGGGCGGGCGGGTCGGTCTGGAGGACGAGGCCGATGTCCATGAGGGGCTCCAGGTAAGGGGTGTTCGACCGCCGCCGCCCGGTCGCCCCGCCGAGACGGCGCGGCGGACAGCAGGCGGGCGGCGAGCGGCGGCGGGTGGACGACGAAGAGTGGGAGAGGCGGAGGGCGGAGAGGAGAACCGCGGGAGGGGTGTCAGACCAGGTACTGGCAGGTGTCCCGGCGCAGGAAGGTGCCGTGGCCGGCCCGGCCGAGCCAGTCGCCGCCGTCCAGCACGACGGTGCCGCGCGACATCACCGTCCGCGCCCGGCCGGTGAGTCGGCGGCCCTCGTAGGCCGAGTAGTCCACGTTCATGTGGTGGGTCGCGGCGGAGACGGTCTGCACCGCGGTGGGGTCGTAGACCACCAGGTCGGCGTCGGCGCCCGGGGCGATGGTGCCCTTGCGCGGGTGCAGGCCGAACATCCGGGCCGGGGTGGTGCAGGCGATCTCGACCCAGCGGCGGCGGCTGATGTGCCCGTCCACCACGGCCTGGTGGAGCAGGTCCATCCGGTTCTCGACGCCCGGCAGGCCGTTGGGGATCTTCGAGAAGTCGCCCCGGCCCAGCTCCTTCTGGCCGGCGAAGCAGAACGGGCAGTGGTCGGTGGAGACCACCTGGAGGTCGTTGGTCCGCAGCCCGCGCCAGAGCGCCTCCTGGTGCTCGCGCGGCCTGAGCGGCGTGCTGCACACGTACTTGGCGCCCTCGAAGCCGTCGGCGCCCTCCTCGGCGAGGTTGTCGGTGGAGAGGAAGAGGTACTGCGGGCAGGTCTCGCCGAAGACGTTGAGGCCGGCGTCCCTGGCCCGGGAGAGTTCGGCGAGCGCGGCGGCGGCGGAGACGTGCACCACGTAGAGCGGGCTGCCGGCCACCTGGGCGAGCTTGATCGCCCGGTGGGTGGCCTCGGCCTCCAGCAGTTCGCGGCGGACCTCTCCGTGGTAGCGGGGGGCGGTCTTCCCGGCGGCGAGCGCCTGTTCGACCAGGACGTCGATGGCGATGCCGTTCTCCGCGTGCATCATGATCAGCCCGCCGTTGGCGGCGGCGCGCTGCATGGCGCGCAGGATGCGGCCGTCGTCGCTGTAGAAGACGCCGGGGTAGGCCATGAAGAGCTTGAAGGAGGTGGACTCGCCGGAGTCCACGAGGGCGTCCATCTCCTTCAGCACGGCGTCGTTGACGTCGGAGACGATGGTGTGGAAGGCGTAGTCGATCGCGCAGTTGCCCTCGGCCTTGGCGTGCCAGCCGTCCAGGCCCTCGCGCAGCGAGCCGCCGACCGGCTGGACGGCGAAGTCCACGATGGTGGTGGTGCCGCCCCAGGCGGCGGCCCGGGTGCCGGTCTCGAAGGTGTCGGAGGCCGCGGAGCCGCCGAACGGCATTTCCATGTGGGTGTGGGCGTCGACGCCGCCCGGGATGACGTAGTGGCCGGTGGCGTCGATGACGGTGTCGGCGGTCCAGGCCTCGGCGGCGGAGCTGCCGGTGGTGGCGAGGGCGGCGATCCGCTCGCCCTCGATCAGGACGTCGGCGTGGACTTCCTCGGTGGCGGTGATGACGAGGCCGCCTCGGACGACGGTGCGCTGGTGCGGGTGTCGGGTGGTCATCGCGCGCTGCTCCTCACGCCTCGGCGAGCGGCCCGTAGGCGTCGGGGCGGCGGTCGCGGTAGAACGCCCATTGCTGGCGGACCTGTTCGATCAGGCCGAGGTCGAGGTCGCGGACGACGAGTTCCTCCTCCTTGTCGGAGGCGACGTCGCCGACGAACTGGCCCCGCGGGTCCACGAAGTAGGAGGTGCCGTAGAAGTCGTTGTCGCCGTACTCCTCGGTGCCGACGCGGTTGATCGCGGCGACGAAGTACTCGTTGGCGACGGCGGCGGCGGGCTGTTCGAGCTGCCAGAGGTAGCCGGACAGGCCGCGACTGGTGGCGGAGGGGTTGTAGACGATCTGCGCGCCGGCCAGGCCCAGCGCGCGCCAGCCCTCGGGAAAGTGGCGGTCGTAGCAGATGTACACGCCGACCTTGCCGACGGCGGTGTCGAACACCGGCCAGCCGAGGTTGCCGGGCTTGAAGTAGTACTTCTCCCAGAAGCCCTTGACCTGCGGGATGTGGTGCTTGCGGTACTTGCCGAGGTAGCTGCCGTCGGCGTCGATGACGGCGGCGGTGTTGTAGTAGACGCCGGTCTGGTCCTCCTCGTAGACCGGGACGACCATCACCAGCCCGAGTTCGCGGGCGAGGTCCCGCATCCGGCGCACGGTCGGGCCGTCGGGGACGGCCTCGGCCCAGCGGTAGTGCTCGGCCTCCTGGACCTGGCAGAAGTACGGGGAGTTGAAGACCTCCTGGAAGCCGATGATCTTCGCGCCCTGGGCGGCGGCCTCGCGGGCGTACCGCTCGTGGAGCGCGATCATGCTCTCCTGGTCGCCGGTCCAGCGGGTCTGGACGAGCGCGGCACGGACGATCTGCGACATGGGTACCTCCGCAACTCCGCGGCCCGGCCGTGCGGTCGGGCCAGCGGTCTGAGGGTTGACGGGGTGGGTCTCACCCGCGGTTCCGCTCGGGGAACCACGGGGTCTACGTGCGTAGAAAGCGATCTGTAGACGGTAGGCCCGGCCTCGGTGGCCTGACAATACGTTGGCGGAAACGCGTCTGGGGTGATCCTGTTGCGCGGACACGCGGACGGGCCCGGGTGTGATGAAAAGCTGATCTACCCCGGGAGTTGCCCTCTTACTCGTTCGAGTGAAACCAGCCATCCCGGGTGCGCGAACTGCGAGGGTGGGGTACAACCCGCGTGGACATCACCGTGGACGACCCCTCGACGTCAGTCCCCCGTGGTTTCATGCGAGTTCAGCGGCTCGGTCACGGGGGATCGGGGCGACCGAGCGGGGGTGACGACGATGGCGGTGACGAATTCCGCAGGTGCGGCGGCGGAGGTGGCGGCCACCACGGGCACTGCGGGCACCGCGGGCACGGCGGCGGACGGGGGCCCGGCGCCACGGCCGCCCGCAGTGCCCGCCTGGGCCGGCCTGCTGCTCGCCCTCGGCGCGCTCCTGCCGGCCGTCCTCGGCGGGCTGCTGTTCCACCGCCTGGCGCCTCGCGTACCGGACGTCGCCCTCCAACTGGCCGGTTCCCGTGCGGCCGCCGAGGCGGTGGTCGGCGGGCGCGCGACGGACCACCTGGCCGCGCTGCGCGCCGACGTCTGGCTGGTCGGCGGCTACGGGCTGACGCTGGTCGCCGCCGCACTGCTCGGCGGGTACGTGCTCGGGCCGGTGCGCCGACGGCTGCCGGCGCTCGCGGTCGGCGCCGCCGGGCTGCTCGCGGCCTGCTGCGACCTCGGGGAGGACGCGCTGCTGCGCGCGGGCCTCGACGGCCTCCGCCCGGGCGCCGGCGGCTCCGACACGCCCTTCGCCGCCGCCACCGCGCTCGCCACCGTCAAGTGGCTGCTGCTCCTGCCCGCGGGGGCGGCCGCGGCGGGGATCCTGCTGGTGACCGCCACCCGCGCCGTGCGCGGGCTCCGGCGGTCGCGGGCGGACGAGAAGGCCCACGGCGCCGACTCCCCCGACCGCCCGGCGCTGGTCCCGCCGTGGCCCACGGCCACCCGGCACGACGCCTCGCCGACCGCCGCCACGGCTCCGCACGCCCATGACCGCCCGGGCGCCCCGGACACACCCGACCAGGCCCCGGACGCACCCGTCCGGCACGCCCGCTGGCGCGACGCCGCCCGGGTGCCGCCCGGCCGTGAGCCCGCCGAACTCGGCTTCTGCGCCTCCGGCGGCGGCATCCGCTCGGCCTGCGTCACCCTCGGCGCGCTCCAGTCGCTGCGGCCCTGGCTGAAACGGGCCCGCTACCTGGTCTCCGTCTCGGGCGGCGGCTACACCGTCGGCGCGCTCCAGCTCGCGCTCAGCGACTCGGCGCCCGGCAGCCCGGTGCACGCCGTCTCGGGCCTGACGGCCGACACCGTACTGGAGCCCGGCTCCCCCGAGGAGGACCACCTCCGCCGGCACGGCAGGTACGTCGCGGAGGGCGTCGGCGGGTGGCTGGTCGCCCTCGGGACGCTGCTGCGCGGAGTGCTGTCCGCCCTCACCCTGCTGCTGGCCGCCGTCCTGACGATCGGCCTCGGGCTCAGCCGCTGCTACCGCGCCGTGCCGCTCACCGACCTGGGACACCTGGCGGCCGCCGGGCTGCGCCACACCGCCGCCGTGCCGGGGCCGTTGGAGTTCCGGGCACCGGCGCTGGCCGCCCTCGGCGTCCTGCTCGCCACGGCCGCCGGGTGCTGGCTGCTCTGGCTGCTGCTCTTCCCGTCGCTCGGCTGGCAGTCGCTGCTGCCACGCGTGCTGCGCCGGGCCAATCTCGGCCTGCTCGGGCTGGCCGCCCTGCTGGCCGTCGGGGTGCTGGCGGTGCCGGGGCTGGCCTGGGCCGCGGTACGGCTCCAGCAGGCGGTGGCGGCGGGGCCGCAGCTGACCGGTGCGGGGCTCGGCCTGGCCGTGGCGCTCAGCTACCTGGCGCTGCTGCTCGGCATACTCCGGCGCGACCGCCGGACGCCCGGCCGGGGTGCCGCCGCGGCCCGCGCGACGGGTCGGCCCAGCGGCGGCCGCGCCGCCGGCCTCCCCGAGGTCCTCGTGGTGTGGGCCGCGCTCCTGGTCCTGACGGCCGGTGCGCTGCTGGCCCTCGGCTGGGCGGTCGCCACCGGGTACGCCTGGCCGACGGCCGTCCAGGTGCTGCTGCCGCTGGTGCTCGGCGCGGTCGGGCTGAACCTCGACCAGACCTGGGTCAGCCTGCACCCGTTCTACCGGCTGCGGTTGGCCTCGGCGTTCGCGGTCCGGCGGGTCACCGAGGGCGGCCGGTCGATGGCCCGCCCGTACCACTTCTTCCGGGAGCAGACCTGGCTGAGCCACTACGGCGCCCGGCACCCCGACTTCCCTCAGGTGATCTTCTCCGCGGCGGCCAACCTGTCGGGCAACTCCCGTACGCCACCGGGCCGTCCGGCGGTCTCCTTCTCGCTCTCGTACGACTACGTGGGCGGTCCGGACGTCGGGTACGCGCGCACCGACCTGCTGGAGCGGCGCACCCGTCCGCACATCGCCCGGGACCTCACCGTGCAGTCGGCGATGGCCGTCTCCGGCGCGGCCTTCTCCTCCGCGATGGGACGGGAATCCCGGGTCTACCAGCGGCTGTTCGCGGTGACCAACGCCCGCCTCGGGACATGGCTGCCCAACCCTGCGGTGCTCGGCCCGGACTGGTCCGGGCCGCCGGACTGGCGCCGCCCCGCGCAGCCCGCCGTCCGCCGCCTCCCGTACCAACTGCGGGAACTGGTCGGGCGGTTCCCGGCCGACGACCGCTTCCTGCTCACCACCGACGGCGGCCACTACGAGAACCTCGGACTGGTCGAGCTGCTGCGGCACCGGGTACGGACGGCGGTCTGCGTCGACGCCAGCGGCGACGCCGGCTACGCCGCCAAGCTGGCCGCCGCGATCGCCCTGGCCCGTGAGGAGCTGGGCATCGTCATCACCCTGCACGAGCCGGAACTGCTGGTCCCGGGCAGTGCCGCCGAGCAGCCCACCGCGCACGGTGCCGCGGACGACGGTGGGAACGGCGGCACGGACGACGGCGGGAACGGCGACGGGTACGACGGCAGGCAAGGCCACCCGGGCCGCCGGCCACCGCTGCGCGGGCTCGCGGCGCAGCTGTCCGCCCGGCTGTCGGCCCGGGGCGTGATCACCGGAGACATCCGCTACCCGGACCTCGGCGAGGGGCCCGGGGCCGTCCGGCACGGCCGGCTGATCCTCCTCCAGTCGGTGCTGACCCCCGACATGCCGTACGAGCTGCACGCCTACGCCATGGAGAACCGGGCCTTCCCGAACGACCGCACCAGCGACCAGTGGTTCGACCACCAGCAGTTCGACGCCTACCAGACGCTCGGCCGCCATTTGGGCGAGCAGGCCGCACCACTGGTCGAGCAGGCACTGGCCGGCCCGGCGCCGGTCGCCGAGGCCACGACCGCCGCGGTCGCGTCCGCCGAGGCTCCGGCCGCCACGGCTCCACCGACGCCGCGCCGCCCCGCCGAGGAGTAGCGGACGGGTGTCCGACGGGCCCGCCGGCGCCGGTACCGGACGGCGGCGGGCCCGTCGGCCCGGCTTGACTTCGTCCGGTTCGCTCGGGAAGGATCCGGCGCATGGACTCCGGCGCCACTCTGGTATGCCGCCTGCACGTCGATCTGCGACGCCAGGCGAGTTCCATCTGTGCCTGTTGACCTTGCTCTCCCCCGCCGGTCCCGCCCTGTGACGTCTGCCAGGGCCCGCGCCGCGCACCCGCACCCGCAGTCCTGACTCCCGCCCCGCCCCGGCGCACCCGTACGTGCCGGGCCGCTCCGCCGGCCCGCGTCCGTCCACCGCCGTCGGACACCGGGCGCTTCCCGCCGACGTTCCCGCACCCGAGGACGCCCTGATGAGCCTGAGCCCGAGCCCGAGCATCAGCCCCGACGCCCGCCCGATCACCGACACCGACACCGACACCGACACCGACACCGGAACCGGCCCCGCCTCCGTCAGCGGCACCGACCCGGGCACCGGCACCGGCACCACGAGCCCGGCGACCACCCCCGGGCCGCCACCGCCGCCGTGCGCCGGGGAGACCCGAGCGCCGCTCACCCCCGGCACCCTGCGGGCCCTCGTCCGCGACCTGGCCGAGCGCCCCGAGGAGTGGATCCACCACGTCCGCCTCTCCACCGAGGAGCGCTGGTACCGGCGTCTGGCCGCCGACGAGGACCACGAGGTCTGGCTGATCAGCTGGCTGCCCGGCCAGTCCACCGGCTTCCACGACCACGGCGGCTCCCGCGGCGCCTTCACCGTCGCCCTCGGCGAGTTGGAGGAGCTGTCCCTCGGCGGCCCGGACCAGGGCCTGCTGATCCGCCGGGTCCCGGCCGGCACCGCCCGCGCCTTCGGCCCCGAGTACGTGCACGACGTGCGCAACACCGCCGTCGGGCCCGCCGTCACCCTGCACGCCTACTCCCCGCCGCTGAGCTCGATGGCGCACTACGACCTGCGGGCCGGCGGGCTCGTCCGCACCTCCGAGGAAGGACCTGAACAATGGTGACCACGATCGACGACCTGGTGGAGCGCGCCCGGGAGGGCGTCCACCGACCGCGGGCCCGCGAGGCGTACCAGGCCCAGCTGGACGGCGCACTGCTGGTGGACATCCGTCCGGCGGCGCAGCGGGCGGCCGAGGGGGAGATCCCCGGCTCGCTGGTCATCGAACGCAACGTGCTGGAGTGGCGGCTCGATCCGACGGGTAGTCACCGGATCCCCGAGGCCTCGGGCTACGACGTCGAGGTGATCGTGGTCTGCTCCGAGGGCTACGCCTCCAGCCTGGCGGCCGCCTCCCTGCGCGAGCTGGGGCTGCACCGGGCGACCGACCTGGACGGCGGTTTCGTCGGCTGGGCGGCCGCCGGTCTGCCGACCCGTCAGGGCGGCTGAGTTCACGGTCGCGCCGCGTGCCGGACGGTAAATCAGAGACAGGAGATGATGCAGGTCATAGTCTGATCAGAGTTTCCGCCGGTCCAAAGCTGGGCAGCCACGCGGGCGGAAGTACGCCCGGGCGCTTGAACCCGCCGCCACCGAACGACCCGACCGAACGACCGAACGACCCAGGCGCCGCCTCCCCGGGGCGCCCTGACGAGGAAACTCCACGTGATCAGATTCGAGGGCGCCGGAAAGCGCCACCCCGACGGCACCGTCGCGGTCGAGGGCCTGGACCTGGAGGTCCCGACCGGTCGGATAACCGTCCTGGTCGGACCGTCCGGCTGCGGGAAGACCACCCTGCTGCGCATGGTCAACCGGATGGTCGAGCCCACCTCGGGCCGGGTCCTGCTGGACGACACGGACGTCGCCGAGCTGGAACCCGCCAAGCTGCGCCGCGGCATCGGGTACGTGATCCAGCAGGCCGGGCTCTTCCCGCACCGCAAGGTCATCGACAACATCGCCACCGTCCCCTACCTGCTCGGCTGGGACCGCAGGAAGGCCCGCGCCCGCGCCGCCGAACTGCTCGAACTGGTCGGGCTCGCGCCGGAGACCGCCAAGCGGTACCCGTTCCAGCTGTCCGGCGGCCAGCAGCAGCGGGTCGGCGTGGCGCGCGCGCTGGCCGCCGACCCGCCGGTGCTGCTGATGGACGAGCCGTTCAGCGCGGTCGACCCGGTGGTGCGGGCCGGGCTGCAGGAGGAGCTGCTGCGGCTGCAGTCCGAGCTGCACAAGACGGTGCTGTTCGTCACCCATGACATCGAGGAGGCCGTCCGGCTCGGCGACCAGGTGGTGGTGCTCCGCGAGCACGGCCGGATCGCCCAGCTGGCCGACCCGCACACCCTGCTCACCACCCCCGCCGACGAGGGCGTGGCCGCCTTCCTCGGACGCGACCGGGGCCTGCGCGGTCTCGGCCTGCGCCCCGCGAGCGCCGTCGAGCTCCGCCCGGTGGGCGACGGACTCCGCTACGGGGGGTGGGAGTTGGTCCTGGACGACGAGCATCGCCCGATCGGCTGGATCGACCGCGACGCCGTCACCGCCGAACTGCACCCGACGGCCGGCTTCCGCCCGGACGCCGACACCCTGCGCACCGCGCTGGACGCCGCCGTCCTCTCCCCGGCCGGGGTCGCCGTCGCGCTGGACGCCGACGGCCGGGCCACCGGCACCGCGAGCCGCGAGGCCGTCCTCACCGCGCTGCGGCCCGACGCCTCCGGCCCAGGCACCCCGGACGGCTCAAGTGCCCCGGTCGGCCCAGGCTCCCCGGACGGCTCAGGCGCCCCGGCCGGCCCCGACGGAAGCGCCCCCGACGGAACGGGCGGAACACGCGCCTCCGACGCAGCGGGCGGCGGAACCGCGACGGGCGGCACGGACGGAGCCGACGGTGGACGATGAACCGATCGTCCGCTGGTACTGGATCGGCGACCACCTCGGCTACCTCGGCAACCTGCTCGCCGACCACGCCGTGATCGCCCTCGTCCCCGTGCTCATCGGTCTGCTGCTCGCCGTCCCGCTCGGTCTGGCCTGCGCCCGCTACCCCCGGCTGTACCAGCCGCTCTCCGCCGTGTTCAACATCGTCTACGCGCTGCCCTCGCTGGCCGTGTTCGTGGTGCTGATCCCGTACACCGGCCTCGCCACCCAGGCGACCGTGATGATCCCGCTCACCTTCTACGCCCTCGCCGTGCTGCTGCCGACCACCGTGGACGGGCTGCGCGCCGTCCCGGACGCCGTCCGGCAGGCCGCCACCGCGATGGGGTACGGACCGTGGCACCGGCTGACCTCGGTCGAGCTGCCCGCCGCCGTGCCCTACCTGATCGCCGGGCTGCGGGTCGCGGCGGTGTCCAGCATCTCGCTGGCCAGCGTCGGCGCGCTGGTCGGCCGCGGCGGGCTCGGCTACCTGTTCGTCGACGGCTTCCAGCGCACCTTCCCGACCCCGATCCTGGCCGGCATCGTGCTGATCGCCGTCCTGGCCCTGGCCGTCGACCTGCTGCTGGTGGCCGCCCGGCGGCTGCTCGCGCCCTGGGCCGTCCGGGAGAAGGGGGCGGGCTCGTGAACTGGCTGACCTGGCTGAGCGACTTCTTCACCGACCCGGACCACCTCAGCGGTCCGGACTCGATCGTGCACCGGGTCTCCGAGCACCTGCTGCTCTCCGGTGAGGCCCTGCTGTACGCGGCGGTGCTCGCCGTCCCGCTCGGGCTGCTGATCGGCTACACCGGCCGCGGCGTCACCGTGGTGACCGCGCTCGCGGGCGCCGCCCGCGCCCTGCCCACCCTCGGCCTGGTGACCCTGGCGGTGCTGCTCGCCGGGGTCGGCGACACCGCCGTCCTGTTCCCGCTGGTCGCGCTCGCCGCGCCGCCGCTGCTGGTGGCGGCCGTCGAGGGGGTGCGCGGCACCGATCCGGACGTCCGGGACGCCGCGCGCGGCATCGGGCTGACCCACCCCCAGGTGCTGCGGCAGGTCTGCCTGCCCTCGGCCGCGCCGACCCTGCTGGCGGGCTTCCGCACCGCGACCGTGCAGGTGATCGCGACCGCCACGGTGGCCGCCTACGTCGGTCTGGGCGGCCTCGGCCGCTACGTCATCGACGGGCTGGCGACCCGCAAGTACGCCGTGACCGTGGGCGGTGCGCTGCTGGTGGTGCTGCTCGCGGTCGCCGCCCAGCTGTTCTTCGCCCTGCTCGCCCGCTTCGCGCTCCCGCCCGGGGTCCGCGCCCAGCGGCAGCCCCGCTGACTCCCCATCGCCTCCCCTCCCGTTCCGGAAGGACATCTGTCACCATGTCGACAATCAACCGAAGCCGCCGCGCCGCCGTCCTCGGCGCCCTCGCCGCGCTCGCCCTCGGCGCCACCGCCTGCGGCTCCTCCGGCGGCGACCCGCTCGGCGGGGGTTCGAGCGCCTCGGCCCCCGCGGGCGGCTCCGGCGGTGCGGGCGGTTCCGGGTCGACCGTCGTGGTCGGTTCGGCCAACTTCCCGGAGAACGTCCTGCTCGGGTCGATCTACTCGCAGGCGCTCAAGGCCAAGGGTGTCAAGGTCGAGGAGAAGTTCAACATCGGCAGCCGCGAGGTGCTCTACGGGCAGTTGCAGAGCGGCAACCTGACCGTCCTGCCGGAGTACAACGGTTCGCTGCTCGCCTACCTGGACGCCAAGTCCACCGCCGTCACCACCCAGGACGTGAACGCGGCGCTCACCAAGACGCTGCCCGCCTCGCTGGGCATCCTCGACTCCTCCCCCGCCGAGGACAAGGACTCGCTCAGCGTCACCCAGGAGACGGCCGACAAGAACGGCCTCAAGAGCATCGCCGATCTCGCCGCCAAGGCCGGCGAGTTCACCATCGGCGGGCCGCCGGAGTTCAAGACCCGCCGGGAGCAGCAGCTGAAGGACGTCTACGGGCTGACCTTCAAGGAGTGGAAGCCCACCGCCGACACCACCGCGAACGCGCTCAAGGACGGCAGCATCCAGGTCGGCAACGTGTTCACCACCGACCCGAAGATCGCCCAGTACAAGCTCGTCCCGCTGGCCGACCCGAAGAACATCTTCGGCGCCCAGAACATCACCCCGCTGGTCAACAAGGCGGGCGTGGACGCGACCGCGACGGCGGCGCTCAACGCGGTGTCGGCCAAGCTGGACACGGCCGGGCTGATGGCGCTGATGAAGCGCGTGTCGGTGGACAAGGAGGACCCGTCCGCGGTCGCCAAGGACTGGCTGAAGTCCAACGGTCTCGGCTGACGGCCGGCCGATCGGCCGGACAGCCGCCCGACCGCGCTGACGGTCGCCCGCTCGCACCGGGTCGACCGGCCGTTCGCGCCCGTCGACCGACCCACCTGACGGCGGCCCGGAGGAGCTCCCTCCGGGCCGCCGTCCGCCGTTCCGGAGATGCCCTTCCGGCCGCCGCGGAGGGACCTTCCCTTCCGCGCCGCGAACATGACAGTCTGGGCGCCATGCGCACTCGTCTCCTCGCCGCCACCCTCACGGCACTCGCCGCGGTGAGCCTCGCTGCCTGCTCCAGTTCCAGTTCCGGCTCCGGATCGAGCTCGGGCTCGGGCTCGGGCTCGGGCTCGGGCAAGCCCACCGCCGCGGCCGGCTCCCCCACCGCCACCGCCGCCTCGACCGCCGCGCCCTCCGACGCCGCCGCCACGCCCCCGGTTCCCGCGCCCGGCTCGGCCGCCCCCACGGCCGACGGCGCCACCGGCGCGCCCGCGCCCGACGCCGGCGCCTCGGGAGCCCCCGCACCGGCCAAGCCCGCCCCGCCCGCCGACGCCGGACTGCCCGCCAAGCCGGGCGACGACCTGACGGCCAAACTGGTCTCCGCGCTGGACGCGATCGACCCGGCGATCGTCGGCGGCAAGCCGGACCAGGCCGTGGACCGGGCGCGCAACCAGTGCCAGTCGATGTACCAGTTCCCCAAGGACAAGCAGAAGCTGGTCGAGCTGGCCGATCAGCGCTTCACCTCCGCCGACCACCCG
The DNA here is from genome assembly GCF_042894165.1 of Kitasatospora sp. NPDC001547. Taxonomy (NCBI): domain Bacteria; kingdom Bacillati; phylum Actinomycetota; class Actinomycetes; order Kitasatosporales; family Streptomycetaceae; genus Kitasatospora; species Kitasatospora sp. NPDC001547. Next base: position 169,340 of record NZ_JBIAVL010000014.1, on the reverse strand, counting down.
CAGGGCTTCGGTCCCGACACCGCCGCGAAGATCAACGAGGCGCTGCTCGCCACGCTCTGCCCGCCGTCCCGCTGATCCGCGTTCCGCCGATCCGCCGATCCGCCGATCCGGCCCGCAGATCCTCGGGCCACCGGGCAGGCCGATCCGCGACACCATGAACCGCCCGGTGTCCTGAGCGCCGGGCCGCCGTGGCCGCGCCCCTTCCCGGGGGCGCGGCCACGGTCTTCTCGTTCCCGGCCCCTCACGCAGCCGACGCCGGTACCCCTCCCGACCCCGGGCGCCCACCGCCCCCTTCCACCGGACGGGCCGTGTGGTGACGAACTGTTAGGTCTCTTGACAGACCAGTGGTCTAGTCCAAACATAAGCATGTCGATCCGACCGGGATGCACTGTGGGGGTGTGACCACCGGCGGCTGAGGCACTGCCCTGCCCTGCTCCGCCCCACCCCCGCTCCGTACGGCGCGCGCATCCGCACGCCGCCCGCGTCCACGCGAGTCGGTAGGCCTTCGCACGCCCGAACGCCCGCACTCCCGATATCCGACCCGGTCCGGGACCCTTCGGCCGACCCCACACGGCCGTCCGGCCGGACCATCCGCACCTCCCAACGTCCTGCCCCACCAAGTCTGTTGGAGAATCCATGCGCCTTCGCCGAACAGTCCAGGCCGTGTTGACGGCCTGCGCCACGCTGGTCGCCTCGGCCGGCCTGGTCGCCGCCGGGACGGGCTCCGCCCAAGCCGCCACCCCGCTCCCCAGCCGGGTCTTCGCCCCCTACTTCGAGGCCTGGACCGGCCAGAGCCCGGCCCAGCTGGCCGCGCAGTCCGGCGCCAAGCACCTGACCATGGCGTTCCTCCAGACCGCCACCAAGGGTTCCTGCACGCCGTACTGGAACGGCGACACCTCCATGCCGGTGTCCTCCGCGACCTTCGGCGCCGACATCGCGACCATCCGCGCCAACGGCGGGGACGTGATCCCGTCCTTCGGCGGCTACACCGCCGACAACACCGGCACCGAACTGGCCGACAGCTGCACCGACGTCAACCAGATCGCGGCCGCCTTCGAGAACGTGATCACCACCTACGACATCAGCCGGATCGACCTCGACATCGAGGACAACTCGCTGACCAACAGCGGCGGGATCGACCGCCGCAACAAGGCGATCAAGCTGGTGCAGGACTGGGCCGCCACCAAGGGCCGGAACATCCAGTTCTCCTACACGCTGCCGACCACCACCTCCGGGCTGGCCGACAGCGGCCTCGCGGTGCTGCGCAACGCGGTGAGCAACAACGCGCGGATCGACGTCGTCAACATGATGACCTTCGACTACTACGACAACGCCGTCCACGACATGGCGGCCGACACCCAGACCTCCGCGCAGGGGCTCTACAACCAGCTCGCCAAGCTCTACCCGTCCAAGACCCCCGCCCAGTTGTGGGGTTCGATCGGGATCACCGAGATGATCGGTGTCGACGACTTCGGCCCGGCCGAGACCTTCACCCTGGCCAACGCCACCACCGTGTACAACTGGGCGGTCGCCAAGGGCATCAACACGCTGTCCTTCTGGGCGCTCCAGCGCGACAACGGCGGCTGCCCGGGCACCAAGGGCAACGACAACTGCTCCGGGATCGCCCAGAACACCTGGGACTTCACCCACATCTTCGCGCCGTTCACCAGCGGCTCGACGGTGAACAACGACTTCTCGGTGTCGGTCAGCCCCAACTCCGCGACGGTGGCCGCCGGTTCGTCCACCTCCGTGACCGTCGCGACGGCCGTCACCGCGGGCTCGGCGCAGAGCGTCAACCTCACGGTCAGCGGCGCCCCGGCGGGCGTCACCGCCACCGTCACCCCCGGCAGCGTCACCGCCGGCAACAGCGCCACGCTGAACGTCTCCACCACCTCCTCGGTGACGCCCGGGAGCTACCCGATCACGGTCACCGGCGCGGCGGCCTCCGGCAGCCACACCAGCACCTTCACCCTGAACGTCACCGGCACCCAGCCGGGCAACGACTTCTCGGTCGCCGTGAACCCGAACTCCGGTACCGTCGCGGCCGGTTCGTCCACCTCGGCCACCGTCGCGACGGCCGTCACCGCCGGCTCGGCGCAGAACGTCAACCTCACGGTCAGCGGCGCCCCGGCGGGCGTCACCGCCACCGTCACCCCGGGCAGCGTCACCGCGGGCAACAGCGCCACGCTGAACGTCTCCACCACCTCGGCTGCGGCGCCTGGCACCTACCCGCTGTCCGTCACCGCCACCGGGGCGTCCGGCAGCCACACCGCGACCTACACGCTGACCGTCACCGGGACCGGCCCGACGACCGGCCTGGTCAACGGTGACCTGGAGACCGGAAGCCTGGCTCCGTGGACCTGCCAGAGCGGCGGCGCCGTGGTCTCCACCCCGGTCCACTCCGGCGCCAAGGCGCTGCAGGCCGCGGCCTCCGCGAGCCAGACCGGCGAGTGCTCGCAGACCGTCACGCTGAAGCCCAACACCAGCTACACCCTGAGCGGTTGGGTGCAGGGCAACTACGCCTACGTCGGCGTCAACGGCGGCGCCACCGCCAGCGCCTGGGCCAACTCCTCCGGCTGGACCAAGCTGTCCGTTCCCTTCACCACCGGCGCCAACGGCACCGTCACCGTGTACCTGCACGGCTGGTACGGCCAGGGCAACGTGTACGGGGACGACTTCTCCATCGCCTGAGTCGCCCTCGGGTGACGCGGGGCGAATGACGAACGACGACTAACGGATGACAGCTGACAGATTTCAACATCTGTCAGCTGTCATCCGTTTTCCGTCCGGCGTCACCTGTCCGCTGCCGCTCCGGCCGGCACAGCGCCAGGTACACCACCGTCGCCAGCACCCCGCAGACCAGGACCACCAGCGCCAGCAGCACCGCCGAGGGCTGACCGCCCAGGCTGCTCAGCGGTGCGACCACCGCGCCGCACAGGAAGTTGCCCGTCCCGAGCAGCGCCGACGCCGTACCCGCCACCTGCGGCTCGACCAGGCCGAGCGCCTGGGCGGCGGTGTTCGGCAGCAGCACGCCCAGGCTGCCCATCATCACGAACAGCGGCGCGCAGAAGCCGGCCAGCCCGAAGTCCCACACCGTCGTCAGCAGCACCAGCGCCACCCCGGCGGCGACCGCCGCCGCGAGGCTGCCCAGCATCAGCGTCCGCTGGGTGAAGCGCGGCGCCAGCAACCGCCCGTTCACCTGGGTCATCACCACGATCGCGAACGAGTTCAGCCCGAACAGCAGGCTGTAGGTCTGCGGCGAGACGTGGTACACGTGCTGGAGCACCGTCGAGGACCCGCTGATGTAGCCGAACAGCGCCCCGAAGGCGAGGGAGCTGGTCAGCGCCAGCCCGAGGAACGGCAGGTTGCGCAGCAGTCGGCCCATCGTCCGCAGGGTGGTGCCCACCCCGCCGGCGTGCCGGGTCTCCGGCGGCAGCGTCTCGCGCAGCACCCCGAGCGAGACCAGGGTGAGCAGCAGCCCGAGCGCCGTGAGCACGCCGAAGGTGCCGCGCCACGAGGTGAACCGCATCAGCTGCGCGCCGACGATCGGGGCGAGGATCGGCGCCAGCCCCGATATCAGGGCGATCGAGGCGAGGAAGCGCAGCAGTGCGACGCCCTGGAAGCGGTCCCGGGAGACGGCGCGCCCGATCACCAGCCCGGCGGAGCCGGCCGCGCCCTGGACGAAGCGGGCGGCGATCAGCACCGACAGGTTCGGCGCGAACACGCACACCAGGCTGGACAGGGTGTAGAGGACGAGCCCCGCGAGCAGCGGCGGGCGGCGCCCGAAGCGGTCGCTGAGCGGCCCGAAGAGCAACTGCCCGGCCGCGACCCCGAACATCGAGAAGGTCAGGGTGAGCTGGACGGCGGCCGGCTGGGCGACCAGGTCGGCGGCGATCGCGGGCAGGCCCGGGAGGTAGAGGTCGGTGGTGAGCGGGCCGAGCGCGGCGAGACCGCCGAGGGCGGCGATCACGGCCCAGCCCGGACGGCCCTGTCCGGCGCCGGACGCGGCGACGGATGCGGCGCCCGGTACGGCGACGGATGCGGCGCCGGGCGTGGCGGGTGTGGCGGGTGTGGCGACGGAGGCGGAGGCGGGGGTGGTGGTGGCAGCGGTCGACGTGTCGTCGGTGGGGCCGACGGTCGGGCCGGGCATGGTTCTCCTTACGGACGGGCGACGTGGGGCTCGTTCGCGCTCCGTCCTATCGCAGCCCGGTCCGGTTCCGACAGCGGGGGTGCGAGCTGTCCGGCCGTGGGGGTGTGTTCGGGCGGGTCGCCCGCCGCCCGTTCCGCGCCCGCGCACGACTGCGGCCCGCCCGCACCTTCCGGTGCGCGGCGGGCCGTTTCCGCCCCTGGCCGGGATGGCCAGGGGCGGCCGTCCAGGGTGGTCGGGCGGGCGGGCTGCCGGCCGGCGCGCGCCCGCGACCGACCGCCGGACTCAGTGCTTGGCGACGTGCTCGGCGCGCAGCGCCGCCTGCACCGCTGCGCCGTCCTGCCAGGCGTAGAGCTGGTTTCCGGTCAGCGCCACGTTGTAGTGCCCGCAGGTGCCGCTCGCCCTGGCCGCGACGTTCTCGGGGAACCAGCCGGCCTTGAGCGACTCCGGCACCGGGTGGGCGCTCCTGCCCGGCAGCCCGACGGTGCAGCCGGCCGGCAGCCGCCCCTCCGGGAGGGTGGCGTGCAGCAGGCGGTCGTCGCCCTTGGTGGACATCAGGTACTTCACCCCGGAGGCGTTGTCGGGCAGCCAGGTCGGCATCGACCGGCGGTCGGCCTTGGCCTGGGTGCCGGTCTCGTACGACCCCTGTTGCTGGTGGTGCTCGTCGTACCAGTCGGACACCCGCGGGCCGATTGCCACGGCTGCCACGGCGACGGCCATGCCGGTGCCCGCGACTCCCAGCGCGACCTTGCTCACGATGCCCTTCATGCCCGACTGCCCTCTCCGTGTCCTGACCGGTGCGGCTGTTGCCGCTCGTCTCCGCCTCCGGCGCGGCCGCCCGGGCCGGTGCCACCGGCCCGGCCTGCGTGCCCCGCCGTCCGGTGCAACCATCGTGGCGTGTCCGGACCCGTCGGATCGTCACCACCAGGTCGCGATGTCGTCTCCGACCCACGGGGTACCTTCTCCACCTTCAGGCGTATGCCGTTCGGCTGGGACCCTGAGGCCCGCGGGTGCGGGGCCCGCCGGTCCCGGGGACGTGCCGCTCCCGAGCCGGGGTCGACCCGCCCGGGCCGGACGCGGCCCGAGTCCCGATCGAGCCTTGCCCAAGCCCGGCGCCGCCGCAGCCCGGCCTGCTGCACCCGGAGCACCGGTGGGCGGCCCCGGGCCCGACCACCCGTGCTACCGGACCGCCACCGGTACCGGCCGGGCGACCGGGAACGGGCGGCCGTCGAGGGTCCAGTGCGGGTCGATCGGGCGCAGCAGCGAGGCGTACACCTGGGCGGCGACGTCCGGGTGGCGGATCTCGCCGGTGGGCGGGCCGGCCGGAATGCCGTGCCCGGCGCAGGCGACCCAGGCCGTCCGCTCCTCGACCGTACGGCCGCCGTGGCCGCCGGCGTCCACGTGCCCGTGGTCGGTGACGACGATGACCGTCCACTGCTCCTCGGCGTGGGTCGCCCGGCCGCGGACGGCGTCGAGGAGGCGGCCGAGGCGCTCGTCGGCGGTGCGCATGGACGCGCGGTACTCCTCGCCGCAGCCCCGGAAGTGGGCGGTCTCGTCGACGGCGCCCAGGTAGACGAAGGAGGCCTCGGGGTCGGCGGTGCCGAGGACGTGGACGGCCTCCCGGGTGACCTCCTCGTCCACGTCCTCCCAGGCCTCCGGGGTGTCCTCGGCGGGGGCGACGTAGGAGAGCCGGCCGGGGGCGCGGAACAGCGGGCCGCCGGACTCGTTGATCATCAGCGGGTCCCAGCCGGCCGCGACGAAGGTGCGGCGGCGGTCGCCCCGGGCGAGCCGGGTGGCGAAGTCGGGGAAGACGTCGAGTCGGTTGCCGCCCAGGTGGTTGCCCCAGACCCCGTGCTTGGCGGGCTCGACCCCGGTCACGATGGTGGCCCAGCACGGCCCGGACATGGTGGGCGTGGTGTCCGCGACGGTGACCGGCACCAGGAACCCGGCCTCGGCGACCTCCCGCAGCCTCGGCATCGGCACCTGCGCCAGGTAGTCGTGGCGGACACCGTCGATCCCGACGACGAGCACGCGCGGGCGGGGCCACTGGGCAGCGGACATGGCGGGGGGTTCCTTTCGGTCGTGCACATCCGGCCGCGCCCGCCGAGGGCGCCGCCGACCGCGCCACTCTTCACCGGCCGCCGTACCGGTCGGCGTCCCGGCACCGAACGCCGGGTGTCCACGAGGTGTCGGAAGGGCGCCGGGGAGCCGTCGGGAGGTGGTCCCCGGCCGCCCCGTCCGGGACGCGCCGTCCGTCACTGCTACGGGCCGCTCAGGGTGGTGAGCCCCTCAGGGCTGTGGGGCCGCTCAAGGCACGGATCGTTCAGGGCACGGATCGTTCAGGGCACGGGTCGCTCAGCTCTGCGGCCGGAACTCGTGGACGATCTCGATGCGGCCGACGATGTGCCGGTTGAACTCGGCCAACTCCTCGGCCGGCACCCAGAGTTCGAGGATCGTCCGGCCACCTGCCCGCTGAACGGGGTAGCGGGCGAGGAACGCGGCGTCGACCTCGAAGCGGGTGACGTAGCCGACGCCGGAGGCGGGCACGTTCCAGTCCCGGGCGATCCGGATCGCGTAGTCCTCGTTGAGGACGGGGTAGAAGATCGGCTGCTCGGGCAGTCGGGGCGGCCAGGCGCGCCAGTCGGCGGCCTCGACCAGGGCCAGCTCCTCGGGGCCGGTGGGGCGCCAGAGGGTGGTGGTCGGGGGCGGCGTCGGGCCGGAACGGCTGGTCATGGCAGGGACGGTAGCCGGGCCGCGGCGGGCCCGGCCACCGGATTTCCCGGGCCGGATCGGGGTGGACGGCCGCCCGTCAGCGGTAGGCGGACTCGCCGGTGATGGCCTCGCCGAGGACCAGGGTGTGGATCTCGCTGGTGCCCTCGTAGGTGAGCACCGACTCCAGGTTGTTGGCGTGCCGCAGCACCGGGTACTCGGTGGTGATGCCGTTGGCCCCGAGGACGGTCCGGGCGCTGCGGGCGATCTCCAGCGCGGTACGGACGTTGTTGAGCTTGCCGAAGCTGACGTGCGGCGGGCGGGCCGCGCCCTGCTCCTTGAGCCGACCGATCCGCAGGGCGACCAGGTACGCCTTCTCGACCTCCAGCATCATCTCGACCAGCTTCTGCTGGGTCAGCTGGAAGCCCGCGATCGGGCGGTCGAACTGGATCCGGCTCTTGGCGTACTCCAGGGCGGAGGTGTAGCAGTCGCGGGCGGCGCCGACGGTGCCCCAGAGGATGCCGTAGCGCGCCTCGTTGAGGGAGGAGAGCGGTCCGCGCAGGCCGACCACCCCGGGCAGCACGGCATCGGCGGGCAGCACCACCTCGTCGAAGGCCAGCTCACTGGTGACCGAGGCACGCAGCGAGAGCTTGCCGTGCACGTCGGTTGCGGTCAGGCCGCGGGTGCCGCGCTCGACCAGGAAGCCGCGCACGCCCTCCTCGGTCTGCGCCCAGACCACGGCGACGTCCGCGATGCTGCCGTTGGTGATCCACATCTTGCTGCCGGACAGCACCCAGTCGCCGCCCTCGTCACCCTTCCGCACCGCCCGGGTGCGCATGTTGGCCGGGTCCGAGCCGAAGTCCGGCTCGGTGAGGCCGAAGCAGCCGATCAGCTCGCCGGCGGCCATGCCGGGCAGCCAGCGCTGCTTCTGCTCCTCGGAGCCGAAGGCGTGGATCGAGCGCATCACCAGCGAGCCCTGGACGGAGACGAAGCTGCGCAGCCCGGAGTCGGCCGCCTCCAGCTCCATGCAGGCCACCCCGTACGCCACCGCGTCGGCGCCCGCGCAGCCGTAGCCGTCGAGGTGCATCCCGAGCACGCCCAGGGCGCCGAGTTCGGGGGCGAGTTCGCGGGCCGGGAAGACCCCTCGCTCGAACCACTCGCCGATGTGCGGGCGGATGCGCTCCTCGGTGAACCGGCGCACGGTGTCGCGGATCAGCCGCTCCTCGTCGGAGAGCAGGTCGCCGACGGCGAGCAGGTCGGACGGGTCGATCCGGTTCGGCTTCGTCATTGAAGCTCCTTGTACTCTCGGCGGAATACCGGCGAGTATTCCGCACCCGGCCGAGTGGTGGGCGGGCGCGAACGCGTGAGGATGGCGACACGTGCGGCAGCGCGTGCGGCCGACGAGGACGCCGGCGTGGAAGCGGGCCGGGCGGAGACCGCTGACGGCAGACCGGCGAACAAGTGACGGCCGACAGATGACAGCCGACCGCTGACGGATAACAGATGACAGCTGACAGATTTCAAACTCTGTCAGCTGTCACCCCGCTCCGCTGAGCCGCAGCAGCGCCGTCATCGCCGCACCCGCGACGACCACCGCCGGGAACGGCGCCCGGTGCCCCATTCCGAGCGCGCCGGCTACGCCGCCACCGTGCACTCGCCCTGCCCGCCCAACGCCCGACGCACTCGCCCGGCTCACCGCCAGGCAGCGCCGGTGCCGCGCTCCGGCTACTTCAACAGCCCGTCCAGGAACGGGTTTCCGAACACCCGGTACGGGTCGTGGCGGTCCAGGACGGCGACCGCCTCGTCCCAGCCGGGCCCGCCGCCGGCCCGCAGGCTGTCGGGGATGACCCGCCCGAGGAGGTCGGGGTCGGACCAGGCGGCGTCATCGGTGTACGCCCAGCCCTTGGACCACTCGACCCGCAGGCCGGCCCGGGTGCCGTCGAAGGTGCGCAGCAGCCACTGCTCCAACTCCCGGGCGAAGCGCTCCAGTCCGGGGGTGCCGGGGAAGGCGAGGACGTCCAGCCAGACCGCCGTGTCCCACTCGGGGCGGTCGGCGCGCGGGCGCAGCGCGGACAGCAGCGGCGGCCGGGCGCCGGGCACGCCGGAGGAGGCCGGGTCGTCCAGCCCGGTGGCCCGGATCTCCACCGCGCCGTTCACCGGGAACTCGCCCCTGGCCTGGTAGGTGGCGAGCAACTCCCGGTAGTAGGCCGCGAATTCGCTGACCACCCACTGGAGGTCGGCACGCCTGGTGAGGATCGCGTAGCCATTGGCGGTGACCCGCAGGGTGGTCGGCCGGACGTACTGGAGCAGGGTGCGCGAGGGGCCCCAGAGGTCGGACCGCAGGCCACCGGCGAGCAGGTGGGTGAGGACCTCGCCGCTGAGCAGCCGGCGCAGCAGGGCGCCGGAGAGCAGGACCTCCGTGATGTCGCCGGTCAGTCCCACCTTCGCGACCAGGTACTGGAGTTGGCCGAACAGCGGGGCCGACGCCCAGGCGCCGGTGACGATCTCACCGGCGAGTCGCGCGACCGGTTCCGGCAGGTTGTCCGAGAAGGGGTAGTTGTAGGGGTCGTCGACGGACAGCGAGGCGAGCGGCTTGTCCGGGGTGACGCTCCAGGTCTTGAGCCAGGGGTACTCGGTGTAGGCGAACCAGATCGCCTCGACCCGGCCGTCGCGTTCCACGAAGTCGGCGAAGGTGCGCGGGCCTGCCCCGCCACCGCCCAGGACGCCGCCCAGCACTCCCCCGAGCACCCCGCCCAGCACCCCGCCGAGCCCGCCGTCGCCGCCCGTCCCCGCGCCGGAGCCCGGGCGGGCGAAGAGTTCGCCCGCCGGGATGTCGAGCCGGCTGACGCAGCGCAGCGGCCGGTCGGCGCCGGCCCGCAGCACCACCTCGGTGAGGAAGGCGCGGCCCAGGTGCACCAGGAAGGCGGCGCTGTCGGCCTCGGAGCGCTCGAAGGTGCGCAGCGTGTAGCGGCCGGTGGCGGGGTCGAGGACGACGGCGGTGAGCCGGACGACCTGGTTGCTGACCGAGCCGTAGCCGTGGCCCTCCGGCCGCACCTCCCCGGCGGCCGGCAGCGCGGTGCCGTGGCCGCCGATGGCGAGCACGCCGCCGACGGTGATCTCGCCGGGGGCGGGGCAGGCGGTCAGGCCGAGACCGCGGTCGGCCAGGTGGGCGAGCAGGGCCTCCATGGTGGCGCCCGTCTGCACCCGGACGGTGTCGGGCGAGTCGGCGCTGATCGCGGTGAGGTGCCGGCTGGTGTCCACCAGCAGGACCCGGGCGCTCTCCGGGGTCCCGGCGGCGACGGTGAGCGGCGCCCAGGTGTGCCGGTAGCCGGAGGCGCGCAGCCGCCAGCCGTTGGCGTGCGCCCAGTCGGCGAGGGCCGGGACCTCCTCGGGGGTGCGCGGCGCGCAGGTCCACAGCTGGTCGGTGCGGATCTCGCCGGACCAGTTCTGGAAGACCCGCTGGTAGAGCTCGGTGCCGGCGGGCAGCCCGGGCGGGACGGGCGTGGCGGCCTCGGCGCTGTCCGGGCCGATGGTGCCGCGCAGCAGCCAGGCCGCACCGCCGAGTGCCGCCGACGCGCCCAGCAGCCGCCGGCGGGTGAGGCCGCCACCGGCACCCCGCCCCGCGCCCTGCCGAGCGTCCGCCGGAGCCGTCGAGGGGGTGTTCGCCGGGGCGTCCACCCGGGCGTTCGTCGGGACCATCCCCTCCGCTGCGGCCCCGTCACCCGTTCCGCCCATCGGACCGTGTCCTGCGGTCATCCGTCCGTCCGCCCCTCGCGCTGGTTCCCCCCGGGCCGAGCTGCGGCGATCCGGGTCCGGCCGGAGTCCGCCCGGCCCGGTCTGGAGCGTACGAAGGGGCGCACGGCAGTTTGAAGCGCCCGCCGGGGATCTCACTCCTTCGAGTGAGATCGACCCGATCGGCGCCCGGAGCCCCGCCCGTCTGGCCCGTACCCCGCCCGAAGGCTGTTGCCCACGTCCTCGGCGGGCGCATAGGTTGATCATCGACACCCCACCTCACGCCACCCCCACCGCCGGAGGCTCCGCCGTGTCCTCGACCGCGTCGCTGACCGTCGCCGCCGCCCAGCCTCGCTGCGCGGCCGCCCACCGTCCGGACACCGTGTCCGAGAACGTCGCCCTGCACGCCGCGGCGGTCCGGGAGGCGGGCACCCGGCTGGTGGTGTTCCCCGAGCTGTCGCTGACCGGCTACGACCTGGCCGCACCGGCCGTCGACCCGGCGGACGCCCGCCTCGCCCCCCTGGTGGCCGCCTGCGCCGAGGCCGGTGCCGTCGCCCTGGTCGGGGCGCCGGTCGCCGAGACCGACGGTCGCGAGTCCATCGCCACGCTGGCGGTCACCGGGGACGGCGCCCGGGTCGTCTACCGGAAGATGCGCCTGCACGGCGCCGAGGTCGAACGCTTCGCCCCCGGTGAGAAGCCCGCGGTCCTCGAGCTGGACGGCCTGCGGCTCGGCCTGGCGGTCTGCGCGGACGCCGCCGATCCGGCGCACGCCGCGGAGACCGCCGCGCTCGGCATCGACGCCTACGTCGCCTCCACCCTCTACGGGCCCGGCGCCGCCCAGGCCGAACGCCGGGACGGCCACTTCCGCGACCGGGCCGCCGCCCACGGGGTGTGGTGCGTGCTCTCGACCTCCGCCGGGGCAACCGGCGAGTACCCGGACAGCTCGGGCGGTTCCGGCGTCTGGGCCCCGGGCGGCGACCTCGTGGTCCAGGCCGGCACCGCCCCGGGCGAACTGGTCCGCGTCGAGCTGCCCGGGCGGTAGGCACCCGGGGCGGTGGCTGCCCGGCCGGAAGGCGCCCGGCCGGAAGGCACCCGGCCGATAGGCGCCCGGCCTGCACCCGGTTCACCCGGGCCGGAGGCCGGGCCGTCCCGGCCGGAAACCGGATCACCCCTACCGGAAATACCCGGGCCCCCTCCGCGGCTGTGGTGATCGGAGATCCGTTCCGGGCCGGTCCGGCCCGTACAGGAGGTGCAGCGCGCGATGGGTGGCCAGCAGGAACAGCCGCAGGAGTACCGGATCGAGCACGACTCGATGGGCGAGGTCCGGGTGCCGGCCGACGCGAAGTGGCAGGCGCAGACGCAGCGGGCGGTGGAGAACTTCCCGGTGTCCGGCCAGCGGCTGGAGCGGGCGCACATCGCCGCGCTGGCCCGGATCAAGGCCGCCGCGGCCCGGGTGAACGCCCGGCTCGGGGTGCTGGAGGAGGAGACGGCGCAGGCGATCGCGGCGGCGGCCGAGGAGGTCGCGGAGGGGCACTGGGACGACCAGTTCCCGGTGGACGTGTTCCAGACCGGTTCGGGCACCTCGTCCAACATGAACACCAACGAGGTGATCGCCACCCTGGCCGCCGAGCGGCTGGGCCGACCCGTCCACCCGAACGACCACGTCAACGCCAGTCAGTCGTCCAACGACGTCTTCCCGTCCTCGATCCACATCGCCGCCACCGCCGCCGTCACCCACGACCTGGTCCCGGCGCTGGAGCACCTCGCGGAGGCGCTGGAGCGCAAGGCCGCCGAGTTCGCCCGGGTCGTCAAGTCGGGCCGGACACACCTGATGGACGCCACGCCCGTCACGCTCGGCCAGGAGTTCGGCGGCTACGCGGCGCAGGTGCGGCACGGGCGGGAGCGGCTGCTGGCCACCCTCCCGCGGGTGGCCGAACTGCCGCTCGGCGGCACGGCGGTGGGCACCGGCATCAACACCCCGCCCGGGTTTCCGGCGGCCGTCATCGCGGAGGTCGCCCGCGCCACCGACCTGCCGTTGACCGAGGCCAGGAACCACTTCGAGGCGCAGGGGGCGCGGGACGCCCTGGTCGAGCTGAGCGGTCAACTGCGCACGGTCGCGGTCGGGTTCACGAAGATCGCGAACGACCTGCGGTGGATGGGGTCCGGCCCGCGCACCGGGCTCGGAGAGATCAACCTGCCGGATCTCCAGCCCGGTTCGTCGATCATGCCGGGCAAGGTGAACCCGGTGCTGCCCGAGGTGGTGCTGATGGTGGCCGCCCAGGTGGTGGGCAACGACGCGACGGTGACGCTGGCGGGCGCGAGCGGCAACTTCGAGCTGAACGTGATGCTCCCGGTGATCGCCCGCAACGTGCTGGAGTCGGTGCGGCTGCTCGCCAACAGCGCCCGGCTGCTGGCCGACCGGACGGTCGACGGCATCACCGCCAACGTCGAACGGGCGCGGGAGTACGCGGAGTCCTCGCCCTCTGTGGTGACCCCGCTGAACCGCTACATCGGGTACGAGGAGGCCGCCAAGGTCGCCAAGCAGGCGCTGGCCGAGCGCAAGACGATCCGTCAGGTGGTGCTGGAGCGCGGCTACCTCGAGCAGGGCCTGCTCACCGAGGAACAGTTGGACGAGGCCCTCGACGTGCTGCGGATGACGCACCCGTGAACCGCTGGCGCACCCCTGAGCGGATGACGGCACCCCTCGGCAGATGACGGCACCCCCGGGCGGATGGCGCCCCCTGCCGGGGCGTGCGCCGGGGCGCGGCGGGCGACAGGCCCTCCGCGCCCCGGCTCGGGCTGCGGGGAAGATCAGCCCTTGGCGCGGCCGGCCCGGCCGCGCCGCATCGACGCTCCGTTCGACGTCATGGTCGCCATCGAGATCGCCGCCAGGCCGAGCAGGAACATCACGGCACCCGCGATGACGCAGGTCACGATGTTCTTGCCGACCGCGACGGACCCGGAGACGGCCCATGGGGAGATGATCGTCCAGACACCGAGCGCGGCGGCCGCCCAGGCCCGCGCGTGGGTGCGTTCGTAGGCCGATCCGTAGCCGGCCATCAGGGCCGTGTAGGCCAGACCCACGATCAGGCAGGTCACGGTCAGGGTGCTGAACGCGGTGAAGCCGACGATCCACGGCGATGCCGCCAGGAAGAGGCCGGCCAGGACTGCCAGGGCTTCGATTCCCTGGGCGCGGGGGGTCGAGGTGACCCTCTCGTAACGTTCGCGCAGTTCGACGATGTCCGGATGGTGCTCCATGCCCGTCGTCGGGATATGGGTTGCCACCGATACCACCTCCTGTGGTCCGAACCGGTAAGGCGCTTGCCCCGTACCCATTCTGGCGCTTATCTAACGCTTTGCACCTGTTGACCGAGAATGACCGATAACCATCCGATCACGCCGGTGACCTGCGTCTCAACCCCTCGGGTCGCCATTGCCTATGCAACTCGTTGCATAGCAGGATGCGGGCCATGGCACTGGAGCACGCGATCCTCGTCTCGCTGCTGGAGCAGCCCGGCTCCGGCTACGAGCTCGCCCGGCGGTTCGACCGCTCGATCGGACGCTTCTGGACCGCCACCCACCAGCAGATCTACCGGGTGCTGCGGCGGATGGAGGCGGACGGCTGGGTGGCCGCGCAGGAGGTCCCCCAGGACGGGCGCCCGGACAAGAAGGTGTACTCGGCGGCCGAGGCCGGACGGGCCGCGCTGGCCGGCTGGCTGCGCGAACCGGTCGAGCCGGAGACCGTCCGGCACGAGCTCGCGGTCAAGATCCGGGCCGCCGCGTTCGACGACCCGGCCGCCCTGGTCTCCGAGGTCGAACGGCACCGCGAGAGCCATGCCGCCCTGCTCGCCCGCTACCTGCACGGCGAGCAGCGTGACTTCCCCGACGCCACCGCGCTCGACGCCCGGGAGCAGCTGCAGCACGTGGTGCTGCGCGGCGGCATCGAGTACGAGCGGATGACGCTCGCCTGGCTCGACGACGTGCTCGCCACCCTGCGCCGGCTCGCCGCCGACCGGCCCTCCTGACGGCCGCGCCCTGACCGGCCGCCCGGCCGTCCAGGCCGCACCGGCCGCCGCACCGCCCTCTCCGTACCCTCGACCCCGGGAGCCCCTCGATGCTCTTCAACCCGCGTAGCTACGACCCCGCACAGTTCGACGAGCCGACCCGCCGGCTGCTGCGCGCGACGGTGGACTGGTTCGAGTCCCGCGGCAAGAAGGCGCTGATCGACACCTACATCGACCGCAGCTGGTACGCCGACTTCCTGGACTTCGCCGCGAAGGAGGGCCTGTTCGCGGAGTTCCTGACCCCCGCCGCGGCCGACCCCGACAAGCGCTGGGACACCGCGCGGATCGCCGAGCTGAACGAGATCCTCGGCTTCTACGGCCTCGGCTACTGGTACACCTGGCAGGTCACCATCCTGGGCCTCGGCCCGGTCTGGCAGAGCGGCAACGAGGCCGTCCGCGCCCGCGCCGCCAAGCTCCTCGCGGAAGGCCACGTGATGGCCTTCGGCCTCTCCGAGCGCACCCACGGCGCCGACATCTACTCCACCGACATGATCCTCACCCCGGACGGCGAGGGCGGCTTCACCGCGACCGGCTCCAAGTACTACATCGGCAACGGAAACGTGGCCGGCCTGGTCTCGGTGTTCGGCCGCCGCTCGGACGTCGAGGGCCCGGAGGGCTATGTCTTCTTCGCCGCCGACAGCCGCCACGACGCGTACCACCTGGTCAAGAACGTGGTGAACGCGCAGATGTACGTCAGCGAGTTCCGCCTGGAGGACTACCCGGTGCGCGCCGAGGACGTGCTGCACACCGGTCAGGCCGCCTTCGACGCCGCGCTCAACACCGTCAACGTCGGCAAGTTCAACCTGTGCACCGCCTCGATCGGCATCTGCGAGCACGCGATGTACGAGGCCGTCACGCACGCCCACAACCGGATGCTGTACGGCAAGCGGGTCACCGACTTCCCGCACGTCAAGCGGGAGCTGACCGACGCCTACGTCCGCCTGGCGGCGATGAAGCTGTTCAGCGCGCGGGCCGTGGACTACTTCCGCACCGCCTCGCCCGAGGACCGCCGCTACCTGCTGTTCAACCCGATGACCAAGATGAAGGTCACCACCGAGGGCGAGAAGGTCATCGACCTGATGTGGGACGTCATCGCGGCCAAGGGCTTCGAGGCGGACACCTACTTCGACAAGGCCGCGAAGGACATCCGCGGCCTGCCGAAGCTGGAGGGCACCGTCCACGTCAACCTGGCGCTGATCCTCAAGTTCATGGGCAACTACCTGTTCGCCCCGGCCGACTACGCTCCGGTGCCGACCCGCCTGGACGCCACCGACGACGCCTTCCTGTTCCAGCAGGGCCCGGCCCGCGGCCTCGGCGCGATCCGCTTCCACGACTGGCGCACCGCCTACGACCGCCACGCCGGGCTGCCCAACGTCGCCCGCTTCCGCGAACAGGCCGACGGCTTCTGCGCGTTGCTTCTCCAGAACGCGCCGAGCAAGGAGCAGCAGGCGGACCTGGACTTCCTGCTGGAGATCGGCCAGCTGTTCGCGCTGATCGTCTACGGCCAGCTGGTGCTGGAGCAGGCCGAGTTGACCGGCCTGACCGCGTCCGAGCACGGCGGCGACGTGCTGGACCGGATCTTCGACGCGCTGGTCCGCGACTTCTCGGCGCACGCCACCGAGCTGCACGGCAAGGCCTCGGCCACCGAGGAGCAGGCCGCCTGGGCGCTGGCGAACGTCCGGCGCCCGGTCGCCGACGCGGCGCGGGACGCCCGGGTCTGGGCTCAGGTCGAGGCGCTCTCCGGCGCGTACGAGATGCGGCCGTAGGGCCCGGACGGCAAGACCCCGGGGGTGCCGGTCGGCGGGCCGGCACCCCCGGTTCACCTTCTCCGGACCGCCCCGGTCGTTCAACGCGCGGTTCCGGTGCGGCCGTTCAGCGCTCCGGGTTGGCCCGATCGTCGCCGAGGCCCATGTCGCGGGCCCGGGCGACCGCCTCGGCGCGGGTGGCGACGTGCAGCTTCTCGAAGATGTGGGTGATGTGGTTGCGGACGGTCTTCTCCGCAACCACCAGCTCCCGGGCGATCCGCCGGTTGTCCAGCCCGCGCGCGACCAGGTCCAGGACCTCGGCCTCCCGGGTGGTGAGTTCGGGGAAGAGCTGTCCCGCCTCGCGCATCTTCGCGCCGGCCAGCAGGGCGGTGATCCGTCCGGCCACCTCGCCGCCGAACACCGCGCCGCCCGCCGCGACCGTCCGCACCGCGTGCAGCACCTCCTCCCGCCCGGCGCCCTTGACCAGGTAGCCGCGCGCGCCCGCCTGGAGGGCGGCCAGCAGGTTGCCGTCGTCGTCCGACATGGTCAGCATCAGCACGGGTGGCGGCGCCTCCTGGGTCGCGAGCTGCCGGACGGCCTCCAGCCCGGAGCCGTCGGGCAGCGAGAGGTCCATGATCACCACGGTCGGGCGGTGCCGGGCGACCGCCTCCGGGACGTCGGCGACCCGCTCGGCCTCGGCGACCACCAGGACGCCCTCGGCGCTCTCCAGCGCTGCCTTGAGCCCCTCCCGGAAGAGCGGGTGGTCGTCGACGATCAGCACACGGACGGACGGGTTGCCGCCCGGGTACGCGGGTGCCACCGGCTGTTCTTCATCCACCCGGCCGACACTATCAGCGGCGATCCCGTGACTTTCCGTGACAGGCTCGCGGAGTCCTCAGCGTGTCGGGGCGGAGCGGACGGGGACGGGGCGGGGCAGGACGGAACGCGCGGCTCCGGGACGGTCGGGGCGGGATTCGCGACGGGTGCCCCACGCGCCCGGGACATCGGGCCTGCGGAGAGCTTCGGCCGGACCGGGCTGACCGCACAGCCGACAGGCACAGAGAACAGAGAACAGAGAACAGAGAACAGATGACAACCGACAGATGACAGATGTTGAAATCTGTCATCTGTCGGTTGTCATGGATGGGTTGTCGCGGGCCGAGCCCTACCGCTGACCGATCGAGGTCGCTCGCTCCGGCCTCAACTCTGCGGACCGGCGTGCCCCGAGGGCAGGGACCTGCTGTCCCACTCCGGCCCCAGAACCGCGCCGGGTGCGCCGACGCGACCCAGCACCGCGGTGACCGGTCCGCGCCGGCCGGCCCGGAGGCCGTACCGCTCCCCCGCCCGGACATAGACCAAGTCGCCTGCGAGCAGAGGCACTTCACCGAGCTCGCCGAGGAAGGCGGCGGCCCCGGAGAGGACCACCACGAAGGCGTCGGCAGCCCGGTCCGCGTACGGCCCGCAGACGCCGTCCTGGTCGAGCCGCACGGTGCCCACCTCCACCTGCCGCCAGCTCGCGGCGGGCGCGGAGTTCGACCGCTGGAGCGGGACGGCGGCCCGGAGCGGGGCGGGCCGGACGGTGAGCACGGTGGTCGGCGCGCCGCGGACGGCGGAGATCCGGCAGGAGGTGCCGGGCCGGTGGTGCATCGCCTCGCCCGGGGAGAGGATCCGACCGGCCGCGAACAGCCGGCCGGAGAGCACCACGGTCACCGACTCGACGGACTCGTAGGGGAGTTGTTCGACCTGGACGCCCGGCGGCAGCGCCTCGACGGTCAGTCCGGCGCGGATGGCCGGCCGCTGCTCCGGGTCGATCAGCCGCTGGAACGCGGGGGCGGTGCGGGGGACCGCGGCGGGGACGAGTATCAAGAGGGTCTCCTCTGACGAGGACTGGCGGGACCGGTCAGGGCCGGTCGCGTCGGACGGCGCGGCGTCGGGCCAGGGCGGCCCGGGTGCCGGCGCGGTGCCGGGGGACGGCGAGGGTCAGGCAGAGCAGTTCCGCGCCGAGCGGCCCGGCTTCGAGGTGCAGGGTGCGGCCGCGGCGGGCCAGCAGCAGGTCGCCTTCGGAGGCCAAGTGATCTGGCTCGTCGGACAGTTGACCGACGACGGCGGCACCGCGCAGCACGTGCAGCACGGTCTCGGCGTCGGGCCGGCCCGCGAGCACGTGGTGGGCGCCCGGGCTCAGCCGCAGGTGGTCGAAGGCCTCGCAGGCGCTGGCGAGCATCGGGCTCCGGGCGAGGGAGCGGATCCGTACGCGTTCGCCGTTCGGACCGATGACGACCATGGCCGCGCCGGTGTCGGTGGTGACGATCACCTGGGGTCACCTTCTTCGGGAGGAGCTTCGGACGGGTGTGCGAAGGAGGCGGGGACGGCGAGCAGGGCGTGGAAGTACTCCAGCCCGGCCGTCCCGGCGGTCAGGACGGTCCGCGAGCCGAGCGGCAGCACGACCGCGGTGCCCTCGACCAGCGGCAGGCCGGCGTCGGCGCGCTCCGGATGGTCCGGGTGCACGGCGTCCTCGGGCAGTTCGGCGAGCCCGGCGCCGGCCGTGACGTAGAGCGCGTGCTCGACGCCGTCGGCGGCCACTTCGGTGCTCCGGCCCGGCTCGAGTCGTTGCAGGCCGACACCGCGCAGCGGTCCGGCGAGCAGGCGGCCGGGGTCGACGGCGCCTCGGCGGCGCAGGTCGGTGATGACGGTGCCCGACATGACGGGCGCTCCTTCCGGTCGCGGGCGGGCTCTGCGGTCCGCCTCTGCGATCAACCGTGCGCCGCCCGTTGTCCCGGCCGCACGGGGGTGTCGTCCCGTCCGGATCCCGACCCGATCCCACCCCGGATCCCGCCCCGATCCCGGCCGGCTCCCGCCCACCGTCCCGGCCGGCCCGCGCCCACCCCGCGCAACCGGCCCGTCCCTGCCCGCGCCCGGCGGTCCTCCGCGACCGCCCAGACCCGACCGGAACGACGTACGGTGGAACCGGAGGCCGTGTCATGCACGTCACCGGAACCCACTTCACCCGCTTCGCCGACCGCACCGAGGCAGGCCGTCGACTGGCCGCCCGGCTCGGCCACCTGGCCGACCCCGACACCGTGGTCGTGGCGCTGCCGCGGGGCGGCGTACCGGTGGCCGCCGAGGTCGCCGCGGCGCTCGGCGCGCCACTGGACATCTGCGTGATCCGCAAGCTCGGCGTGCCCTACCAGCCCGAGCTCGGCATGGGGGCGATCGGCGAGGACGGCGTCCGGGTGCTGAACGACCAGGTCATCCGGTTCTCCTCGGTCACCGACGGGCAACTGGCCGAGGTGGAGCGGCTGGAGCGCGCCGAGCTGGCGCGCCGGGCCCGCCGCTACCGGGGCCGCCGGCCGCCCACCGACCTGCGCGGACGCACCGTGGTGGTGGTGGACGACGGCATCGCCACCGGCTCCACCGCCCGGGCGGCCTGCCAGATCGTCCGGGAGCGCGGCGCGGACCGGGTGGTGCTCGCGGTGCCGGTCGCGCCCACGGACTGGGTCGAGCGCCTCGGCGACGTCGCCGACGAGCTGGTCTGCGTCGACACGCCGTCCCCGTTCTACGCGATCGGCGAGTTCTACGCCGACTTCTCGCAGACCGAGGACGAGGAGGTGCTGCGGCTGCTGGCCGAGGCCCGCGACGACCCGCCCGCGGCCTCGGCCGGGGTGGACCGCGAGCTGCTGCTGCCCATCGCCGGGGTCCGCCTGGCGGGCCGGCTGACCGTCCCGGCCGGCGCGCGCGGGGTCGTCGTCTTCGCGCACGGCAGCGGCAGCGGCCGGCACAGCCCGCGCAACCGGCGGGTCGCCGAGTACCTGAACCGCACCGGGCTGGCCACGCTGTTGTTCGACCTGCTCACCGAGGCCGAGGAGGCCGACCGGCGGAACGTGTTCGACGTGGCGATGCTGGGCGGCCGGCTGACCGCCGCCGCCCGGCGGCTGGGCACGACGGAGGACGCCCCGGACACCGCCGTGCCCGAGACCCGGGGCCTGCCGCTCGGTCTGTTCGGCGCCAGCACCGGCGCCGCGGCCGCGCTGCACACCGCCGCGGAGCTGGGCTCCGCCGTGCGCGCCGTGGTCTCCCGGGGCGGCCGCCCGGACCTCGCCGCACCCGACACGGTGGCCCAGGTCCGCGCGCCGACGCTGCTCGTCGTCGGCTCCCTGGACCCCACCGTGCTGGACCTCAACCGGCGGGCCCGGAGCCGGCTGCGCTGCGAGACCGCGCTGACGGTGGTGCCGCACGCGAGCCACCTGTTCGAGGAGCCGGGGACGCTGGACCGGGTCTCCGAGCTGGCCTCGGACTGGTTCCTCCGCCACCTCCCGCGCCCCGTCGGCCCCGGAAGTGCGTGACCGTCCCATTGCACAGTCTTCGGGCATCACCTCCAATCGGCAGCACATTTTGCGCAGCCGACAGCGGGATTTTCTGATCAGCTTGTACACATTGAGCAGTCAGAATCCCACCTGTTGCCCAACCACCCCGACAGGAGCAAGCTCTCCGCAACCACACCGCCCACCCCGTTCGGTGCGGTCGCGATCCAGCGGATGCCTCGACGGCGAGGCCCGAAGTGGAGGAACGAGCGATGACCCCGCAGACCCACGCCCTTGAGTTGACCCCCGAGGAGCGCGAGGCCGGTCTTGACGCCGACCAGCTGCGCCGCCTCGTCGGCCTCGTCGAGCACGACGCGGCCGCCGACCCGTTCCCGGTGACGGCGCAGGACGCGGTCGTCTTCGTGGTCGGCAACGCCACCCAGACGGCGCAGTTCTACCAGGTCGTCTTCGGCATGGAGCTGGTCGCCTACTCCGGCCCGGAGACCGGCCGTCGGGACCGCAAGTCGTACGTGCTCCGCTCGGGTTCCTGCCGCTTCGTGATCAAGGGCGGCGTCCAGCCGGACAGCCCGCTGCTGGACCACCACCGCCGCCACGGCGACGGCGTCGTCGACCTCGCCCTGGAGGTCCCGGACGTCGACAAGTGCATCGAGCACGCCCGCGCGTCCGGCGCCACCGTGCTGGAGGAGCCGAACGACGTCTCGGACGAGAACGGCACCGTGCGCCGCGCGGCCATCGCCACCTACGGCGAGACCCGCCACACCCTGATCGACCGCTCCCGCTACCACGGCCCGTACCTGCCGGGCTACGTCGTCGCGGAGAGCCGGGTCACCCACCCGGAGGGCTCGCCCAAGCGCCTCTTCCAGGCCCTCGACCACGCCGTCGGCAACGTCGAGCTGGGCCGGATGGACGAGTGGGTGGCGTTCTACAACCGCGTCATGGGCTTCGTGAACATGGCCGAGTTCGTCGGCGACGACATCGCCACCGACTACTCCGCGCTGATGTCCAAGGTCGTCGCCAGCGGCAACCACCGGGTGAAGTTCCCGCTCAACGAGCCGGCCGTCGCCAAGAAGAAGTCCCAGATCGACGAGTACCTGGAGTTCTACACCGGCCCCGGCTGCCAGCACATGGCGCTGGCCACCAACGACATCCTCACCACCGTGGACGTGCTGCGGGCGCGCGGCGTGGAGTTCCTCGCCACCCCGGACGCCTACTACGACGACCCGGAGCTGCGCGAGCGGATCGGCAAGGTCCGGGTGCCGATCGAGGAGCTGAAGAAGCGCGGCATCCTGGTCGACCGCGACGAGGACGGCTACCTGCTGCAGATCTTCACCAAGCCGATCGGCGACCGCCCCACCGTCTTCTACGAGTTCATCGAGCGGCACGGTTCGCTCGGCTTCGGGAAGGGCAACTTCAAGGCGCTCTTCGAGTCCATCGAGCGCGAGCAGGACCGACGCGGCAACCTGTGAGCGTCGACGGGATCCGACGAGCGGGTGGCCGGCCAAGGGGTCACCGACGAGCGGGTCTCCGACGAGCTGGTCTCTGACCAGCGGATCTCTGCCAAACGGTCGAGGAGGACCACGGAGATGGCGTACTACCGGCAGCTGGGCAGCATCCCGCCCAAGCGGCACACCCAGCACCGCACTCCCGAAGGCGGGCTGTACTACGAGGAGTTGATGGGCGAGGAGGGGTTCTCCTCGGACTCCTCGCTGCTCTACCACCGGGGCATCCCCTCGGCGGTGGTCAACGCGGTGCCCTGGGAGCTGCCGGACCAGTCCACGGTGCCCAACCACCCGCTCCTCCCCCGCCACCTCAAGCTGCACGAGCTGTTCGCGGACCAGGACTGGAAGTCCGCGGACGTCGTCGGCAGCCGCCGGCTGGTCCTCGGCAACGGCGACGTGCGGATCTCGTACGTCGCCGCCGGGGCCCCGAGCGAGCTCTACCGCAACGGACTCGGCGACGAGTGCGTGTACGTGGAGTCCGGCTCCGGCACGGTCGAGACGGTCTTCGGCTCGATCGAGGTCGGGCAGGGCGACTACGTGATCGTCCCGCGCGCCACCACCCACCGCTGGGTGCCGGCCGGCGACGAGCCGCTGCGCGCGTACTGCATCGAGGCGAACAGCCACATCACCCCGGTCAAGCGCTACCTCTCCAAGTACGGGCAGCTGCTGGAGCACGCGCCGTACTGCGAACGGGACTTCCGCGGACCGGTCGGCCCGCTGGTCGTCGACGCCCCCGGGGACGTCGACGTGCTGGTCAAGCACCGCGGACCGAACGGCATCGCGGGCACCCGCTACACGGTGCCGCACCACCCCTTCGACGTGGTCGGCTGGGACGGCTGCCTGTACCCGTACGCCTTCAACATCAGCGACTTCGAGCCGATCACCGGCCGGATCCACCAGCCGCCGCCGGCCCACCAGGTGTTCGAGGGCAACGGCTTCGTGATCTGCAACTTCGTTCCGCGCAAGGTGGACTACCACCCGCTGGCGATCCCGGTGCCGTACTACCACGCCAACGTGGACAGCGACGAGGTCATGTTCTACTGCGGCGGCGACTACGCGGCCCGCAAGGGCTCCGGCATCGGCCAGGGCTCGATCTCGCTGCACCCCGGCGGGCACACCCACGGGCCGCAGCCTGGGGCGTACGAGCGCAGCATCGGCGCGGAGTTCTTCGACGAGCTGGCCGTCATGGTGGACACCTTCCGCCCGCTGGAACTCGGCGAGGGCGGGCGGGCCAGCGAGGACGGCGACTACGCCTGGACCTGGGCCGGTCGGGGGCCCGGGCGATGAGCGCACTGCCTACGGGGGGCTCGGTCCCGGGCGGGATTCCCGGTTCGGCCCCGGGCGCGATCCCCGAGCTGTTCCGCGGGCTGTTCGACGACGCGGCGGTGTTCCCCCCCGGGAACCTGCCGGTCGTCGAGGCGGTGCCCGCGCACCGTGTGCACCGCGCGGCCTGGTACGCCGAGGCGGTCGGCCCCTTCCTCTGCGGGGCGGGCCGGCTGGGCGAGCTGGCCGAGGCGGTCTCGAACTCCCCGGTGACTGCGGGCTCTTCCGCGGCCCCGGGTACCGCGGCGGTGGCGGCCGTCGCGACAACGGGGGACACGGCGGGGACGGACGGCACGGCGGCGGGCCACGGGCCGTTCAAGGTCGGGCTGGTGCTGCCGGGGGGCAGCGCCGAGCTCACCCCGGCGCTCGCCGCCGCCGCGCCGTTCGAGCTGGCCGGCGTCGAGCTGGCCGCCCGGGACGCCGCCGAGGCGGTGGCCGCGCTGGACCGGCTGCTGCCGCCCCATGTCCCGGCCGCCGTCGAACTGCCGCGCGAACTCCTGCGCGGGGACGCCCTGGACGCCGCCCTGGACGTGCTGGTGGACAGCCCGTACCGGGCGAAGTTCCGCACCGGCGGGCTGGTCGCCGAGGCCTTCCCGGCCGAGGACGAGCTGGCCGCCTTCCTCACCGGCTGCGCACGGCGCGGACTGCCGTACAAGTGCACGGCCGGTCTGCACAACGCCGTACGGCACACCGATCCGGAGACCGGATTCGAGCACCACGGCTTCCTGAACGTGCTGCTGGCCGCGCAGGAGACCGACCGGGCCGCCGCCGCCGCGGTGCTGGCGGAGCGCGACGGCGAGGTGCTGGCCAAGGCGGTTCGATCACTGACTGACCGTCAGGTCACGGTGATCCGGAACTCGTTCACCGCGTTCGGCACCTGTAGCATCGCCGAGCCCCTGGGCGACCTGGCCGCGCTCGGCCTGCTGTCGTCGCCCAGTCCACTGCACCAGGAGGACCGTTGACCACCCCCCCTAGCTGGCTCGCCAGCGCCCAGGACTCGCCGTTCGGCGTGCACAACCTGCCGTACGGCGTCTTCACCGCCGCCGACCAGCCCGGGCGGCGCCGGATCGGCGTGCGCGTCGGGGACTTCGTGCTGGACGCCGGGGCGGCCGCCCGCGCGGCCGGCTCGCCGTCGGCGCTGCTGGAGGCGGACTCGCTCAACCCGCTGATGGCGGCGGGGCGTCCGGTCTGGATTCAGGTGCGGGCGGACCTGACCACCTGGCTCACCGACGAGTCCTTCCGCGAGGCGCTGTCGCCGGCGCTGGTTCCGGCCGACGAGGTGGAGCTGCACCTGCCGTTCGAGGTGGCCGACTACGTCGACTTCTACGCCTCGGAGCACCACGCCACCAACCTGGGCCGGATCTTCCGCCCGGGCTCGGAGCCGCTCACCCCCAACTGGAAGCACCTGCCGATCGGTTACCACGGGCGGGCGGGCACGGTCGTGGTCTCCGGCACGCCGGTGGTGCGGCCGCACGGGCAGCGCAAGGCACCCACCGACGCCGCGCCGGGCTTCGGGCCGTCGCGCCGGCTGGACATCGAGGCCGAGGTCGGCTTCGTCGTCGGCGCGCCGTCGGAGCTGGGCCGGCCGGTCGTGCTGGACGACTTCCGCGAGCACGTGTTCGGCGTCTGCCTGCTCAACGACTGGTCGGCGCGCGACATCCAGGCCTGGGAGTACGTGCCGCTCGGCCCGTTCCTCGGCAAGTCCTTCGCGACCTCGGTCTCGCCGTGGATCGTTCCGCTGGACGCCCTGGAGCACGCCCGGGTCACGCCGCCGGAGCGCGACGTCGAGCCGCTGGCGTACCTGGACGACCGGGGCGGCGAGCCGTGGGGCCTGGACCTGGCGATGGAGGTCCGGCTGAACGGGCACCCGGTCTCCCGGCCGCCGTTCGCCACCATGTACTGGACGGCGCAGCAGCAACTGACCCACATGACCGTCAACGGCGCCTCGCTGCGCACCGGCGACCTGTTCGCCTCGGGAACGGTCAGCGGGCCGGAGCGGGACACCCGGGGTGCGCTGATCGAGCTGACCTGGAACGGCGAGGAGCCGCTGAAGCTCCCGGACGGGTCGACCCGGACGTTCCTGGAGGACGGCGACGAGGTGACCATCACCGCCACCGCGCCCGGGCCGGACGGCGCCGTGATCGGGTTCGGCGAGGTCACCGGGCGCGTGCGGGGCTGACGGCCGCGCGCCGAGGCCCAGGGGTAGAGGCCCGAGGAATCACGAGTGACCAGTAACAGATGGCGGACAACGGATGACAGCTGACAGATTTCATCATCTGTCAGCTGTCATCTGTTTGCCCACTCCTCTGCCCCGCCCCGTGGTGACACCCGCGTCCGGCTACAGCCCCGCCCCGCCCGTGGCGTCGACGACCCGCCCGGTCACCCAGCGGGCGTCGTCGGAGGCGAGGAAGGCGACGATGTCCGCGATGTCCTCCGGCTGCCCCACCCGGCCGAGCGCGGCGACCGACGCCGCGTACGCCTGCGCCTCCGCGTTGCCGCGCAGCCAGCCCGCGTTGACATCGGTGTCCACGATGCCGGGCGCGACCGAGTTCACCGTGATCCCGCGCGGGCCGAGCTGCTTGGCGAGGTTGAGGGTGAAGGTGTCCAGCGCCCCCTTGGTCGCGCTGTAGGCGATGATCTCGGGCATCGCCAGCCGGGCGGCGCCGCTGGAGACGTTGATGATCCGGCCGCCGTCCCGCAGCCGCTTCAGCCCGTGCTGCACCACGAAGAACGGCGCCCGGACGTTGACCGCGAACACCGCGTCGAAGTCCTCCTCGGTCAGCGACTCGAGATCCGAACTGCGCCCGATCCCGGCGTTGTTCACGATGATGTCCACCCCGCCGTCCGGAGCGTGCGCCCCGATCCCGGCGTCGAAGGCCGCCCAGAGCGCGGCGGCGTCACCGTGCCGGCCGAGTTCGGCCCGCAGCGCGAACGCCCGCCCGCCGTCGGCGCGGATGCCGGCCACCACCTCCTCGGCCGCCGCCCCGTCCCGGGCGTAGCCGACGGCGACGGTGGCACCGTCCCGCCCGAGCCGCCGGGCGATGGCCCGGCCGATCCCCCTGCTGCCGCCGGTGACCAGCGCCGTCTTGCCCCGAAGTCCGTACGCGCCCATGGCCGGGCCCCCTCCTGTTTGCACTCCGCGTCATTGTTGAACGATCGCTCAAGAAAGACGCTAGCACAGACTTCTTGAGCGAGTGCTCTAAAATTCGGCGCATGACAGAGGCGCAGAAGCCGACAGCGGCGTCCGGCAGCGGCGCCACCACCCCTGGGCCGGCCCCCCGACGCGGCCGCCCGCCGGCCTTCGACCGCGACGAGGCACTCGCCGCCGCCACCCGGCTCTTCTGGCAGCACGGCTACGAGGCCACCTCGATCACCGACCTCACCACCGCCATGGGCATCCGCCCCGGCAGCCTGTACGCGGCCTTCGGTGACAAGCGGTCGCTGTTCGACGAGGTGGTCCGCCAGTACGGCCGCTCCCCCGTCGGCGCGTTCGTGACCGTCGCACTGGCGGAGGAGCCCACCGCGTACGGCGCCTTCGCCCGCATCCTGCGCGAGGCCGCCGCCGTCTACCCCGACCCGTCCCACCCGGCCGGCTGCCTGGTGATCTCCGCCGCCACCCACGTCACCCCGCAGGACGCCGGCGTCCAGGCCCAGCTGCGCGAGCTGCGCAACGCGAACCTGCGGACCTTCGAGGCCCGGCTGTCCCAGGCCCGGCAGGACGGCGAACTGCCGCCCGAGGCCGATCCCAAGGCACTGGCCGGCTACCTCGGCACCGTCCTCCAGGGGATGTCCCAGCAGGCCCGGGACGGCGCCACCGCCGCCGACCTGGCCCGGACCGCCGAACTCGCCCTGCGCGCCTGGCCCTGAGCCGCGCCGGACTCCCCGCCCCCGGCCCGGTGATCACAACTGCCCACCCGCCCCGGTACGGTGGACCGCGGAAGCCGGCCGGGGCCGGGAGGAACGGCCCGGCCTGGAGGAACGGCCGCGCCGGCAGGAACGGACAGCGGACGCCGACCGACCCCGGTGGAAACCGGCGGACTCCGGCGGACGTCGACATCACCGAGGAACGGGAGCGGGCCCGATGAGCGCAGAGGTGGCGGAGGTCCAGGCGTTCCTGGACGGCGGCGTCGGACGGCTCGTGCTGAACCGTCCGCGGGCACTCAACTCGCTGACCCACGGCATGGTCACCGCCCTGCGAGCCACCCTGGACGACTGGGCCGCGGACGACCGGATACGCGCCGTCGTGCTGACCGGCGCGGGCGAGCGCGGCCTGTGCGCGGGCGGCGACATCCGCGCGATGCACGACGACGCCAAGGCGGGCGGGGCCGGCACCCGGGCCTTCTTCCGCGACGAGTACCGGCTGAACGCGCTGACCGCCCGCTACCCGAAGCCGTACGTCGCGGTGCTGGACGGCATCACCATGGGCGGCGGCGTCGGCGTGTCCGCCCACGGCGCGGTGCGGATCGTCACCGAGCGCTCCACCGTCGCGATGCCCGAGACCCGGATCGGCATCGTGCCGGACGTCGGCGGCAGCCGGCTGCTCGCCCTCGCCCCCGGCGAGCTGGGCACCCACCTCGGGCTCACCGCGGCCTCGATGGGCCCGGGCGACGCCCTGCTCTGCGGGTTCGCGGACCACTTCGTGCCCTCCTCGCGCGTGCCCGACCTGCTCGACGCCCTGGCCCGGAGCACCGCCGCGGCGACCGGGAGCACCACCGCCGAGGTCACCGCCCTCGTCGCCGGCCTCGTCGCCGCGCACGCCGAGCCCGCGCCGCCCGCCGCGCTGGCCCCCCAGCGCGCCTGGATCGACGCCTGCTACGCGGCCGACACCGTCGAGGAGATCGTCGACCGGCTGCTGGACTCCGGCGTTCCGGAGGCCAAGGAGGCCGCCGAAGCCGTCCTGGCGAACTCCCCCACCGCCGTGAAGACCACCCTGGCCGCGCTGCGCCGCGCCCGCACGCTCCCCTCGCTGGAGGCCGTGCTCGATCAGGAGTACCGGATCTCCTGCACCGCGCTGGAGAGCCATGACATGGTCGAGGGCATCCGCGCGCAGGTGATCGACAAGGACCGCAACCCCCGCTGGAATCCCGGCACGCTCGCCGAGGTGACGGAGGCGGACGTCGCCCGCTACTTCGCCCCGCGCGAGGGTGGCGAACTGGGCCTGGGCTGACCCGGGGCCGAGACCGTAGGGCGGACGGCGGAGCGTCCGCTTCCGACCGGCAGCGCCCGCTCCTTCCGGCGTCTGGTGACCGGCGTCTCGCATACCAAGACTGGCGCGAGACGGGGCGCTTCGTAGATCGTTGGGTGGTCAGGGCGCGCCCACGGGCGCCGAGCAGCGGAAATGGGAGTCGACGGCGATGACCGAGACCGAGACCTACGAGACGATCCTGGTCGAGCGCAAGGGCCGGGTGGGGCTGATCACGCTCAACCGGCCCAAGGCGCTCAACGCGCTGAACACCCAGCTGATGAACGAGGTGGTCGCCGCCGCGACCGCCTTCGACCGGGACCCGGAGATCGGCTGTCTGGTGATCACCGGCTCGGAGAAGGCCTTCGCGGCCGGCGCCGACATCAAGGAGATGCAGGGCAACCGGTTCCCGGACGTCTACCTGGACGACTGGCTGGGCCCGTGGGACCGGCTCGGCGCCCTGCGCAAGCCGGTGGTCGCGGCGGTGGCCGGGTTCGCCCTGGGCGGTGGCTGCGAGCTGGCGATGCTGTGCGACATCCTGCTGGCGGCGGACACCGCGAAGTTCGGGCAGCCGGAGATCAAGCTCGGGGTCATTCCCGGCATCGGCGGCTCGCAGCGGCTGACCCGGGCGGTCGGCAAGGCCAAGGCCATGGAGCTGTGTCTGACCGGTCGGATGATGGGCGCCGAGGAGGCCGAGCGGGCCGGGCTGGTCTCCCGGATCGTCCCGGCGGACCAGTTGCTGTCCGAGGCGCTGGCCACCGCCGAGACGGTCGCGGCGATGTCCGCCCCCGCGGCGGTCATGATGAAGGAGAGCGTCAACCGCGCCTTCGAGACCACCCTGGCCGAGGGCGTCCGCTTCGAGCGCCGGCTCTTCCACGCGGCCTTCGCCACGGCGGACCAGAAGGAGGGCATGGCGGCCTTCGCCGAGAAGCGCCCGCCGGAGTTCCAGAACCGCTGACGACGGGGGCGGCTGACAGATGACAGCTGACAGATTTCAGATGATGAAATCTGTCGGCTGTTCGCCGTCGGCCGTCGGTTGTCAGTTGTCGGTTGTCCACTGCCGGCTGCCGCCTTCCCCCGACAGCCGGCGCCCCTCCGCCGTGCTCATCCCTCCTCCTCCACCGCCACCGTGTTCAGCCGGGCGAGCCCGCTGCGGGTGGCGGCGACCACGATCTGGTCGCCCGGGGCGAGCCGCCGGGTGCGGTCCGCGAAGTTCCACTGCAACGGCCCGCCGTGGGCGAGGCGCACGGCGATCACCCGGACGCCGCCCGGGTCCTCCAGGTCGTGCCGGTTCAGCCCGATCAGTCCGCTGCCGTCCTCCACCTTCAGCTCGGCGATCAGCAGCACGTGCCGGAGCACCGACAGCGTCCCGCGCACCTCGCGCCCCATCAGCGCCGCTGCGAAGGCGGGCGCGGCCAGGTAGGACACCGACCGGGAGGCCGCGTTGTCCAGCGTCTTGTAGAAGTGGCCGGCGAAGTCGTCCTCGAACAGCCGCACCACCACCCGGACCTCGGGATTGCCGTGGCGCGCCTCCAGGGCCGCCTCCAGGTTGGTGGCGTCGTCCCCGCTGACCGCGACCAGCGCCCGGCTGTGCTTCAGCCGGGCCCGGCGCAGCTGCTGCTCGAACGGTCCGTCGCCCAGCACCACCGGGATCCCCAGCGCCCGTACGGCGGCGATGCCGCGCGCCTGCGGGTCCCGCTCCACGCAGACCACCGGCACCCCCATGTCGTGCAGCTGGGTCGCGACCCGGGTGCCGACGTTGCCGAGACCGACGACGATCACGTGGTCCCGGGTGCCCGCCCCGGGGTTGCGCGGCTGCCCGCGCCGCCCGGAGCCCAGCACCTCGACCGCGATGGCGGTGGCGACCGGTGCGAAGGTGATCCCGCAGATGGTGATCACCACCTGCGCGACCCGCTGCCAGAACCCGCCGGTGCCCGTCCCGTCGGCGATGTCGGAGAGCTGGTCCGGCTGGGCGGCGCCGGCCAGGTCGAGCAGCGTGATGTAGACGGTCCAGCCGAAGTTCCGGTTGAGGTACCAGAGCACCCCGAAGGCCAGCAGCACGGCCGCGAGGGCGGTGAGCAGCACCAGCCGCATCCGGGCGCTGGTGAAGAAGCGCATGGTGTCGAGCAGCCGCCAGCGCACCCGCCGCTTCCAGTCGATCGGCTCCCGGGGCTCGATCCGCAGGGCCTGGAGCGCCGCCCGGCCGCCCGGTTCCTCCTCCGGGGCGGGGTCGGCCGACGACGCCGGTTCGCGTCGCAGGTCGTCCGGGCGGATCGGCCCGTTGTCGCCGAACTCCCGGGCGAACCGGACGAACTCGGCCGAGTCGCCCTGCTGCTCGGGCAGCAGTCGGATCCTGCCGAGGTCCTGCCGGTCGATGTGGTCGGCGACCACGCAGATCCGGTCGGAGGTGATGTCGTCGTCGAACGCGATGTGCAGGTAACGCCCGTCGATCTCCACCGAGTTGGGCCGCCCGAGCGCCGCGGACGCGAAGGCCGGGGCGGCGGTGGCGGAGCCGGAGAGCGCGGCACCGTTCCTGAGCAGCCGTTCGATGTTCTCGCCGAGCCGCTGGTTGAACATCCGGAACACGATGCGGATGTCCGGGTTGTGGTTCTGGGCGCTGAGCGCCGCGTGGATGTTCTCCTGGTCGCTCCCCTCGACCAGGGCGAGACCGCGCGCGGTGCCGATGGACACCGCGCGCAGCGCCTCCTCGGTGACGCTGGCGTACTCCACGACGGCCGCGACGCCGGAGAGTTGCTCGATCTGCGGCGCGTGGTCACGGGTTCGGTCGGCGACCAGGACGACGACCGGGACCTCGTAGTGCTCGACGAGTTCCCGGACCAGTCGGTGTGCCAGCGCGTTGCCCCCGCAGACGATGTAGTGCTGGCTGATCGGCTCGACCGGAGGGGTCCCCCACCCTTCAGAAGTCATATTGACGGATGCTATCGACGGAAAGTGTCCGGAGGGTGGCGTTCCGGCGACCGCGGCGGATCCCCCGAACGGCCGTACCGGGCGCGCGGCCCCGCCGTGGCGCGGAAGAGGCTGGGGTACGTTCCCTGCCCGTCAGCCGGCCGACCCGACCCCGCCCGTCCCGCGTCGCACCCGCCTCGTGCCCGCGTCGCACCCGACCAGCACGGCACCCGTCGCCCGTCGCCCGGCGTCAGCCCGAGGAGTACGCCACCGTGGCCCCTCCGATCATCACCCCCGACGGCACCCCGGTCCAGGGCCCGCTCGGACTGCTCGCCAAGGCCGCCTGGCAGGTCCTGCTGGTCGCCGGACTCGCCTCCCTCGCCCTCGGGATCGTGGTCTTCGCCTGGCCCCGGGAGACGCTCCTGGTGGTGGGCGTCCTGTTCGGCCTCTACCTGCTGGTGATCGGCATCGTGCAGCTGGTCGCCGCGTTCGGCACCCACTCCACCACCGCGCTGCGGGTGCTGGCCTTCATCAGCGGCGCGATCTGCGTGCTGCTGGGGCTGCTCTGCTTCCGCAGCGCGGTGCAGTCGCTGCTGCTGCTCGCGCTCTGGATCGGGATCGGCTGGCTGTTCCGCGGGATCACCCAGCTCGCCGCCGCGCTCTCCGACCCGCTGATGCCCGCCCGTGCCTGGCAGGCCTTCGCGGGCGTGGCCAACACCCTGGCCGGCGTGCTGCTGATGGTCTGGCCGGTCGGGTCGATCACCGCGCTGACCGTGCTGGCGGGCTGCTGGCTGGTGATCCTGGGCCTGGTCGAGATCGTGACGGCGATCCAGGTGCGCGGCCAGGCCAGGCGGATCCCGTCGGGGGTCTGACCGCCCCCGCCCCACGGGACGTCACCTCGCGCAGCAGCGGCTTCACCGGAGTCGTCACCTCGCGCAGTCGCCGCCTCGCCGGAGTCGTCACCTCGTGGAGCCGTCACCTGCCGGCCGGGGCCGCCCACCGCCCGTCGACTGCTACGGGCGCGGCGCGAAGCCGATCCGGAAGGTGGCGGCCTCCAGGCGTTCCGGGCCGAGCCGGACGTCCGTCAGCCGCTCGGCGAGTGCGAACGCGGCCTCGCCGCACAGGTCGTACGCCTCCGTCTCCAGCTCGAAGCCGCAGGCGGTCAGCAGCTCCGGGACGCCGGGGGCCTCGGCGTCCGTGCCGTCCCGCTGGGTGGGGAAGAGCGGCTCGAAGTGCAGCCGCCGGACGCCGTGCTCCCACCAGTGGAAGTGGTCCACGGCGTTCACGTTGCGGAAGTGCGAGACCAGCCGGGTGCCCTCACCGAGCCGGGGGATCACCGTGTCCAGGGTGCCGAGGTAGCCGTTCGGCTCGATCGCGAGGGACCAGCCGTCGAGTTCGGTGACCGCGACGAGCAGCCGGTCCTCGGCGAGGTCGAACAGCGCCTCGGCCTCCTCGTCCTCCTCGTCCAGGTAGGCGTCCCAGCGGGCCATCACCGCCCCCAGGCCGACGGCGTCGCTGCCCGGCAGGGCGTCGAAGCGGCGCAGCAGCTCGTCGGCCGTGAGCCCCTGGACCCGGGTGAGGCAGTAGGCCTCGCCCAGGTCCGGGTAGTGCTCGTCGAACCAGGTGTAGTCGGTGGCGTGTGCGGTCATGACGGCGATGCTGCCAGACGCCTCGGACAGCCACCCCGCCGGAGGTTCAGAGCCAGACCGGCTCGTCCGTCCCCCAGCGCCCCGGCGGGCGCGACCAGTCGGTGGGCGCCCCCTCGTACCCGATCGGCGGCAGGGCGTGGCGCAGCCGCCCGTAGCCGGAGTCGGTCTCGGCGAGCCACCGGGAGGGGTCGTAGGGCTCGGACGGGACGCCCTGCGGCGCCTCCTCCGGTTCGATGCCGTGCAGCAGCCAGGAGGCCGTGCCGGCGAGGGAGAAGCGCAGGTGGCGGCCGCCGGGGCGACGGGTGCGCTGGTCGGTGAGGGAGCGCAGGACGGCGGCGGCGAGGAGGTAGCCGGTGCCGTGGTCGAGGGCCTGGGCGGGCAGCACACCGGGACGGCTTTCCGGGGCGGACCCGGGTGCGGCGGCGCGGGTGGGCTCCTGGCCGGCGGCGTGGGGAGTCTCGCGGGCGGACTCGTGGGCGGCGATGCCGACGCCCGCCTGGACCAGGCTGTCGAAGCCGCGCCGGTCGGCCCAGCGGCCGGTCCGGCCCCAGGCGCGGATCTGGGCGAGGATCAGGTCCGGGCGGCGGGCGAACAGCGCCTCCGGGCTCAGGCCGTGGGCGTCGAGGGCGCCGGGGCGGTAGCCGGTGACGAGGACGTCGGCGGTGGCGAGCAGGTCCTCGAAGACCGCGCGGTCGGCCGGCGCGGCCAGGTCGAGCCGGGTGGAGCGCTTGCCGAAGCCGGTGTCGGCGTGGGCGTCGTCGGCCTCCGGCAGCCGGGGCGGGTCGACGCGCAGGACGTCGGCACCGAGCAGGGCCAGGGTGCGGGTGGCGACCGGTCCGGCGATCACCCGGGTGAGGTCGAGGACCCGGACCCCGGCGGCGGGCCGGTCCACCGGGGCCCCGCCGAGCGGGCGGGCCGGCGCGGCCCCCGTGGCGGCACCGGTCTCCCGGTGCTCCACGAGGGGGTGCACGGCCGGGCTCACCGGCGCGACGGCCACCGCGAGCGCTCCCGCCTCGTACGCGCGCTCCTGGATCCGCTCGGCCGGCATCCTGCCGAGCACCTCGGCGAGCTGCTCGGGGCCGGCGTCCGCGGCGAGGCCGAGGGCGGCGAGCAGCCGGGCGCGGTGGTGCGGGTAGTTGGCGTGGGTGCGCACCCAGCCGTCGGCGGTGCGCCAGAAGCCGGAGTGCGGGGCGAAGGTGACGGGCGTCCGGCCGTCGACCGTCAGGTGCCGCTCGCTGACGAAGGCGGTGGCGACCGCCCCCTGATCCACCAGGACGGCGGGGACGGGCGCGCCGGTGCGGTGGGCCGCGAGTTCGGCCGCGGCCAGCGAACAGACGGCCACGGTGGCCCGGGCGAGCCGGCGCACCGGGAGACCGGAGGGCAGGACGTCGTCCGGGCCCTGGAAGCCCACCCGTTCCAGCAGCTCGGGCGGGCCGCCGAGCGCCGCCCAGGCGTGGGCGGTCGGGCCGTCGACACACCCGGCGGCTCCGGCGGCTCCGGTGGACCCGATGGATCCGGTGGACCCGGTGGACCCGGTGGTTCCTTCTGGCAACGGACGATCAGTCATGTCCGGCATTGTGCTCCGGTTCTCAGGCGCTCGCCGTGACGCCCGCCACCAGCATCAGCAGGACCGCCGAGACCATCGTCATCCGGCGGGCCGCCTGCGGGGTGCCGCCGAAGCGGCCGCCGAGCCGCCCGCTGGCGTGCGCGACCAGCCCGTACACGACCGCGCAGGCCAGCACGTTGAGCGAGCCGAGCGCGAGCACCTGCCCGCCGACCGGCAGCGCGGCGCCCGGATCGACGAACTGCGGCACCAGGGAGAGGTAGAGCAGCAGCCCCTTGGGGTTGAGCAGCGCGGTCAGCATGCTCTGGCGCAGCACCGTCGCGGTGGGCTGCGGCTTGGGCGCGGCCAGGGCGGCGGCGCCCCCGCCCTTGCGCAGTGCCAGCAGCATCATCACGGCGAGCACCAGCAGGTACGCGGCGCCGGTGAGGCGCAGCACGGGCAGGGCGGCCGGGACGGCGCGCAGCGCGGCGGCCAGTCCGGCACTGGAGAGCAGGGTGTGGACGGCGTACCCGGCGCAGACCCCGCCGACCGCGGTCAGCGCGGCACGGCGGCCCTGGCCGAGGCCTCGGGCGGCGATGTAGAGCCAGTCGGGGCCCGGGGTGCAGACCAGCAGCAGGTCGACTCCGAGGAAGAGGAGGAGGGCGTGGGTGTCCATGGGCGTGGGCGTGGCCTGTCGTGCTCGTCGCGGTGTGGGCCCGGCGCATCGGCCAGGGGTTCCCGGGGGTGTCCCGGGTGGCCGGGGTTGTTCCGGGTGGTGGCCGGGTGGTTCCGGCGGTCGTCCGGAGTGGCTCCGGCGCACCGGCCGGAGCGCCCCGGGTCGTGGGCCGGGGTCTCCCGTTGACCGGTGCGGTAACTGAAGGTAGCCGGACGGGGCTGGCACGCGATGGCGACTTCCGGCTGGTCGGAGCCGCGTTTTGGCAGAATATTGCGCCATGGACCGAATCGACCGCAGAATCCTCCGCGAGCTCCAGCAGGACGGGCGTCTGACCAACACCGAGCTGGCCGCGCGGGTGGACCTCACCCCCTCCCCCTGCCTGCGCCGAGTGCGCCAGCTGGAGCAGGACGGAGTGATCCGCGGCTACCGGGCGGTGCTGGACGGCGCGGCGGTCGGGCGCGGGTTCCAGCCCTTCGTAACGATCACCATGCGTCACGAGGACCAGGTGACGGTCGCCGAGTTCGAGCGCCGGGTGGCCGAGCTTCCGGAGGTGGTGGAGGCGCACCGGCTGTTCGGCGAACCCGACTACCTGCTGCGGATCGCGGTGGCCGACATCGCCGCGTACGAGCGCTTCATCACCGACGTGCTCTCCGGCCTGCCGGGCATCGCGCAGGTCAATTCGCACCTGACGATGAAGCAGGTGAAGCCCGACCGGGGGCTGCCGGTCGGCGGGTAGGGTGCGAACCGGGGGCCCGCGCGGCCACCCGTACGGGGGCCGAGCGACGCACTGCGACATGGGGGCTGAATTGCGCGTGATCCGCCGTCTCGACCTGGGGTACTTCGTCCGGCCGGCCGGCGAGGTGGGCGGCCCGGAGCCGCGCGTGGAGCCGGTGCTCGCGTACCTGGTCCGGCGTCCGGAGGGGCTGCTGCTGTTCGACACCGGGATCGGCGGCGGCGAGCCGGAGACCGAGGCCCACTACCGCCCGGTCCGCCGGCCGCTGCCGGAGGCGCTCGCCGCGGCCGGGGTGGCCGTCGCCGACATCGACCTGGTGGTCAACTGCCACCTGCACTTCGACCACTGCGGCGGCAACCCGCTGTTCGCCGGCACGACCGTCGTGGTCCAGGCGGAGGAGCTGGCCACCGCCCGGCGCGGCGAGTACACCTTCGACGCGCTGGTCGACTTCCCCGGCGCCGAGTACCGCGAACTCGACGGCGAGGCCGAGGTGTGGCCGGGCGTGCGGGTACTGCCCACCCCCGGCCACACCGCGGGCCACCAGTCGCTGCTGGTCGACCGCCCGGGCGGCGCGCCGGTCCTGCTGGCCGGGCAGGCGTACGACTTCGCCTCCGAGTACGGGCAGGCGCTGCTCGCCCGACGGGCGGCCCGCGAGGGCGTGGACCCGCCGCTGCCCGGGTACCGGCCCTGGCTCGACCGGGTGGCGGAGCACGGCCCGCACCGGGTGCTGTTCGCGCACGACCACGCGGTGTGGGAGGCGGGCGACTGGTAGCGGCGGGGCACTGGCCGCTCAGGGGGCCGGCTCCTCGGGAGGTTCGGACCTCCCGGGTTGCCAAGGCCTTTCGGGAGGTCCGGACCTCCCCAGGAGATCCGTGCCTCCCGGGAGGTCGGTGCCTCTCGGAAGTTCAGACCTCTCAGCAGGTTCAGAACGTGAAGCGCAGCGAGCGGACCCGGTGGTCGAAGCTGGACGGGACGAGCTGCGGCTCGCCGACCGACCGTGCCTCGGGCAGGCGGGTGAGCAGCTCGTGGAACAGCGCCGTCATCTCCTGCCGGGCCAGGTGCGCGCCGAGGCAGTAGTGCGGACCGCCGCCGCCGAAACCGAGGTGGGGGTTGGGCGTGCGGGTGATGTCGAAGGCGTCCGGGTCGGGGAAGACCTCCTCGTCGCGGTTGGCGGAGCCGTAGAACAGCGCGACCTTCTCGCCCGCGCGCAGCAGTGTCCCGCCGGAGCCGCCCAGCTCGTGGTCGACGGCGAGGGTCCGGTTGAACTGGATGATCGGCGTGGCGTGGCGGATCATCTCGTCCACCGCACCGCCGAGCCGCCCGTCGAGGTCTTCGAGCAGCAGGGCGCGCTGCTCGGGGTGGACGGTCAGCAGGTGCAGGCCGTGGGCCAGCGCGTTGCGGGTGGTCTCGACCCCGGCGACCAGCAGCAGGCTGAAGAAGGCGCCCAGCTCGCGCCCGGCGAGCCGGCGGCCGTCCACGTCGGCGGTCACCAGCGCGGAGATCAGGTCCTCCTCCGGTCGGCGACGGCGCCGGCGGCCGATCCCGGCGACGATGCCCTGCATCCGGGCGAGCGCCCGCAGCCCGCGCCCGGGCGCCCGGAGGCGGCGGCACAGCGGACGGGCCACGCCGATGTCCTCGGAACTGCGGTTGACCAGGCCGAGGATGGTGCGGCGCGGCCCCTCCGGGATGCCCATCATGGTGCAGATCACCTGGAACGGGAGCTCGGCGGCGACCGCGGTCACGAAGTCCTCCGGCCGCTCCCGCTCGATCCGGTCGACCAGCTCGGTGCTGATCCGCCGGACGTCCTCCTCGACCCGGTCGAGCAGCCGCGGGGTGAACGCCCGCGAGACGATCCGGCGCAGCTGGGCGTGGCGGGGGTCGTCCAGGTTGACCATCGAGTCGCCGAACGCCAGCCGGACCCAGCGGGCCGGGGCGGGGGTGGTCACGCCGGGGCCGCTGAGGAAGACGGCGGGGTTGCGGCTGGCCTCCACCACGTCGGCGTGGCGGACCAGGGCGTGGAAGCCCCGGCCGGTGGCACGGTCGCCGAAGAACACCGGGCCCGGGCGGCGGCGCAGCTCGGCGAAGGCGGCGGCGCGGGCGGGGGCGGGCAGCTTCCAGAAGCCGGGGTCGGCGAGGTCGGCCAGGTCGGCGCTCGGGGGCGTCGCGGCGGCGGGCTCGGCGGCTTCTGCGGACTCGGCCGCGTCCGCGGAGTCGGCCGTGTCGGCAGGCTCAGCCGCGCCGGCGGGGTCGGCCGCGTCGGCGGTCTCGGCTGAGTCAGCCTGGTCGGCGGCTTCGGCCGGCTCGGCGGCTTCGGCTGAGTCGGCCTCCTCCGTGGACTCGGCGGGCTCGGTGGACTCGGCCGATTCGTCGGCCTCGGCCGGCTTGGTGGCTGCGGCAGCCTCGGCCAGTTCGGCGGGTTCACCGGCCTCGGCGGCGTCGGCGGCTTCGGTCTGCTCGGCGGTGGCCTCGGCGGCAGCCTTGGCCTTGACCTTGGCCTTGACCACCGCCCGTCCCGGGGCCGTGGCCTGCTGCGGGACGGTCGGCTCCGTGGGGGCAGCGGACTCGGTACTGTCGGCAATGGGCGCCGAGGTATCCGTCGGGGTCTCCAAGGCCGGACCTCCCTGCTTCTGAACGGCATCATCCCGATACGCACCGTATGGGGTGGTGCACATTAAGTGAGCATCGGATGCGCGCTGTCAAACCGCCCCGATGGTCGTACGAGCGGTTGTTCGGTTCGGCGCGCCAGGTGAACAGGCCAGGCCGAACGGCCGGACCGGGTGGCGATCCGGCGGGCTGGGGGCGGGCGGCCGGGCATGGTCTCACGGCACAGAACCGGCCATCACCGGAGGGTGCGGTCCGGGTCGGGCGGGGTGGGTGCGACGATGAGTGCCATCGTGATGACCGACCGGATCCGCCTGCTGCGCGCCGTGGTCTTCGCCGCGCTGTGCGTGGCGACGGCCGCCGCCGCGCACGTCGCCATGGCCGGGTCCGGCGTGTCACCAACGGTGCTGGTCGGCGCGTTCGGGGCCGTCCTCGGACTGACCTGGCTGCTCGCCGGGAAGCAGCGCGGACTCGGGGTGATCAGCCTCTGGATGGTGGTGGCGCAGACCGCGTCGCACCAGCTGTTCGAGCAGGCCGGGCCGCTCTCCCGAGGAGGCGGCGGCCTCGGCCGGATCACCTCCACGGACTGGGCGGCCCTACTGCTCTGCAACCCCGACCG
Source organism: Kitasatospora sp. NPDC001547 (assembly GCF_042894165.1). Lineage (NCBI taxonomy): Bacteria > Bacillati > Actinomycetota > Actinomycetes > Kitasatosporales > Streptomycetaceae > Kitasatospora > Kitasatospora sp. NPDC001547. The sequence continues at coordinate 129,892 of NZ_JBIAVL010000014.1, read as the reverse complement.
GGCGCCCGGCGGACTCTCCCCGGTCGAACTGGCGCGGATGGCGGGCATCGACCCGGACGTCCCGCCGGCCGGCGGCAGCCTGCGGCCGACGGCGGGAACGCACCACGCGACCTCGGGGGCGACGGCCCTCGATCCCGGCCTACCGGGGACCACCGGTGCGACCGGTACGACCGGGATGACGGGGATGTCCACCGGGCCGCACATGATGCCCGACGGGACGTTCCACGGCGCCGGGTCGTACGGCGGGGCGCAGGATCTGGTGAGCGGACCGGCGCACGACATGGCGCACGGGATGCCTCACGGCATGTCGTCCGGGATGACCGCCGCCCACGTGCTCGCCGCGCTGGCGTGCGCGCTCCTGCTCTGGCGCGGCGACGCGGCGCTCGTCCGGCTCTTCGAGCTGCTCGGCGCGCTCGGCTCGGTGGTGGCGGGGGCCCTGCTGGTCCCGCTGCTGGCGCTGTTCGCGCGCCCCTTCGGCTACCGGGCCCCGGCGCCGCCCCGCCCTGCCGACGACCGGGCCCGGCCGCCGCGCTCGGTGCTGCTGACGCATGCCCTGGTCCGGCGCGGGCCGCCGGCGTTCGCCCTCGCCTGCTGACGCGCCCGCCGCTCCCTTTCCTCACCCCGGCCGCCCTCCGGTCGCCGGGACGCTCGCGACGGGCAGGTCACCCTGCCGTACGGCCACGCCCCGCGCCGTCGTGTCGTCAGGGTGCGGGCCCGCGTCCGCCGCCGCGCTTCCCCCAGGGGTCCGGCGCGCCGCGCGCGGTTGCCCATGGACGCCGACGGTGCCGCCCTGCGCGGTGCCGCTCCCCGCCTTCCCCTCGGGACCTTCCCATGTCTGATTTCGACGGCGCGCCGGCTCCGGCCGGCGCCCCCGTCCCACCGCATCCGCTCCTCGGCGCGCCCCTGCCGGGCCTACCGCTCGACGGTCTGCGGGCCGTCCGGAGCGCCGCCTCCCGGCCCGCCTTGGCCCAACCCGGCCAGCAGTCGGGCCGACCACTCCGGCGACGGCCCGTCCGCGGCGCCCGCCCGAACCCGGCCGCGCAGCTGTTCCGCGCGGGCCAGCCAGTCCCGGCAGCCGGCGCAGCGCGCGACGTGCTTGTCCAGCCGGACCTCCGGCAGGCCGCACGGTTCGCCGTCGAGCCGAGCGGACAGGGCGATACGGAACTGTGCGCATCTCATATGACCATCGTCCTGCACGCGCGTTGTGCCGGGACCAGCCGGGTGGGAGGCCGCCGTGGATGACGAACAGCTCACCGCGCTGGCGCTGACCGCCCGCTCCGGACGGACGGCCGACGTCGAGGCCTTCGTCCGGGCCACCCAGCGGGACGTCTGGCGCTTCGTCGCCCACCTGACCGACGTGCAGTCCGCCGACGACCTCGCCCAGGAGACCTTCCTGCGGGCCCTGCGCGGCCTGCCCGCGTTCGCCGGGCGCTCCTCGGCCCGCACCTGGCTGTTGTCGATCGCCCGGCGCACGGTGATCGACCGGTACCGGATGGCCGCCGCCCGGCCGCGCTGCGCCGCGCTGCCGGACTGGCAGGAGGCGGCGGAGCGCCAGGGCGGAGCACCGGCGGCCGGGTTCGAGGACGGCATCGCGCTCGACGACCTGCTCGACCGGGTACCCGCCCAGCGACGGGAGGCCTTCGTGCTGACCCAGGTGGTCGGTCTGAGCTACGCCGAGGCGGCCGAGGTCGCCGGCTGCCCGGTCGGGACCGTCCGCTCCCGGGTCGCCCGGGCGCGGGAGGAGCTGGTGGCACGCCTGCGCGCCGCCGAGGCAGAGGCGCTCGCCCCCGCCTGCTGAGCAGCGGACGGGGCGGAGACCGACAACGGACAGTCGACAGCTGACAATCGACGGCGAACAGATAACAGATTTCGAAATCTGTTATCTGTTCGCTGAAAGTTGTCATCTGTCGGCTGTCGGCTGTCGACTGTCGGCTGTTCGCCACAGGCACCCCGCGCGCCGTCGAATTCCACTCCCACCGCACGCACACCACCCCGGGGGAAAGAAATCCCCCAGGTGTTCGGAACCGGAGCTCCCGCACGCCCGACTGCTGTACCGGACCCCGCCGCCGAGGCGGCGTCCGGTCCGGCAGCACGGGAGACGGAGGGACTTCATGACGGTGCAACCAACCCCGGCCTCCCGATATCCGATGGTCCATCAGGTTCAACCGGTCGACCGCTGGAGCCTGGTCGTGGCCGCCGGTCTGCTGTCGTTCGTCGCGATGCTCGACATGAACGTGGTCAACCTCGCGCTCACCGACATCTCGACCGGCCTGCACGTCTCCCCCGGGGTCGCCCAGTGGGCCACGCTCGGCTACCAACTCCCGCTCGTCGCCGCGCTGTTGCCCGCCGGGCGGTGGCTGGACCAGGTCGGCACCCGTTCGGCCCTGCTGTTCGCGGTCAGCTGCTTCGCCCTGTGCAGCGTGCTGGCCGCGTGCGCCCCGTGGGCCGGTTGGCTGATCGCGGCCCGGCTGTTCCAAGGCGCCTTCGGGGCCGTGCTCTTCGTCCTGATGCCGGTGCTGGCCGCGACCTCCGTCCGGCCCGAGCTGCGTGGCCGGGCGATGAGTGTGCCCGCGACCCTCGGCCCACTCGGCGCCGTCACCGGGCCGGTGGTCGGCGGCCTGCTGCTGGACCACCTGGGCTGGCGGGCGGTCTTCCTCGTCAAGCTGCCGGTCTGCCTGGCCGCCGTCCTGATCGTGCGGCGCCACGCCCCGCGCCGGGGCGGGCTGCGGCCGCCCGACCGGTCCTCGCTCGGCGACGCCGCACTGATCGGCGCCGCCGTGGCCGCCACGCTGCTCGGACTCACCCTGGCCCCGCAGGCGCCGCTGTGGCTGCTGCTCGCTCTGCCCGCCGTACCGCTGGTGCTGCTCTGGCTGCGTCGCCCGGGCGGCCGGCCGGTGGCCGAGGTGCTGCGGGCCGCCGGGACGGCCGGGGCCAACGCCTCGGTGCTGGCGCTCGCCGCCGGCTTCGCCGCCTGCCACTACCTGCTCGCCCAGTACCTGCGCGGCCCCCGGGGCGAGAGCGCCACCGCGACCGCACTCACCATGCTGGCGTTCCCGCTCGGCATGGTGCTGGCCGGCCGGATCGGCGGCCGGCTGGCCGACAGCTGGGGCGCCCGGCCGACCGCGCTCACCGGCGCCGCCGTCACCACCCTCGGCCTGGCCCTGCTCGTCCCGCTGGACACCGGCTGGTCCGCCGTCGACATCGCCGCGCGACTCGCCCTCGCCGGCGCCGGGATGGGCCTCAACGGCGGCCCCACCCAGGCGCTGGTGATGTCCGCCTCCCCGCCCGGAAAGCTCGCCACCGCCGGGTCCGCCGTCCAGCTCGCCCGCAGCCTCGGCTTCGCGCTCGGCCCGGCCCTCGCCACATCCGCCTCGCTCGCCGGGGCCGGCGGCACCGCCGGGACCCGCGCCGGCATCACCCTGGCCGCCCTGGTCGCGGCCACCGCCGTCGCCCTGCTCGCCCTGCACCGCCGCTCCACGTCCTGAGCCCCGCAACACCAGTACCGAAGGACCGCCTCAGATGACCGACACCATCCCCGACCCGGGCGCCACCGATGACGCGCCGCACTGCCCGTACGGGCACGACCGGCTCCCCTCCCCCGTCCCGCTGCACGGCCCGGCGTACAAGAGCGACCCGTACCCGCTCTACCGGCGGATGCGCGAGGCCGGGCCGGTGCACCGGGTGGAGTTCCCGAGCGGCATCCACGCCTGGCTGGTCACCGGCTACCGGTCCGCCCACGCCGCGCTCAACGACCCCCGGCTCGGCAAGAACCACGCGCTGGGCAACGACAACTGGCGCCGACGCGCGTCGATCATGCCCGAGCCGCAGCACTCCCAGCTCCAGGTCCACCTGCTCCACCAGGACCCGCCCAAGCACACCTCGATGCGCCGGCTCGTCCTGGACGCGTTCGCCCCGCGCCGGGTGGAGTCGCTGCGCCCCCGGTTCCGGGAACTGGCCGACGCGCTGGTGGACGAGCTGCCGGAGTCCGGCGGTGCGGACCTCGTGGCCGGCTTCGCGGCCCACTACCCCTTCCGGGTACTCGCCGAAGTCATCGGCCTCCCGCCCGAGTTGGCGGAGCGGTTCGACCGGGACTGGGGCAAGGTGGTCCAGCCGGTCGGGCCGCAGGACCCCGGGCGTCCGGCGTACGAGGCGCGGCTGCGCGGCCTCCAGACGTACATCGCCGATGTCGTCGCCCGTAAGCGCGCCGACTGCCGGGCACCGGGCTGGGCGGCCCGGGAGGACCTGCTGGGCCGCCTCGTCGCGGCCCACGACGCAGGGGAGTTGAGCCGCGCGGAGCTCGACTCGATGGTGTTCCAGCTGCTGGTCGCCGGGCAGGAGCCGGTCACCAACCAGATCACCACCATGCTGGTCACCCTGCTGCGCCACCCCGAGCAGCTCGCCCGGCTCCGCGAGGGCCTCGACGAGCCCGACCGGCTCGCCCGCGCGGTGGAGGAACTGCTGCGCCACGACGCCGCGTTCGAGCTCACCACCTGGCGGTTCTTCGCCGAGGACAGCGACCTGTTCGGCACCGCCGTCCCGGCCGGGGACTCCGTGATCGTCTCGCTCTGCGCCGCCAACCGCGACGACGCGCAGTTCGCCGATCCCGACCGCCTCGACCTCGACCGCACTCCCAACGCCCACCTGGCCTTCGGCCACGGCGTCCACTACTGCCCCGGCGCCGCGCTGGCCCGGGCGGAACTGCAGGTCGCCCTCGCCACCCTGCTCGGCCGGCTGACCGGCCTGCGCCCGGCCGAGACGCCCGGCGACGGCCTCGCGGACCTGGCCTGGATCCCCGCCGTCCTGGCGCGCGGGGTGAACCGGCTGCCGGTCGCCTACGACCACCGCCACTGACCCCCGGCGCCGAGGCACCGCCCGACACCGCCCGCCCGCAGCCCGACACCCGTCGACCGCAGCCCCAGCCCAGCCCAGCCCAGCCCACAAGCCGTACCGCACGACCTTCCGTGGAGGACCCGCCATGCCGCCCGTCGGCACCGCCCCTGCCGTCACCAGCCCCGCCGTCACCAGCCCCGTCGCCCCCGCCCTGGAGGACCGCCCCTCGGCCGAGCGACTCGCCGCCCGCGTGCTGGGCCTGCTGCTGCTGCCGCGCCGCGGACCCGGGCTTCGACGCCCGCCCGGAGCACTTCCCGCTCCAGCTGGCCCAGTTGGCGGACTTCATCGCGGCCGGCGAACCGATCGTCCTGACGCTGCCCGGCTTCCCCTGCAAGTCGCCGAACCCGGCGAAGGTGCTCGGTCACCTGCCGGACGAGGGCGAACGGCTGTCGCTGACCTTCCTCGACGGGCTCTGCGCCGAGATCGGCCGACTGCACGCACCCGGCGCCCGCATCCTGATCTGCTCGGACGGGCACATCTTCGGAGACCTGATCGACGTCCCGGACGACCACATAGACGCCTACTCGGACGCCCTGACCGCCATGATCGCCCGCGAGGGCCTGACCCACCTCGACACCTTCGACCTGCGGGCCGTCCTCGGCGACCTCCCGTACGACGAGAAGCGTGCCCGGGTGCACGCCCGGTACGCGCCGAGCGTCGAGGAGCTGCGCGAACAGGTGCTGACCGAGGAGGGGACGCTGCGGCTCTACCGGGGCATCACCCGTTTCCTCACCGAGGACGCCGTCGGCTTCACCGGCACCCGCTCCGCCCTCCAGCGGGAGTGCCGCCGCCGTGCCTACGGCGTGATCCAGCGCAGCCGCGCCTGGGGCGAGTTGATCGCCGAGCACCATCCACGCGCCGTCCGGCTCTCCATCCACCCGCAGCCCGCCGGGGCGTCCAAGTTCGGCATCCGGCTGCTCGCGGCAGCCGACGCCTGGACCACGCCCTGGCACTCGGCGGTCATCCACCGGACCGACGGCGGCTGGGAGTTGCTGCGCAGCGAAGAAGCCGCGCGGCTCGGTCGGCTGGTCCTGCGGGACGGCCGGCCGAGCCACTACGAGAGCCGCCAGGTGTCCTGACCTGGCGGCTGGCGGCTGGCGGCTGGCGGCTGGCGGCTGGCGACACGGTTCACGACCGGGTGATCTCGAAGTTACTCGTCCGGACGGGAGCCCGGACGAACTACCGCCCCGGCGCGGCCGAACCGGGTACGACGGCCTCCGCCGCTGCCGGGGCGCGGTGGTCGAAGGCGATCAACGGGTCGCCGGTGAGCGGGTGTTCGACCACTGCCGCCCGTACGCCGAAGACCTCGGCCAGCAGGTCGGCGGTCAGCACCTCGCGCGGTGTACCGGAGGCCACGAGGGTGCCGTCGTGCAGGACGTGCAGCCGGTCGCAGACCGAGGCGGCGGCGTTGAGGTCGTGCAGGGCCACCAGGGTGGTGCGGCGCTGCTCGCGGAGCAGGGCGAGCAGTTCGACCTGGTGCCGGACGTCCAGGTGGTTGGTCGGCTCGTCCAGGACCAGGACGTCCGGCTGCTGGGCGAGCGCCCGGGCCAGCAGCACCCGTTGCCGTTCGCCGCCGGACAGTTGGGCGAACCGGCGGTCGGCGGCCCCGGCCATGCCGACCCGGTCCAGCGCCTCGGCGGTGATCCGGTGGTCCTCCGCGTCGTCGGCCGCGAACGCCCGCTTGTAGGGCGTGCGGCCCATCGCGACCACCTCGCGGACGCTCAACTCGAAGTCGCCGCCGCGCTCCTGGGGCAGTGCCCCGATGTGCCGGGCGGACTCCGCCGGCCGCAGCTGCGCCAGGTCCCGTCCGGCCAGCAGCACCCGGCCGGCGCTCGGCCGCAGGTGCCGGTAGACGGTGCGCAGCAGGCTGGACTTGCCGCTGCCGTTCGGCCCGACCAGTCCGGCGATCTCTCCCTCCTCGACGATCAGGTTGGCCCCGGCCAGCACCGTCCGGCCGGCCAGGGCGACACTCAGGTCCTCGACGGCGATCCTCAACTGCGCTCCAGTCGTCGGTCCAGCAGGTAGAGCAGGGTGGGGGCGCCGAGCACGGCGGTGACCACGCCGATCGGCAGTTCCTGGCCGTCCAGGGCGGTGCGGGCCACGGTGTCGACGACGACCAGCAGCAGCGCCCCGGTGAGCGCGGACAGCGGCAGCAGCCGCCGGTGGTCGGCACCGACCAGCAGCCGGCACACGTGCGGCACCATCAGCCCGACGAAGCCGATCGCCCCGGAGACGGCGACCAGCACCCCGGTGAGCACACTGGTGACGACGAAGACCTCGCGGCGCAGCCGGGCGACGTCCACGCCGAGCCCGGCGGCCGTCTCGTCGCCCATCAGCATCGCGTTGAGGCCTCGGGCGCGGGCCTGGAGCAGGGCCAGTCCGAGCGCCACCGCAATGGCAGGGACGGCGAGTTGGGCCCAGACGGCGCCGCCGAGGCTGCCCATCAGCCAGAACAGCACGCCCCTGGTCTGCTGTTCGTCGCGGGTCTGCAGGACCAGGTAGCTGGTGACGCCGCCGAGGAACTGGGCGATGCCGATGCCCGCGAGGACCAGGCGCAGCGGGGAGAAGCCGCCGCCGCGCCGGGCCATCAGCCAGACCAGCGAGAACGCGGCGAGCGCGCCGGCGAACGCCGCCAGGGAGACGGTGAGACCGAGCGCGCTGCCGAAGGAGAGCTCGAGTCCGAGGGTGGTGCCGAGGACGATGGTGGCGACCGCGCCGAGCGAGGCGCCGGAGGAGATGCCGAGCAGGTAGGGATCGGCGAGCGGGTTGCGGACCAGGGCCTGCACGGCGGTGCCGACCAGGCCGAGTCCGGCCCCGACCACCGCCGCCAACAGGGCGCGCGGAACCCGCAGTTGCCAGACGATGAGGTCGCGGGTGCCGGGTTCGGCGGCCCGGCCGGTGAGCCGGCGGGCGACCACCGACCAGACCTCGCCGGGCGGGACGTCCACCGAGCCGAGCGAGACGGCGGCGGTCAGCGCGACCACCAGGGCGGCGACGAGGACGACGGCCAGCGGCCCGGCCCGCAGGGTGCGGGCCGGGCGGGCTTCGCCGTGCTCCTTGCGAGCGATGGCCGAAGTCACCGACTACCGGCCGTTCTTGGCGGGGTCGGTGCTCTTGACCAGGTCCGGGTGGACGGTGGCGGCGATCTGCCGGACGGCGTCGGCGTTGCGCACCCCCGCGATGGTGGTCACCTCGGAACCGAGCCGGACGAAGTGCCCTTCCTGGACGGCCTTCAGGCCCTGGGTCGCGGGGAAGCCCTTCAGGAACGCCTCGGCCTCGTCGAAGGCCTTGCGGGTGGCCTCCTCGCTGCCCCGGTTGCGTACGGCCAGCTGGATCCAGTCCGGGTTCTTCGCGACCACGTCCTCCCAGGAGCCGGGCTTGAAGTCGGCGTCGCAGTCGGCGAACACGTTGCGCGCCCCGGCCTGGCTGATCACGGCGTTGGCGACCTGCCGTCCGCAGACCGCCACCGGCTGCTTGGTCCCGGCGTCGAAGTCGAAGACGAAGTAGCTCGGCCGCTGCCCCTCCGGCACGGCGGCGAGCGCGGCGCGGACCTCGCCGAGCTGCTTCTCCATCCCGGCGACGAGTTCCTCGGCCCGGGCGGCGGTGCCGGTGACGGCGCCGAGCCGGCGGACGTCCTCCTCGATCCCGGCGAGGTCGGTGCGCGGCGCCTTGGCGGCCTTCGGCGTGCCGGCGCAGGCGGTGGAGAGCAGGTAGACGTGCTGGATGCCGGCCGCCGAGAACTCCTCCTCGCTCGGCCCGGTGGCGCCGCCTCCCATCATCGGCATCGCACCGAAGGTGTCCACGTAGAGGTCGGCGCCGGAGCCGAGCAGCTTCTCCTTGGGTATGCCCTTGTCCCCGAGCGCCGGCACCTTGGCGCCCTGCTCGGCGAGGGCGGCGGGCAGGGTGCCCTTGCCGGGTGGGAAGCCGGTGCCGATCACCCGGTCGCCGGCGCCGAGTTGGAGCAGCAGCTCCAGGCTGGAGGCGTTGCTGGTGACGATCCTGGCGGGTGCCTTGGCGATGGCGGTCTCCTTGCCCGCGCAGTCGGCGACCTTGACGGGGAACCCACCGCCCGGGCCGGCCTGGACGGTGACGGAGGCGTTCGGCCCGCCCTCGGTCCCGCTTCCGCAGGCCGTGGCGAACAGGGCGACGGCGGCCGCGATTCCGCAGACGACGCGAGGGCGCATGACAACTCTCTCCTGGTCGGTGGTGGTGCTGGGTGGTGCTCGGTGACGGTGCTGGATGGCCGTGCCGAGGGCCCGTACTGCGGACCCGGACCAGGTAGTCGGACGGCCCGGGCGATGGGTTCCCCGCAATTCGCGACCGGTCGCGGCCGGTGCGCCTGCGGGCTCGTGCGCAGGCGGGTTCGTACGCACGCGGGTTCGTACGTCGCCGAGGCCCGGGACGTAGGCTGGCCGGATGGCCGCCCCCACCACCCCGCGCGACGACCTCGACCTCCCCGTCCGGCTCGGGCCGCGCCCGCCCCGCCGGGTGGTCTCGCTGGTGCCGTCGCTGACCGAGGCGGTCGCCGCCACCGCACCCGGACTGCTGGTCGGCGCCACCGACTGGTGCAGCCACCCCGCCGACCTGTCCGTCACCCGGATCGGCGGTACCAAGAATCCGGACGTCCCCGCCATCCTCGCGCTCGCGCCGGACCTCGTCCTCGCCAACGACGAGGAGAACCGGCGCCCCGACCTGGACGCGCTGCGGGCGGCCGGCGTCCCGGTCTGGGTCACCGACATCCGCACCCTGGACGACGCCTTCCGCTCCCTGGACCGGCTGCTGACCACGGCCTGCGGGCTGCCCCGGCCGGTCTGGCTGGACGAGGCGGAGGCGGCCTGGCGCGGCATCGGGAGTGGCGCCCGGAGCGGGGACAGTCCTGCGGAGCCCGCCGGCCCGCGGACCGTCGTACCGATCTGGCGCCGCCCGTGGATGGTCCTCGGCCGCGACACCTTCGCCGGGGACCTGCTGCGCCGTCTGGGCCTGCGGCTCGTCCACGCCGACCACCCCGAGCGCTACCCGGCCGTCCCGCTGCCCGAACTTCTCGCCTGCCGACCGGAGTTGGTGGTCCTGGCGGACGAGCCCTACCGCTTCACCGCCGAGGACGGCCCGGAGGCGTTCCCCGGCACACCGGCGGCACTGGTCAGCGGACGACACCTGACGTGGTACGGACCGTCGCTGGTCACCGCCCCCGCCGTGCTGCGGCAGGCCCTCCACCACCCGTTCGGTCCGGGAGGTACGGGCACCTCGTAGGACGACCGGCGATCGCCGAGCCCGTCGTGGCGCCCCCGGTACCCGGCGCCGAACACGACAGGGCCCGGGACGCGTGTTCGCGTCCCGGGCCCTCGGCCCTTCGGCCGTACGTCGTCAGCCGCGCGCGGCGGCCACGGCGGCGCCCAGCGCCTCCTTGATCCGGGGGCCGAGGCGGGCGAAGCCCAGCTCCTTCATCGCCGCCCGCAGCAACTCCTCGTCGTTCCGCTCGACACCGTCGCCGTCCACCCACCGCACGACGGAGAGCAGCTCGTCGGCGGAGTAGGCCGTCACCGGGCGACCGGGCGTGAAGTCCGGCTTCGCGGGACGGGCGTCGGCCTCCGGCTCAGCGGCGGGGGCCTCGGCAGCAGCCTCAGGCTCGGGCTCGGTCGCGGCCTCAGGCTCGGGCTCGGGCTCGGTCTCGACGGAGGGCTCCTCGATCTCGACCGCAGGCGCCTCAACGGCTGCCTCGGCCTCGACCACCGGCTCCGTCACCTCGACGGCGACGGCCTCGGTCTCGGGCTGGGCAGCGGGCTCCTCGACGACGGGTTCGGCCTCAGGCCCGGCCTCGGCGACCGGCTCGGCCTCGGCAGCCTCCTCCGCGACCTCGGCCTCAGGCCCGGTCTCGGCCTCGGCCTCGGCAGCCGGTTCCTCGACCTCGACAGGCTCCTCGGCGACCTCGGCCTCAACCGCCGCTGCTACCAGGGCCGCAGGCTCGGTCTCGGCGACCGGCTCGACCTCGACGGCAGGCTCGGCAGCCTCAGCGGCCGGCTCCTCGGCAGCGGGCTCCACCGTGACGGCCTCGGGTTCGGTCTCGGTCTCGCCCACCGGCGCGGCCGCAGCCTCAGGCTCAGCCACGGGCTCGTCTGCCTCGGCAGTCGGCTCCTCGACCGAAACCTCGGCGACGGTCTCCTCGACCTCAGCGGCCTCGGCGACCGGAACGGCCTCCGGCTCTTCCTCCGCCGTCGTCTCGTCCGCAGCCTCAGGCTCAGCCACGGGCTCGTCTGCCTCGGCAGTCGGCTCCTCGACCGAAACCTCGGCGACGGTCTCCTCGACCTCAGCGGCCTCGGCGACCGGAACGGCCTCCGGCTCTTCCTCCGCCGTCGTCTCGTCCGCAGCCTCGGGCTCGGCCAGAGCGGCGGTCGCGGCGGCCACCAGGTCGTCGGCCGCCGGGGAGGGCGCCGGTAGGGTGACCACAGCGGCCGGGGCCTCCTCCTCAGCCTGCGCCGCCGACGGCTCGTCGGCAGCGGTACCCGGCTCCGCTTCGACCTCGGCCTCAGCCTCGGTCTCCGTCTCGCCCTCAGTCCCGGCCTCGGCCTCGGTCTCGGCGGCCACAGTCTCCGCAGCGGCCTCGTCCGTCTCCCCGACCGGAGCCGTCACCGGAGCCGGGGCCTCCTCCACGAGTCCGGCCCGCTGACCACCGGCCAGCGCCTGCAGGGCAGCCGCCTCGGCGTCGGCCAGGTCGGCCGTCTCGTCGGCCTCGGTCTCCTCGGCCACAGCTTCCTCGGCACCGGCCTCGACGGCGGTCTCAGCGGCGACCTCCACCTCAGCCGCGACCTCAGCCTCGGCAGCCTCCTCGGCACTCGGCTCCTCGACCGCCGTCTCCTCGACAACAGCGGAGGCCTCCGCGAGCCCGTCCCGCTGGCCGGCGGCCAGCGCCTGGCGAGCGGTGTACGCGGCCTCGGCGGCGCGGCGGTCGGCCTTGGCGGCGGCGAGTTCGGCGAGCAGGTCGGCGAGGCCGGCCTCTTCCAGGGCGGCGCGCAGGCTGCGGATGGTGGGCAGGCGGTAGAGGGTGCCCTCGTCGGCGGCAAGCCGCTCGACCAGGTCGATCAGCTCGGCGAAGGGCAGCCCGTCCAGGTCGTGGTCGGGCAGCAGGCGGGCGAGGCCGCGCAGGCCGGTGTTGATCGCCTCGAAGGCCTGGGCGGTGCGGTCGACCAGCGCGCCGTCGGAGGGCACCCGCGGGAGGGTGCCGACCGGGGCGAGGGCGGCCCAGGCGCGACGCTCGATCTCGGCGGAGGTGAGGGCCTCGTGCAGGTCCTCACGGCGGATGCGGCGGTCGGTGGCGAGCGCGACGGCCTGCTTGCGCAGCGAGCGACCGCGCAGCCAGGAGAGCTTGACGCCGTTCTCCCGGCGCCAGGCGCTGTCGGCGGTGGCGGCGGCGAGGGCGCCGAGGTCGGCGTCGTACGCGGCGGGGAAGAGGGTCGCGGAGGTGCGGTGCACCCGCTGGAGCATCTCCACCAGCAGCGCGGTCTTGGCGACGGTGTCGGGCTCGTCCAGCTTGGCGTCGGCGGCGAGGGCGGTGACGGCCTCCCAGGTCTGCTGGAGGTCGCTGCCGCGCAGTTCGGCGAGGGCCGTGGACGCGGCGCGGGCGTCCTCGGGGGTGGCGACGGTGTCGACGGCCGCGTACCAGGCGTGGGTCTCGGCGGTGAGCGTGAAGGCCCCGAGTTCGGCGTAGCGGCCGAGGTCCTCGCGGAGGTCGGGCTCCGCTGCGGCGTCCTGGGGGTCCTTGACGTCTGCGGCGTCGGCGACGTCCGCCGGGTCGGCTGCGTCGGCGTTGCGCGAGTGAAGCACTGTCATGTGAGGTCCGGTTCTGGGCGACGACGGCGGGGCTGGCGGCGAGGGGGCGGCGGACCGGTTGCGCGGGATCGCCCCTGGGACGGGGCTGGGGGGCGCGCGGTCGGGCTGCCGGTGTGGACGCCCAGAATACGGGTGCCCGTTCGAGCCTTGCACGCACCCACCGCCCCGAACGGCGGGTGTCGTGTGCCATACCGCCCGCCTGGCCGCCACCCGGACGGTCCGCCCGGGTGGTCCCGCGGTGCTCCGGACGGGTGTCCTCGCTGCTCACGGCTCCTCACCGCGGCTCCCCGTGCCGCCCTCCATCGGACGGACCGCGCCGACGGTCGGGCCGGCGGCCAGGCCGGTCGGGGCGGTCAGGGCGGTCAGGGCGATCGGGACGGCCAGGCCGGTCTGGACGATCGGGGCGTTCGCCCGACAGACCGTCCCGCCGCCGGAACCGTTCCAGCGGCACCTCCCGCACGCCACGGGCCCGCCCCTGGCCCCGTCCGCCGAGCGGCGGCCGGAACCCGGCCCGACCGAGGGCGCGCAGATCGACCGGAGCGAGGTACTCGCCGAGCGCGGTGCGGTGCCACCACGCGCCGGTTTCCCGCAGTTCGCGCCAATCGGTGAACCGGTAGAGGTAGAGGGTCGCCCGGACGTGGGTCGGCGGGGCGTCCGGGAAGGGGTTGTGGCGCAGCAGGCGCAGGGTGGCCCGGTCGCCGGACAGCAGGCGGGCGACGAAGGGCAGGAACCAGGGGCGGGCGTAGGCGGGCGAGATGCCGGCGAACCACATCAGCCAGTCGAGCCGCAGGTGGTAGGGCGCGAACTGGCGCGGGAGCCGGCGCACGTCACCGGGCTTGCCCTTGAAGCCGTACTCGCGCCAGACGGTGTGCGGGGTGAGCACGGCCTCGTCGGTGCCCTCGACCACCACCTCCTGGCGGAGCCGGTTGACGCTGCCGAAGGCGCCGTACGTGTTGACGAGGTGCAGCCGGTTGAAGGAGCGGTTCATGGCCTGGCCGCGGGAGACCATGTTGCGCACCGGCCAGTAGCTGAGCCCCACGACGGCGGCGGTCAGCACGATCACCAGCGCCTCGTACCAGACCGGGGCGCCGGGGTACGCGCGGGCGTGGACGGGCAGGCCGAGGCGGGCCGGCTGTACGGCGGCGAGGGCGAGGACGATGGTCAGCCAGTTGAGCCAGGCGAAGTTGCCGGAGGCGACCAGCCAGAGCTGGGTGGCGATGACGGCGCAGGCCGCGTAGCCGGCGACCGGCTGCGGCAGCAGCAGGGCCACCGGTACGACGAGTTGGACGACGTGATTGACGGCCGCCTCCACCCGGTGCAGCGGGGCGGGCAGGTGGTGGAAGAACCAGCTGAGCGGTCCGGGCATCGGCTGGGTCTCGTGGTGGTACCGCAGGCAGGTCAGGTCGCGCCAGCAGCTGTCGCCGCGCAGCTTGATCAGCCCGGCGCCGAACTCGACCCGGAAGGCCAGCCAGCGCATCAGCCACAGCACCGGGGCGGGCGGGGCGGTGTCGGCGTTGCCCAGGAAGGCGGCGAGGAAGCCGGATTCGAGCAGCAGCGACTCCCAGCCGAAGGAGTACCAGGTCTGCCCGACGTTGACGATGGAGAGGTAGAGGCCCCAGAGCACCACCCACAGCAGGATCGACGCCCAGAGCGGGACGGCGTCGCCCAGCCCGGCCGCCACGGCGGCGGCGAGGGCGGCGCCGCTCCAGGCGACGGCGGCGAAGAACCGGTCGCTGTAGTGGAGGTGGAACAGGCCGGGTGACCGGCGGAACGGGACCCGGTCGGTGAACCGGGGCACCGGCAGCATGCCGTCGGTGCCGATCAGCGCGCGGAACTGCGCGGCGGCGGCCAGGAATCCGATCAGGAAGAGCGCGGCGAGCAGGCGTTGGACGAGCAGCCGGCTCAGCCAGTAGTCCGGGGCGGCGAACCAGTCCATGCGGCCCATGCCTACCATCCGGCACCCCGGGCGCGGGCCCGGTCGGGGCGGCGGCGGGCGGACGGTTCACCCGCTCGGCCCGGGCCGCGGGCCCGGCGGGCTCCGGAACGGACGCCGGAAGACGCCCGAGCGAAGCCGGTGGCGGGAAGCCGGTGGCAGCCCCGTCGAGCGACGCCCGGCGAACTCCCGGCCCGGACGGCACCGTGGCGGGGTCCTCTCCACGGGGGTGAGAGGCACCCCGCCACGGCGGGGAACGGGTCCGCACCGGTCGGCCGGGTTCAGCCGGGCAGGCCGGGGCCGGCCTCGCCGGTGATGGCCGAGCGGCCGGGCACGGAGGCGCCGCTCTGCTGGAGCCGGTCGACGAGCAGGGCGGCCAGGGTGCCGAGCTCCTCCTCGGTGCGGGACCGGGCGGTGATGTCCATGCCGACGGTGAGGACGCCGTTGATCCGGCCGGTGAGCGCGGCCCGCAGCGGGGTGCAGGTGAAGCTGAAGACCTGCCGGCCGCGCTGGGCGTCCGGGCGGGCGGACTGGAGCCGGACGTCGTCGAGGACGGCGGTGCGACCGGTGTGGTACGCCTCCACGACGGCCTGTTCGAGGCCCGCCGCGCCGAGCTGGGGGTAGGCGGCGCCGATCGTCCCGTACGCCGTCGGGGCGCCGAAGGTGTCGGCGTGCTGGGCGTTGGCGTACCGGATCTCCTGGCCCGGGCCCTCGGTGAGCATGATGGGGAACGGCGAGCCGTCGAAGGCGGCGAACATCTCCTGGCGCTGGGCGAGCAGGCTGTCGCGCAGCCGGATCTCGGAGAGCAGTGCCTCGGCGAGGTGCTGGATGTCGCGCAGCCGTTCGCGCCCCCACTGCCGGGGTTCCCGGTCGAGGACGCAGACGGTGCCGATGACGGTGTTGGTGTCGTCGACGAGCGGGGCGCCGAGGTAGGCGCGGACCCCGAGTTCGTCCACCACCGGGTTCCCGGCGAAGCGGGGGTAGGCGAGGATGTCGTCGAGGGCGAGCGGGGAGCGCTGGGCGACCACGTGCGGGCAGAAGCCGTGGCTCAGCGGCATCTCGCGGGTGGGAAGGTCGAAGGCGATGCCGCGGTCCGCCCAGGACGATCCGTCCTCGGCCTTGGTGTCGGCCGAACTTGGCGGAATGTAGAGCCCCCGGAACATCTGGCGCTCGTCATTGATGAAGTTGACCATCGCGATGGGGGCGCGCGTGATACTGGCTGCCAGGTGGGCGAAGCGGTCGAAGGCCTCGTCCGCGGACGGGTCGTTGAGCCCAAGGCCGCGCAGCCTGCGGGTTCGCGCGGACTCCCCGGAGGCACCCGGGAACTGGCCTTGAGTGCTCATCACATCAGTCATGGCGCACATGTAACCAGACATCAGAACGGCCGGGCGGTCCCGATCGACCGTTCCTCAGCCTTGCCGATGGCCAGTCAAAACCGCACGTGAACGACCGGTCGACGGTCGGTCACGAAGCGCTGATCGATTCCCGTCCGGGGCCCGGGCGAAACCCCTCGGCGCTGGGACGGGCCGAATCACGCCAATCCAAGATCGACTCTGGGATGCCCCGGTGCCCCATACAACAATGAGCCCTGCCGAAGACACGGACGGTGCCCGTCGCCTGGACGCCACCCGGTGACGCGTGCGCCGATCGCACCGGGGCGACCGGCCGACACTCCCGCACCCCCACCGCCCCCCGTGGGGGTCGCCGGAGCGGCATCGACGGCACGGACGGAGGCACGGCACCACCCGCATCGAGAGGACCGGAGCATGGCGATGGACTACTTCACCGACGACCGTCACGAGGACCTTCGCGCCGAGGTCCGTGACTTCGCGGAGAAGGAGGTGCGTCCGCGGGTGTCCAGGATGGAGGCCGAGCGGAAGATCGAGTTCGAGCTGGCCCGGGAGATCGCCCGCCAGGGCTGGATCGGCGTGACGATCCCGCGGGAGTTCGGCGGCCTCGGCCTGGGGCACGTCGCCAAGACCGTGATCATCGAGGAGCTGGCCCGGGTCAGCGGAGCCGCGGGCTCGATCGCGCAGGCCTCCCAGCTGGGCGTGGCCAAGGTCCTCCACTACGGCTCCCAGGCCCAACGCCGCAAGTGGCTGCCGAAGTTCGCCTCCGGGGAGTGCCTGCCGACCATCGCCGTCACCGAGCCGGAGTCCGGCGGCCACGTGCTCGGGATGACCGGCACCGCGGTGCGCGACGGCGACGAGTACGTGCTCAACGGCCGCAAGTGGTTCGTCGGCAACTCCCACATCGGGGACGTGCACGGCGTGGTCCTGCGCACCGGCCAGGGCAGCCGGGGCCTGTCCGCCTTCCTGGTGGAGAGCGACCGCCCCGGGTTCCGCACCGGCTCCCCCGGGTCGCAGAGCGGGCTGCACGGCTTCAGCTTCGGCGAGATCCTTCTGGAGGACTGCCGCGTCCCGGCCGGCAACCGGCTCGGCCGGGAGGGGCAGGGGCTGGACGTCGCCTACTCCTCCTCCACCCTCTACGGCCGGATCAACCTCGCCGCCGTCGCGCTCGGCATCCACACCGCGATCGTCGAGGACACCGTCCGGTTCGCCGAGGGGCGCGTCCTGTACGGCCAGCCGATCAACCAACTCCCGAACATCATGCTGAAGTTGGGTGAGATGCAGTCACGGTTGATGACCGCCAGGCTGGCCGCGTACCACGCCTCCCACCTGCTCGACCACGGCCGCGCCTGCGACGCCGAGCTGATGAACGCCAAGCTGATCAACACCGAGTACGCACTGGACTCCGCGCGCAACGCCATGGAGATCCACGCCGCCCGCGGCCTCCAGCCCGAGTTCGGCATCGAGCGCTACCTGCGGGACGCCACCCACGTCTACCCGCCGGCCGGCACCTCGGACGTCCAGCGGCTGCGGCTCGGGCAGGTCGCCTCGGGCACGTACGGCAAGCAGTGGTCGGCGGAGCTCTCCGACCTGACCAGCTGGGCCTGGAGCGAACTCGCCGCCCAGCGGGACGCCCCGGCGGAGGAACCGCCGGGGCGGGGCGGGCGGGTGCTGCCGATGCCACTGGCGGGCTGAGCCCGCCCGCCGGAGCGGCACTTGACCCGTTCCCGACGGATCCCCCAGCGGCCGCCCCCGGCCGCCGGGGACCGTCGGACCGGACCGGCCGCGGGCCGTGAGCTGCGGCGTTGCGCCGTCGAACGATTCGCCCCGCACTCCGCCCCCACTCCATCATCCCTTCGTCCAGGGCCAGTTGAGGTTGCGGCGCCGACACCACGGGCTGATAGCGTTCCGTGGCGTCGGCGGTCGCGCTGCACCCCCGCCGGGCCCGGTGGCAGTACGCCACCGGCTCCGGCAGTCCCGGCCTCGACTCCCTGAAGCCCGGCCGCGCCGTACGGGGTCGACCCGCCGCCCGGACCCCACCGGTCCGCGACCGGCGGCCCGGTCCCTCGGCTCGGCCCTGCAGCAAGGAATCAGATGCCAGGCATATCGGGCCCTCGCACGGGCCACCGCGCCGGCCGGTCCGGCTCCCTCCGCCGCCCGCTCCTCGCCCTCGTCCTGGTCCCCGGCCTGGGCCTCGCCGCCGCCTGGGGGTACGCCCTCTACCTGCTGCGCGGGTCCGGACAGCGCACCGAGCTGCTGGCCGGCAGCGCGGCCGTCGCCCTGGTGCTGCTGATCAGCCTGGTCCGCGGCCTCCGGACCGCCTGGACGCTGTCCGCGCGGCTGTCCGACCTACGGGCCGACACCTTCGCGCTCGCCCAGCGGGAGATCCCCGAGGTGGTCGAACGGCTGCGCGCCGGGGAACAGGTGCCCGTCCCGCCCGTCTGGGCGCCGTCCCGGCGGACCGGCGACGACGTCCAGCAGGCCTCCGAGGGCCTCGCCGCCGTCCGCCAGGCCGCGGTCGCCGCCATCGTCCACCAGGCCCAGGGCCGCGAGGGGACGAAGAAGGTCTTCCTCAACATCGCCCGGCGCACCCAGATCCTGATCCACCGGCAGATCAGCATGCTGGACGCGCTGGAACGCGAGCACGAGGACCCGGAGCTGCTGCGCGAACTGTTCGCGGTCGACCACCTGGCCACCCGGATGCGGCGCAACGCCGAGAACCTGGTCATCCTCGGCGGCGCCCTGCCCGCCCGGCGCTGGCGCACCGCCGTACCCGTGGTCAACGTGCTGCGCAGCGCCGTCTCGGAGACCGAGAGCTACTCCCGGGTCGTCGTCCGGGGCGTGCCGCGCGTCTCGCTCGGCGGGCAGGCCGTCGCCGACGTCATCCACCTGGTCGCCGAACTGATCGAGAACGGCACGACCTTCTCCCCGCCGTACGCCCAGGTGCAGGTCTCCGCGCAGGAGGTCTCCGAGGGCCTGTCGGTGGAGGTCGAGGACCGCGGGCTCGGCATGACCGAGGAGGAGTACCGGCGGCTCAACGAGTACCTGGCCCACCCGCCCGAGCTGGACGTCTCCGCGCTCGGCGACGACCTGCGGCTCGGCCTGTTCGTCGTCGCGCGACTGGCCGCCCGGCACGACGTCAAGGTCACCCTGGGGCCGTCCCCGTACGGCGGCACCCGGGCCGTGGTGCTGGTGCCCTCGGCGCTGCTGGAGCAGGCCCGGCAGCCGGCCGCGGCGCCCGGACAGTCGGCCGCCGTGCCCGGGCTGCCGTCGGGTGCCCGGATCACCCGGGCTCCGGCGGCCGACGGTCAGCAGGCGGCGGGGGGTGGGGACAGGGACGGGGCCGGCCCCGGGGCGGGGGCAGGGCCCGATGGCCTCGGGCCGGTGCCGTCCGGCGGGGTCGGTGGACTGCCGGGCGGGGGCCAGGGGGCTCCGGGGCCCTTCGGCGCCCCGGGGGCTCCGGCCGTCCCGTACACCGCGGACGGCGCGGGGGCGGGCGCCGGTACGGGCGCTGTGGGGACGGGCGCTGTGGGCGACGGGGGTGCCGTCCGCGCTGAGGCACCCGTCAACGGGGGCCTGGCGGTGGGCGCCGAGATCCCCGGACTGCCCGGCGCCGTGGTCGTACCCCGGCCCGTGCTGCCGCGCGTGTACGACCTGTCGGGCGGCCCCGCGGTGGGCGGTCGCGCCGCGGGAACGCCCGGCGACGGCCCGGACGGCCGGCCGCGCGCGCTTCCGGTCCTGCCGCAGCGGGCCCCCGACGCCGGGCCGGGCGCGCCCTCCGCCCCGCAGCAGGCCCCCGCTGAAGCCCCCGCCGCCCGGGAGGCCGAGGAGCCGAAGTGACGACGCGGCGGGCGTCGGCTTCGGACCTCGCCGCGGGGTTCAGGCCTTGGTACGGGGCGGCAGGCCTTGTCGCGGGGCCTCAGGCCTTGGCGTGGACCGGGTGGAGCTCACCGAGCGATTCCACCAGCGGGGCCAGCTCGGGGACGTCGGTGGCCTCGGCCAGCGTCGCCTCCAGGGCGGCGTCGTGCACCGGGCGGGCGGCCGTCAGCAGGTCCCGGCCCTCGGGCGTCAACTCGGTGTAGATGCCGCGCCGGTCGTCCACACAGAGGAAGCGGCTGAGCAGGCCGCGGTCCTCCAGGCGGCTCACCAACCGGGTGGTCGCGCTGCTGCTCAGCGCCGCCGCCCGGGCCAGCTGCTGCATCCGCATGTGCCAGCCGTCCTGACGGGAGAGCGCCTCCAGCACCGTGTACTCGACCACCGAGAGCTTGAACTCGGCCTGCAGCGCCTTCTCCAGCGCGGTGTCGATCATCCCGTGCAGCGCGGCGAGCGTCCGCCAGCCGCGAGCCCGGATCTCGGCCGCATCGTCGCGGATTCCCATGACTCGCCCACCCTTCCGTCGCGCTGATCGTGCCGTGTCGTGCCGTGTGCCGGACGAGGCCGTCTGCCAGGTCTCGTCCGGTGTCCTCGATCTACGACAAGTATGCCAGTAGGCGCGGAATATCGGACTGTGCAAATAGTTCGCCTTATACCTCGGCGGTTCACCCCTCCCCGGACCAGGCCGCCGCGCACAGCGCCGTGGCCAGCTCCTCGGTGTAGGAGGCCGCGGCCAGCCAGGCGGTGGCGAAGGCCTCGTGGTCGTCCGTGACGACCCGGCCGAAGACGTCGCGCCGCCGGTTGGCCGCGGCGGCCCGCAGACCGTCGAGGAGTTCCGCGGCGGTGGCCAGTCCGGCGGCGCGCAACAGGGCGCGGTCGGCCGCCGCCGAGGCCTCGCTCGGGGCGAGGGCGTGCCGACCGGTGGTGACCGCCTGCTCGACCCGGCGGCCGAGCACATGGACGGGCGGGCCGTACGGCGCCGGGGCCGTCGGCTGGTCCGCCCGCTCGTCGGCAGGTTGGTCCGCAGGCCGGTCCGTCCGGCCGGGCCCGGTGGGCGGGGCGGTCGCGGGCCAGGCAGTCGCGGGCCCCGCGAGGTCGGCGGTCTGGAGGCGTTCGAGGCCGAGGTTGACCCGGCCGGCCCGGTCCGCGGGCAGGGTGAGCGGGCCGGGGTCGTCCGGGGGTGCGCCGACCGCGAGCAGGTGCAGCTCCGGGCGGTCCGCGCGCTCCAGCCGGCCGATCACCCGCAGCCGTAGGCCGGGCGCGGTGGCGAGCAGCGCGAGGTTCGCCCGGAACGGCAGGTCGGGATGCTCGTGCGCCGGGCGCAGGACGATCACCGGGCCGCCGGCAGCGCCCTGCGCCGAGCCGTCTGCCGGGCCGCCCGTCGTACAACGCGCCAGCAGCTGCGGCGTCCCGCCCGGACCGGCGGGGGCGGTACCCAGCAGCGTGACGTCCAGGAACAGCAGGTCGCTCCCGGCCGGGCGGCTCTCGTACGGCAGCTCCTGCGCCGCGAGTGCCCGGGCCACCTGGGCGGCTGCCGGTTGACTCCAGAGCCGGGCGACCGGATCCGCCGTCCACGCCGCGCCCGCCGCGCGGACCGCCCGCACCGAGGCGCCGGCGCCCAGTCGGCCGCCGGTGGACCTGGTCGCGCCCTGGACGGCCAGCCCGGCGCGGCTGAACTCGCGGTGGCTGAGCGCGGCGTCGCCCAGCCGGAGCGTCCGGTTGCCCGCCCCGACCGCCTGCCGGGCGGCGGCCGCCGCGTCGTCGTGCGGCATCACCTCGGCGATCGAGCTGAGGCGCCCGGTGGCGTCCACCGCCCAGCTGACCGCGCCCGCGTGGGTGGCCGTCAGCACCGGCTCGGCGAACAGGCCGTGGAGCCGCAGACCGCCCTCCTCCCGGTAGGCCTGGCGCGCGGTGCCGCGCAGCTCGGCGACCGGGGCGGCGCCGGTGGCCAGCGCGGTGGTGAGGCCGAGCAGTTCGCGCAGACCGGCCACCAGGTCCACCAGGCGGTGGTCGGGCGCCCCGGAACGCGCCGCCCGGATCCGGGTCGCGACGGTGACCGCAGCCGCGGCCGGGCGGTACAGGCCCGCGAGGCGCGCCCGGTGGGCGGCGCGCAGCAGTTCGGCCTGGGAGACGGCACCGGCCCCGCTCACCCCGGCGGCCAGCACGGCGGCCGCGGCCCCGTGCAGGTGGTGGACGGCGGCGAGTTCGGCGGCGGTGAGGGGGACGGCGGCCGACTGGTCGGCCGGCTCCCCGGGGGTTCCCGGGGCTCCTTCCCGGCCTTCCGCGGCCACCGCCCCGGGGGCGCCGTCGGCACCGCCGCCGGTGCCGCTCCCGGGCTCGGGCTCAGGACCGGGCCCTGACCCGGCCTCGGGCTCGGCACCGGCCTCGGCGAGCGGGCAGAGGGTGACGGCGGCGGCCCGGTGCACACAGGCCGGGGCAAGCAGACAGCCGCAGCGGACGTCGACCTCCCTGGCGACCACCCCGCCCGGGGCGTGCAGCACGAGCACCGTCTCCTCGTCCACCTCCACCCGCCACTCGTCGCCCTCCCGGGCCACCGGCCGCTCCGCCAGCTTCGCCGCCGCGGCGTCCAGCCGCTTCTGCAACCGGGCGCTCAGCCCGGCCACCACCTCGGCGACCACCTCGGGCCGCACGCCCGGCCAGTCACTCGTCCGCGCCGTCACGCTCATCGCACCTTCTCCCCCACCCAGCGGGCCAGTTCCAGCGGGCTCAACGCCGCCACGGGCATTCCGGCCGCGACCAGTCGGCCCGCGACCGCCTTCGAGTAGCGGGCCGTCCCGGTGTCGTCCAGCGCCGCGCAGCCGAGCAGGTGCACCCCGGAGTCCACCAGGGCCCGGGTCTGGGCCAGCAGCCCGCCGACCGGCCCGCCCTCCTCGAAGTCGCTGACCACCGCGATCAGCGTGCGGGACGGCACCGTCACCAGGCTCCGCGCGTAGCGCAGCCCGCGCGCGATGCTGGTGCCGCCGCCGACGCTCACCTCCAGCAGCAGGCTCAGCGGATCGTCCACCCGTTCCGTGAGGTCCAGGACCTCGGTGGAGAAGGCGACGAAGTGGGTGCTCAGCGAGGGCACCCCGGCCAGGATCGAGGCCGTCAGCGCGGCCCACACCGTGGAGGCCTCCATCGACCCGGAGACGTCCACGACCAGGATCAGCCGCCAGTCGTTGGCCTGCCGCGCCCTGGTCCGGAAGACCGGACGCTCGGGCACGATCAGGGTGCCGCCGTCCGGCCCGGGGCGGGCGGTGGCGAGGTTGGCCCGGATGGTCCGGTCCAGGTCCAGCCCGCCGCCCGGGCGGCGCGAGGGGCGCGGGACGGCGATCCCGGTCAGTGCCGGGCGCAGCCGGGTGGCCAGCTCCCGGCTCAGCTCGTCCACCAGGCGCCGCACCAGCGGGCGCAGCCGGGCCACCCGGGCCTCGGGCAGGCCGCCCGCGTGGTCCAGCACGGTGCGCAGCAGGTCGACGGACGGGCGGACGGCGGCCGGGTCGATGGCCTCCAGGACGTCGGTGCGGCCCTGCGCGACGGCGGCGGCCAGTACCTCCTCGCGCACGCCGGGGCCGAACAGCGACTCCAGCTCCTCGGCCCACTCCCGTACACCGGGGTACGGGGCTTCGCGGCCGCCCTTGCCGCCCCGGCTGTCCAGGCCCGGGCCGGAGCCCTCGCCGTGGCCGCTGCCGTACAACTCGTCCAGCGCGGTGGCGAGCCGGGCACTGCGACCGGTCAGGCCCCCGTTGCCGCGGCGGCCGAGGAGCAGCCGCCAGCGCTCGGCGAGGGCGAGGGCGAGGGGCTGGGCGGTCGTGGCGGGGAGCCGCTCCGGGGCCGTGGGGACCGGTGCGACGGCCGAAGACTCCACGGACGCCGGGAGTTCCACGGACGCCGGGGGTTCCGAGAGCTCCGAGGGCAGGAGGCCGCGACGGGCGAGTGCCGCACGCGCCGCGAGGTCCGCGCGCACCCAGCCGGCGAGCGCGGCGGGGCCGGCCTCCTCGGGCAGGGCCGCGAGCCGGGTGCCCAGGCGCTCCTCGACCAGGGCCAGCAGCCGGTCGCGGGCGGCCGGGCTGAGCGTGTCGAAGCCGCCGCGCAGCGCGGGCAGCCGGTCCAGGAAGGCGTCGTCGGGCAGCGAGGTGACCCGCTCCAGCACCGGTTCCAGCGCCTGCGGCGCGGAGTCGAACAGCCCCTCGGCAGCCGTCAGCAGGCCGACCAGCGCCCGCCCGAGCGCGTGCCGCGCCTCCGGGCCGGTCGCGCCGTCCACCCACGAGGCGGCCCGGCCGCCCAGCACCTCGGCCGGCTCCTGACCGAGCAGCACCCGCACCGCACCGGCCGCGCCCCGCACCAACGGGCTCCCCTGCTCGGCGAGTCCGGTCAGCACGTGGGCCAGCCGCACTCCACCGAGCCGGTCCGCCCTGCGCACCAGCTCCACCAGCGCCCGGGCGTCCTGCGGGTCGTCCGACCCGCCCAGGCCCTCCAACTGCCGCACGGCGGCGACGGTGAGCAGCTCGCCTGCGGCGGCGAGGCGGGACCCGCCGCCCGTGGGCCCGGGGAGCGGGCCGGGACCGCTCCCCGCCGCAGGGCCGCCGGCGGAGGCGTGGAGGCCGTCGGCACCCGCCCCGCCCGGCACCGCCTCCCCGGCCGCTGCCGGGTCGGCACCGGCCGGGGAGGCGGTGTCCGTCGCCGCAGCCTCCGGTGCGTAGCCGGGGAAGTGGCCCGCGGTCAGCCGGTCGACCAGCGCCAGCGCGTCGAGGAGTTCGGGGAGGGTGGCGGAGGCGGGGAGGTCGGTGGTGAGCTGGGTGAGTCGGGTCTCCGCGAGGGCCGGGAGGGCGCAGGAGGCGGCGGCGGTGAGGCCGTCGACGATCTCGCGCGGAGTCGGGTCGTCGGTGAGTCGGGTGCGCAGGGCGCCTTCGGCGGCCTGGGCGGGGGTGACGCCGCGGGTGCCGGCGACGGTGAGCATGGCGGCGGTGGCGGGCGTCCAGTGCAGGCGCCAGCGGGTGCCGACGGTCTCGGTGCCGCCGGCGCCGGTGGTGGCGACGGGTTCGGCGTAGGGGACCTCGCAGACGGTGAGGCGGTGCAGCAGGACCTCGCGGCGGCAGTCGAGGTCGCTGCGCAGCGGGTCGAGGCGCAGGTCGCGCGGGCCCGGGTCGGCGGGGCCGGGGAGGCCGAGGCCGGCGAGGAGGGCCTCGACGGCGGGGGCGAGCCCGCTGCGCGGGGCGGCGGGGGTGGGGCGGCCGGTGCGGGTGCCGACCAGGACCTGTTCGAGGGCGCGGGCGACGGCCCGGCCGCGGCCGAGGGGTTCGCCCTGGGCGAGGACGGCCTGCACCGCTTCGACGAGTTCGCCGCGGCCGGGGGCGGCGTGGCCGCGCAGCCGGGCGAGGTCTCCGGCCAGGCGGACGATCTCGCGGGCGTCGGCCGGGCCGCTGGGGTGGTCCTGGGCGCGCAGGGCGGCGCAGATCCGCACGGCGGTGGTGGTGAGCGCCTCCGCGAGGCGTTCGGGGTCGCCGCCGGCGTCCAGGACGGTGTGCTGCCACTCCGGGTCGCGGATGCCCGCCGGGTAGCCGGAGCGGGCGTCGAGCAGCGGGTAGGTGTACGGGATGAGGGACAGCACGTGGCCGGGGTCGTCCGGGTGCGGCGGCTCCTCGGCGGCGAGCGGGCCGTCCAGCAGGGCGGGGGCGTGGAAGGCGCCGATCACGGCGGCGACCCGCCGCCCGCCGGCCGAGGCGGCCCGGATGCGGGCCCGCATCCAGGCCTCGCGGCGCAGGTCGTACGGGTCGACGCCGGGGCCCGTCTCGGCGTCCCGGCGCAGCGCCCAGCCGACCAGCAGCGCGGCGCGCCGGACGGCCTCCGGGGTGGAGCCGGGGGCGGCCGTCTCGACCAGGCGGTCCCACAGGTCCTCGTCGGAGCCGCGGCCGGTGAGGCGGTGGCGCAGCGCGTCGGCGACACCGGGTGCGTCCGGGCGTCCGCCGGTGGCCGGCCGGCCCACCGCGCGGGTGGCGCGGTGGGCGAGCGGGAGGTCGCAGGCGATGGCCTCCACCCCGTTGCGCCGGGCCCAGCGCAGGGCGGCGAGTTCCGGGGAGAAGTCGGCGAACGGGTAGAAGGCGGGCCCGGCCGCCTCCTCGGGCCCGGCCGGGGCCGCGGCGAGGGCGACCGGGGCCTCGGTCGCCTCGTCGGCGAGCCAGCCGAGCCAGGGCTGGAACTCGGCGGGCAGCTCGACCAGGACGGCGTCAGGCCGGGCCGCGTCGAGCAGCGCGGGGACCACCGCGCTGAGGGACGGCGCGTGGTGGCGCACACCGATCAGGTGCGGGCCGGGGCGGCCGGTGCCGGAGGCGGCCAGCCGGTCGGCCTCGGCCCGGACCGCCCGGTCCGCGTCGTCCGGGCGGGTGATCTCCGCGCTGCTCATCGGATCAGGCCTCCAGTGCCGAGCGGAGGTCCCACAGGGTGCGCCAGGTGGCGGCGCCCTGCTCGGCGCGGCGGCGGACCGGGCCGTCCCAGTAGCCGAGCAGCCGGGCCGCGTCGGACGGCTCGTCCTTGCGGACCACGCCGAGGAGCTGGCCGGGCAGCCGGCCGAGCAGGTCCCCGCCGTCCGGCAGGTAGGCGGCGCTGACGCCGAGCGAGGTGGCGACGGAGACCGCCTCGGCGGTGCTCATCACGGTGGACGGGCGTTCGACGTCCCAGCCTTCGGTGGAGCGGCCGGTGCGCAGGTCGCGGAAGGCGGTGACCAGGGCCTCCAGGACGGCGTCGTCCACCGCGTAGGCGGCGCCGGCCCTGGCCACGGCGGCGGTGGACTGGCGGCGGACCAGCTCGACCTCGGCGGCGAGGCTGCCGATCGGGCCGACCGTCTCGAAGTTGAACCGCCGCTTGAGCGCCGCGGACATCTCGCTGACGCCCTTGTCCCGCAGGTTGGCGGTGGCGATCAGGGTGAAGCCGGCCGCGGCGTGCAGCTGCCCGTCCGGGGTGCCGGCCAGCTCGGGGACGGCGATGCGCCGTTCCGAGAGCAGCGAGACCAGGGCGTCCTGCACCTCGGGCAGGCAGCGGGTGACCTCCTCGACCCGGGCGACCGCGCCGGTGGTCATCGCGGTGAGCACCGGCGAGGGGACGAGGGCCTCGCGGCTCGGCCCCTTGGCGAGCAGCAGGGCGTAGTTCCAGCCGTACTTGAGCTGGTCCTCGGTGGTGCCGGCGGTGCCCTGGACGGTGAGCGCGCTGCTGCCGCAGACGGCGGCGGCGAGCAGTTCGGAGAGCATGGACTTGGCGGTGCCGGGCTCGCCGACGAGCAGCAGGCCGCGCTCCCCGGCGAGGGTGACGACGCAGCGCTCGACCAGGGCGCGCTCGCCGACGAACTTCGGCTCGATGACCAGGCCCTTGCGCCCGGCCTTGAGCTTCTCGCCGCCGCTGCCGATCACGAAGGTGACCACGGCGCGCGGGGTCAGGCGCCAGCCGGGCGGGCGCGGGCCGCTGTCGTGGGCGGCCAGGAACTCCAGTTCGGCGGCGTACTTCTCCTCCGGCGGGACGGTCTGCCGGTCCGCGGCGGCGACCGTGGTGGTCGCTCCGGTGGTGGTCTGGTCGGCGGTCATCGGCGGGCCTTCCTGCGCTTGCTGGTCTGGAGCTCTTCGTAACCGGGGGCGTCGCCGTCGACGGTCCGCCGCCAGGCCCGGGCGAACAGCTCGGGGACGGGCAGGGTGACCAGCGCGGGCCGGTGGGTGGGCAGTTCGTACAGGGCGGCCTTCCAGGTCTCGGCCGGCAGCCCGGGGGCCTTGGCCTCCTGCCAGCCGCCGGGCAGGAAGAGGCCGCGGCCGGCCCGGGCGCGCTTGGCCTCCAGCACCAGGCCGCTGGCGGCGAGTTCGGCGCGGGCCTTCTTCAGCCGGGCGGGCTTCCAACCCGTCCAGCGGGCGGCGTTGCGGTCGGTCGGGTCGGGCAGGGCGAGCAACTGGAGGTAGAGCGCGGCCGCGTCCTCGCCCAGGCCGTGGGTGCGGGACACCTCGGCGACCAGCTCGGGGACGGACAGCTGCGGGTTCTGCAGCCAGGCCGGGCCCTCAGCGGGGGCCGGCACCGCGGCGGCGGAGGCGGCCAGCCGCTGCGGCTCCCCGCGCAGCACGGACTCGATGGCCCGCCGTTCGGCCGGGAACCAGTAGCTGCTGGACAGCCCCTCCAGCAGCTCGAGCAGCGGGTCGTCCGGTCCGGTGAGGGCGGCGGGACGCAGCCAGACCCGCTCGGCCTCCTCGTGGTACGGCGTCAGGACGAGCGCCGGTCCGCAGCGGACCAGGCCGTCCCGGTCGGCGCCGCCCTCGGCGGGCAGGCCGAAGTGGGTGCGCAGGACCGCGGACAGCGAGGCGCCCTTGGCGGTGCGCATCAGGTCGAGGTCGAGCAGCAGCTCCGGATCGGCCAGGCGGTCGCGCAGCGCGTCGGCGGCCGTGGGCAGCAGCGGACGCAGTGGGCTGTCGGCGGGCAGGTGGTAGGCGAGCCAGCGCAGCGCGGCGATGGTGGAGCTCAGCGCGCCGGTGTCGGGGACGGCGGAGGCGTCCTCGGGGACCAGCCGCGGGCCGGCCTCGCCCACCTCGGTGAGCCGGAAGCCGGTGCGGCCGGTCAGCCACGGGGTGTGGGCGGGGTTGAGCACCGCCTCGACCGTGTCGATGGACACGCCCTGGACGGTGGCCAGCGCCTCCTCGGGGAGGGTGACGAGCCGCCCGAAGCGGCGGATCCACTCCTCGGCGCCGGCGGCGACGTCCGGCCCGTCGCTCCACAGGGTCTTCGGGTCGGCGGGCAGCAGGGCGCCCCAGACGGCGGCGAGGCCGTCGTGGTCGTGCCGCCGCAGCCACTGCCTGGCCGCCTTGAACTCGGCTGCTTTGAGCTCGAGTTCGGCGGGAACGGGGATGTCCATCCAGTACAGCAGGCCGGACGGCGGGCCGAGCAGCAGGGCGGAGCGGGCGGTGCCGATGCCGGTGAGCCCGCTGAAGGCCTCGGCCCTGGCACCGTCCCACGGCACGGCGTCGCGCAGTGCGGCGAGCTGCTGGAAGGTGGCGATCCAGGCGGCGTCGACCAGTTCCTCGGTGCCGCGCTCCTCGACCGTGGTGAAGTGGGCGACGGGCCCGAACTCCCCGCTCGGGTCGTGGCCGACGGCGAGCCAGTGCACGGTGCCGTCGGTGAACTGCCGCAGGTGGCCGAGGATGACGACGGTGCGCCCGCCGTGCCGCAGCACCTGGCCCTGGCGGCGGACGACCGGTCGGCCGCTGGTGGTGTTCGCGGGCTCCGGGGCCTGCTCGGCGAGGACGATCTCGCGCAGCGTGGCGCCGCGGTCGGCCAGCGGGCCCCTGGTCAGTTCGCCGAGCAGCAGGGCCAGCGAGGAGCGGTGGGCGGGCTCGGTGAACGGCGAGGCCAGCGCGTGGGCCAGCGCGTGGACCCGGCCGAGCAGGCGCAGCCAGCCGTGACTGGCGTCGCCGTTGTGCAGGGTGACGGCGGCGGGGCTGCTCCAGCCCTCGCCGTCGGCGGCGGGCGGGGCGGCCAGCACACCGGTGACGGCGCGCAGGTTGTTGAGCACCCACCAGTGGTCGCCGGAGCCCCAGTTGTTGCCGAAGCCGCCGATCTCGGGCAGCACCGCGCGCACGGCGTCGCGCAGTTCGTGGTCGCGCCCGTGCTCGGGCTGCCACTCGGTGTCCTGCTCCTTGCTCGGGCGCTCGGCCTCCGGCTGGGGGGCGAACCGGGCGACCCGGTCCAGCAGCTGGGCGGCGAGGCGGGCGAGCCCGGCGACGCCGGCCAGCAGCCGCGGGTGCGCGATGCCGGGCAGGATCGCGCCGACCTCCTGGACGGGCAGGGTGCGCGGGCTGCGCCGGGCGAGCGGACGGCGCACGCCCTGGACGGTGAGCCAGCACTGCTCGTCCTCGGGGACCGGCTCGGTGTCGGTCGGCCAGGCGGCGTCGATCAGCCGGGCGGCCTGCTCGGCGGTGACGGTGCGCAGCACCTTCGAGCCCGCCTCGTCGCGCGGGCGCAGGGCGTGCCAGTGCGGGTACGGCGGGACGAGCGGGGTGCCGGCGGCGGAGAGTTCACCGGAGTGGCAGGGGCGCAGGTCGACCGTGCGGTCGGCGTCGCCGGCGAGGTCGGGCAGGTTCAGCGAGAAGTGGCCGCCGGAGGTGTGGCCGACCACCGGGGAGGCCGCGCCGGGCAGGGCGAGCCGGCCGACCGGGAAGGAGCCCGTCCGCTGCGCGGCCGGCGGCAGCACGATGCGCCCGCCGTCGGCGGTGAAGGTGGTGACGGCCCTGCCGGGATCGACCCGGACCCAGTTGCCGAGCACGGTGCCGTCGGTGCCCAGCGGTGTCCCCTCCAGGCCGGGCTGGAGCGGCAGCAGCCAGGTGCTGCGGTGGACCAGCCGGCCGGCCGCGGCGGTGGCGGCGATCACCGGCGGCTCGGCGGTGCGGCCCAGGGTGCCGGTGGCCGGATCGAGTTCGCGCAGCACGGCCTCGCCGCCGGAGCTGCGGCGCGCCGTCCAGTAGCCGGTGCCGTCGCCGAGGACGCGGTGCTCCTCGGGCATCCGGGTGTCGCCGGCGTGCAGCGGTCGCTCGCCGGTGGTGCGGCCGCCGCCGGGCAGCTGGAGGGACGGCGCCTCGGGCTCCCGGTCGCGGTAGTAGTAGCCGGCGATGCTCTCGCCCGTCAGCTCGAACTGCTCGTCCGGTCGGCTGGACCAGTACGCGAGCTGCTTGCCGTCCTGGTACCAGACGACCAGCAGCTCGCCGTCGACCAGGCGCAGCCTGGGCCGGTTGCGCTGGTGCTGCGGCTCGGGCACGCGCAGGGTGTGCTCCAGCACGATGCCCTCCGGGCCGACCACGACGGCCCGGTCGAGGCGGGCGAGGATCAGGTGCGGCCAGGCGTCCTCGATGATCAGGCCGTTCAGGCCGGCGCCGCCCAGGCTCGGGACGGGGTGCTGCGGGGCGTCGTCGGCGGGCGGGTCGGCGAGCTTGCCGAGCGCCTCCTCCAGCGCGGGCCAGCCGAGTTCGTCCAGGATGCCGGCCCGGAGGGCGTCGGTGAGCAGCGCGGCGACGTCGAGGGCGGCGACCCGGTCGGCGACGGCCGGCGCGACCGTCCGGACGGCGGTGCGGTGCTGGCCGAACGAGCGGACCAGGTCGATGGCGCCGGTCAGGCCGCGGGCGGCGAACAGCTCCTCGGCGCGTTCCTCGGCCCACTCGGCGAACAGTTCGTTCAGCAGCGGCAGGGCGGGCACCTCGCGCTTGGCGGCCGTCGCCCAGGCGGCCGGGGTGGCGCGGCGCAGCAGCGGCCGGTAGCGCTCGTCGGCGCCGACGGCGGCGAGCGTGGGGCTGTCGGGGCCGCACTCCGCGACCCAGTCCTGCAGCTCGAAGCCGAGGCCCTCCGGCGGGTCGGCCACCGGCACGCCCGCGGTCAGCAGGAGGTCCAGCAGGTCGATCCTGGTCCGGCTGGCGCGGATGCCGGTGTGGAGGTCCACCGGGACGGCGTCGGCCTTCAGCCGCTCGACCATCCGGCCGGCCAGCGCGATGGTGTCCGGGCAGCTGGGCCGCCGGCTGCGCCAGCCGCGGCCGTGGTGGTGGCACCAGCGCTGGAGCCAGGCGGCGGCGGGTTCGGCGCCCTCGGGGCGGGGGCCGGTGAGCAGGGCCTCGGCGCCGGTCTCGGCGAGGACCGCCAGCCAGGCGGTGTCGTGCGGGCCCGGGTCGGCGGAGGCCGGGTCGGGCAGGAGTTCCAGCAGTCGGGTGCGTACGGCCGCGTCGCCGCGGCCGAGTTCGACCAGCGCGCCGTGCCAGGACTTCCAGAACGCGGCGGGTGCCCGGTTGACCGCCGGGGAGTCCAGCAGCTCGGCGAGCAGCGCCCGTTCGTGCTCGGTGCGGTCCAGCCCGGCGGCCTTGATCAGGGCGCGGGCGTCCTCGGCGACCCCGGCGTACGGGGCCATGCCGGCCGCGGAACGCTCGGTGCACAGCTGGCGGAAGCGCTGCCAGGCGGTCAGCGGGTCGAGCCGCTGGGCGAGCTCCTTGACGTACTGGCGCAGGGACTTGACGGTGAGCGCGCCGGCCAGGGCGAACTCCAGGAAGACGGCGCGCAGCCGCTCCTCGTCCACCGTCAGGCCGTGGGTGCGCTCGGCCTCGCGGGCCTTGCCGAACCAGGCGGCGGCGTAGGTCTGGTTCTCGTGGCGGAGGAAGATCCGGCCGACCTCCTCGCAGAAGGTGGGCAGGAAGTGCGGGACGGCCCGGCCGAGGCGGGTGGCGAGCTCGTCGAAGCCGTCCTTGGCGGCGCCGGGCTTGGAGGTGGCCTGGCGGGCGAGCCGCTCCATCTCCTTGACCAGGGCGAGGGCGTGGTGGCCGTTGGCCGGGTCGTGGACCAGCGCCCAGGCGGGGAAGCCGAGCGCTTCCTGGCGGACCTGGCCGACCTCGGCGGGTGCGGCCTGCGGCGCCAGGCCGAGGAAGTCGAGGGCGAGGTCCTCGGCGGGGCCGAGCGCGCCGGGGACGAGCCGGACGATCCGGCGGCCGTCGAGCGCGGGGTGGGCGTAGCTGCGGGCGGTGAGCACGTCGGCGCCGCTGTCGGGGCGGCCGACGTCGGACAGGGTGCCGATCGGGAGCACGGCTCCGGCGTCGAGCAGCTCCTCGGGCGTGACGGCGGCCGGGTTCGTCGTGGCGGTCGAGTTCGCGACGGCGGCCGGGTTCGTGGTGGCGGTCATTCGGCTTCCTCCCCCTGGATGGTGCGGCCCGCGTACAGGGCGGCGGCCATCCGCATGCCCTCGGACCAGGCGACCGGCCCGACCTCGGTGAGCGGCAGGGCGCGGCCGTCGGGGCCGGCCCAGCTGAGCGCGCCGGTCTCGCACTCGTCGTACTCGTAGTAGTCGCCGGCCCAGACCCGGGCCTCGACGGTGCGTCCGCCCTCGGTGACGGGCTGGACGGCGAAGCCGCCGCGGACCCGGCAGCCGAGCCTGGTGCAGCGCCCGAGCAGCTCGCGCAGCTCCCGGTAGCGGCCGCCGGCGTAGGTGGTGACCTCGGTGTCGGCCGGCAGCTCCGCCGGCCGGTGCCAGACCTCGCGGTAGAGCTGCTGGACGCGCTGGGAGACGCCGAGCTCGACGGCGAACTCGCGCAGCTCGTCGAGGTCCTGGAGCAGGACCGGGTGCGGTATCAGCACCTCGCCGTCGGTGAGGCGCACGGTGTCGCCGTCCAGGTCGACCAGGCCGAGGCCGCGCTCGGCGTCGGCGCCGCGCAGGAAGCCGGCCACGGAACCGTCGGTGGCGGTGACCACGAGGTCCTTCAGGACGCCCTGCCAGGCCTCGTCCGGCCACACCGCGGTGAGCACGGCGGCGGGCACCGGCAGCGAGCGGACCATCCAGCGCTCGACGTCCTGTCGGCAACCCCGCTCGTGCGCGGCCAGCCACTCGGCCAGCTGCTTGAGCTGGGTGACCACCGGGTCGTCACCGAGCTTCGACGGTACGGACTTGAGGTCGCGGCCCGCCGCGTTGCGGCACACCACCCTGCCCTCCCCGTCGAGCGCGACGCGGTACCCTCCCGCGCCCGTCTCCACCCATGCCACGGCCGTACTCCTCCCACCGGGGAAACACCTGTCGATCGCCTGCTGACCAGCGATGCGAGGAACGTAGCGAGGCCCACTGACACTGATACTGCTAGCGGGTCCCTGGTGGTCGTGGCTCTGCCACTGACTGACGCCCTGCTGGGCTGTCCTCGCGTTGTTCTGTCCGGCTGCCGGGGCCCGTTCCGAAGGCCCCGGCCGGGCGGAGCATGACCTCATAGGAGCCTGGCCAGAGGCCCCCTCAGTGTCCTGTCTGCCCCACCCGACCGGAGGCCGCCTCCGGCAAGGAAGGCAGTACCAGCATGACAGGACCGGTCACACATGCCCCGGGCGAGACGGTGTTCGGCGGTGTCGACTCCCACGCCGACACGATCCACCTCGCGGTGATCACCGACCACGGCGGCCACGTCGCCGACGCTAAGTTCCCCACCGGCCAAGCCGGTTGCACAGCCGCGGTTGCCTTCCTGACCGCCCACGGCACGGTCGCCGCAGTCGGAGTGGAGGGCACCGCCTCCTACGGGGCCGGCTTCACCCGCGCCGCCCGCCGAGCCGGCCTGACCGTGGTCGAGGTCAACCGCCCCGACCGGGCCGAACGCCGCCGAATCGGCAAGTCCGACCCCATCGACGCCTACGCCGCCGCCCGCGCGGCCCTGTCCGGACGCGCCGACTCCGCCCCCAAGGACGACACTGTCTCCGGCATACGCGCCCTGCACAACACGGCCCGCTCCGCCGTCAAGGCCCGCACCGCCGCCCTCAACCAGATCACCCACATCCTCATCACCGCACCCGAGAGCGTCCGCACCCGATACGGCACACTCAAGACGGCCGAGCGCACCGACGCCCTGGCCCGGCTGCGGCCGGCCGGGGACGCCATCCACACCGCGGTCCTGACCGCGCTCAAGAGCCTCGCCCGGCGCGTCAAGGACCTCACCGCCGAGCACCAGGCCCTCACCAAGGCCCTCGACGACCTGGTCAGCGCCCACAACCCCGGCCTGCGGGCCGCCCACGGCGTCGGACCCGACACCGCAGCCCAGCTGCTGATCACGGCCGGCGGCAACCCCGAACGCCTACGCACCGAGGCCGCGTTCGCCGCCCTCTGCGGAGCCGCACCGGTGCCCGCCTCCAGCGGCAGGACCAACCGGCACCGCCTCTCGCGCGGCGGGGACCGGGCAGCCAACGCCGCCCTCTACCGCATCGCCCTGGTCCGCATGTCCAGCGACTCCCGCACCCGCGAGTATGTGGCACGACAGACCGCCGCCGGCCGAACGAAGAAGGAGATCATCCGGCTCCTGAAACGGGCCATCGCCCGGGAGGTGTTCCGCTGCCTGACCACCACGGTCACCGTCCCCGGCATCGCCGATCTGCGGCCACTGCGGCAGTCGAAGAACATCACCCTCACCGCCGTCGCCAACCACTTCGGGGTCTGGCCCGCCACCATCTCCACCCTCGAACGCGGCATCCGCCGAGACGACGACCTCGCCAACGCCTACCGAGACTGGCTCACCGCCGCTTGACAGCCAATAGGAGCATCAACGCGACGGGCGGGGTGAACCTGGGCCCTGACATGCAGAGTTCAAACCACTCGAACGGGTGATCGAAGATCGCGGCGGAGAACAGCGACCCGCGCCCGGACAGCAGGGCGGGGCGGCTGCCCCCACGCAGTCGCCCCGCCAGTCCCTCGCCCCGCCGGCCGCCCTGGCGGCCACACCGCCGGCCACACCGCCGGCCGTCCCGCCGGCCGCCCCGCCGGCCGCCCCATCAGCCCAGCGGCGCCCGGGGCACGATCACCGGAGCGCCGTCGCCCGGCGCCGCCAGCACATGGCTGTCGATGTCGTACAGCGCCCGCACCAGCGGCGCGTCCACCACCTCGCGCGGCGGCCCGCAGGCCACCACCGCGCCGTCCCGCAGCGCGACCAGCAGGTCCGCGTAGCGGGCGGCCGCCGCGAGGTCGTGCAGCACCATGACCACCGTCCGCCCGCCCGCCGCGACCCGGCGGACCAGCTCCAGCACCTCCACCGCGTGCCCGAGGTCGAGCGCGCTGGTCGGCTCGTCGAGCAGGACCACCGGGGTGTCCTGGGCGAGCACCATGGCCAGCCAGCAGCGCTGGCGCTGGCCGCCGGAGAGCCGGTCGAGCCGGCGGTCGGCGAGGTCCTCCACGCCGGTGGCGCGCAGGGCCTCGGCGGTCAGCCGCTCGTCCTCCGCCGACCACTGGCGGAAGAGCCCCTGGTGCGGGTGGCGGCCGTAGCGGACCAGCCCGCCGACGGTGACCGCCTCCGGCGCCTGCGGGCTCTGCGGCAGCAGCGCGATCCGGTGGGCGGCCTGGCGCGGGCGCAGCCGCCACACGTCCTCGCCGCCGACCAGCACCCGCCCGCCGTCCGGCCGGTGCAACCGCGCGACGGCCCGCAGCAGGGTGGACTTTCCGCAGCCGTTCGGGCCGACCACGGCGACCACCCGCCCGGCCGGGACGGTCAGGTCGACGCCTCCGAGCACCGGGCGCCCCGGCCCGTAGCCGGCGCTGAGTCCCTCGATCGTCAACTCCATGGCAGCTCCCCCTCGCCGGCGCGCGCTCAGCTGCCGCCGAGCGCCTTGGCGAAGTCGCCGATGACGACGTCGGCGGCGAGCGGGCCGCCACGGGTGGACCAGACCGAGCCGTCCACGGTGACGGTGTGGTTGTTCTTCACCGCGCCCAGGCCCTGGTAGGCGGGCTTGGACTGGACGTCCTTGAGCGCGGCCTTTCCGTCGTCGGTGAGGGTGGACAGGAACAGCCAGTCGCCGTCGATCTCGCCCAGCTTCTCCAGGCTGAGCGCCGGGCTGTGGGCGTTGCCGTCCTTGTCCTGCGCGGCCGGGCGGGTCAGGCCCATGTCCAGGGCGACGCCACTGGCGAACTGCTTCTTCTCCATCCAGCTCGGGCCGGTGGGGTTCCAGCGCACGATGGAGACCGCGGCGCCCTTGTTCGCGGTGAGCTCGCCGCCCGCCTTGGCGGCCTTGGCCTCGTAGTCGCCGATCACCTTGTTGGCCTGGTCGAGCTTGTTGACGGCGTTGCCGATGCCCCGGAAGGCGAGCTTCCAGTCGTCGGTGGGCGCCATGGTGACCAGCGTGGCGGGGGTGATCTCGCGCAGCTGCTTGAGCACCTGCTCGTCCTGCATGTCGCCGGCCAGGATCAGGTCGGGCTTGGCGGCGATCACCTTGTCCATCACGGGCTGGAGCAGGTTGCCGACCACCGGGACGCCCTGCACCTTGTCCTTGAGGTAGGCGGGCGGCTCGGCCAGCCCCTGGCCGTTGGTGATGCCGACGGGCTTGACGCCGAGGGCGAGCACCGCGTCCAGGTCCTCCTGGGTGAGGGTGACGATCCGCTTGGGCTCGGCGGGGACCTCGACGGCCTTGCCGGTGGCGTCCTTGACGGTCCGCTTGCCGCCGTTGCCGCCGCCCGCCGCGTCCGCCGCCGGGGAGGCGGCCGCGGACGAACCCGAGGACGAGGAGCCGGAGGAACCGCAGCCGGTGAGCAGGAGCGCGGCCGCCCCGGTGACGGCCA
Source organism: Kitasatospora sp. NPDC001547 (assembly GCF_042894165.1). Classification (NCBI taxonomy): domain Bacteria; kingdom Bacillati; phylum Actinomycetota; class Actinomycetes; order Kitasatosporales; family Streptomycetaceae; genus Kitasatospora; species Kitasatospora sp. NPDC001547. The sequence continues at coordinate 92,973 of NZ_JBIAVL010000014.1, read as the reverse complement.
GCGCCTGGGCCGCACGGCGGCGGACGGGGCTGAGCGGGCGACGGGCGAACGGCATGAGTGCCTCCGGGCAACGGTGGTACGGGAGTTGAGCGGCATCCGGGCAGTTCGGCGGGGCGGGGTGCCCCACGGGTGCCCCTCGGGACGGGCTCGGTCATTAGGTTAGCCTTACCTTATGACATTGTCGCAAGCCGGCGTCCACCCGGCGCCCCCCGCCACCGCGCCGGACTCGCCGCCACCGGGCGGGCGCAGCCGGCGGCCCGAGGGCACCCGCCCCACCTGGCCGGCCGTCACGGCGGCGGTGGTGCTCCTGTTCGCCCTGGCCGCGCTGTCGCTGTCGGTGGGCGCCGGCGAGGTCGGCCCCGGCCGGGTGCTGGACTATCTGCTGAACCGAGACGGCGCCCGCGCCGACGGCCGACTCGCCCTCGTCGTCGGCGACCTGCGGCTGCCGCGCACCCTCACCGCCCTGCTGGTCGGAGCCGCGCTCGGCGTCGCCGGCGCGCAACTGCAGTCCGTCACCCGCAACCCGCTGGCCGAGACCGGCCTGCTCGGCGTCAACGCCGGCGCCTCGCTGGGCGTCGTGCTCGGCATCGCCGTGCTCGGCGTGCAGACCTCCTTCGGCTACCTCGCCTTCGCCTTCGGCGGGGCGGTGCTCGCCAGCACCGTGGTGCTGCTGGTCGCCAGCACCCGGGGCGGCGGCTCACCGATGCGACTGGTGCTCGCCGGCTCCGCCGTCGCGGCGATCTTCCGCGGCCTCACCGACGTGCTGATCGTCAACTCCCCCGAGGCGTACGAGCGGTACCGGGTCTGGGTGCTCGGCTCGCTGGCCGGGGTGGAGGGCTGGACGACGCTGCGCCAGCTCGCCCCGGTGCTCGGCGCCGGATTCCTGCTCGCCGCGCTCACCACCCGGCCGCTCACCGCGCTCGCCCTCGGCGACGACCTCGCCCGCGGCCTCGGCCACCGCCCCGGGGCCACCCGGGCCGCCGTCGCCGTCGCCGTCACCCTGCTGACCGCCTCCGCGGTCGCGCTGGCCGGGCCGGTCGCCTTCCTCGGACTGCTCTCCGGCTTCCTCGCCCGCACCCTCGCCGGCCCCCGGGTCGGCCGACTCACCCTGCTCGCCGCGCTGTTCGGCGCCGCCGTGCTGACCGGCTCGGACGTGCTCGCCCGGGTGGTGGCCCGGCCCTTCGAGGCGCCGGTGTCGGTGATCGTCGCGCTGATCGGAGCCCCGGCCCTGATCGCGATCGTCCGCTCCCGGCGCTCCGCCGCCCTGGCCATGGCCGACCCGCCCGCGTCCGCTCCTCCCCCGCGCCGGGGTGAACCGGCGCCCTCGAAACCCGACTTGACGCTGCGCTACGGCGCGTGGTCGCTGCTGCTGCCGCACCGGGCCCTGCTGGCCTCGCTCGGCCTGGCCGCCGCGCTGCTGGCCGCCGTGGTCGTCTCGGCGCACGCCGGGCAGAGCGAACTCGGCCTCGCCCGCACCTTCCAGGCCGTGTTCGGCTACGGGGACCGGCTGGACGTGCTGCTGGTGCAGAAGTTCCGGCTCGGCCGGATCGTCGCCGGGCTCGCCGCCGGCGCCGCCCTCGGCCTGGCCGGCTGCCTGACCCAGACCCTCGCCCGCAACCGCCTGGCCACCCCCGAACTCCTCGGCGTCAACGACGGCGCGACGGCCGCCGTGCTGATCTCCGCCAGCACCGCGGGCACCTTCGGCGCCTGGTGGGCCGGACCGCTCGGCGCGCTGGTCGCCGTCCTGGTCGTCACCCTGGCCTCCGGCGGGCTCGGCGCGCGCGGCTACCGGGTGCTGGTGGTCGGGCTCGCCATGTCGGCGCTCGCCTCGGCCGTCATCCAGGTCGCGATGGCCCGGCGCTCGCTCAACTCGGCCAGTTCGCTGTACATCTGGACCAACGGAAGCCTCAACGGGCGGGACCTCGCCGTGGCCACGCCCGTGCTGATCGGGCTGGCCGTACTGGTGCCGCTCGCCCTCGTGGTGGCCCGGCGGCTGGCCGTGCTGCGCTTCGACGACAGCGTCGCCTCCGCGCTCGGCGTCGACCCGGGCCGGGTCCGGCTGGCCTGCCTGCTGCTGGCCGTCGCACTGGCCGGGCTGGCGGTCGGCGTCTGCGGGCCGGTCGGCTTCGTGGCGCTGGCCGCACCGGTGATCGCCGGTCGGCTGGCCGGGCCCGCGCGGGTGCCGGTGCTCGGCTCGGCACTGACCGGGGCCCTGCTCGTCGTGCTCGCGGACACCCTGGGACGGGTGCTGTTCGCCGGGGTGGAGATCCCCGTCGGCATCGTCACCACCGTCCTCGGCGGTCCCTTCCTGCTCTGGGTGCTGCTCGGCCGCAAGGGCAGCCCCGCCTAAGCCTTCTTGGAGTCACTGCTGTGGAAACCCCGTTCATCGCCCCCGACCCCGACGACCCCGCCTACCGCCTGGTCACCTTCACCCACCGGGACGCCGACTGCGACGGCGTGCTCGCGCTGCTGCACACCGTCACCGACAAGGACCGCCACGCCGGAGACCTGACACCGCATCTGATGTCCCGCCGGGAGGACGGGACGTGGGCGATCACCTACCGGCTGCGTGCCGACCACCGCGCTTCCTACCAGCTGTACCCGTTCCGGGGCGAGGCCCCCGGCACCACCCGCCCCGACTGGCTGCGGGTCCTCGACCACGCCCGCCCCGACCCGCACGACACCGAGCCCCGGCTGCCGGCCCGCGACGGCCGCCACCCCGCCTCGGTGCTCAGCCTGCCCGACGCACCCGCGCAGCCTTACGTGGCGCGGCGCGACGGGGTGCCGCGCGGGCGGCCGCTCGCCCGCACGGCGGCCGGGCGGCGGGTGGACGTCCACCTTCCGGCCGGGCACCGCCCGGACGGCGGGCCGTACCCGGTCGTGGTACTGCTGGACGGCGAGATGTGGGGCGAGGTGCTGTCCGTCGGCGACACCCTCGACAACCTCACGGCGGACGGCGCGATCCCGCCGACCGTCGCCCTGCTGGTGCACACCATGGGGCCGAAGCGGCCGGACGACCTGAGCTGCAACCCGGCCTTCGTCGACCTCCTCGCCGACCGTCTGCTGCCGTGGGCGGCAACGGAGTTCGGCGCGACGGCCGATCCCGCCGCCAGCGTGATCGCGGGCCAGAGCGCGGGCGGACTGACCGCCGCGTACGCCGCCTACCACCGGCCGGACCGATTCGGCAACGCGCTCTCCCAGTCCGGCTCCTTCTGGTGGCCGGACGAGACCGAGTTCGACGCCGGCAGCGAATGGCTGACCCGCCGCTTCGCCGCCGAGGAGCGCCGCCCGGCCCGGTTCTGGATCGAGGTCGGTCTGCAGGAGTGGATGCTCCTCGCCCAGAACCGCCACCTGCGCGACGTGCTCACCGCCCGCGGCTACGACCTCGCCTACCGCGAGTTCAACGGCGGCCACGACTACGCCTGCTGGCGCGGCGGCCTGGCGGACGGGCTGGCGCACCTGCTGGGGTCACCCGGGGGGATGGTTTCGGGCTGATTCGCATACCTCCGGGCCATCGGGTGTCTAGCGTCGAACTTCGTACCGATCGGTCTGGAGGTCCCCCATGAACGCGTCCTCGCCCGCCACGCCGCCGCCGATGTCGTGGCGGTACTGCGGCAACCAGATCAAACTCTGGCGGACCCGGGCCGGCATCAGCCGTGAGGACCTGGCCACCGAGGCGGGGTACGGCATCGAGAGCCTACGGTCGATGGAGGCGGGGCGACGGAAGCCGTCGATGCACCTGCTGCAGGTGGCGGACGACATGTGCGACGCGAAGGGGATCCTGGCGGCCGGGGCGCAGTTCCTGCAACCTGAGAAGTATCCCCACTTCGCTGAGGACTTCATGCGGTACGAGGCCGTCGCCATTGTCCACAGCTCATACGAGAATCAGCTCATCCCTGGGCTGCTCCAGACCGAGGAAACCGTTCGATCGCTCCTACACGCGCACTGGCCACCTATGGACGACGAGACAGTCGAGGAACGAGTCGCTGCTCGACTTCAGCGACAGGAACTGCTGAAAACCCAGACGAAGTCGTTCAACTTCCTGATCGAAGAGCACGTCCTACGGCACCGGCTCGGGAGCGCCGAGGGACAGCGCCATCAGCTTCTTCACCTGCTCGCCAGTGGCGAGCCGCGCCACATCTCGATTCAGGTGGTCCCGGACACAGGTGCCCATCCGGGCCTCAACGGCCCATTCGTCCTTCTCGAGACACCGGAACATGACCGTCTCGCATATGAGGAAGGCCAAACGCTGGGTCGGCTGTCCTCGGAGCCGGACAAGGTCAACCAGCTCTGCCAACGACATGAAATGATCCTCAGGAAGGCCCTCAGCCCCGAGGCCTCGGCGGAGTTCATCGGCAAGCTCGCGGAGGAACTATGAGCACCGAACCGGCCTGGTTCAAGTCCAGCCACAGCGGCACCGAAGGCGGCAACTGCGTGGAGGTCGCCCATACCCCGGGCACCATCCGCGTCCGGGATTCCAAGGACAAGACCGGCCCCCAACTCACCTTCACGGCAGCAGCCTGGGCCGACTTCATCGGCACGCTCGCGAACGACCAATGAGCACCGAACCGGCCTGGTTCAAGTCCAGCCACAGCAACACCGAGGGCGGCGCCTGCGTGGAGGTCGCCCTCACCACAGGCACCGTCCGCGTCCGGGACTCCAAGGACAAGACCGGCCCCCAACTCACCTTCACGGCGGAAGCCTGGGCCGACTTCGTGAGCTTCGCCCGGGACAAGGGCCCCGGAAGGTAGCCGGGGCATGGTCTCCGGCCCAGTGGACCAGGCGACACGCACAGCGACCCGGCCGGGGTTCCGGCTGGGTCGCTGCCTAGTGGGTGCTCAGTCCTCTGGGGGCGAGCCCGGGGCGTCGGCGGGGAGGCGGGCGGCCAGGAGGGCGCCGGCGGCGACCAGGGCCGCCGTGAGCAGGAGGGCGAGCCGGTAGGGGCCGGCGCCCGTGGAGTCGCCGAGGGCGCCGATCAGCGCCGCGGTGGCGGCGATGCCGAGGGCGCCGCCGAGGGTGCGCAGGATGGTGAACAGGCCCATCGCGCGGCCCATCGCAGGGCCCGGGACGTCGGCGAAGCCGGCGATCTGGACGGCGAGGACGGCGGTGCCCAGGATCAGGCCGACCGCGAACATCAGCACCCGTACCGCCCAAGGGTTCTCCGCGAAGCCCAGGGCGGCCAGGACAGCCGCCGCCAGCAGCAGCGCGGGCAGGGCGAGCCGCCGCGGGCCGAGGCGGGGCAGCAGGCGGTCGACCACCTGGGAGGCCGCCATCAGGCCGATCGCCTCCGGGAAGACGCTCAGCCCGGCGTCCAGGGCGGTGGCGCCGCGCGCCGCCTGGTAGAGCAGCGGCAGCACGAACAGCGCGCCCATCAGCCCGGCCGAGGTCAGCAGGGCGAGCCAGCTCGCCGCGCCGAAGGTCCGGTCGGCCAGCAACCGCAGGTCCACCAGCGGTTCGGCGGCGCGCAGTTGGTGCCGTACGGCGGCGCCCAGCAGGGCCAGGCCGAGCAGTCCGCCGAGGGCCACGCCCGGGGAGGTCCAGCCGTGCGCCGGGCCGAAGCCGAGGGCGTAGGTGAGCAGGCCGAGGCCGGGGGTGGCGAGCAGGAAGCCGGTGGTGTCGAAGCGGCCGGCCGGGGGCTCCTCGGAGCCGCGCAGGCCGACCAGCCCGATGACCACGGCCGCGGCCCCGATCGGCACGTTGACCAGGAACAGCCAGTGCCAGGAGAGGTGTTCGGTGAGGAAGCCGCCGAGCGGCGGCCCGAGGGCGGGCATCAGCGCGGTCGGGACGATCAGGACGCGACCGAGGCCGGCCCGCTCGTGCGGGGCGAAGGCCCGGAACAGCAGGGTCATCCCGACCGGCGTGAGCAGCCCGCCGGCCACCCCCTGGACGGCCCGGGCGGCGGACAGCGCGCCCAGGCCGGGTGCCGCCGCGCAGAGCGCGGAGGCGAGGGTGAAGGCGGCGAGCGAGCCGAGGAAGACCCGCTTGACGCCGTACCGGTCACCGAGCCAGCCGGCCACCGGCAGGCCGAGGGCGAGGCCGACCAGGAAGGCCGTCTCCACCGCGTTGGCCGCCGAGACGGGCCGGCCGAAGTCCTCGGCGATGCTGAACAGCGCCGGATTGACGATGGTCGAGTCCAGGCCGTTCATGCACATCGCGGCCGTGTAGACGACCACCACCGCGGCGCGCCCCGCGAGCAGGGGGCGCGCCGGGGTCTCGACTGCCGGAGGGGTCACAGGGTGGTCCAGTGCGCGCTGATCCACTCCAGGGCGGCCGCTCGCTCGCACGGGCCGTGGGCGACGCTCCAGCCGGCCGGGACGGCGGCGAAGACGGGCCACAGGGAGTGCTGTCCCTCGGCGTTGACGAGCGCGAGGAACTCGCCGTCGGCGTCGAAGGGGTTGGCGGGGGCGTCACTCATCGGTGGTCTTCTCCATCGTCGGTCGCCTTCGGGAGGTCGGCGAGGTGGTCGGCGATCACGCTCGCGATGTGCGCGATCGGGGCGGGCAGGGTCATGTCCTTGTGGGAGCAGGCCACGTCGGTGTTGGCGATCCGGCCGGAGACGTACGGCTCCCAGAGTTCGGGCACCAGGGTGTCGTCGATGGTGTCGACGGTGGCGCGGAAGAACAGCACGTCGCCCTCGAAGCGGCGGTGGTCGTAGCCCCGGACCAGGTGGTTGGTGTTGAGGTAGATCTCGTTCAGCGCGGCCACGGTGGCGTCGTCGAGTCCGGCGAGCGGGCTGCCCTCGCGGCGCAACAGCTCGGTGACGGCGGCGAGTTCGAGCGGCCGGCCGGCCAGGTCGGCCGGCCCGAAGCCGCCCATGGTGAGCAGCGCCTCCAGCGCCTCGGCCCGGTCGGGGACGGGCAGCTCGCGGAAGCCCTCGGCCGGGTAGGCGTCCAGGACGGCGAGCAGCTCGACCTCCTGGCCCAGCTCCTGGAGCCGGACAGCCACCGCGTGCGCGATGATCCCGCCGGTGGACCAGCCGAGCAGCCGGTACGGGCCCTCGGGCTGGACCTCGCGCAGCCGGTCGGCGTAGTGCGCGGCCAGTTCCTCCAGCGATCCCGGCAAGGGGAGGCCGGCGGTGGCGGCGCCGACGCCCTGGGCCTGGAGGCCGTAGATCGGCACCTCGCCGGGCAGGTTGCGGATCAGGCCGGTGTAGCACCAGCTGAGGCCACCGGCCGGGTGGACCGCGAACAGCGGGCGCTGACGGCCGGGGGCGACCGGCCGCAGCGGGAGCAGCACGTCCAGGGCGTCGGTGTCCGGCGCGCCCGCCGCGAGGGCGGCGTCCAGGGCGGCCACGGTGGACGCCTGGAACAGCGCGCCGATGCCGACCTCCAGGCCGAGCACCTCGCGGATCCGCCCGGCGAGGCGCACGACCAGCAGCGAGTGCCCGCCGAGCGCGAAGAAGTCGTCCTCGACGCCGACCGCGGCCACGCCCAGCACCTCGGCGAACAGTTCGCACAGCTGCTGCTCGCGCGGGGTGCGCGGCGGGCGGCCGGCGCCCGTGGCGGGGGCCTCGGGGGCGGGCAGGGCGCGGCGGTCGAGCTTGCCGTTGGCGGTGAGCGGGAGGCGGTCGAGCAGCACCACGGCGGAGGGGACCATGTGGACGGGCAGTCCGGCGGCGGCGTGGGCGCGCAGCTCCTCCGGTTCGGCGGTGCCCACCGCGTAGCCGACCAGCCGCTTGTCCCCCGGCACGTCCTCCCGGACCACCACCGCGGCGTCGGCGACGGCCGGGTGGGCGGCCAGCACGGCCTCGATCTCGCCGAGCTCGATCCGGAAGCCGCGCAGCTTGACCTGCTGGTCGGCGCGGCCGAAGTACTCCAGCACGCCGTCGGTGCGGCGCCGGGCGAGGTCCCCGGAGCGGTACATCCGGGTGCCGCGCTCGCCGAACAGTCCGGCGTACGGGTCGGCGACGAAGCGGGTGGCGGTCAGCTCGGGGCGGCCGAGGTAGCCGCGGGCCAGGCCCGCCCCGGCCACGTACATCTCGCCCGTGACGCCGGGCGGGACGGGCTGGAGGTGCTGGTCGAGGACGTAGACCCGAAGGTCGGGGATGTTGACGCCGATGGTGCTGCTGCTCCCGGCGGCGGCGCTCGCCCGGTCGAGGGCGATGTAGGAGACGTGCACGGTGGTCTCGGTGATGCCGTACATGTTGACCAGGGTGGGCGCGTCCTCGGCGTGCCGGTCGTACCAGTCGTCCAGCCGGGCGAGTTCGAGCGCCTCGCCGCCGAACACCACGTAGCGCAGGGCGAGTTCGTTGCCGGGGCGGTCCCGGTCGGCGGCGCTGAGCTGGTAGAAGGCGGACGGCGTCTGGTTGAGCACGGTGACCCGCTCGCGGGCGAGCAGCTCCAGGAAGGCCGCCGGGTCACGGCTGACCAGGTGCGGGACGACGACCAGCCGGCCGCCGTGCAGCAGGGCGCCCCACAGCTCCCAGACCGAGAAGTCGAAGGCGTAGGAGTGGAACAGCGTCCAGACGTCCTCGGCGCCGAAGCCGAACCAGTGGTCGGTGGCGCCGAACAACCGGACCACGTTGTGGTGGGTGACCGGCACGCCCTTGGGGCGACCGGTGGAGCCGGACGTGTAGATGACGTACGCGGTGTCGTCGGCCCGCAGCGGGCGGGTGCGCTCGTGCTGGGCCAGCGGGGTGGCGGGGAAGGCGGCGGACTCGGGTCCGTCGACGAGCAGTTGCCGCACCTCGTGGGCGGGCAGCCGGGGTGCGGTGACGCGGTCGGTGAGCAGGGCGGCGGGCGCCGCGTCGGCCAGCATGTAGGCGAGGCGGTCGGCCGGGTAGTCGGGGTCGAGCGGCAGGTACGCGGCGCCGGACTTGGCCGCCGCCAGCAGGGCGACGACCAGTTCGAGCGAGCGCGGCAGGGCGAGCGCGACGATGGTGCCGGGGCCGATGCCCTCGGCGGCCAGCAGCCGGGCCAACCGGTCGGCACGGGCGGCGAGTTCGGTGTAGTCGAGCTGCTCGTCGCGGTAACTGACGGCAACGGAGCGCGGGTTCGCGGCGGCGGCCGCCTCGAACAGCTCGGGCAGGGTGGCGCTCGGGGCGGAGCCGGCGGGCGCACTCGGACCGGAGCCGGCGGGGGCGCCGTTCCACTCCACCAGGGCGCGCTGCCGCTCCTCCTCGCTGATCAGCGGCAGTCGGCCGATCGGGGTGTCCGGAGCACTCGCGGCGGCGGTCAGCAACCTGGTCAGGCGCTCCCCGAGAGCAGCCACCGTCGCGGCGTCGAAGAGGTCGGTGCGGTACTCCAGGAAGCCGCCGATGCCGCCGCCGGGCAGTTCACCGGCGTTGAGGGTGAGGTCGAACTTGGCGGTGCCGCTGGGGATCGCGGCGATCTCGGCGGTGAGGCCGCCGCCCAGGGCGATCGGCTCGTCCGGTCGGCTCTGCCAGGCGAGCATGACCTGGAAGAGCGGGTGGCGGGCGAGCGAGCGGGCCGGATTGAGCTCCTCGACCAGGCGGTCGAAGGGCAGTTCACCGTGCTCGTGCGCGGCGAGCACGGTGCGCCGGACGCGGGCCAGCAGGTCGCGGAAGGTCGGGTCGCCGGAGGTGTCGGTGCGCAGCACCACCGAGTTGACGAAGTAGCCGACCAGCGCGGCGGTCTCCTCGTCCTCGCGGCCGGCCACCGGGGTGCCGACCGGGATGTCGGTGCCGGCGCCGTGCCGGGTGAGCAGCGCGGCGAGCCCGGCCTGGACGGCCATGAAGACGGTGCTGTCGGCAGCCCGGGCGAGCCCGGCCAGGGCGGCGTGCGCCTCGGCGCCGAGCGCGAAGGGCACGGTGGCGCCCCGGTGGCCGGCGACGGCCGGGCGGGGGCGGTCGAGGGGCAGTTCCAGCTGGTCGGGCAGTCCGGCGAGTGCGGTACGCCAGTGCTCGGTCAGCCGGGCGGCGAGCGGGCTGGGGGCGTCGGCGGTGCCGAGCCGCTCCCGTTGCCAGGCCGCGTGGTCGGCGAACTGAAGGGCGAGATCCGGCAGTTCGGGTTCCTGTCCGGCGGTCCGAGCGGTGTAGGCGGCGGCCAGGTCCCGCAGCAGCGGGGTGGTGGAGGCGCCGTCGCTCGCGATGTGGTGGAGCAGCAGGAGCAGGGTGTGCCGCTCGGGGCCTTCGGCGAACAGCGTGGCGCGCAGCGGCGGTTCGGCGGCCAGGTCGAAGGCGTACCGGACGGCCTCCGCCAACTCGGCGTCCCCGTCGTGCAGTTCGATGGGCGACGGGGGCAGGATGCGCTGGTACGGCGTGCCGTCCGACTCCTCCCCGTAGACGGTGCGCAGGACTTCGTGGCGGGCGACGAGGTCACCGAGGGCGAAGGTGAGCGCGTGCCGGTCGAGCGGACCGGTGAGGGTGAGCGCCAGCGGGATGTTGTAGGTGGGGCTGGGGCCTTCGAGGCGGTGCAGGAACCAGAGGCCGCGCTGGGCGGGCGAGAGCGGCATCCGTTCGGCACGCGGCACCGGGACGGGACGGCGCTCGTCCTCCATGCCCGCGCCCGCGCCCGCGACGGGAGCCTCACCGAGCAGCGCGGCGAGGCCGGCCGGGGTCGGCTGCCGGAACACGTCGGCGAAGCCGACCGGCACGGCGAAGGTGTCGCGCAGCCGGGTGGCCAGGCGGCCGGCGAGCAGCGAGTGGCCGCCGAGGTCGAAGAAGGAGGCGTCCCGGCCGGGTGCCCGCGGCAGGCCGAGGACCTCGGCGAAAAGGCCGCAGACCAGCTCCTCCCGGGGCGTGGCCGCAGCGGCGCCTTCGGTCGCGGCGGCGGCCGGCTCGGGCAGGGCGCGGTGGTCGAGCTTGTCGTGGGCGGTGCGCGGCAGTTCGTCCAGCAGCAGGACGGCCGCCGGGACCATGTGCGCGGGCAGCCGGGCGGCCAGCGCGGCGCGCAGCCCGTCCGGGTCGGGCGTGCTGCCGCTCTCCGGGACGGCGTAGCCGAGCAGCCGCTTGCCCTGCGGGCCGGGGCGGGCGATCACCACGGCCTGAGCAACGCCGGGCAGTTCGGCGAGGACGGCGGCGATCTCCCCGGGCTCGATCCGGAAGCCGCGGATCTTCACCTGGTCGTCGGCTCGGCCGAGGAACTCCAGGGTTCCGTCGGGGCGGCGCCGGGCGAGGTCGCCGGTGCGGTACATCCGGGCACCGGGCGGGCCGAACGGGTCGGCGAGGAAGCGCTCGGCGGTGAGGTCGGGGCGGCCGAGGTAGCCGCGGGCCAGGCAGGCGCCGGCCACGTACAGCTCGCCGGTGACGCCGTCGGGCGCGGGGCGCAGCGAGCCGTCCAGGACGTAGGCGCGGGAGCCGCGCACCACCCGGCCGCGCGGGGCGCCGTCCGGGCCCGGGGTCCAGGCGTAGGCGTCGACGGTGGTCTCGGTCGGGCCGTAGAGGTCGACCGGGTGCAGGCCGGGGACGGCGGTCAGGCGCTGCCAGAGGGCGGGCGGGGTGGCCTCGCCGCCGACCACGAGGACGGACGGGCGGTGCCGGCCCTCGTCCAGGACGCCTTCGGCGAGCAGGACTTCGAGGTAGGAGGGGGTGAGGTCGAGGTAGTCGATGCGCTCGCGGTCGAGGTGGGCGGCGAGCGCGGCCGGGTCGCGGTAGGTCGCGTCGTCCAGCAGGTGGAGCTCGTGGCCGTGGACCATCCAGAGCACCGGGTCCCAGGAGGCGTCGAAGGCGAAGGAGGCGCTGTGGGCGACCCGCAGCCGGTCCCGGCCGGTGCGGCGCACCGCGGGGGCGATGTGGTCCTCGCCGAGGCCCGCGTACAGGTTGGCCAGCGAGGCGTGGGTGACCACCACGCCCTTGGGGCGACCGGTGGAGCCCGAGGTGTGCAACACGTAGGCGGGCTGGCCCGGTTGCGGGGCGGGCGGGGCGGCCTGGGGCTCGCCCCCGCCCCGGGCCTCGTCCGGCCGGACGGTCGGCAGGCCGGCGGGCAGGTCGAGCCCGGCGAGGGAGTCGGCGGTGCCGATCGCGCAGACCGGGCGGGCGTCGGCCAGCACGGCGGCGAGGCGCTGCGCGGGATGGGCGAGGTCGAGGGAGACGCAGGCGCCGCCCGCCTTGAGCACGGCGAGCATCGCGACCAGGGTGTCGGTGCCGCGCGGCAGGGCGATGGCGACCGGCGCGCCGGCCCGGACGCCGAGGGCGGTCAGCCGTTGGGCGAGCCGGTTGGCGGCGGTGTCGAGCTGCCGGTAGGTCAGTGCGGCCGTGCCGGAGCGGACGGCGACGGCGTCCGGGGTGCGGGCGGCCCGGGCGGCGAACAGCTCGGGAACGGTCCGCTCGACCGCGGGCTCGGTACGGCCTTCGGTGGCGCGGCGCAGGCCCTCGGGGTCGAGCAGGTCGATCCGGGCGATCGGCGCCTGCGGGTCGGTGAGCAACTGGTCGGCGAGGGCGTCGAGGTAGCGCAGCAGCCCGTCGCGGTGGGCGGCCAGCGCGGCGGCGCCGTAGCGGGCCGGGTCGGCGTCGATGACCAGGCGCAGCGCACCGTCCGGCCCGGGTGAGACGTTCAGGGCGAGGTCGTCGACCGGGCCGGCGGCGAGGTTGCGGACGGTGCCGGGCAGGCCGGCCAGGTCGAGGTCGCTCTCGAAGGCCTTGATGTTGACCATCGGGCCGAACAGGGCGCGGCGGTCGCCGGTGCGGGCGAGGTCGCGGCGCAGGTCCTCCAGCGGGTAGCGCTGGTGGCGGCGGACGGCGCGCAGCTCGCGGACCACGGCGCGCAGCAGGGCCTCCGCGCTGTCGGCGGGACGGACGGCGAAGCGCAGCGGGAGCACGTTGGCGGCGGCGACGGGGGTGCGCAGGGCGGCCGGTCCGCGGCGGTTGGCGAGCGGCAGGCCGAGGACGACGTCCCGGGTGCCGGCCAGGCGGTGCAGGTAGCCGGCCGCGGCGGCGAGGAGCAGCTCGGCCCAGGTGGCGCGGACGGCTCCGGCGGCGCGCTCCAGGCGGTCGCGGGTGCCGGCGGGCAGGTCGGCGGTGAGGCGGATCGACGCGCCGGAGGCGGCGTTGGTGGCGCCGGGGGTGCCGGGAGCGCCGGGGGTGCCGTTGTCGCCGGGGGTGCCGGTGGCGCCGTTGTCGCTGTTGTCGATGCCGCCTCCCTGGTCGCCGGTGGTGGGCTCGGCGGTGCCCGGGAGGGTCGCCGGGGTGTCGGCGTCGGCCATCCGGGCGGACCAGTGGGCGCGGTCGGCCTCGTACTCCGCGCTCTCCCGGTAGGCAGCCTCCTCGGCGGCGGCCTCGGCGAGTCCGGCGAAGGGGCTCGGGGCCGGTTCGGCCCCGGTGGTGCGGGCGGTGTAGAGGGCGGCGACCCGCTCGCCGAGGAGGGTCAACGCGTAGGCGTCGACGGCGAGGTGGTGGATACGGCGGTACCAGACCCGGCGGTCCTCGGTGAGCCGGATGAGCGCGTGGGTGAACAGCGGGCCCTCGGCGAGGTCGGCCGGGCGGGCGAGGTCGGCGCGCATCCAGACCTCGGCCTCGGCGGCCGGGTCGGCGGCGGCGCGCAGGTCGAGGCGGTGCAGCGGCCAGTGCCGGCCGGGGAGCAGCCGCTGACGGGGCGTGCCGTCCGGGCCGGTGACGACGACGGCGTTCAGCGCCTGCGCCTCGTCCACCGCCTGCCGCAGCGCCTGCTCGAACCGGTCCTCGTCGAGCGGGCCGGTGATCTCGACGGCGTCGCCGGTGTTGTAGACCGGGCTCGCGGGGTCGAGGGCCTGGGCGTACCAGATGGCGGCCTGGGCGGCGAGCAGGGGGATGTCGGCGGTCTGGCTGTCGGCGATCTGGGTTTCGACGGCAGGCATGGGGTGGAGAGCTCCTCGGGGATCCGGAACGCCTTACTTAGGTTAGCCTAATCTAACTTCATATGATCTGGTCAACGGCCCCTTACGGCCGGGCCCCTGACAATCCGGAGACGCCGCCCAATGCCCCAGACCGAGCCCCCGACCGCTCCGCCCGCGATCGTTCCTCCCACCACGCTTCCCGCCTCGCGTGCCACCACGCCTCCCGCCGAGACCAAGCAGGCCGTGCGCGACCGCGTCCACGCACACCGGGCCGAGCTCCTCGCGCTCAGCCGCCGCATTCACGCCCACCCGGAGACCGCCTTCGAGGAGCACCGCGCGGCCGCCTGGTGCGCCGAACTGCTGCGCCAACACGGCTACTCGGTGACCGCGCCCGCCCACGGCCTGGCCACCGCCTTCGACGCGCGCCTCGGCAGCGGACCGGTCACCGTCGCGCTGGTCTGCGAGTACGACGCGCTGCCCGGGCTCGGCCACGCCTGCGGGCACAACCTGATCGCCGCCGCCGGGATCGGCGCGGCGCTCGGGCTCGCCCCGTTCGCGGACCGGCTCGGGCTCACCGTACGGGTGATCGGCGCGCCGGCCGAGGAACGGGGGGCGGGCAAGGCGCTGTTGCTGGAGGCCGGGGCCTTCGACGGGGTGGACGCCGCGATGATGGTCCACCCCTGCCCCGTCGAGGTCGCCGACTTCCGCTCCTTCGCGCTCGGCACGCTGTCCGTCCGCTACACCGGGCGCGCCGCCCACCCCAGCCTCGACCCGCACCGGGGGCGCAACGCCGCCGACGCGCTCACCGTCGCCCAGGTCGCGATCGGCCTGCTGCGCCAGCAACTCCCGCCGCAGTGGCGGGTGCACGGCATCACCACGGCGGCCGGGACGGCGCCGAACCTGATCCCGGACGCCGCGAGCGCCGAGTACGAGATCCGGGCCTCGGCGGCCGAGGACCTCGCCGAACTGCGCTCCCGGGTCGAGGACTGCTTCCGCGCCGGGGCGCTCGCCACCGGCTGCGAGGTGGAGCTGACCAGGCCCGAGCCGGACTACCTGGACATGCGCTCCGACCCCCGGCTGCTGGCACTGTGGCGGGCCAACGCCACGGCCATCGGCCGGCCGGAGCCGATCGAGAGCGGGCCCTTCGCCTGTACGGACATGGGGAACGTGTCGCACGCGGTGCCGTCGATCCATCCGGTGCTGGACATCACGGGCGGCGCCTGCGCCCCGCACGAGGCGGCGTTCGCCGAGGCGGCGCTGGGCGCGGAGGCGGAGCGGGCGGTGCTGGACGGCGCGGTGGCGATGGCATGGACGGCGGCGGACCTGGCGACCGGTGCAGCGACGGCCGGTGCCGCGACCGCCGGGGCGTGCTGAGCCCCGGGGTGCGCTGACCGACAGGGAGCGCCGACCGACGGGGGACAGCGACAGGGAACAGCGAACAGAAGTCAGCGGACAGGATTCAGCGAACAGAGTTCAGAAGACAGATGATGAAATCTGTTCGCTGAACTCTGTCAGCCGCCGAGCAGCACCCCTGGCGCCACCCGCACCGCCGTCACGCCCGACTCCCGTACCAGCGTTCCGAGCTCGCCCTCCTGCCACGGGTCGGCGAGCACCACCGCGGCGCCCGTCCGCAACGGCCACAGGTACTCCCAGAGGGGCAGACCCAGGTGCAGCACCCGGTCGCCCGGCCCGAGCGGGTGGGCCGCCTGGAGCTCGCGCACCCGGCGGTCCGCCTCCCCGTGGGTGAGCCGGACGGCGGTCGGGCGCCCGCCCGGGCCGTACCCGACGCAGAGCAGGTGCTGCGGGGTGAGCGCCCGGGGCGGGTCGGTGGGCAGTTCACCGTCCGCCTCCAGCCCGGCCAGCGCCCCCGGCACCCCCTCCCCCAGCACGCAGACCGGGGCGTTCTCCGCGAGCAGCCGCTCCCGCCGGCCGGGCGTGTCCGCCGGATCCAGCGGCAGGTACGCCGCGCCGGACTTCACCACCGCCAGCAGCGCCGTCAACAGTTCCGCCGGACGCCGGAGTCCCGCCAAACCGACCACCGCGCCCGGGCGGGCGCCACGGGCGGCCAGGGCGCGCGCCAGTCGGTTGGCCGAGGCGTTCAACTCCCGGTAGTCGACGGTCTCCCCGTCCGCGAGCACCAGCGCCGGCGCGTCCGGCGTCCGCGCCGCCTGCGCCTCGACCGGCCCCACCACGGTGGTCGCCGGGTACCGCACCGCACGACGGGGCGGCGAAGGCAGCTCCGGGACGGAAAGCACCGAGGACACCGCGGGCGGTTCCACGCCCCGGAACGCCTCCCGGACCGCCTCGCCCACCCCCGCCGCCATCACGCCGCGCCCAGCAGCTCGGCCCAGGCCTCGATCGCCGGGCGCTCCGCGAGCTGGACGAACGCCACCTCGGCGCCCGCCTCCTGCCAGCGCGCGGCGAGGGTCATCAGCCGGATGGAGTCCAGGCCCCAGTCGACCAGGTTCTCGTCCAGCGGGATCTCCGCCGGGTCCTCGCCGAGCAGGTCGGCGACCTCGGCCCGGATCCGCTCCACCGTGAAGCCCACGCCCGTCACTTGCCGCCCACCCCTTCGAGTTCCACGTTCTCCGAAACGCCCGCGGCGTCCGCGACATCCGCGACATCCACGACATCCACGACATCTGCGACGCCCGTGCCGCTCGCGACATCCGAGGCGGCCGCGACGCCCGAGGCGGCCGGCCGCGCGGCCGCACCCAGCGCCCCGAGCACGGTCTCCGCCGTGCCGACCATGCCGCAGCGCCCGGCCACCCAGGCCAGCGCGCCGTGGTGCTCGGCAGGGCCGAAGTCGGCGACCGCGTCGGCCACCACGAAGGCCTGGACGTCCTGCATCCAGGCGTCGCAGGCGGTGGCCTGCACCCCGATGTGCGCGTACACGCCGGTGATCACCAGCTGGTCCCGCCCCTGCTCGCGCAGCAGCTGCTCCAACCCGGTGCGCACGAAGGCGCTGTACTTCCACTTGGTGAGCACGGTGTCACCCGGCGCCGGGGCGACGGCCTCGGCGATCGCGGTGGCCCGCGGGTCGTCCGGGATGCCCGGGCCCCAGAAGTCCTGCTGCAGTCCGCGCTCGGCCGGGCTCTGCCCGCCGAGCTGCGCCGAGTACACCACGGGCACGCCCGCGGCGCGCGCGGCCGCCGCCAACGCCGCGACGTTGCCCAGGAGTTCGGGCACCGGCGCGGCCTCGGGGTCGAAGGCGCCCAGGAAGTGGTTCTGCAGGTCGTGCACCAGCAGGACGGCGCGCGCCGGGTCCACCGTCCAGGAGACCCGGTTGGCGGGCAGCTCCTCGGCGGCGGGCATGGGATAGCGGGGAATGCGGGGCAGGCCCACGGTGGTGTTCCTTAACTCGATGGCGTGGTGGCGGGATCGGCGGGCAGTCGGCGGCCGGCGGGTCGGCGGTCCAGCGGTCAGCGGTCAGCGGTCCAGCGGACGGCGGTCCGGCGCGCGGTCACCGGGTGGTCAGCGAGGCCGCGATCGCGGCGCGCAGGTCCTTCTTGCTGACCTTCCCGATCCCGGTCGCGGGGAAGGCGGCGACGAACTCGACCCGGTCCGGCACCTTGTACTCGGCGAGCCCGCGCTGCCGCACGAACCGCTTCAACTCGACGCCCTTCGGCGGCTGTTCGCGGTGCTCGGCGCGCAGCACCACGTAGGCGCAGGTGCGCTCGCCCAGGTACGGGTCGGGCATCGACACCACCGCCGCGTCGTGCACCGCGGGGTGCGCGAGGAGGTGGTTCTCGATCTCCTCGGCGGCGACCTTCTCGCCGCCCCGGTTGATCTGGTCCTTGGCCCGCCCCTCGACCACCAGGTGGCCGGTCGGGGTGCGCCGGACCAGGTCCCCGGTGCGGTAGAACCCGTCCGCCGTGAAGGAGGCGGCGTTGTGCTCGGGGGCGTTCCAGTAGCCGCGGATGGTGTACGGGCCGCGGGTGAGCAGGTGGCCGGTGGAGCCGTCGGGCAGGTCCCGGTCCTGGTCGTCCACCACCCGGACCTCGTCGTCCGGCGAGATCGGCCGGCCCTGGGTGGTGGTGATCAACTCCTCCGGGTCGTCCAGCCGGGTGTAGTTGACCAGTCCCTCGGCCATCCCGAACACCTGCTGGAGCGTGCAGCCCAGCACCGGTCGCACCCTCCGGGCCGCCTCCTCGCTGAACTTGGCACCACCGACCAGCAGCACCTCCAGGCTCTGGTACCCGCGGACGCCGCGCTCGGCGGCGTCCAGCCAGAGCAGGGCGAGCGGGGGCACCAGCCCGGTGATGGTCACGCCCTCGCGCTCGATCAGCGGGAAGGCCGTCTCCGGGGCGGGCTGCGGGCAGAGCACCACCCGGCCGCCGGCGTACAGCGTGCCGAGCGAACCCGGCGAGCTGAGCGGGAAGTTGTGGGCGGCGGGCAGCACGCACAGGTACACGCTGTCCGCGTCCTGCCCGCACAGCTCGACCGATCCGCGCAGCGAGTAGATGTAGTCGTCGTGGGTGCGCGGGATCAGCTTCGGCACGCCGGTGCTGCCGCCGGAGAGCTGGAGGAAGGCGACGTCCCCGGGCGCGGGCTCCCCGCCGAAGGCCTCCGGGCCGGGCCCGTCACAGGGCACGTCCGCGAGCCGGACGTGCTCGCCCGGGTCCTCGCCGGCCACCAGCACCAGTCGCAGCGCGGGGTTCTCCGCCCGTACCCGGGTGGCGAGTTCACGGTAGTCGTAGCCGCCCTCGACGGCCGGCGCCACGTAGGCGGCGGCCCCGGTGAAGGAGCAGAAGTACCCGATCTCGGCGTACCGGTGCGCGGGCAGCGCGAAGACCGGCAGCGCGCCGATCCGGAACAGCGCGAAGACGACCTCGAAGAACTCGGCGGCATTGGGAAGTTGGACGACCACCCGGTCCCCGGCCCGGATGCCCCGGGCGAGCAGTCCGGCGGCCATCCGGTCGGCCCGGCGGTCGAGTTCGGCGTACGTCCAGCGCCGCTCCGCGGCCGCCACCGAGTGGCCGCCCGGGTCGACGACGGCGGTCCGTCCGCCGTGCGCGGCGGCGCGCTCGCGCAGCATCCGCCCGAAGGTCTCGCCGCGCCAGTACCCGGCGGCCCGGTAGCGCTCGGCGAACTCCGCGGGGTACGGGGTGAACCCGGCGAGAACGGTCTCCAGCGGCGTCACCGGGCCACCCCCGCGGCGTCCAGGAAGGTTCGGAACTTGGCGCTGGTCTCGGCGAGTTCGGCCTCCGGCCGGGACCGCTCGACCACGCCGGCACCGGCGTACACCCGCAGCGTCCGCCCCTCCGCCTCGGCGCAGCGGATGGTGACCACCCACTCGCCGTCGCCGGTCGCGTCCTGCCAGCCGACCATGCCGGTGTAGAGGCCGCGGTCGAAGGGCTCGACCTCGCCGATCACCCGGCGCGCGACGTCCGTCGGCGTGCCGCAGACCGCCGGGGTGGGGTGCAGCGCGCAGGCCAGTTCCAGGGCGGAGAGCGCCGGGTCGGCCAGCTCGCCGCGGATCGTGGTGGCCAGGTGCCACATCGCGGCCGTCCGTACCAGGGTGGGCCGTTCGGGCACCTCCAGGGTGCGGCAGTACGGCGCCAGCGCCTCGCGGATGGCGTCCACCACGACGGCGTGCTCGTGCAGGTCCTTGGGCGACTCCAGCAGCGCGGCGGCGCGCCGGACGTCCTCGCCGAGGTCCTCGCTGCGCGGCACCGAGCCGGCCAGCGGGTTGGCCAGCACGGCCGAACCCCGTCGGGAGAGCAGGAGTTCGGGGCTGGCGCCGATCAGGGTGCGGCCGCCACCGGACGGCACGGCGAAGGTGTAGCCACCCGGGTCGCGCCGGGCCAGCCGCTGCAGGATGGCGGGCAGGTCGAGCGGCTCGGCGGAGGTCAGCTCCAGCGTCCTGGCCAGCACGACCTTGCTCAACTCCCCGCCGCGCAGCCGCTCGACGGCCGCCGCGACGCCGGCGCCGTACGCCTCCGGTGCGGGCACCGGGCTGATCCGCCAGTCGGTCCGCTCGGCCCGCGGGGCGGGCAGGGCGATCAGCGGGTCGTCGCGCAGCGCCCCGGCGGTGCGCACCCGAGTGGGGACGGCGAGTTCGACCCGGCTGTCCCGGTCGAACGCCACCGCGCCGACCACCAGGGGCAGTTCGACACCGTCCCGGCCCGCCCGGGCCAGCGTCTCGGCGACCCTCACCGGCAGCGGCCGGCCGTCCTGCGGCACCCGGGCGTGCGTGCCGGAGCCGAGCAGGGTACGGGTCGGCGAGGCGAAGAACGCCTCGTCGGAGCCGGCCCGGTACTGGCCGAGCAGTCCGCTGGCCGCGCCGATCACGGCGTGGTCCGGGCCCTCGGCGAGGGCGGTCGCCGGGGCGTCGGGCCCGGCGGGTATCGGCCCGGCAGGGGCGTGGTGCACCGTGGTCACGGCGGTTTCTCCAGTCTGGGACGGTTCTACGGGAGGACGAGGAGGAACGGGGGGACGAGGAAGAACGGGGGCGGCGCGAAGAGCGGCCCGAGGGCGGGGCACCGCCCGGCACCGCTCAGGCGCGCAGGGTCGCGCCGCCGTCGACGTACAGGTCGTGCATGGTGATGTGCCGCGCCCGTTCGGAGGCCAGGAACACCACGGCCTCCGCGATGTCGGAGGGCGCGGCGATCCGCCCGAGCGGGATGCCGACCCGCCAGGCCCCCAAGTCGCCGTCGATCACGCGGCGTTCGGCCGCCTCGGCGTCCTCGCCCCACAGCGCGCGCTGCATCTCGGTGTCGGTCGAGCCGGGTGACACCACGTTGCAGCGCACCCCGGACCGGGCGAGCTCCAGCCCCAGGCAGCGGGTGAACATGGTGGCCGCCGCCTTGGACGCCGCGTAGGCGGCCATCCCGGCCCGCGGCACCCCGGCGGCGTTGGACCCGACCGTGACGATCGCGCCGCGCCCGCGTTCGGCCATCCGCCGGCCGACGGCACGGCTGACGCGGAAGACGCCGGTGGTGTTGACGGCGAAGGTGTCCGCCCAGTCCTCGTCGGTGAGTTCGACGACCGGGGCGGTGCGCAGGATGCCCGCGACGTTGACCAGTGTGCCGATCGGGCCGAGTTGGCCCTCGATCAACTCCACCGTGCCGTCCACGGCCTGGGCGTCGGCGACGTCCAGCACGTACGGACGCACGGCCGGCAGCTCGGCCACCAGGGCGTCGAGCCCACCGGGATTGCGGTCCACCGCCGCGACGACGGCGCCTTCGGCCACCAGCGCCCGCACGACGGCCGCGCCGATGCCCTGCCCGGCCCCGGTGACCATCGCGACGGCACCGGAAAATTCGGACTGCTGCTGCACAGGACATCCCCTCCGACCAGCAAGATTAGGCAAGCCTAACCTAACACAGCTGTTCGTCCACGCCGATAGTCTGTGCGAACGTCAACTCGCTCCAGGGCACCTCCGGACCCTTCGGGGGGCATGCGGCGCCGGAACCGCGCCCGGACACGACGAAGCCGCCCGACCCCGGGCGGGGCGGGCGGCCTCGGTGTCCTGCGGTGCTGTCCGAGAGGCTTCCTGACGGTGTACGGCCCCGCGCGGATCGAGGCGGAGCCGGTCAGGGGCCTGGGTGGCCGCACCGGCCGTCCGGACCGGCCGGGGACGGGCAGGGCCGGGCAGGGCCGGGCAGGGCAGGGCCGGGCGGTGGAGGAAGAGGTCGAGGATCGGCAGGGCCGCCGGTCTCCACCGGCTCGACGCGGCAGAAGCCCGGTGCCACCGGGGAGTTGAGCTCGCGGACGGTCCAGCGGCCGTACGGCTCGGGAACTCCGCGAACTCCGGGCCCTAGCGCGGCGCGGCGGGGGCCGTCGAGGCCTTCGCGGGCGCGGCCGGCGACTTGGCCGGAGGCGTGGAAGCGGAAGTGGCGGGGGCAGACGCGCCGGGGGCCGGGGAGAGGCCGGTGCAGCCGCGCAGGCCGTCGCGGCGCCTGAGGGCGGCCTCGGCGGTGGCGCCGGTGACCGGCTCCGGGATGCCCTTGTCGTCGATGGTGGCCGGGGTGAAGGCCTCGCCGGTCACCTTGCCGTCGGCGGTGAGGGTGAGGGTGGTGACGCCGGTCTCGTTGGAGTTGGCGTAGTTGGAGGTGCCGTACCAGAGGAAGTTTCCGAAGCCGTACCCGACGTAGGTGTCGCCGAGCATGCCCGAGCCGACCATGGTGTGCGCGTGGGTGCCGACCACCGCGGTGGCCCCGGCGGCGGCGAGCTTCCTGGCGATGGTGGTCTGCGGTCCGGTCGGGCAGGCCTTGCCCTCGTCGCCCCAGTGCAGGTAGACGAGCACCACCGGCGCCTGCTGCTTGGCCGTCTCCACCGCCTTGACCAGCGCCGGGACGTCCAGCGCCGAGGCGATGCCGGGCTTGTTGGCGCCGGCCCGCCACTTCTGGTTGGTGAGGTCCTCGACCTGGCTGGCGGCGACCACCGCGACCTTCACCCCGCGCACGGTGGTGACGTACGGGGCGTACGCCTCCTTGGCGTTGCGCCCGAAGCCGACCACCGGGATCGGCGAGGAGTCCTTGGCGGCGAGGGTGTCGGCGAGGCCGTCGGCCCCGAAGTCCACGGCGTGGTTGTTGGCCATCGAGACGACGTCGACGCCCGAGTCCTTGAGCACCGACAGCGCCTTGGGCGAGGTGCGGAAGGTGTACGTCTTCGGCTCCGGGGCGCCGCGCCCGGTGATCGCGGTCTCCAGGTTGAGGACGGACAGGTCGGCGTCGGCGAGGGTGCGGGAGATCGGGCCGAGCGCCTGCTCGGGCGGCTGGACGGCCAGCCGGGCCTCGGTGCGGCCCTCGAAGTGGACGTCCCCGGCGAAGGCGACGGTGATGGTGCCGTCGGGCCTGGGCGGGGCGCTCTTGCCCGGGGCCGCACCGGAGGGCGAGCCGTCCGGCACGGCGGAGGTGCTCGGCGGGACGGGGGCCGCGGAGGCCGGTGCCGGTGCCGGGTCGTCCGGCCCGCAGGCCGCGACGGCGGTCATTCCGACGAACAGCGCGACGGCGGCCGCGGCACGGCGCATGAGTGGATCCCCCCGAGGATGATGCAAGAGCGGTCAGCCTACGCCACCGAATCACCACCATCCGGACCCGAGCCCACAACATTCCGGCCACAAAAGGGCACTACGGGCCCCGGTCAGGACAGGACACCGATCGGGCCCGGCCCGGACGTTGCCCCCGGCCAGGCCCCCGACCGGCCGTTCCCCCGGGCGGCACCCCTGGCCCGCCCGGCCCAATCGCCCCGCCCGACCCGGCCACCGCGTCCCTGGCGCGGAGGCGGGCGGGGCGCGCAGCGTGGTGTACAGGGGACGAGCCCCGTGCCGAAGGCCGGGAGGTGTGACGTGATGGGCAGCAGTCAGCTCTCACCTGTGGGCGGCGAACCCCCGATCGTGGGCGAGGACCGGCCCTTCCCCGCCCGGGAGCGCCGGATCGTGGTCGGGATCGACGGCTCCGATCCGTCGAAGGCGGCCCTGCGCTGGGCGGTCGGCCAGGCCGTGCTGACCGGGGCGACGGTGCACGCCGTCGCCGCGTGGGAGTACCCCTCGCTGTACGGGTGGTTCGCGCCGATGGTGGACGACGGCTTCGAGCGGACCGCCCGCCGCACGCTGAGCGCCGAGATCAACGAGATCCTGGGGCCGGACCGCCCGGTGGAGGTCCGGGAGAGCCTGGTGCTCGGCCACGCCGCCGAAGTGCTGCTGGAGGCCGCCGAGGGGGCGGACCTGCTGGTGCTGGGCAGCCGCGGCCGGGGCACCTTCGCCCGGACCCTGCTCGGCTCGGTGTCCGCCCGCTGCGCGGTGCACGGGGCCTGCCCGGTGGTGATCGTCCGCGCCGACGGGACGGCCGCCGCCCCGTCGCGGGCCGTGGCGGCAGGCGCCGAACAGCGGGCCCCCGGCACCGTGCGCACCAAGGACTGGCAGCTCAGCCTGCACGTGGTCGAGGACGAGGACACCACCCGGGTGCACGCCGTGCTGGACGCCGACGGCAATGTGCTGCACAGCGACGCCCGCTCCCGCCGCAACCCGCGCGACGCCCCGGCGCCGGAGGTCGGCGACGACTTCGCCGTCGGCCGCGCCCTGGTGGACCTCGGCCACCAGCTGCTGCGCGCCGGCGTCCACGGCGCCACCGGGCCCACGGAGGAGTGAACCCCCACCCGCGGGTGGGAACCGGGCCGTGGCGTGGGCACCGGCCGGTCGGTTGCGCCATGCTGATCACCGCTGAACCCCCGTACCGACCTACCGACCTGCCGACTCCACCGGCGCCGCACCGACGCCGCCCGGCACCCGTCCCGCGACCCGACCGGAAGAGCCGCACCCCGCCATGGACACCACCCCGGCCCCCGAGAACCCTGGCCCCCGATCCGCGGACTCCCGGTCCCCGGTCCCCGGCGTCGCTTCCGACATGCCGCCCGACGCCGCGCCCGGTTCCACGGCCAACGCCGCCCCCGACGTCACCGCCGACATCACCGCCGACTTCACCCCCGACGAGCGCGCCCGGGGCCGCGCGCTGCGCCGCGCCCAGCTGCCGTGGGCGCTGGGCGGACGGCTGGCGGGCCTGGCGCTGACCCTGCTGCTCGGCCTCACCCCGGTCGGCGCGGCCGTGGTGACCGCCACCGGCGACTGGTTCGGCGGCTCCCGGACGGCCGGAGTGCTGGCCGGCTCGGCGGCCCTGCTGCTGCTCGGCCAGGCGCTGCAACTGCCGTTCGGCGCCGGGGCGCGGACCGTCCGGGCCCGGTTCGGACTGGTGACCCAGGGCTGGGCGGGCTGGGCGCTGGACGCCGTGCGCGGCCTCGCGCTCGCCCTCGTCCTCGTCCTCCCGCTCGCGCTCGGCCTGTTCGCGCTGACCGCCTGGTCCCCGCAGCGCTGGTGGCTGCCGGCGGCGGGCGCGGCGGCGCTGCTGACGGTCGCGCTCTCCTTCCTCCACCCGCTGCTGATCGAGCCGGTCTTCAACCGCTTCTCCCCGATGCCCCCGGGCGCGCTGCGCACCGCGCTGCTGGCGCTGGCCGAGCGGGACGGTGTCCGGGTGCGGGACGTCCTCGTGGCCGACGCCTCCCGCCGGACCACCGCGCTCAACGCGTACGTCTCCGGGTTCGGGGCGACCCGTCGGATCGTCGCGTACGACACGCTGCTGACCACCGCCGAGCCGCGCGAGGTGGAGCTGGTGGTCGCGCACGAGCTGGGCCACGTCAAGCACCGGGACGTGCCGGTGGGCACCGCGCTCGGCGCGGTCGGCGCAGCCGTCGCGGTGGCGGTCCTGGGCCTGCTCGGCGGCTGGCGGCCGCTGTTGGACGCCGCCGGGGCGACGGACGCGGCGGACCCCCGGGCACTGCCGCTGCTGGCGGCGCTCGCGGCGCTGCTGGGCGCGGTCTCGGGGCCGCTGCAGTGCGCGGTGAGCCGCCGGATCGAGGCCAGGGCCGACCGGCACGCGCTCGAACTGACCGGGGACGTCGAGCAGTTCGTGGCCATGCAGCGCAGACTGGCGGTGGCGAACGTCTCCGATGTCGACCCGCCGAGGGTGCTTGAGCTACTGTTCGCCACTCACCCGAGTGCGACCAGCCGGATCGCCGCAGCCCGCGCCTGGCAGGCCGCACCGGAGCGAGCGGCGCCGGAGCGGCGCGCGACCCCGGGCGAATCCGTTGTATAGTGCAACAAATATCGAGGAGGTAGGAACGCCGTGCCCGGCCGCCAGTCGTCCATCGAGACCATCCAGCGCGAGCTGACCGCCTTCGCCCGCCGCGCCCGGCACAAGGCCTCCCAGCTGCACCCCGACCTCTCCCTGGTCACGTACAGCATCCTCGACCTGATCACCGAGCGCGGCGGCTGCCGGGCCGCCGACGTGGCCGCGTACTTCATGCTCGACAAGTCCACCGTCAGCCGCCAGGTCACCGCCCTGGAGAAGCTCGGCCTGCTGGCCCGCGAGACGGACCCGGACGACCAGCGCGGCCAGATCCTGCGCGCCACCGAGGCCGGGCTCACCCTGCTGCGGGACGCCAACGAGCAGCGGCGGCTCTCCTTCACCGCGCGCTTCACCGACTGGTCCGACGAGGACGTCGCCCGCTTCGCCGACTACCTGGCCCGCTACGGCCAGGAGGGCTGACCGGGCCCGTCGGCGAACGGCCGGGCCCCTCCGGGTGCGCCCCACACCCCCCACGGTGTACAGAGGAGGAGTGCCCCTCCGGCAGCGCCCCGATGCGCCGCACCCGCCGCCCGCGCCGCATCCCCCCGACCGCCGCCGTGCCTGGCGGCCCGACCGCCGGGTGCTGACGGCGCTCACGCTCGCGTTGACGGTGCTGATCACCGTCGTCGACATCCTCTCCCCGCCGGACATCCACCTCGGCCCGCTGCTGATCGTCGCCCCCGCCCTCACCGCCTCCTTCGCCGGCCCCCGGGCCACCGCCGGCGTCGCCGCGCTCGCGTTCGCCGCGCTGACCGTCATCGGCGCCGTACGCGACAGCCTGACCAGCGCCAACGTCGAGACCCAACTGGGCGCGCAGCTGGTCGTCTCGGTGCTGATCGTCGGCCTGCGGGTGCTGCGCGACCGCCACGAGCGCGAACTGGCCCGGGTGCGCTCGGTGTCCGAGGCCGCCCAGCGGGTGCTGCTGCGCCCGCTGCCGGAGCGGATCGGGCCGCTGCACCTGGCCTCCGTCTACCTGGCGGCGGAGGCCGAGGCGCAGGTCGGCGGCGACCTGTACGCCGCCGCCCGCACCGCGACCGGCACCCGGCTGCTGGTCGGCGACGTGCGCGGGAAGGGACTGTCCTCGCTCGGCGACGCGGCCCTGCTGCTCGGCGCGTTCCGGGCCGCCGCCCACCTCCACGCCGAACTGCCGGACCTGGCCGCCTACCTGGACGGCAGCGTCAGCTGGGACCTCGCCCAACTCGCCGAACAGTCCCAGCGGGACCGCCGGGACCGCCGAGACCGGGACCGGGACCGGGACCGGGACCGGGACCGGGGCGAGCGGGGCGAGCGGCAGGGCCTGCAGGCGCTGGCCGCGCTGCCCCTCCCTCCGCCCGAGGAGCCCCCCGAGGAGAGTGGGGAGTCCGGCGAATCCTTCATCACCGCCGTCCTGCTCGACATCCCCGACGACGGCTCCCCGGTCCGCCTGATCGACTGCGGCCACCCGCCCCCGCTGCTGCTGCGACCCGACGGCATCACCGCCCTCACCGCCCACCACCCCGCCCCGCCACTGGGCCTCGGCGAGCTCGCACCGGTGCGGTACGAGACGGAGACCTTCCCGTTCCGGCCCGGCGACCGGCTGCTGATCTACACCGACGGCGTGATCGAGGCCCGCGACGCCCAGCGGCGCTTCTACCCGCTCACCGAACGCGTCGCCGCCTGGCACGCCGAGCGCCCCGCCACCCTGCTCCACCACCTGCGCCGCGACCTGCTCGCCCACGTCGGCGGCCGGCTGAACGACGACGCGGCGATGGTCGTGGTCGAGCGGCTGCCGTGAGGGACGCTGCCGGCCGACAGATGACAGCCGACAGGCGACAGCTATCAGATAACAGATAACAGAATTCAGCTGACAGATTTTGACATCTGTCAGCCGACGACTCGGCGAGCTCGCCCTACGGCTTGTACGGCAGCTGCGGCACGTCGAAGCAGTTCGTCGCCATCGACGGCACCTGACTGACCCAGCCGCCCTGCCCGCCCCGGGCCGCGTCCTGCCAGCGGGCGGCGTTCAGGCAGGCCCGGGTCGGTCCGGTGGGCGGCGGCCGCGGGACGAAGGAGGCGGGCAGGATCAGGCCGTGCGCGTCGTACGGCTCGGCGCGGTTCATGAACGCCTCGACGCAGGAGCGGGTCGGTGCGGCGCCGCAGGAGTCCAGCGCGTCGGTCAGCCACTGCGCGCCCGCCCAGCCCTCCAGCTCCCACGCGGACAGTCGGGCGGCCCGGTCCGGGTGGTAACGGGCCATCGCGGTACGGAAGTCGTGCACCGCCGGGTACTGCTCGTCCTCGTAGTTCAGGCTCGACGAGGTCGCCCACAGGGCGTTGCGGCAGTTCGGCGAAGCCGCGTAGTCGGTGCGCACCGACTCCGACCAGTTCTGCACGTTGGTGACCTTCGCCGCCACCGCCACCCCGGCCTCGTCCAGCGCCCGGCACAGCGCCGCGTTGCCCCGGGAGTCCATCGCGTCGAACAGCAGCTGCGAGCCGTCGGCGCGCACCGCCGCGGCCACCGCCTGGAAGTTCGGCAGCGCGAAGTCCACGGTCTGGAGCAGCACCCGGTACCCCTCGGCCTCCAGTCCGGCCTTCAGCTGTCCGGCGTAACGGGTCGAGTCGGCCTGGTTGTAGGCGACCACGGCGGCGCTGGTCGCGCCCAGGCGCTGCTTGAAGAAACGGAACACCTCGGTGCTCTGGTAGAGCGTTCCGTTCCAGCCGACCGACCGCCCGTCGCGCGGCGCGGCACTCCCGTAGATCCCGTAGAGGTGCGGCCAGCGGTCGTACTCCGTGCCGATCGGCTGGCCGCCGACGTCCGGCACCCCCTTGCCGCTCACGTACGGGGCGCCCGCGTAGTCGAGGACGCTGCCGCTGACGAAGGCGAAGACGTGCGCCTGGTCGATCAGCCGGTGGACGCAGTCCTGGTTGCCGACCCCGCTGCCGCCGTCGTCACAGGTCACCAGTCGGACGGTGCGCCCGTGCAGGCCGCCGCGGTCGTTGAGGGCCCGGAAGAAGGCTTCGGCACCGTAGCGCGGGCCGCTGAACACCTCGCTGCCGACCGGGCTGGTGAGCGAGGTGACGAGGCCGATCCTGATCTCGGTGGCGGTGACCCCGGTGTCCGAGGCGGGGTTGGCGCTCCCGGTCGCGCCGGTGGCACCGGTCGCGGGGGTGGCTCCGCTGGTGAGCGTGGGTCGGACCGTGAAGGCCTCACCGGGCAACCGGGTGCCGCAGCCGGCGAGCAGCGCGAGGGTCAGCAGCAGGGCGACACGGGCGGTACGGGCGGTACGGGCGGTACGGGCGGCACGGGAGCGGTTCGGGCGGACCACCGCCGGGACACGGCCGGGCCGCCGGCGCGGGAGCGCGTCGGCGGCCCCGCGTCGCGACGGGGCGGTCGGCCGCATCCGCTCAGCTGCAGCCGGGGATCGGGGAGGCGGTGGCACCGCCGGCCTGGGTGAGCAGGCCGCAGAGGGTCGAGCGGGACACCTTCCAGGTGCCGTTGTCGAGGACGGACTGACCGGTCGCGCTCGGCTCCACCACGTTGCCCTGGAGCGAGAGCGAGTAGGTGACGGTCGCGTCGCTCGCGTCGGTGAACTCGACGTCGCCGACCTTCGCCTGCACCTGGCCGACCCGCGGGTCCTGGGAGAAGCCCTGGAGCACCGGCAGCAGCGCGTCACCGCCCTGGAGCAGCTTGGCCTTCTCGGTGATCGGGGTGTCGGGGGCGAAGAACTTCTCCCAGTTGGTGGTGATCTCCGCCTTGGCGGCGGCCGGATCGGCGGGAGCGGTGCCGGTGGCCGTGGCGGGGGCGGTCGTGACCGCCGGGGAGGTGGCCGCCGGAGTGGTCGCCGCCGGCGAGGTGACCGCGGGACCGGACGACTTGCCGTCGCTGCTGCACGCGGTCGCCGTACCGGCGAGCAGCAGGGCGAGCAGCGCGCCCGCCGTCCGCAGAGCCCTGCCGCCGCCCCCGGGGGTACCGCTTCGCGTCACGTGCATGGTGGTCTTCCCTCTCGACTGCGCCGCCCGGGCCCCGCACTCGGTGTCCGGATGCTGTTCCAGGCCGATCCTGGAAACGTCTCAAGTGACACCATGAAGGCGGATCCATGGACGAATCGCAATCCGACGTCGAAATCACCCGTAACGCCCCGGAGGGTTCCCCCGTCCGGGGCGGGTGGTTCCGGCGCCGGCCCCTCCGGGGCGGGTTCCGTCGGGCCCGGCTCCTCCGGACCGGCCGGGAGTGGGCGGGCTGGCTGCTCGCCGCGGCCGGCGCCGTGCTGTGCGTGCTCGGCTGGTACGGGACCTCCGGTGAGCGCTTCGCCGAGCAGCAGGTCCCGTACCTGGCGTCGTCCACCATCCCCGGCGCGGCGCTGATCGTGTCCGGGACCGTCCTGGTCGCCCTGCGGCCACCGCCGTCACCGCCCGGGCGCTCGGACCTGACCGACCGACGGGTGGAGCGGCTGTACGACCTGCTGGTCGAACCGGACGCCGCGCCCGCCCCGCCGGACCCGACCGGCCGTTCCGACTCCTCCGGCCCGTCCGACTCCGCCGCCTCCGCCGGCCCGTCCGACAGCTCCGACAGCTCCGACAGCTCCGGCCGGGCCGACGACGCCGGGTGGCTGGCCGTCCCCGAGGGCACCCGCTACCACCGGCCGGACTGCCCGCTGGTCGTCGGCAAGGGGCGAGCCGCGCCCGTGGACGCGGCCGCCGTGCGGGCCCGGGGTTTGACGCCCTGCCCGCTCTGCTCGCCGCCGACAGCCGCTCCGGGGCCCACCCGTCCGGGCGAATCCGCCCCACCGAACGCCGGCTGACCGCCCATGAGCGCATCGGCCCTCACCGCCCTCACCGCCGCCCCCGGCTCGTTCGGCCTCACCGTCGACCTCGCCCTCGCCGGACTCACCGTCGGCGTCGCCGCCGCGCTCAGCGGTATCGGCCTGGTCGTCTGCCACCGCGCCACCGGCGTGCTCAACATCGCCCAGGGCGCCCAGGCCATGGCCGTCGCCTACCTGCTGCGCGACCTCGTCGTGATCCGGCACTGGCCGGTCTGGCCCGCCGTCGCCTGCTGCCTGCTGGTCGTCGCCCCCGTGCTCGGGGTCCTGCTCGACCTCCTGGTCTACCGCCCGCTGCAACGGCGCGGCGCCGGACCGGCCGAGACCATGGTCGCCGGGATCGGGGTGTTCGTGCTGCTCATCGGCGTGGCCGTACTGCTGTGGGGCGCGGCGCCACTGGCCGGCGCGCCCTCCCCGCTCGGCGGCGCCCCGGTCCGCCTGCCCGGCGGGCACGGGCTACGGCCGGACACCGTCGCCCAGCTCGCCGCCATCCTCGTACTCGGCCTCACCGTCCTCGCCACCACCCGGTGGACCGGGTTCGGCCTGCGGCTGCGCGCCGTCGTCGACGACCGCCGCCTCGCCGCCCTCACCGGAGTCGACGCCGACCGGGTCTCCGCCGCCGGCTGGGCCTTCGGCACCTTCACCGCCGGACTGGTCGGCGTCGCCCTCGCGCCGTACCTGCTGCTCGACCCGTACGGGCTGCCGCTGCTGGTGATGGAGACCATGGCCGTCGCGGTCGCCGCCCGGCTGCGCAGCATCCCGGTCGCGGTCGCCACCGGGCTCGGACTCGGCATCGCCCAAGCCGAGTTCACCCGGCTACGGCCGTCCGGGCAGTTGCTGCCGCTGGTCGAGGCCGTGCAGTCCAACCTGTTCGTGGTCGCGCTGCTCGCCACCGCCCTACTCGCCGGTCCGGGCATCACCGGGGGACGGGCCGGGGGCGGAGCCGCGCCGCTGGTCGGCCGCCGTCCAAAGGGAGGGGATGGGAGCGGGGGCAGCTCCGGGGCCGGGGGCGGACGGCTGGCGGGCTCCGTCTGCCTGGTGCTGCTCCTGCTGCCGCTCGGCTTCCGGGGCAACGACCTGCGCGACGCCCTGCTCGTGCCCGCGCTCGCCCTCGTCCTGCTGTCCGTCGTCGTGGTCACCGGCTACGGCGGGCAGATCTCGCTCGGCCAGGCCGGCTACGCGGGGCTCGGCGCGATCGGCACCGCACTGCTGATGTCCGGCCGCATCCCGGGCCTCCCGCCCCTGCCCGCCGCACCCGCCCTGCTGCTCGCCGTCCTTGCCACCGCCCCGCTCGGCCTGCTCACCGGATGGCCCGCGATCCGCCGCCGCGGACTCGCCCTCGCCCTGGTCACCTTCGCGGTGGGAACGGCGATGAGCCGGTTCGTCTTCGAGCAGCCGTACGCCACCACCGGCCTGGTGCTCGACCGTCCGTCCTTCCTCGCCGGCGACCGCGCCTTCTACCTCGCCGAACTCCTCCTCCTCGGCCTCGGCCTGCTCACCGTCCGCGCCCTGCACCGGGGCCGCCTCGGCCGGGCCCTGACCGCCATGCGGGACCACGAACCGGGCGCGGTCGCGGCCGGCGTGGACGTCCCCGGCCTCAAGCTCCTCGCCTTCGTCGCGGGCGCGGCCCTGGCAGCCCTCGGCGGCGGACTGATGGGGCTCGCCGGACGCGCCTTCGACCCCACCGCCTTCGACCCGGTGCGCGGCCTCCTCTGGTTCGCCGCCGTGATGGTCGCCGGCGCCGACAGCGCCCTCGCCGCCGTCCTCGCCGCCGCCCTCCTCATCGGCCTCGACGCGGGCACCGTCGCCGGAGTCTCCGCCGTCGCCGTCGGCGCCCTCGCCGCCACCATCGGCCGCCTCCCCGGCGGCCTCGCCGCCCTTCCCCTCCCCCGCCACCGTCCACCCCCGCCGACTCCCCTACCGCCCTCCCACCTCACCCCGACGGGCCGCCGCCTACGGGAGACCCTCACAGCCCGGAACGGACAGCGATGACCGCCGCCTCCCCCGCCACGCAGCCCGCGGAAGGTCGGACCCGGCCTGCTCGCCAGGCGGGCAGGCGGGAAGGACCGCCGCACTGCCCCTGGCGCAGCTCGCGGAACGACGATCGCAGCCGGGTCAGGCGGCGCCACCTGGTGGCGCGGCCCGAGCGGATCACCGCGCCCACCAGCCACCACCGCGTCGTCCACCCGCCGCGCGAGGTGCGGCTGTGACCGCCGCCCTGCCCCCCGCGCGGCTCACCGCGCGGGCGGTCGTGCGGCGGTACGGGGGGATCGAGGCGGTGGGTGGGGTGGATCTGGTGGCGCGGGCGGGGCGGATCACGGCGTTGATCGGGCCGAACGGGGCGGGGAAGAGCACGTTGTTCGACTGTCTGGCCGGGACGGTGCGGCCGGACGGCGGGCGGGTGCTGCTCGGGGGGCGGGATGTCACCGGGCTGGCCGCGCACCGGCGGGTGCGGCTGGGGCTGGCACGGACCTTCCAGCAGATCGCTGCCTTCCCCACTCTCTCGGTGGCCGACAACGTCCTGGTGGGCGCCGAGCAGCACGCCCGTCGGGTGGATGCCCGGGCAGCCGCCGAGCGGTCTGCCCGGGCGTTGCGGCTCCTCGGTCTGCAGGAGCTCGCCGCCGAGCCAGCCGGTGGGCAGCCCACGGGGGTGTTGCGGCTGGTGGAGCTGGCGCGGGCGCTGGCGGGCGGGCCCCGGGTGCTGTTGCTGGACGAACCGGCGGCGGGGCTCGACGCGGTACAGACGGCCCGCCTGGTGTCCGTGCTGCGCGGCCTCGCCGAGCGCGGCATGGCGCTGCTGGTGGTCGAGCACGACGCGGAACTGGTCGCCGAACTCGCTGACACCGTCTACGCCATGGCGGAGGGCCGGGTGGTCGCGGCCGGACCGGCCGCGGCCGTCCTCGCGGACCCCCGGGTCGCCAGGGCGTGGGGAGCCGCCACATGAGCCCCAACCACCGCCCCACCGAGTCGGGTTGATGCCCGTCGAAGCCGCCCTCCGTGCCGCCCGGGTCCGCTACGGCCCGTTGGAGGCGTTGCACGGCGTCGACCTGGACTTCCCGTCCGCCGCTGTCACCGTTCTGCTGGGCCGCAACGGGGCCGGGCGGACCAGCGTGCTGCACGCCCTCGCCGGGGTGGTGCCGCTGGCGGGCGGACGGGCGCTCTGGCGGGGGCGGGACGTCGGCGGGCTGTCGGTGCACCAGCGGGTGCGGCGGGGGCTGGCCCTCGTCCCGGCCGAGCGCGGGGTGTTCGGCTCGCTGTCCGTGGCCGAGAACCTGGGCCTCGGCGGCCCTGGGCGCGCCGAGGTGCTGGAGCTGTTCCCGGAGCTGACCGACCTGCTGGGCCGCCGGGCCGGCACGCTGTCCGGCGGTCAGCAGCAACTCGTCGCCGTCGGGCGGGCCTTGGCGGCGCGACCGGCCCTGCTCCTGCTGGACGAGCCCGAGCGCGGCCTGTCCCCCGCCGTCGCCGCCCGGCTGCACGCCCGCCTGCTGGTGGACGCCGCCGCCGGCCGTACGGTCGTACTCACCGCGCGGTCGCTGCCGCGCACCCTTGCCCGGGCGGCGGTGGTGCACGTGCTGCACCGGGGCGAGGTGGTGTTCTCCGGCGAACCCGGGGAGGCCCTCCCGGGCCGGTTGACGATCGCCCCGTGACGAGCGCAACCGACGGTGAACCGGCGCGTCCAGCGGCCCGCACTGCAGCAGCTGCTCGGCTGCCTCGGGTGGGCGATCGGGGTGCCGTTCCCGTACACCGCCGCGCACGACACCGGGACGCCGCGGAGCACCTGCCGCGGGCAGGGACGGCTCACGGGCGCGGTCGGTCCGGCCGTGAGGTGTCGGGCACGGCTCCCGGCCTGATCGCCGCCGGGCGCGTACGAGGCCGAACCCAAACCCAAGACCGAAGCAGAGGAGGGCGGCGGGCGCGACAGTCGTCTCGCTGAGGAGGCGGTGGCGGCAGATGTCGAACATCCTGGGCTCCTTCCCGGGGGCCCGGACGGCCCCCACTCGTGGTGCCCTAACGATGACCCCGTCCGCCCCTCCCGCACATGTACCGATCGGCACAACCTGAGTAGCGCCGTCCCTGGTGCTCCCTGCCGATCGGCAGGGAGCACCAGGGACGGCAGTGGTGAACGGCCCACCGGCGAACGGCTCACCGGGACAGGCCGCCGCCGCAGGCCGCGCGCCGGAGGCCGCGCGCCGGAGGCCGTCAGCCCCGGCCCAGCCCGGTCCGCGCCGCCCCCAGCCCGAGGGCCAGCCACGGGGTGGCCGCGGCGACCACCGCCAGCGGCCAGCCGACGAACGGCGACGGCAGGACCAGCCCGACGTACGCCGCGAGTCCCGCGCCGCCCAGCAGGATGCCGGCCGCCGGCAGGTGCACGGCCGGTCGGAAGCGTCGCGCCTCGTGCACCCTGCGGCGCCCGTCCGCCAGGACCACCGGGACGAAGATCAGGCCGGCGAAGGCGAGTCCCAGGATCCACGGCAGCGCGAGACCGCTGACCGTGGCGTACGCGTGCGGCTGGGCTCCCAGGGCCGGGGCACCGGGCGCGTAGTCGACCGTCACCTCCGCGCCGACGCGGGCCCGGCCCGCCGTCTCGACGTCCAGGGCGAGCGTCCGCGGGCCGTCCGCGAAGGGCACCGAGAGGTCCACGGTGGTGCGGTACACGGCCTTCCTGTTCACCGTGCCGATCCGCCGGGGCTCCGAGCGGAGCAGCACGATCGGGAGGGCGCTGCTGACGGCGCCCGCCTGGTGGATGCGGCGCAGTCGGCGGCCCTCCGCGCCGTCCGGCCCACTGGCCTGGGCCAGCGCGGCGGCGGAGACGAGCACCAGGGTGACGCCGAGGAGGACGGCGAGCATCCGTGACCCCCGCGACCCGCCGCGCCGTGGGTCCGGTGACGGTTCCGCGTCCGGTGACGGTTCCGCGTCCGGTGACGGCTCCGAGGCGATCGTCCTACGGCGGGCGGCCGTTCGACGGGCGGTGGCGGTGGCAGTGACAGCGGCGGAGGCGGCCAGCCAGGCGACCCCGGCCAGGACCGCCAGGCCGGTCGGGAGCAGCCGCTCGGCGGTGGGCGTGCCGCGGCCGGACGGCAGGACCGCGACGAGCAGCCCGTGCCCGGCGGCGGCCAGGGCGGCCGCCAGGGCCAGCCAACCCGTCAGCCGCGTCCACACGGTGGTCATGGATCTCCTGGTCCCGGGGCGAGTGTCAGCAGAACGGGATCGTCCCAGGCGCCGTCACGTCCCGGTACCCCCGGTCGGGACGCTCGGGAGGGCCCGCTCAGGCCGAAGGACGTACGGAGTCGTGGTGCTCACCCAGGCGAAGCCGAGGCGCTGGAGGATGGGCCGGCTCTGGTCGCTCGCGTCGACCTGGAGGTACTGGTAACCGAGCTCGGCCGCGAGGCGGGCGCGGTGGGCGACGAGGGCGCGGTAGATGCCCCGGCCGCGCCATTCGGGCGCGGTGCCGCCACCCCAGAGACCGGCGAACCCGGTGCCCGGGGCCAGCTCCATCCGGGCGCCGCTGACCGGGCGGTCGCCGGCCATCGCGACGACCATGCTGACCGTCCCGGTGCCGTGCCGCAGCTGGTCGAGCATCCGCCCGCGCAGACCGGGGTACTCGGTGCCGAAGGCCTGTTCGTGGGCTGCCATCAGCAGGTCCACCCCGGTCGGGTCGGTCACCGGGAGCAGCCGGACGCCCTCGGGCAGGACGGCCTCGGTGGGCAGGTCCGCGATCCGGGCGATCATCAGCGCCTCGGCCGGCTCCGGGGTGAAGCCGGCCGCCAGCAGTCGGTCGCCGAGGTCGGCCGGGCGGTCGTGGGAGTAGGCCTTCCACTCGAACTCCCGCCCGAGCTCGGCGAAGTGGCGCACCTGCGCGGCGATCGCCGCGTCCGCGCCGGCCTCGTCCAGGCCCGACCAGACCACGCCGTTCCAACCGTGCTCCGGGCCCGTCTGCCGGACCACGGCGCCGTCGCGTTCGACGCGGCACCCGGGGTCGGGCGGCGCGTTGCGCCGGAGCCGGTCGTCGAACAGGGCGAGCACCTCGTCGTGGTTCATCCGCTCACTCCAGCACGGCCCGGGAGCGCACGCCATCGAGTTTCCGCGCGGGCCGCCGGGGGCTGCGGCCCTCGGCCGCCGGACGCTCACCGGCCGACACGCTCTCGGCCGCCGTACGCTCCGCGGCCCGCAGCCGGCCTGACCTGATCAGCTCGCTCGGCGCCTCCGCCCCCATGATGGCGTCCAACAGGTCGCGGGCCTCGGCGAGTTCGTCCATCTGCCGGGTGATCCGGGCGCGCTCCCGGGCCAGCCCGGTGAGCAGCTCGGGGCAGGTCGGGCCGGGCGGGCGCTGCCCCGGCAGCGGCAGGCCGTGGAGGATCTCGGCGATCACCGCGCTGTTGAGGCCGGCCGCGAGCAGGGTGCGGATGCCGTGGACGGTGTCCACGTCCCGCTCGCCGTACTCGCGGTAGCCGCTGGGGCGGCGCTCGGGGGTGAGCAGTCCCTGTTCCTCGTAGTAGCGCAGGGCGCGCGGGGTGACACCTGCTCGCCGCGCGAGTTCTCCGATCCGCATCACGGACACCTCCTCGGCGGAACGCCCACCTGACGCTCCGACCCGTCTCTCCGCCTTGGCCCTGGCGCCACGGCTCTCCATCTCGGCTCCGACTCCTCGGCTCCGGCTCCTCAGCTCCGGCTCCTCGGCTCCGGCTCCCCAGCCCTGGAGCCGCAACTCCGGTGCCTTGACCCTGCCGTCGGCGTGAAGGTCTAGCGTAACCGCCATGCCGAACGAACGATCTTCCTCAACCTCCCCTGCCCGTACCGCCGTTGCCGTACTGGGACTGGGCCCGATGGGCCGGGCGCTGGCCGGCGCGCTGCTGGCCGCCGGCCATCCGGTCACCGTGTGGAACCGCACTCCGGGCCGCGACGGCGAGCCGCTCGCCCTCGGCGCGCGCTCGGCCGCGAGCGCCGCCGAGGCGGTGGCGGGCGCCCCGCTCGTGCTGCTCTGCGTCCGCGACCAGTCGGCCGGGCGGGCCGTCCTGGAGGCCGCCGGGACGGCGCTGCGCGGACGGACCGTCGTCAACGCCACGTCGATCACACCGAGCGACGCGCGGACGAACGCCGCCGACGCCGAGTCCCGGGGCTTCCGCCTGCTGGACGCCGCGATCCTCACCCCCACCCCGACCATCGGCCGCCCGGAGGGCACCGTCCTGCTGAGCGGCGACACCGAGGCCTTCGCCGACCACAAGGCGACGCTGCGGGCCCTGGGCATGGTACGCCACGTGGGCGCGGACCCGGGCCGGGCGGCGGCCTTCGACGCGGCCCTGCTCGACCTCTTCTGGACCACCGTGCACGGCTACCTGCACGCCCTCGCGCTGGCCCGCGCCGAGGGCATCAGCGGAGCCGAACTGGCGCCGTACGCGCAGGGGTTGCCGCGTCTGCTGCCGCCACTGATCGACCGCTTCGCGCAGCGCGCGGACGAGCGCCGGCATCCGGGTGACCACAGCAGCCTCGCCTCCGCCGAGGCCGGATTGGCGCACGTCGCGCACACCGCCCGGGCTCGCGGCCTGGACACCTCCGTACTGGACGCGGCGCTCGCGGTCACCCGGCGGGCGGTCGGGGCCGGGCACGGGCCGGACGGGGTGTCCGCCCTGGTCGAGCTGCTCGCCGGACAGCCGCGCGACTCGGCAGCCGGGCAGCTCCGTAGCCCGGCAGCCAGGTAGCCGGCCGGCCAGGCAACCCGGCAGACGGCCGGCCCGGCAGCCCAATAGCCGGCTGGCCCGACACCCTCGCCGCGCTACTGCGCCAGGTACCCGCCGTCCACCGGCAGCACGACCCCGGTGACAAAGGACGCGTCGTCGGAGGCGAGGAAGAGGACGGCCGCCGCGACCTCCGCCGGGTCGCCGAGCCGGCCCATCGGGTGCAGCTTCTCGATCGCCGCGAGGTACTCGGTGCCGCCGGGCTCGTCGTACAGCCGGGCGACGCGCTCGGTGGTGATGGTGCCGGGGGCGACGGCGTTGATCCGGATGCCGCGGTCCGCCCATTCGACGGCGAGGTGCTTGGTGAGGCCGGAGGCGACGAACTTGGCGGGCCCGTACACCGCCTGCCCGCGCTGGCCGGCCTCGCCGGAGATGGAGGACAGGCAGACGATCGAGCCGCCGGGCCGGTCCTGCGCGGTCATCGCCTCGATCGCGTACTTGCAGGTGAGGAACATCCCGCGGCCGTCCACGGCCATCACGTGGTCCCAGTCCTCGGCGGTGGCCTCGGTGATCTCCATCAGCGGGATGATCCCCGCGTTGGCCACCAGGACGTCCAGTCGTCCGTGCCGCTCGACGGCGGCCGCCACCATCCGGCGGGCGTCCTCGTCCCGGGCCACGTCCCCGACCACCGTGCTCACGGCGCCCGGGAGTTGCTCGGCCAGCCGGTCCAGGCCCGCGGCGTCCACGTCGGCGGCGACCACCGACGCGCCCTCCCGGACGAAGCGCTCGGCGACGGCCCGGCCGATGCCGCTGGCCGCGCCCGTCACCACACAGGAGCGGCCGGCCAGCCGCCCGCCCACGGGGCCTCCCGCGTTCACAGTCACCATGGCGCGACTCTACCCAGCGGGCGGGCGGGAGCCGGGGCTCTTCGACCGGTGCGCCGGATCCGGCCGGTGCGCGGCTCAAAAGCGGCGCGGGGGCCGGGCGATGGCCGAGAACACCGCACACCGCACCCCGCCAGGACAACAGACACCGCACCCGCCAGGAAAACGGCCACCGCCCAACGCGGCCCCCGCCGACAACGACGGCGACGGCGGCCGGGACCGTCGTACGGTCCCGACCGCCGCGCCGGCTGAACTCCGCGGACCACACCCGCGCGTCGGTGGTCAGGGCCTCCGCCACCGGAAGGTCGGCTGCGGGTGGGTCAGCAGGTACACGCCCGCCGCCAGCGCGCCGCCGGCCGGCGGGGCGAGCAGGAACAGCCACAGCTGCGACAGCGCGTCACCGCCCGCGAACAGCGCCGGGCCGGGGCTGCGCGCCGGGTTGAGGTGGCAGCCGGAGACCGGGCCGAGCGCGTACGCGGGCGCGAACAGCACGAAGCCCAACGCGAGCGCGATGCCCACCGGCGGCGGGCGGCTGTCAGACCGTCAGCACGATCTTTCCGCGCAGGTGTCCCTGCTCACTGATCCGCTGCGCCTCGGCCGCCTCCGCCAACGGGAGCACCCGGTGCAGCGGCAGCCGCAGGGTGCCCGCCTCGTGCAGGGCGAGCGCGGCGGCGTAGGCGCGCTGGTGGTAGGACTCGACGCCCTCGGCGCCGCCGGTGAAGCGGACGCCGTGCTCCTCCGCGCCCTGGATGTCGGCGATCGTCAGCACCCGGTCCGCGCTCCCCGTCAGTTCGATCGACAGCGGCAGCACCCCGTCCCGACCGGCCACGTCCAGCACCCGGTCCACCCCGCCCGGGGCGGCGGCCCGCACCCGCTCGGCCAGGCCCTCGCCGTACGTCACCGGGATCGCGCCGAGCTCGCGCAGATGGGCGTGGTTCGACTCGCTCGCCGTGCCGACCACCGTGATCCCGCGCGCCCGGGCGAGCTGGAGCAGCACGGTGCCCACCCCGCCGCCGGCGCCGTGCACCAGCAGGGTCTCGCCGGAGCGCACGCCGAGGACGTCGAGGGCGCGCTCGGAGGTCTCGGCGCCCACCGCGATCGCCGCGGCCTCCGCCCAGCCCAGCGTGGCCGGCTTGTGGGCCAGCGTCTCCGCGTCCACCAGCGCGTGCTCGGCGTACCCGCCGCCCATCAGGGCGCCGAACACCTCGTCGCCGGGCGCGAAACCGCTCACCTCCGCGCCGACGGCCTCGACCACACCGGACAGCTCGAAGCCCGGCACGTAGGGGAAGGCCACCGGGAAGTACGCGGCCAGCTCGCCGGTGCGCAGCTTGTGGTCCAGCGGGTTGACGCCCACGGCGCGGACCGCGACCCGCACCTGGCCGGGGCCGGGGGCGGGCAGTTCGATGTCGATCGGGCGCAGCAGGTCCGCGCCGCCGAACTCGTGGAAGGCGATCGCCTTGGTCATGGAAGGTCCTTGGGGTTGAGGTGAGTTGGTTCCTCCGACGCCTTCCATCCTGCGGCCGGGCAGCGGCCGTTCGGCCAGCCCTTCGGACGGTTCGACCTGGCCGAACGGCCAGGCACGGACGGCACCGCCCGAACTAGGCTGGACCGCATGGACGGCACGAGCGGTACCAGCGGCGCGGGCGGCAGCGCGGGCGGCGACCCGGACCACAGCGCGGACGGCGGCACGGACCACCGCACGGACGGCGGCGCGGACAAGACCTGGCGGCAGCACTGGGGCCGCCCCGAGGACGCGCTGGCCCGGGTCGCCGAGGTGCTCCGCACGCCCCGCCCCGACCTCCTGCGGCAGCTGTCGGCGGTGCTCGACACCCTCGTCCCGCACACGGCGCTGGCGCAGCTCAGCGGCGTCTGCACGTTCAGCCCCTCGCTCGGCTACGGTCCGCCCGAGCTGACCGGGGCCATCGGCGCACTCGACCTGTCCCGGCTGGCCGAGCGCGCGGCCGGGACGACGGCGGCCGGCCGCCCCTGGCAGGGTGAGGCCGAACTCGCCGGACGCTCCTGGCCGGTGGTGGTCACGGCGACCTCACCGGGCAACGGCCACGGTGCCGTCCTGGTCCTCGTCCGGGCGGACACCGGCCCCGTGGCGTCCGGGGCACTCGCCGTCCTGCATCAGCTGTGGGACCTGGTGATCGCCCACTCCGACCACCGCGCCACCGACGCCGCCCCCGCCCAGACCGCCACCTCCCGCGCCTCCGCCAACGCCCGCGCCCGGGCCATCGCCGAGTTCACCGGCACCCACAGCGCCGCGCTCGCCGCGATCCTGGCGCCGCTGCGCTCGGCCGACCTGGACGACGCCACGGCCCGCCGCAGCGCCACCGAGCTGGCCGTCACCGCCCTGCTCGAACTGCGCCAGGGCGCCGAACTGGACCGCGCGCTCAGCGAGAAGCCCGCCGCCGAGGCCTTCGCCCGGATGGTGCGCGAGCTGCGCCCACTGCTCCGGCACACCCGGGTCCAGCTCGACGTCGCGCCCCCGGCGGAGGCCGACCGATCCCTGCCCGCGGACGCGGCGCACACCGCCCGCGACGCCGTCCGGGCGGCCGTGCTGCTGATGCTCGAACAGGAGAAGCCGACCCGGCTGCACGTGAGCTGGCAGTTCACGGCGGACGGCCTGCTGCGCGCCGTGGTGCGCGGGGACGGGCTCGGCCTGCTCACCGCTGAGGCCCTCACCGTCCACCGCACCGCCGACCGCATCGCCGCCCTCGGTGGACGTCACGGCGTCGAGGCCGTTCCCGGCTGGGGCACCACGGTGACCGTCGACCTCCCGCTCGCCCTGCCCGAACCCGTACCCGCCACCGCCGCCGACCCGCTGGACGGCCTCCACCCGCGCGAGCGGGAGGTCCTCGACCAGTTGGCGCGCGGCCGCCGCAACCGGGACATCGCGGCGGCGCTGCACATCAGCGAGTCGACGGTGAAGTTCCACGTCGCCAACATCCTCGCCAAACTGGACGTCGCCTCACGCGGTGAGGCCGCCGCCCTCGCCCATCGCGCCGGCCTGCCGCACGGCCCGGTCGGGCTGCACGCCGCCTCCTGACCGACCGACTCGCCCCGAGGAGAGCCGACATGACCGACCCCGCCACCTGGGACCCGACCGCCCCCGGCGTCCTGCGCCTGCCCTCCGGCCGCCTCCTGCGCGGCCGCGGCCTCAGTCGCCCCCTGCCACCCGGGCCCCAACCGACTTTCGGGCTCTACCTGTTGGGCCGTCGGCCGCAGACCTTCGACTGGCCGAGCCGCTGGGTCCGCTGGCCCGACTTCCGCCTCCCCGCCGACCGCGCGGACGCCGCCGACGCCTTCCGCGAAGCCTGGGACCGCTCCGCCACCGAACG
Source organism: Kitasatospora sp. NPDC001547 (assembly GCF_042894165.1). Lineage (NCBI taxonomy): Bacteria > Bacillati > Actinomycetota > Actinomycetes > Kitasatosporales > Streptomycetaceae > Kitasatospora > Kitasatospora sp. NPDC001547. The sequence goes on along the minus strand of NZ_JBIAVL010000014.1, from coordinate 50,939 downwards.
CGTCGAACTCGCCTGCGCCGGCGGCCGCGGCCGTACCGGCACCGCCCTCGCCTGCATCGCCGTCCTCGACGGCGTCCCGCCCACCGAGGCGGTGGCGTACGTGCGCGAGCACTACAGCCGGCACGCCGTCGAAACGCCCTGGCAGCGCAAGTTCGTGGAGCGGCCGGCCTCCGGCGCGTGACGGTCCACCTCACCTCCGCCGGACGAGTTCGACGTCCGGCTCTTCCCGCGCCACTGTGAAGCGCTCCGGGGCACCCGGGTGGTCAGGGTGCCACCCGGCGGCGAGCGCGGCGCGGACGAGGGTCGCGGCGAGGGACGGGGTGACGGGGGCGAGGTGGAAGACCTCGGCGACGCGGTCGGCGGGGGCGGTCAGCAGGGTGCCGTAGTTGAGCCACGGGTCGTCGAAGCGTCGGACCAGTTCCACCCGGCGGCCGGACCGCCGGTCGGGCCAGATGCGGACCACCACGTGCTCGGCGTCGTGGAAGCGGACCACCCAGCGGTAGTCACGGCCGTCGACGTGGATCCTGCGCGGTGTCCTGGGTGCCATCCGGGCAACGGTAGGCCCTGGAGGTCAGAGGTCCCAGGTGCGGGCGGCCGCCCAGGTGTCGAGGGACTGCCAGTCGATGTCGGGGTGTGCGGCGTGCAGGGCGTCGGTGTCGACGTCGAGGCCGGGGTCCTGGAAGTACCGGAACATCGCGGCGAGGTCCTCCGAGTAGCCGGCCACGACCGAGAGCGGCACCTCCTCGCAGCGGATGGCGCGGCCGCTCGCCGCGCTGATGGCGGCGGCGATCTGCTCGCCGGTGCACCACTGGGAGGCGATGTCGATGCGTCGGCCCGCGTAGGCGTCGGGCCGGGCGAGGACGTGGGCGGCGAAGGCGCCGATGGTGTCGGCGGCGATCACGGGCAGCGGGACGCCGGGCGGCATGGGGAGGTGGAAGACGCCGTCGCGGAGGGACCGGAGGGTCCAGTCGTTGGCGTAGTTGTCCAGGAACGCGGCGGGGCCGAGGACGGTCCAGGGTAGGTCGAGGCCGGCCAGGTGCCGCTCGATGCGGTACTTGCTGTCGAAGTGCGGGATGCCGGTGGAGCGGTCGGCGTTGGTGGCGGAGGTGAAGACGACGTGCCGGACGGTGCCCACGGCGCGGGCGGCGTCCAACAGGGCGATGCCCTGGCGCACCTCGGTGTCGGGGTCGGTTCCGAACGGGGTGGACATCGCGAACAGCGCACCGGTGCCGTCGAGGGCGGCGGCGAGCGAGTCCGGGTCGTCGAAGTCGGCGCGGGCCAACTCGGCGCCGAGTGCGGTGAGTTCGGCGGCAGCGGGCGAGCCGGGGTCGCGGGTGAGGGCGCGGACGGGGCGGCCGGCGCGCAGCAGGGCGCGGGCGGTGGCGCCGCCCTGGGCGCCGGTGGCTCCGGTCACGGCGACGGGGAGCGGGGCGGCAGCGGCGGGGAGGGTGGCGACCGACTTGTTTATCTGCGTCATGCAGACAACATAGGGATAGATGTCTGCGCGACGCAAATAAATATCGCTGAGCCCGGCCGGTTACCCTTCCCCCATGACGACGACCCGCGACGAACTGATGGCACGGCTGTGGCCGGCCTCGCGCCGCTACCTGGCCTCGTACGTCCTGTTCAACCAGGCCGTCGCCGACCACCTGGGCATGCACCCGACCGACGTCCAGTGCCTCAATCTGCTCACCCTGGAGGACGGGCCGGTCACCACCGGCCGGATCGCCGAACTCACCGGGCTCACCAGCGGCTCGGCCACCCGGCTGGTCGACCGGCTGGCGAGGGCCGGGCTGGTCGCCCGGCAGCGGGACGAGGCGGACCGGCGCCGCGTGCTGGTCGTGGTCCTCCCCGAGGCGCTGGACCGCTTCGGGGAGGTGTGGCGCGAGCTGTCCACCGACTGGGTGGCCGCCTTCGCCGAGGACAGTGAGGACGAACTCGCCTTCCTGCTGCGGCACATGAACCGTACGGTCGAACTCGGCCACCGCCAGGTCGCCCGGCTGGCGGCGATGGACTCCGGCCTGTCGAGCGATGCCGCCGAGCCAGGCGGGGCCGGTGAGTCGAGCGACGCCGCCGGGCCAGGCGCGGCCGGTGAGTCGAGCGAGGCCGGCGAGGCGGGCAACTGTTCTACTGACGGTTGACACCGGCGGCGCCGGAGCCCGCGTTCACCGCGCCCGGCCGCCCAGATGCCGGGCCAGGAACCGTTCGGACGAGGCCAGTTCGATCTCCGGCACGTCCAAGTGCCCGCCGGGGTTGGCGTGCAGCGTCTTCTCCCGCGAACCCAGCGCGCCGAACAGTGCGAGCGCCCCCTCGCGCGGGACCAGCTCGTCGTCCCACTGCAGGAGGAACTCCACCGGTACCCCGACCCGGGCCGCCGCCTCCGTCTGCGACGCGTGCCCCGTCAGCCCGAACACGGCGACGGCGATGCGCGGTTCGACCGCCGCCAGCGGGATGCCGATCACGCTCCCCAGCGACAGGCCCCAGAAGCCCACCGGCCCGAAGCCCTCCCCGCGGTCCCCCCACTCCCCCCGCTCGCCCAGCGCGTCCAGCACGGCCACCCACTCCGGCACCGCCCGCTCCGCGAGCGCCGCCGTGTGCCGCGCGACCCAGGCGCTGATCGGCCGGCCCGCCGCGATGAGCTCCCCGATCTCGGTGGCGAACCGCTCGTCCTGCGCGCTGCGCGGCCGCTCCCCGTGCCCGGGCGCGTCCAGCGCCAGCGCCGCGAACCCGTGCCGCCGCACGCACCGCCGGGCCCGGTCCACCTGCCCCGGCCCCAGCTTGTGCTGGCCGCCGCCGTGTCCCAGCAGCACCAACGGCCGCCCGTCGAGGGGTGGTCCGTCCGGCTGCCAGAGCACACCGGGCACGCCGTCGAGGGTGAAGCGGCGTTCCGTCACGCCGTCCGCGCTGGATTCCGAGGTGAAGTGCACCCCGCCATCATGGCTCCCGACACACGTTCGAGTCCCGGCTTTTCCCGTTGTCGACGGACCGGCCGCGGACGACCGCGTTCCCGGCGGTCGGGGAGGCTCGGCACGGCGGTCCGGGAGGAACGGTGGGACACGTCGCGGGGACCGGCCGGTACGGTGCCCACCGGCGACGTGATGAGCTCGACGACGGACGCGCACAGCCCCCGGATCACTTCCGGGGGCTGTGCGCGTCCGTCCGAAGAGGCCCCCGGCACCACCGAAGCGGGGAGGACACCGCCACCGGCCCGGCGCGGGAGCCGCCCGCCGGGGAGACCGGTGGGCGGGCGGGGGTGCTACCGCGCGACCGGGGCCGACTCGCGCAGGAAGGCGAGGAGCAGCTCGGTGGTCTCGGCGGGGCGTTCCAGGCTGGGGAGGTGGCCGGCCCAGGGGAGTTCCTGGTGGCGGGCGTCGGGGAGGATGGTGGGGAGGGTCGCGGCGATCTCCCGGAAGTCCGGGAAGTCGTGGGCGCCGGACACGGCCAGGGTGGGCGCGGTGATCCGGCTGAGGTCGACGTCCTCGCGGTCGGGGCCGACCGTCGCCTCCAGCTGGACGTCGAAGGCGTGGCGCTGCATCCGGCGGACCTTCGCGCGGGTCTCCTCGTCGGCCTCCGGGCCGAGCCAGGCCTCGACGTTCAGCTCGACGGCCGCGTCGATCTCGCCGGCCTCGATCAGCTCGTCCTCGCGGCCGCCGAAGGCGCGCAGGGTGTCGCTGGGCTGGTGTCCGGGCATGCCCGCGCCGAGCAGGGCCAGCGCCGTCACCGCCTCGGGGCGCAGCGCGGCGGCCGTCAGGGCGATCCGGCCGCCGTGGGAGGCGCCGACCAGGGCGGCGGTCTCGATGCCGAGGTGGTCGAGCAGGGCCAGGACGTCCGCGGTGTCGCTGTACGGGACCTCCGAGAGCGGGGTCTCGCCGAATCCGTGGAAGTCGCAGCGGACCACCCGGTACCCGGCGTCGATCAGCGGCTGCCACTGTGCGTCCCACATCCGACGGTCGCACACCGAGGAGTGCAGCAGGACCACGGCGGGCCCACTGCCTGCTACATCATGAGAAATGATCATCAGGCGGATAGTAGCGTCCCCGCCGCCCGTTCCCCAAGCACTTTTATCCGCCCCACCGGTAAGCGCTTCCGGCCGCCCCCGGGCTCTGGACAGGTGAAGGAGGTGCTCATGGGAGAAGCGGAAAGCGGTCGGGACGACGGGTTCCAGGCGTTCATCGTCGCGGTCTGGCCGCGCCTGGTGCGGACGGCGTACCTGCTGGCCGGCGAGCAGTACGCGGCCGAGGACCTGGTGCAGTCCGCCGCCGAGAAGGCCTGCGCGGCCTGGTCGAAGGTGCGCCGGGCCGACGATCCGTACGCCTACGTGCGGCGGATCCTGGTCAACCAGCACGCCCGCCGCTGGCGCCGCCGGGCGCCGGAGCTGCTGGTGGACGCGGTGCCGGACGCGGCGGGGGTGGAGGACGGCTTCGCCCGCTCCGACCAGCGCGGGGCCCTGCTGGCCGCGCTGGCCACCCTGCCGCCGCGCCAGCGCGAGGCGGTGGTGCTGCGGCACTGGGAGGACCTGAGCGACAGCCGGACGGCCGAGGCCATGGGGTGCTCGGTGGGCGCGGTGCGCAGTCACGCGGCGAAGGGCATCGCCCGGCTGCGGCAGGTCACGGCACTGGTGGAACTGAAGGACCCGACCCGCATCGGAGGAGCGGTATGACGAACGGTACGAACCGGGAACCGGACGGGACGGGCGCCGGCCCGGACGGCGGCACGGACCTGTGGGTGGGGCTCGGCCTGGCCGAGGCGGCGGCCGGCGCGCGGATCGGCCCGCCGCCGGTGGCGGACATCGTGGCGGGCGGCCGTCGGCTGAGGCACCGCCGCCGTACGGTGGCCGGCGCGGCGGCGCTGGCCGCGGTGGTGGCCCTGTCCGGCGGGGCGCTGGCGCAGCTGCGCCCGGACCCGGCCGTCGCCCGCGGGACCGGTCCGGCGGGCGTCGGCGCCGGGCTCGCGCCGGCGGCGGCCCCCACGGCGACCGGCCCCACGCCGACCGCGGCCGCGCCGACCGCCCCCGCGACGGGCGCCACTCCCGGGGTGCGCGACCCGCTCACCCCGGTCCGGGTCCTGCTGGGCCAGGGCCGGACCGGGGACGGCAGGCAGTGGCAGCTGTGGGAGGCGCTGTGGCCACTGGCCCCGCAGGAGCGGGCGTTCGAACAGGCGACGGCGGTGTGGGAGGAGCGCAGCCGGTACGACCAGACGGTCCCCAAGCCGACGGAGGAGTTCGTCCGGCAGTACTGGCAACCGGACAGCGACGTCACCAACGTCTACCTCACGCTGGACGGGCAGCGGCTCGGCCACGACTCCGCGGGCTCCCAGCCGGCCCCGGGCAGGGTCGACCCGCGCAGCCGGACGACCTTCGCCGGTGGCCTGGTCGGCCGTTCGAGCAAGGACGGCGTCATTCCCCCGGTCGACCTGGTGCTGATCTCGCTCGGCCCGGACGTCGGCCGGGTGGTGGTGACCTGGGCGGACGGCAGCACCACCGAGCCGCAGGCCGTCACGGTGGCCGACTCCCCCGTCCGGGAGATGGCGGTGGCCCGCCCGGGGACGATGCGGGCGAAGTCCTGGCAGTTCTTCGACAAGGACGGCAGGGAGCTTCCCGACGCCGGCGCCAGGTACTTCACCGAACCGGCCTCCTGAGGTGGACGGCGGGAGTGGGCAGTCGGCCGGGCCGACTTCCCACTCCCGTCCGACGTCCCGTTCCCCGTCCGACGTCCCGCCCGACGTCCGACGTCCCGCTCCCCGTCCGCCGCTCAGCCCAGCAGCAGCTTCGCGGCCACCGCCGCGCCGTCCGTGCGGACGCCGGCGGCGAGGGCGGCGGCGCGCTCGCGGGTAGCGGGGGCGAGGGCCTCGCGCAGGGCGGCGGTGAGGGACTCGGTGGTCGGGGTCGGGCCGTCGTGGGCGACGCCGATGCCCAGCGCCGCCACCCGCGAGGCCCAGTACGGCTGGTCCACGATCTGCGGGACCAGCACCTGGGGCACGCCGGCCCGGGCGGCCGTGGTGGTGGTGCCCGCGCCCCCGTGGTGGACGACGGCGGCGACCTTCGGGAACAGCGCCTGCTGGTTGACCTCGCCGATCGCGAAGCAGTCCTCGGCCCCGTCCACCTCGGCCAGTCGGGCCCAGCCGCGGCCGAGCAGCACCCGGCGGCCCTGGGCCCGGACCACCTCGACGGCGACCCGGGCGGCGTCCGCCGGGTCGCGCAGCGGCATGCTGCCGAAGCCGACGTACACCGGCGCCTCGCCGGCCGCCAGGAAGGCCGACAGGTCGGCGGGCAGCGGGCGTTCGTCCGGCAGGATCCAGGCGCCGGTCTGCACCACGTCGGGCCAGCCCGCGCCGCCGCCCTCGCCCGGGCTCGTCCACGGGTCGAGCAGCGGGTCGGTCGCCAGCCACGGCCGGTCGGTGAGGACGTGGTCCCGCACGTTGTCGACCTCCGGCAGCCCGACCGCCGCCCGGTGGGCGTTGACCGGTCCTCCGAACAGCGCGTTCATCGTCCCGATGTTGAGGTCCCACAGCTCCCGGGGGTCGGTCACCTCCGGCGGGTACGGCTGCATCGGGTACTCGAACGGCCGGTGGTGCGGGGAGGGCAGCACGGTCGGCTGGAGGGCGATGTACCGGAAGCGGGCGCCCAGTTGCTCGGCCGCCGAGCGGGAGCCGGCCACCGCCGGGAACAGGCCGGTGGACACCACCGCGCCGCCGGGCTCGGCCGCCCCGAGCACCGCCGCGTGGAACTGCTCCACCAGCGCGGCCGCGCGCTTGGGCAGGTCGGACGGCGCCGGGGGCGGGCCGCTGACCAGCTCGCGCACCGACTGCCCGACCGGCACCAGCTCCACCCCGGCCTCGGCCAGCCGGGCCGCGAACTCCTCGTCCGGCGGCGCGCACACCCGCGCCTCGGCGCCCAGTTCCCGCAGCCGCAGCGCCAGCGCGGCCATCGGCTCGACGTCCCCGCGCGACCCGTACGTCGACAGAACAACTCGCACTTCGTGACTCCCCGTTCCAGCGGATCATGCCCTTGAGCCGGTGATTCTGCGTCATCACCGGGGCCTTGCCGCAAGGCCCCCCATGCGCTATAAGTTGAGCGTGGCGAGGAGTGGCCGCACCTGCGCGAACGCCGGGGCGACACCGAACTCCCGCCGGCCGCCGGGCCCTTCCGGCCCCTCCGGCGCACCACGTGCCAGACTCTCCCCATGCGCGCGATCATCGAGAACATGGCCGCCCGACTCGCCCGCGTACCCGGCGTGGTGGGGGTGATGCTCGGCGGCAGCCGGGCCCGGGGCGAGGAACGGCCGGAGTCGGACTGGGACCTCGGGGTGTACTACCGGGGCGTCCTCGACCTCGACGCACTGCGGGAGCTCGCCGGGCCGGAGACCGAGGTGGCCGGGCCGGGCGGCTGGGGCCCGTGGGTCAACGGCGGGGCGTGGCTGCGGGTCGACGGCGTCGCCGTGGACTGGATCCTGCGGGACCTCGACCGGGTCGAACAGGTCTGGGCGGACTGCCGCCAGGGCCGCTACGAGGTGGGGACGCAGGCCGGCCACCCGCTCGGTTTCTGGTCGCCCTGCTATCCGGGCGAGGTCGCCCTCGGGCAGCCGTTGGCCGATCCCACCGGGGAGTTGGCTCGGCTGAAGCGGCAGACCGCCGACTACCCGGAGCCGCTGCGCGAGGCGCTCACCGCAGCCGGTTGGGAGGCCGGGTTCCTGCTCGACACCGCCGCGAAGAGCGCCGCCCGCGCCGACGCCCTGCACGTCTCGCTCTGCCTGTCCCGCGCCGTCGGCGTCCTGGTCCAGGCGCTGTACGCCCACCACCGCCGCTGGTGCCTCAACGAGAAGGGCGCCCTGGCCGTGGCCGAGCGACTGCCCGACGCCCCACCGGAGTTCGGCCCGCGCGTGCGCGGTCTGCTCGCCGCGCCCGGCGGGTCGGCGGCCGAGCTGACGGCCACCGTCGCCCGGGCGCAGGAACTGACCCGGGAGACCGTGGCGGCGCTGAACCGCTGACCCGGGAGACCGCGGCCGCGCCGAAGCACTGACCCGGCCCTGGTCGGCCGCCGAGCGAACGCCCGGCGGCCGACCGGGGTTCAGCCGCCGAGCCCGGCGGCGGTGCGCGGATCGCCGCCGGCCAGCACCCCGGCGGCCGCCGCCGTCACCTCCCGCACCCAGGCCCGCGCCAGCTCCTCCGGCCACGCGCCGAGGCAGTCCGGGCAGCCGGCCTCGTCGACCGCCGCCACGAACCGCCGCTCCGCCTCGGTCGCCTCCGCACCGGTCCAGTGCCAGGCCGTGACGGCGACCTCGTCGGGCGAGAGCTCCCCGGACACCAGCTCGACGGCCGTCTCGTACATCCGGCAGCGCTCCACCAACTCCTCGTCGAGGACCGGCAGGCCGAGCTCCTCCGTCGCCTGCCGCAACAGCTCCGTCAGCTCGCCCGCGCGCTCACCCCGACCCGACCGTCCCGCCAGCTCGCACAGCGCGGGCGATTCCCCGCCGATGCCCCGCGCCAGCAGTTCGGCGGCGGCCATCGGCAGGTCCTCGGGGAACACCCGCCCGGCGTCGTGCCGCAGGGCCAGGGTGAATACGGCGTCCATGGCGCCATCCTGACGCCACGGCCGGGGGCCCGCCAGCGAATTCCGGCACCCTGCGGAAAACCGCAGGGTGCGGGGGTACGGAAAACCGCAGCCGGTTCGCCGGAAACCCGCATACCGCCGATGACCTGCGGTTCCTAGCGTGGAGTCGACCGGGGACAAGCCGTCCCCCGACCCCTCCGGAGCCCCGCATGCAGCACACGATCCTCGCCGTCGCCCAGCAGCCCGCCGACGGCTTCGCCGGCTGGGCGGCCGACCTGGTGGACACCATGGGCGGCCCGGGCGCCGGCCTGGCGATCGCGCTGGAGAACCTGTTCCCGCCGCTGCCCAGCGAGGTGATCCTGCCGCTGACGGGCTTCGCCGCCGGGCAGGGCGTGATCAGCCTCGCCTCCGCGCTGACCTGGACCACCCTCGGTTCGGTCGCCGGGGCGGTCGTCCTGTACTGGCTGGGCGCCCTGTTCGGCCGGGAGCGGATGCACGCGCTCTGGGCCCGGCTGCCGCTGGTCAAGGCCTCCGACCTGGAGCGCACCGAGGCCTGGTTCGCCCGACACGGCACGAAGGCGGTGCTGCTGGGCCGGATGGTGCCGATCTTCCGCAGCCTGATCTCGGTGCCCGCCGGGGTCGAGCGGATGCCGCTGCCCGCGTTCGTCATGCTGACCACGCTCGGCAGCCTGGTGTGGAACAGCGTGCTGGTGATGGCCGGATTCCTGCTCGGGGACCGCTGGGACGTGGTGGAGACGTACGTCGGAGTGTTCTCCAAGGCGGTCCTGGTGCTGGTCGCGCTGGCCGTGGCCGGGTACGTCGCGATGCGCTGGCGCGGGCGCAACGGCGCCGCCCAGCACCGTCGCGCCCGGTGACCGCCCCGGCCCGCCGCCCGGGCCCGGCCCGGCCCACCAGCCCCATGCCCCCCTCGGGCCCCTCAGGCCTCCCGGGCCCGGCCGAACCCTCCGGGCCCACCGCCCCCACGGGCTCCGCACGTCCGGCCCGCCCCGTAAGCTCGGACCCCGTGCAGGGGGACGGACCGGACACCACGTCATGGCCGCGCCGCGCGGCCGGAGTTCTGCTCGGCTGCCCGAGCGCCGCCCTCGGCGCGCTGTACCTCCTGCTCGCCGCCACCGCCCTCGGCCCGTTCCTGCTCTGGCCGCGCACCCGCCCGTACGCGGTGCCGGGCCTGCTGTCCGGGGCGCGCCGCCTCGCCGCGCTCGAACGGGCCCGGCGCGGCGCCTTCTTCGGCGACCGCTTCCCCCGCCACTACCGGGCGGACGACCGCAGGCTGCTGCGCTACCTGGCGGTGCGCAGCGGTGGCGGGCTGGTCGCCGGGGTGGTGCTGGGGCTGCTGGTCTTCGGGCTGGTGCTGGCCGTGCTGCTGGTCGGCGGGGTGGTGCGCGGCTCGCTGGGCTGGGAGGAGCTGGCGACCCAGGTGCTGCTCGGCGGGGTGCTGCTCTTCCTCGCCGTGCAGGGCCTGTCCTCACTGGCCGCGCTGGACGCCCGGCTCGCCCGGGAGTGCTTCGGACCGTCCGAGGCCGAGCTGCTGCGCCACCGGATCGCCGAACTCGCCGACAGCCGGGCCGCGGTGGTGCGGGCCGTGGACACCGAGCGGCGGCGGATCGAGCGGGACCTGCACGACGGCGTGCAGCAGCGGGTGGTGGCGCTGGCGATGCTGCTCGGCCGGGCGCGGCGCGGCCTGGACCGCGACCGGGACCCGGAGCGGACGGAGGCACTGCTGCGCCAGGCCCACCGGGAGGCGCAGGGGGTGCTGACCGAGCTGCGCGAGGTGGCCTGGCGGGCGTACCCGTCGGCACTGGACACCCTGGGGCTGGAGGAGGCGCTGGGCGGGGTGGCCGAGCGGTGCGCCATCCCGTTGCGGCTGCGCTACGAGGTGGCCGGCCCGCTGCCCGAACCCGTGCGGACCGCGGCCTACTTCGTGGTCTCCGAGTGCGTCACCAATGCCGCCAAGCACTCCGCCGCCTCGGCGGTGTCGGTGCGGGTCGAGCGGGCCGCCGGCCTGCTCACCGTACGGGTGGAGGACGACGGCGGCGGCGGCGCGGACCCGGCGGGCAGCGGCCTGACCGGCCTGCGCGGGCGGGTCGCCGCGCTGGACGGTACCCTCCACGTCCACAGCCCCGCCGGGGGCCCGACCGTCATCACCGCGGAGCTGCCATGCGCGTGACCCTCGCCGAGGACTCGACCCTGCTGCGGGAGGGCCTGGTCCGCCTGCTCGCCGAGGAGGGGCACGAGGTGCTGGCCGCGGTCGGGGACGCCGCGGCGCTGACGGCGGCGGTGGCGCGGCGGCCGCCGGACGTCGTGGTGGTGGACATCCGGATGCCGCCGACCCACACCGACGAGGGGCTGCGGGCCGCGGTGGAGATCCGCGGGCGGTGGCCGGACGTCGGGGTCCTGGTGCTCTCCCAGCACATCGAACGCCGGTACGCGGCGCAGCTGTTGGCCGCCGGTGCGGAGCGGGTCGGGTACCTGCTCAAGGACCGGGTGGCCGAGGTCGACGAGTTCCTGGACGCGCTGGTGCGGGTGGCGGCGGGCGGCGCGGTGATCGACCCGGAGGTGGTGCGGCAGCTGGTGGTGCGCACCACCCGGACCGACCCGCTGGCCCGGCTCACGCCGCGCGAGCGCAGCGTGCTGGAGGCGCTCGCGCAGGGCTGGACCAACGCGGCGATCGCCCAGCGGCTGCACGTCTCGTCGAGCGCGGTGGAGAAGAACCTCAACGCCGTCTTCGACAAGCTGGAGCTGCCCCGCACCACCGACTACAACCGCCGCATCCTGGCGGTGCTGCGCTACCTCGGCGGGTAGGACGCCCGCTCGGACACCCCGCGCCTCAGTGGTGCCAGGCCTGCCCGCCGGTGTTGTGGACGAACCGCTGGAGGACCTTGAGCGCGGCCAGGTACTCCTCGTCGGAGATGCCCGCGTGGCGCTCGGCCCACAGCTCGTCCTGAAGGGCGGCCGCCTTGTCGAAGAACACCCGGCCCTCCGGGGTGAGGTCGAGCCGGCCCGCGGCGGACTCGGTGACCCAGCCGCGCTCGACGGTCGCGTCGATCTCGGCGTCCAGGGCCTCCGGCCCGGTGTCCAGGTAGTCGCGCAGGACGGCGGAGACGTCGTCCCGGGTCCGCGGCTGCTCGGCCCGGGCAAGCTGGGCGAGCACCCACCACTGCGGCTGGGTGGTGCCGAGCTCGGCCAGCGCACCGCGGGTGCGGCTGACGACGGCCTTGTAGGCCGCCCAACTCCAGTAGCCGATCGGCTGCTTGACCAGTTCGGCGTCGCTGTGCGAGTACTCCACGGCCCGGACCTTCCCCGTCCTCGTCGACCGCCCTTGCGGCGGCCGCTCCGATGCGGACGACGATAGGAGTTCAAGTCGACTTGAGGTCAAGCGCGGCCCGGGCGGGCCGGCCTCGGCGGCCGGGGCGGCTATTCGGCCGCCACGGTGGCCGGGGTCCCGCCGGTGACGGCGAGCAGTTCCCGGTAGGTCATCGGCACGACGGTGTGCGGGTGCCCGGCGGCGGCCCAGAGCACCTCGTACGCCTCGAGCGCCGTGTCGACCACGGTGCGCAGCCGCGCCGGGTGGCCGGTCGGGGCGACGCCGCCGATGGCCTGTCCGGTGGCCTCGCGGACCTGGGCGGCGGTGGCGCGCTCGATCGGGCCGGTGCCCAGCTGCCCGGCCAGGTGGGCGGTGTCGACCCGGTGGGCGCCGCTGGTCATCACCAGCAGCGGCGCTCCGTCGCAGACGAACACCAGGCTGTTCGCGATGGCGCCGACCTCGCAGCCGAGCGCGGCGGCGGCCTCGGCGGCGGTGCGGGCGGAGTCGGGCAGGACGCGGATCTCGCCGGGGACACCGGCCGCCGCCAGCGCTTCGGCGACGGCCTGACTGCGGGTGGGGAGAGAAGAGGTCATCGGCCCATCATGCCGCCCGGGCCGACGCGGTCCGCACCGGGCAGCGCGCCCGCGGACGCACCGGCCTCCGCCCGCCGGGTGCCTCCCGTCGGGGCGTCACACACTTTTCACACCCCGGCCATCCACCGGCCGCGCAGCTCGTCGACACTGTGTCGAGCAAGTCCGGAACCGCCTGCTCCGCATACGTACGGTCAATGACCAGGTGACATTGTGTCTACTGCGTGTGCAACCACGGCTCAGGCGGCGAACGGGTTTTCACTCCAATCACACGGTATGACTAGTATCGCTTCGTCAAAATCCCGTGCCCGGACGGCCCGCCCCTCACCGGCCGGCCGCCAGCCCCAAGGAGTCAGCTCTGCGCGCGCGTGCGAATCGGCGGCCCCCGACGCCGAAGGGCCCCCGCAGGCGTCCACGCCTGTCCCTGCGGACGGCGCTGCTCGTCCTGGCCGTCGTCCCCAGCATCGCCCTCGCCGTCCTCTGGGCGGTCACCAGCGGCGAGACCGTCTTCGACTTCCAACGGCAGGCCGCCCAGGGCCTGCTGGCCCAGAAGGCCGGACAGCCGTCCAACATCGTCTACTACAACCTCCAGGAGGAGCGCCGGCTCAGCGCCGAGGCGCTCGCCCGGCCCGGCGCCAACGCCGACCAGCTCCGCCGCCAGCGCCAGCTGACCGACGAGGCGGTGCGCCAGTTCCAGACCCTCTCCGGCGAGACCGCCGACAACGCGCCCGAGGAGGTGCGCACCGCCGTCACCGAGGCCCGGCAGGCGATGGGCAGGCTGGCCGAGCAGCGCGCCAACGTGGACCGCGGCTCCGTCGACCAGCAGACGGTCTACACCTACTACACCGACCTGATCGCGGTGGACCTGCGGCTGTTCACCGCGCTCAGCCACGTGGACACCGGTGAGGTCACCTGGATCTCCAAGACCCTGGTCAACGCCTTCTGGGCCAAGGAGATGATCGCCCGCGAGGACGCCCTCCTCGCCCGCGGCTGGCCCACCGGCCGGCTGAGCACCGCCGACCTCCAGGCCGTCCAGCAGACCATCGGCGCGCAGGACCACCTGCTCACCGTCCAGGTCCTCCCGTACATCCCGGAAGGCGAGTCGGCCGCCTGGCGCGAGCTGATGAACAGCCCGGCCTGGCAGGCCAAGGCCGCCGTCGAACAGCAGCTCACCAAGCCCACCGCCGCCGAGGCCAACGGCACCGTCAGGCTGCCCGCCGCCCAGGAGCAGTGGCGCCAGGCCCTCGACCAGCTCAACCCGCCGCTGGTCAAGGCCCTTGAGACCCGCACCAGCGGCATCGTGGACGTCGGCAAGGGCACCATCATGGACCTGCTCGTCCGCGTGGTGCTGACCACCGTCATCGGCCTGATCACGGTCGTCGCGGTCGTCATCGCCTCCTGGCGCCTGAGCCGCTCGCTGCGCCGCCGCATCAAGGACCTGCACACCCAGGCCGAGGAGATGCGGCGCACCCTGCCCGAGGTGGTCGACCGGCTCGGCCGCGGCGAGCAGGTGGACGTCGAGGCCGAGAGCCGCACCATCACGGCCGGCTCGCACGGCGACGGCACCGACGAGCTGGCCCGCCTCGGCCAAGCGCTCGACCTGGCCCGCTCCGCCGCCCTGGAGGCCGCCGTCGGCCAGGCCGAGCAGCACCGCGGCTTCGAGCGGCTGCTCCAGCGCATCGCCCGCCGCACCCAGCTGCTGATCGGCCGCCAGCTGCGCAAGCTGGACGAGCTGGAGCGCCGGCACGACGACCCGGAGGTCCTGGAGGGCCTCTTCGACCTCGACCACCTCACCGCCCGCCTGCGCCGCTACGAGGAGAACCTCGTCATCATGGCCGGCGGCCAGCCCCAGCGGCGCTGGCGCAAGCCCGTCCCGCTGCTGGACGTGCTGCGCGCCGCGCAGGGCGAGGTGCAGGACTACCGCCGGATCTCGATCGACATCGAGGGCCACCCGTGGCTCTCCGAGCGGGCCGTCGGCCCGGTGGCGCACGTGCTCGCCGAGCTGATGGAGAACGCCACCACCTTCTCCAAGCCGCCCACGCCGGTCGAGGTGCGCGCCGCCATGGTCGGCCGCGGGCTCGCGATCGAGATCGAGGACCGGGGCCTCGGCATGGACCCGGAGCAGTACGACGCCGCCAACGAGCTGATGAGCCGCCCGCCGCGCACCGACGTGCTGGCCCGGGCCGACGACATCCGCCTCGGCTTCCACGTGGTCTCCCGGCTGGCCGCCCTGCACGGGCTGAGGATCGAGTTCCGCCCGTCGGCGTTCGGCGGCACCCGAGTGGTCGTGCTCGTCCCGGACCAGCTGGTCATCGAGGGCGACACCGGGCTGCCGGACGGCGCCGGCGGCACGGCCACCGAGCCGATCCCCCTGGTGCGCCGCTCGCGCCGGGCGGTGCGCTCGGCCTCCGACGAGACGCCCGCCCCGGCGCCGGCCGGTCCGCCGGTCGCTCCGGTGGACTCCTTCGCGCAGAGCGACTTCGCGCCGCAGGCCGCTCCGGTGCCGCTGTCGGCGCCGGAGCCGCTCCCGGCGCCGACTCCGCTGCAGGCCCCGGTTCCGGAGCCGGTGCCCCTGCCGGTTCGGGTGCCGCTGCGGCTGCCCCGGGCGGACGCCGGGGCGGGCGACGGGGCGGGCGACGGGCCGGTCGAAGGGCCGGAGACGACGCTCCAGGACGTCCCGGTGCCACCGGCGCCGTTCCCGGCGGAGCAGCCGTTCGCCGCCGGGCAGCCCTACCCGGCGGAGCAGCCGTACCCGGTGGAACAGCCGTTCGCCGCTGAGCAGCCCTACCCGGGCGAGCAGTCGTACGGCTCCGAACCGCCGTACGCCGGTGAACCGCCGTACGCCGCGGAGCCGTCGTACGGGTCAGGACCGTCCTACGGCTCGGAATCCCCCGTCCAACCGGAGCAGCCCATCGAGCACAGCTCGCCGGCCGACCCGGCGCCCGCCCTGGACGCCCCGGCCTACCCGGACATCGCCTACGCCCGGGTCACCGAGGCCGAGGCGCCGTACGCCGACGAGCAGTACCGCCCGGCCGACCACTACCGGCTGGCCGAGCGGCGCCAGCCCCGGGAGTACCGGACCTCGGTGCCGTTCAGCCCGGCCGAGGGCGGCCAGCCCCCGCTGCCGCAGCGCGTCCGGCAGGCCAGCCTGGCGGCCGAGCTGCGGGTGCCCCCGCCCGCCCAGCCGCAGTGGGTCGGGCGGCCCGCCGAGGACGCCACGCCCGCGGGCCCGTTCCAGCGCACCGAGCGCCCGGTGCGGCGCTCGGGTGCGGCGATCGGCGCCTTCCAGCGCCAGTCCCGCGCCGCCCGGGCCCAGGACAGCGGCGAGCACCCGCTGCCCGCCGCCTCGCCGACCCCCTCCCCCGCCCCCACCGACCCCCCGGCTGCCGCTCCCGCCCCGTCCCCCTGGGCCCTGCCGGGTGCGGACTCCCGAACCACACGAACGGATGACCAGTCATGAACCGCACGATCGCCACCCACCAGGACCTGGACTGGCTGCTGGACGGACTCGTCGACTCGGTGCCCGGGACCAGGAACGCCGTCCTGCTCTCCGACGACGGTCTCGTGGTCAGCCACTCCCGCACCATCGAGCGGGCCGACGCCGAGCGCCTGGCCGCCGTGGCCACCGGCCAGCAGAGCCTGGCCCGCGGGGTCGGGGCGCTGTTCGACGGCGGTCCGGTGCACCAGGTGATCGTCGAGCTCGCCGAGTGCTGGCTGTTCGTCATCGCCGCCGCCCAGGGCACCCACCTGGCCGTGGTCGCCTCCCAGGAGGTGGACGCCGAGGTGATGTCGGTCGCGATGCACACCCTGGTGCAGCAGGTCGGCCAGAAGCTCACCACGCCGGTCCGCGACGACGCCGCCGGTGCCCCCGGCGCCGCTCCGGCGTCCTTCGACGCCTTCGCCGCCCGGAACCGGGGCTGACCGTGGTGGAACCGTACGGGAACGACGCCTGGGGGGACGGCCTCGACGACGGCCGGCAGGCCGACCCGGGGCCCGGCCCGCAGCCGGCCGCGTGGTTCGGTCGGGACGACGGCGGGCGCCGCGCCGCGGTACCGCACTGGAGCGAGCTGGAGGAGGACGACGCGGAGGACGGGACGGGCAGCATGGTGCGTCCGTACACGATCACCCGCGGCCGGACCGCGCCCGAGCGCGACGACCTCACCCTCATCACCGTGCTCACCACGGTCGAGGAGGAGGCCGACGCGGCCCTGGCGCGGGGCAGCCGCGCCGGTGCGCGCGGCCTCCAGCCCGAACACCGGCTGATCCTCGAACGCTGCCGGCGCCCGATCGCCGTCGCCGAGGTGTCGGCGGGCCTGGACCTCCCGGTCTCGGTCACCAAGATCCTGCTGGGCGACCTGGTCGCCCAGGGCCTGCTGAAGGCCCGGGCGCCGCTCTCGGTGGCCCGGGCCGCCGGGGGCGTGGACCTCGGCCTGCTCACGGCCGTACGCGAAGGACTCCGGAGACTCTGAACATGGCAACGCCCCACTCCGCCACCGACCACCCCGCCGCCGCCCCGGCCGCCGTCAAGATCCTGATCGCCGGCGGCTTCGGCGTGGGCAAGACCACCCTGGTCGGCTCGGTCAGCGAGGTCACCCCGCTGCGCACCGAGGAGTACCTGACCCGGGCCAGCGTCGGCGTCGACGACCTGTCCGGCGTCGACCAGAAGACCACCACCACCGTCGCCCTCGACTTCGGCCGGATCACCGTCAGCCCCGAGCTGGTCGTCTACCTGTTCGGCACGCCCGGCCAGGAGCGCTTCTGGTTCATGTGGAACGACCTGGTCAACGGCGCCCTCGGCGGGATCGTCATCGCCGACACCCGCCGCCTGGAGACCAGCTTCGCCTCCATCGACTTCTTCGAGAGCCGGGGCATCCCGTTCGTGGTGGCGATCAACTGCTTCCACAACACCAACACCCGCACCTCCGACGAGATCCGGGCCGCGCTCGACCTCGACCCGCAGGTGCCGATGCTGCTCGGCGACGTGCGCGAGCGTGCCTTCGGGCGGGACCTCCTGCTCGCCCTGGTCGACCACCTGATGGACCTCGCCGCGGCCCCCGTCGGCTGAACCGGCTCCGGCCGGACCCCGCCGGCCCTCCGCACCGCCCCTTCGCACCAACCCTTCGCACTCCCCGAACCGCCTGTGAACCCCCCTTCGGAGCACCCCTCATGAGCAGATCCCTGCGCGTCCTCGTCAACGGTGGCGGCATCGGCGGCCTGACCCTCGCCACCGCCCTCGCCAAGCGCGGCCACCAGGTCGACGTCGCCGAGCTGCGCGAGCAGTTGGAGGCCCTCGGCGTCGGCATCATCCAGCCGTCCAACGCCCTGCACGTGATGCGCGAGATCGGCGTCCTGGAGGACTGCCTCGCCGTCGGCTTCGAGTGGGAGGTGCTGACCATCTGCGACCCGGCCGGCGCCACCCTCGCGCGGATCCCGCAGCCCCGGATGGGCGACGCCCCCGCCAACAACGGCATCCCGCGCCCCGCGCTGGCCCGCGTGCTCGCCGCCGCGGCCGCCGCGGCGGGCGTCACGGTCCGCTTCGGCACCACCATCGGCACCCTGTGCGAGGACGCCCACGGCGTCGAGGTCGCCCTCACCGACGGCCACGTCGGCCGCTACGACCTGGTCGTCGGCTTCGACGGCATCGGCTCGCCGCTGCGCCGCCACCTGTACGGCGACCGGTACCTCCCCGAGTACACCGGCTTCGCCAACTGGCGTGTCACGCTGCCGCGTTCGCCCGAGGTGCAGGGCGTGGTGATGTCCTCCGGCAACCTCCGGGCCAAGGCCCTGCTCACCCCGATCAGCGCCGAGCGGATGTACCTGGGCGCGGTCTTCGCCGAGGCCGAGGACTTCCGCCCGGACCCGCGGCGCGCCCACGAGCAGCTGCGCGAGCGGCTGGCCGGCTTCGGCGGCCCGGTCGCCGAGGCGCTGGCGGAGGTCACCGACCCGGCCGCGGTGGTCTACACGCGGATCTCCCAGGTCACCGTGGAGGAGCCCTGGCACGTCGGCCGGATCGTCCTGGCCGGCGACGCCGCCCACGCCTCCACCCCGCACCTGGCCCAGGGCGCCGCGATGGCCGTCGAGGACGCCCTCGTGCTCGCCCAGAGCCTGGACGCGGCCGACGGCGTCCCGGCCGCCCTCGCCGCCTGGGAGGAACGCCGCCGCCCGCGGGCGATGTGGGTCCAGGCCCTGTCCCGGGCGATCCTCAAGCAGGAGACGGGCGCGCCGACCACGCCGGAGGAGGACGAGCTGCTGAAGGTCGGCATCCCCGGCGCGGCGCACGTCCTCGTGCAGCCGTACTGACGTCCTCGCCGTCCTCGCCGTCCCGATGTCCTGACGTCCCGACGTCCTGACCTCCCGACGGCTCCGGAGGCCGGCGGACCCGGCGGGGCGCTTCGGCGCTCCGCCGGGTCACCAGAAGCCGGCCAGCTGCAGCACCCGGTAGCCGAGCCAGCCCGGCAGCACCAGCAGGACGGCCAGCCACATCCCCACCAGGTCGGCCTTCCGCGTCGCCAGCTGGGCCCGGTAGGCCATCGTCCGCCGTCGCCGCCCGGTGGCCGCCAGCGCGGTACGGATGGTGTGGGCCACGTGCACCGTGGGCGTCTCCACGGTCGCGACGCCCGAGCGCACCCTCCAGACCCGCAGCCCCCTGCGCTCCTGCACGGGCAGGGCCCTGGGCATCCAGTACCGGTCGAAGACGACGACGGCACCGACCCAGTACTTCCCCGTCGCCACCTCCTCCGGCAGCAGCGGAGTGGGCAGGTCCTCGTTGAAGCGGGCGGCCAGCTCGGAGCGGCCGGCCGGGACCAGCAGGATCAGCTTCTCCGGGGGCTGGGTGGCCCGCGCCCGCTCGATCTCCCACCGCAGCCCCTCCCCGTGCCCGAGCCGCAGGACGATGAGCTGGGAGAGGTCCATCAGTCGGCCGACGGTGCCCTGCCAGTCGTCGAGCGGCAGGTAGAACCGGGCCGCGCCCAGCAGCGGCAGCGGCTCGCCCGGCCGCCCCACCGCGATCACGGGGCCCACGACGGCCAGTGCGGCGGCCAGTTGCTCCTCCCGGGGGTGGACGGTGAGGTCCGCCCAGTCGTCCACCCGGGCGGCGGTCTCGTCGTCGTCGAAGCTGCGCAGGTAGAGCACGGGATCGCGACCGTCCCGCAACAGGGCCTGGGCCGCCCCGCGGACGGCGTGCGGACGGGTGCGGCGCAGGACCAGGAAGCCGGCCCCCGCGGCCGCCACGCCCCCCACCAGCACCGCGACCGACGCTTCCAGGGTCATGCGGTCGCCCCGCTCCGAGACCGCGACGGCCAGGATCCCGCCTCCGAACAGCACGTACCCGGCGGTGTTCGCCACCCGGACGGTCCTCCGCCACCGCGGCTGCCGCTCCTCGTACTGGTTGACGAGTCCGACGAGCTCCACCACCCCGGCCCGGCGAAGGCGCCGCAGCCACAGGGCGGGCCCGAGCAGCACCAGGGCGACCGCCCCGAGCAGCACGGCCCCCACCCTGCTCACCCCCACGTCCTGCCCCATGCCGACGTTGACCAGCAGGTGCAGCGCCACATAGGCCGAAGCGATCGCACCCACCGAGATCCACCGGGCGAACATCCGTAGCCGGGACGACACTTCAGCCCACCCCCTGAACCGCTTGAGCAGGACGCTTCAAACCGATACCGCATCCGACTGATCGTCATGCGTATTCGACCGATAACGGTTTGGAGGCGAACACCCGGGCGGAGGCGCTCTTGTGCCCGCACGGCCTCGCGGTACAGGCTGGCGGCCGTCCCGACCGGTCGACGCCCTGGGGGTACGGTGCCGTCCCTGTTCCGCATGCTCGACCTGCACGAGGCCGTGGAGCGCGAACGGCAGAACCCGGACGGCCGGCTCTTCGTCTCCGACTACAACGGCGGGCACCCGTACGTCGCCGACTACCTGGGCCCGCTCGCCGACACCCCGCCGTACCTGCTCGGCGACGTCACCCGGTACTCGGCGATCGACGAGGACGACGCGCTGCGGACCAAGATCGCCCGGCTGCACGGCGAGTACGACGACGTGGAGCACGGGCCCGGCCGGGTGATCCCGGCGGGCGGCTCCAGCAGCCTGCTCGGCACCTTCTGCACCTGGCTGCACCTGAGCGGCGTACGGCGCGTCCACTACCTGCCGCCCGTCTACTACAAGTTCGCCTACCTCTTCCGGAGGTTCGGCATCGAGCCGGTCCGGGTGAGCGAGCTGCACGCCCAGCAGTCGGGCTTCGCACCGGAGTTGCCCGACGAGCGGACGGTCCTGCTGCTCACCGACCCGCTCTGGTACGCCGGTCGGCCCGTCCCCGCCGAGGTGCTCAAGCGGATCGGCGAGTGGCAACGGGCCACCGGGTCACTGGTGTTCGTGGACGGCACCTTCCAGTACCTGCGGTGGGACGGCGGCCGGCGCGAGGAGAGCGCCGCGCTGCCTGCCGACCTCACGCTGCGGCTGGTGTGCCCCACCAAGTACCTGTCCATCCACGGCTACCGCTGCGCCCACCTGCTGGTCCCCGAGCACCTGCGGGAGCCGCTCGCCGACCTGCACCTCAACCTGCACGGGGACGTCACGGTGGCCGACCGCCTGTTCGCCCACCGCGCCGCCGACCTGATGCTCGACGGGGAGGGCAACCGGCGGCTGGTGGAGCACGTCCGGGCCAACCACCGGCGGATCCTGCGCAGCGGCGCGCTGCGGGAGTGCGCGCCGGTGGACACCGGGTACTTCCTGTTCGCCCGGACCGCCGCCCCGGCCGACCGGCTGCTCGCGCTCGACGAGCGCCACTTCGAACTGACCGGGCACGAGGGGTTCGTACGGATCAACCTGCTGAACGAGGCGGCACTGGACGGGTTGACGGCGCTCGCGCGGTGATCTCGTCGCGCCGGTCCCACACCGCCTTGGAGATCCGGGCGAGCAGCCGGGCCGCCGGGTCGGTGCGGTCCGTGCCGTCGGCGAGCGGGCCGGTGTAGCAGACGGCGATCAGGTAGGGCGGGCAGTCGGCCGACTGGACGAGGCCGACGCTCAGCCGGACACCGGGGAACCAGCCGTTCTTGAACGCGATCCGGGTGTTGGCCGGGAGGCCTGCGGCCAGGTCGACCCGGAAGTCGTTCTGTTCGAGGAGCGCGAGGAGTTCGGGCTCGCCGGCGAGCGAGCGCAGCAGGCGGACCAGGTCGTGGGCGCTCACCCGGTTGTGCACGCCCCGGGCGCGCGCCGCGTAGTCCTCGATCCCGCGCGGGGTGGCGCTGCGGGTGGCCCCGGCGCGCCGCCAGACGTCGGCGACGGCCTGCTGGGTGGTGCGGGCCAGGCAGAGGTTGGTGGCCAGGTTGGAGGAGTGGGTGATCATCCGCTCGGCGAGGAGGCGGAGCGGGACGTGGGTGCCCAGGAGCTCCCAGGGGAGGGGGTCGCTGTCCCAGTCCGGGTCGTTGCCGAACTCGCCGCCCACGACGGACTCGAAGCGGTTCACCACGGGGACCTCGGCATCGAGGTCGACGCCGCTGCGGCAGAGCGCGGCCAGCACCGCGACCTTCATCGTGCTCGCGGCATCGTGGAGTTCGTCCGGGTTGTGGACGAACACCGGCTTCGAGTCTCCCGTCCAGGGGGCCACCACCACAGAGAGCATGGGGGAAGCGTAGGGGAGGTCGGGGCCGGACCCCGGCTGTTGCGGCGGACGACACGAACACCCTGAACCTGCCGGGGGCGGCGCGGCCGGTCAGCCGCCGGTCAGCCGCCGGGCGGCAGGGCCGCGGGCTTGCGCAGCAGCCACCGGCCGGCCGTCCGCCGTGACTGCCGCACGACGACGCGGCCGTGGCTCTTCCTGCCGACCAGCTCCACCCGCAGCGCGGTCCGCGTGGTGGAGACCGGGCCCCGGCGGTTCCTGACCCGGCTGAACTCCAGCGCCAGGCCGTCGGCGTCGACCACGACGTCGGGCCCGGTGATCAGGGTCAGGGTCTTGCCCCGCATGTCCAGGTCGATCCGCAGGGTGTCCCGGGTGATCACGGCCTCGGTGAAGTCGAGGGTCACGTCGCACCACTCCACCGAGAGTTCCAGCCGGCGCGGCACCACCCAGCGCCCCTCCCGCCTGACCGGGCTGAACCGCTGCTCGATCCGGACCACTTCCTTGGCCTCCACCACGGCCCCGCCGGCGGCGAGCGACACGGCCGGCAGGTCGGCGGTGAGGTCGGTCAGCTCGCCGACCGTCCGTGCCGACAGGGCGGCCTCCACGCGCTGGTCCAGCTCGTCCGAGGTCAGCCGGCCGTCGCCCGCCGCGACCCCCAGCAGCTCGACCACCCGGTCCCGGTCCTCGTGGGAGGCCCGCATCGCGGGCTGCGCGTGACGGCCGGCCGGCTTCCCGGCGGGCGAGATCTCTCCCGGCATTCTTCCCGTCCTGAACTCGGCGAAGGTGTGCGCGCCGTACGGTCGGCGACACGGACCGGAACTCACGATATATCGCGATAGGGGTTCCCGCCAGACCCGTTCAGGAGGGTGTGCCCGCCGCGGCGCACGGCCCCACCGGCACGGGGATGCCGCCGGGGCCCGACGAAGCGCGGAGTGGGAGGTCGGCGGGGCCGACTTCCCACTCCGCGGGCCTCCTCCGGGATCAGTTGACGAAGTAGCTGAACCCGACGGTCGCCGCGGACATCCCGGCCGCGATCTGCCGGGTCAGCGCTCCCTGACAGTTCGCCGCGGCGTACACGCCGACCGTCGCGTCCGTGAGGTTCTGGACGAGGACCGGCGACAAGGTCGGGTAGCACCCCCGTGCCGGGTTCTGCTTCGCGACTCCGTTCACCACCAGGGTCCCCGTCGCTGCCTGGGCGGGCACGGCGGACGCGAGCACTCCGGCAGCGACCAGCATCCCGACCACGGCGATTCGACGACGCATGGCTGTTCTCCTTTCCGAGGGCGCACCACGGGTGACGGCGCCCTTCCCGGCCATGGATTCCCCCAACGTCCTGTCCATGCCAGAACACCCGCCGCAATCCCCCGAACCGACGACAGCGGCCGGCCCGCGCCGCACCCGCCGGCCGCTCCCGCACCGCTGCCCCCGCTCCGTCCGGGGGCGCACCCTACCGCCGCAGGTGCCGGCTCACGTCGCCGACCAGGGTGATCCGCACCCGCCGCTCCACGAACCGCCACCGCCCGTCCTCCCCGCGCGCGAAACCGTCGTGGTACCGGCCGGCGGCGACGGCCTGCAGCGGCAGCCCGGGCAGCGCCTGCAGCACGGTGACGTACGAACGGGCGGTCGCCGTCCCCGCCGGCTCGTCGACGTCGACCGCCACGTTGCTGGTGACGTGCTGGGTCCGCGGAGTGCCGTCGGCGTACACGACGATCGTGTCCCGGAACATCGCCTCGATCGCCTCGCCCCCGCGCACCGGTCCGCCGCCGCCGACGAAGACGGCGTCGGCGAGCAGGACGCCGAGCCCCGCGAAGTCGCCGTCGTCCACGAGTTCGGCGTAGCGCGCGATCAGGTTCTCGATCGCCCGGTGGCTCGGCACCGGATCGGCGGACGCGGACATGTTCCCCCCTGGGGCCGGACGGCGGTGGCACCCCCGACCCTCCCACGCCCTGCGGACGGGTGGGAAGAACCGCTGGTGGGCCCGGCCCCCGGCGGCTACCGGCCGGGAGCGGCGGCCAGCCGGGATATCTCGGCGGCGACGGCCTCCGGCTCGGCGGCGACGGTGACGCGGGCGACGCCGTCCAGGCCTGGGTGGGAGCCGACCCGCACCGAGTGGTGCGCGTTGCGCAGCAGGTCCAGGTCGTTGATGTCGTTGCCGAAGGCGTTGTACGCCTCGATCCCCAGCGAGGTCAGCGCCTCCCACTTGTTGGTGGCGCCCGGGGCGAAGTCGATGATCGCCTCGTCGAGGTGGTGGTTGACGGTCATCCCGAGCGCGCGGCCGGCCTCGGCGAGGCCCGCCAGGTCGGTCGCGTCCACCACCAGGAACTTGACGACGGCGGGGAGTTCGGCGAGCTCCACCCGGCGGGCCAGGGCGCCCTGGTCGACCCGGCCGCGGATCGGGTGGTCGGCCGGCCCGGTGTAGGCATAGTCCCACGGGCCGTCGGCGAGGTAGCCCGCCCGGAACCGCTCGGCCTCGGCCAGCAGCCGGCCGAGTTCACCGGCCTCGAACGCGGCCCGCGCCCGCACCCGGCCGTCCACGGAGACCAGGCTGCCGTTGCCGCCGATCAGCGTCGCGGTGGGGAAGGCCCCGTCGAGGACGGGCAGGAGGTCGCGGACCGGCCGGGCGGAGGCGAAGACCAGCTGGTGGCCGGCCCGCTCGCAGGCGTCGAGGGCCGCGAGGATCCGGGTGTCGATCGTCCGCCCGTCGAAGCAGAGCGTGCCGTCGATGTCGAAGACCGTGGTGCGGGCGCTGGAAGTGATCACCGGTTGATCGTATCCAGCCGGTGCCGTACGCGATCCACCGCCCGGCACCGCCCCGGGGAAGGCCCTGGAGGTGGGCGGCCATCGGCTCGGCGCCCCGGGGCGGAGCCCGCGGTGGTCGGCCTCGTCGTAGTCGTCGCGGGAGGCGTCGTACGAGTCGCGGGAGGCCTCGTACCAGGGGTGCGCGACCAAGCCCCGCTCGCCGGTCGCCGCACCCTCCCTGCCCGGCGCGGCGCACCACCGGGCGGCGTACGGCCGTGAACGACGCGACGCCTCCCGGGTGGTACCGGTCCCCGGTCCGGGCGGCGCACCCGGCCACGAACGCTGGTGGGACGGCAGCGCCTGGACCGACGGCGTCCGGTCGGCCCGGGGCGGCTACGGCTACCCGGGCCAGGAGGCGTACCCTGCGCCGCAGGAACCGGCGGAGGGGCCGCGTACCGACGACGGGTCAGCTGTGCTGCGGGGCGGGCAGTGTCGCCGAGCCCGCGAGCAGCGGCCACTCCCGGTGGAAGGGCGGCAGCGGCAGCTTGCCCTCGATGACCGGGGTGCCGAAGACCTTCAGGTGGGCGAGCAGCGAGCCGTTCAGGTCGACGCCGCCGACCAGCGACCAACTTCCCCGCACCTGCGGCGGGTTGCCGGAGGAGTCGGCGACCAGCGAGCCGTCGGCCTGGGCGCGCAGGTAGGGGGCGACGGTGGTCTCCACGCCGACGGTGTCGTACAGGCCGACGCTGATCTCGGCGCCGAGCGCGGACCGTACGCCCGCCTTGCCGTTGAGCCTCAGGTGCACCGGGGTGACCTTGGTCTCGGCACTGGTGACCGGGGTCCAGCCCTTGCCGCCGGTGTAGTCGGCGCGCACCGCCCAGGTGCCGGTGGCGTCCTGCTCCGCCTCCAGGTGGACCTGGCCGTCGGCGCCGACCTCCAGGTAGCAGGTGAGACCGAGGTTGACGACCACCGGCAGGCCGGCGACCGTCAGGACCGGGCTGGCCTGCAGCTTGGCGAAGGGCACCCGGACCGGTGCCGCGCCGGTGCTGCGGGCGGCGTCGCCGGTGACCTTCCACCGGGCGTGGGCGCCGAGGTCGAAGCCGATCGAGGCGGTGCGCGGGCTGCCCGCCGCCGCGCCGTGGTAGGCGAAGTGCACGGTGGGGTGCAGCTGGAGCGAGCCGGACGCGTCGAGGGTGGCGCCGTCCGGCAGCGGGACGGGGGCCTTGACGTTCACCTCCAGGGTGCCGGAGGCGTCGGCCCGGACGCCGTCGCCGCTCAGGCCCGCGGTCGCCCTGAGGTCCTTGACCAGCGGGGTCACCGTGATGCCGCGCGGGTCGACGGGGACGTTGCCGTCGGCCTCGGTGCCGCCGAGGAGTTCGGCCAGGGTGGCCGGACGGGTGGTCAGGGCGAGCGTGTCGCCCGTGCCGGGACGGACGCCGGTGACGGCGACGAGCGCGCCCTGCGGGGCGGCGGCGGTGGGCGGGCTGGCGATCAGCTGCCCGGGCTGGACGGCGGCGGCCGCAGCGGTCGGGACGGCGCCCGGCGAGGCGGCGGCCGAACCGGTCGGCGGAGCGGCGGCCGAGGCAGCGGCAGACGGCGGAGCGGTGGCCGGGGCCGTGCCGGCGGGTGCAGGGGCCCCCGCCGCCGACAGCACCGCCGTGCCGCCCGCCGGGTTGTACGCCGTCAGCTGGAGGTCCCTGGTGGCCGCCGCGACGGCGCCACCGTCCTTGCCGGGACTGCCGATAGCGGCCTGCCGGTCCCCGGCGGGCGCGGCGGTGACGGCCGCCCCGCCCGGGGTCGGACGGCCGGTGGCGGGGGTGCCCGCCTTGGCGCGCGGAGTGCTGCCGGCGGGCGGCGCGGCGGCCGCCGGGCTGCCCCCGGCGGCGGTCGGGGCCGGGTCGGCGACGGTGGCGGCGGCCGGTGCGGCACCGACCTGGGACGAGCCGGGGCTGGTCGGCCCGCACGCGGCGGCCCCGGCGAGGACGAGGGTGAGGACGGCGGGGCCGGCGGCCCTGCCTATCGAGCTCTTGAACACGCGGCGTCATGTTACTGACGGGGAATAAGTTTGTCGACGACCGGCCAAAAACCAGGTCCGCGCAGGTTTACCCGCAGGTCATCCTGGTTTACCGGAGCCGGATCACCCTGCCCGGCCGAGCCGCGCCGCCGGCAACGGCGCCCCGTCCAGCACACCGGCCCCGCCCCCGCCCGCCAGCTCCGCCAGGTAACGCGAGCGCGCCATCGGCTCGGCCCCGAGGCTCCGCACGTGCGGCCCGTCCCACTGGGCGTCGAGCAGCCGCCCGCCCGCCGCGCCGAACCGCGCCCCGAGGTCGGCGACGGCGACCCGGGCGGCGTCCGGGCGGCGGTGGAACATGGAGTCCAGGCTCAGCACCGGGCCGACCGCGACCCCGAACACCCCGCCGATCAGCTCCTCCCCCTCCCACACCTCCCCGCTGTGCGCCGCCCCCAGCTCGTGCAACCGCAGCAGCGCAGCCGCCAACTCTTCGGTGAGCCAAGCCGGTTGGCGCCCCTCGGCGCAGGCCGCCAGGACCTGCCCGAAGACCCGGTCGGCGCTGGTCCACCAGGAGCACCGGTTGCGCAGCCGCCGCGCCAGCCGGCTCCCGAGCCGTACACCGTCGGGCGCGATCACCGGCCGGGGGTCGGGCGACCACCAGGCCAGCGCGTACGGGTCGGCGCCGCCCGGCAGCAGCGCCACCCCGCCCGCCTCGACGGCGTCCCCGTACACCGCCTCGTTGTAGGCGCTCGCGTACACGTCCGCCGCCGGCAGCGGGAACAGCCCGCGCCGGTACGCCGCCAGCAACTCCCCGGCCGCGAGCCCCCCGAGTGACCCGCCGAAGGCCACCGGGCCGTCTCCGGGGCCGAGTCGGACGTCGAGCGAGTCGAAGACGGTCACGGCACCGCCGCCCGCAGGAACCCCTCCCGCTCCAGGCCCGCCAGGTAGTGGTCGATCAACCCGGCGTCCACCGGCGGCAGTTCGACCCCGCTCCCGGCCAGCGCCGCGTCCGCGCCGGCCCGTTCGAACAGCGGGAACGTCGGCCGGAAGTACATCTCGCTGATCGACAGCTCCGACCCCGGCGCGCGGTCCACGAACAGCGGGACGAACGGCGCGATCGGGTGCGTCGGGTTCCCGGCGGCGAACCGGACCAGCCGCTGCACCCAGTCCCCGTACGGGAGTGGGGCGATCCGGTGGCCGCGCGCCCGCAGCCGCTCGGCGAGGTCGGCGAGGACGCCCGGCCGGGGGGAGGTGAGGTGGTAGACCTCGCCGGCGGCGGGCGCGTGCGCGGCGATGTGGGCGATTGCGCGGGCGAAGCGGTCGGCGGGGACGAAGTCGAGCAGCAGCCGCACGTCGGGGCAGGTGCCGCTGTCGGCCAGGTAGGCGATCAGCGCGCACAGTTCGGTACCGGTGTTCATCACCCCGTCCGTGAGGTCCCCGGTGACGTCGTTGGTGCGCAGCACGGTGACCGGCAGCCCGGCGGCGGCCGCGTTGTGCAGCAGCTGTTCGGCGACCCACTTGCTCTCGACGTAGCCGACGCCGAGCCGTTCCGGATGGGCGAGCGGGGTCCGCTCGGTGACCTTGGCGACGCCGGCCGCGCCGAAGCCGGCCAGCACGGCGAGGGTGGAGAGGTAGTGCACGGGGATGCCCCGGCTGTGCCCGGCGAGGCGGACGACCTCCCGGGTGCCGCCGACGTTGGCCTGCCGCAACTGGTGGTACGGGTAGAGGAAGTTGACCTGCCCGCCGAGGTGGTGGATCGCGTCCAGGTGCTCGGCCAGCCAGTCGAACCTGTCGTCCGTCAGCCCGAGCCGGGGCCGGCTGAGGTCGCCGACCAGCGGGACCACCCGCGGGTCGGCGAGGTCGTGCCGCAGGAAGCGCTGCTGCGCCGCCCGCAGCCGTTCCAACGCGTGCTCCTCGTCGGGCGCGCGGACCAGGCAGTGCACGCGCGCCCGGGTGGTGGCGAGCAGCGCGTGCAGCAGGTGGGCGCCGCAGAAGCCGGTGGCGCCGGTGAGCAGGATCTCGGCGGGGTCGGCCCGGGAGGGGGCGGGGCTCCAGGACTGCCGGAGGTCCTCGGTGAGCCGGGCCTCCGCGAACCAGTCGACGCCGGTCTCCCGCACGCCGGTCTCCCGGACCACGGGGGCCGGGGTGCGCGCGGCCCGCAGCGCCCCGGCGAAGGCGCGCAGCACGGGCTCGCGCAGCAGTGCCCGGGTGAGCGCCCGCACCTGCCCGATGTCGACGCCGAACATGATCCGTGCCCGTGCCAGCATCTCCATCGCCAGCAGCGAGGTGCCGCCGAGTGCGAAGAAGTCGCCGTCCGGGCCGACGTGTTCGAGGCCGAGCAGCTCCGCCCAGAGCTGTCCGACGGCCGCCTCCACCGCCGCCGCTCCGGCCGGGCCGGGCGGGGGCGCCGGCTCCGGGGTCGGCTCCGCCGGGCGCTCCGGCGGTCCCACCGCCGGTCCGGGCGCCGGGCGCACCGGTGCCTGCGGCAGCCGCCGCCGGTCGATCTTCCCCGCCGCCGTGAGCGGCATCGCCTCCAGCGGCACGAACTCGGCCGGCACCAGGTACTCCGGCAGCCGCTCGGCGAGGAACGCGCGGATCGCCCCGGCCCCGCCGGCCGCCCCGGCGGCGGGCGTGTAGTACGCGGTGAGCGTGCGGCTGCCGTCCGCCGCCTCGCCGTCGGCCGCGACCCGGGCCTGCCGGACGTCGGGGTGGGCGGCCAGGACGGCCTCGATCTCGGCCGGGTCCACCCGGTGCCCGCGCACCTTCACCTGGTCGTCGAAGCGCCCGAGGATCTCCAGCCGCCCGTCCGTGCGCCACCGCCCGGCGTCGCCGGTGCGGTACATCCGCTCACCGGGCAGCGGCGCGTACGGGTCGGGCAGGAAGGACTCGGCGGTGAGCCCGACCTGCCGCCAGTAGCCCCGGGCCAGGCCGGGCCCGCCGAGGTGGATCTGCCCCTTCTCCCCGGGCCGGACGGGGCGCAGCCGGGCGTCCAGCACGTGCACCCGCACCCCGGGCAGCGGCCGCCCGATCGGCACGGGTGCGGCGGCGGTGCCCTCCGCCCCGCCGAGCAGGTCCGCCGTGACCTCGCAGAGCGTCGAGGTGACGGCCGCCTCGGTGACCCCGTACGCGTTGAGCAGCCGGGTGCCCGGCAGCCGCTCCAGACAGCGCCGGCAGTCGTCGGCGTGCACGGCCTCCCCGCCGACCACCACCAGCCGCAGCCCCCGGGGGCCGGGCCCGCCGGGCGGGAGCAGGTCGAGCAGGTGGTGCCAGTAGGCGGGGGTGAAGTCGGCGACGGCCAGGCCCAGCCCGGGCAGCCGGCCGGCCAGCTCGGTGGGCGCCCAGGTGCCGCCCGCGCTCCCGCCGCCGCCCAGCACCACCGCCGCACCGGCGAGCAGCGCGCCGAACACCTGCTCCAGCGCGGTGTCGGAGCCCAGCGCGGCCAGTTGCAGGACGCGTTCGCCGGGGCGCAGCCGGTAGGCGTGGACGATCCGGTCGAGGGTGAACAGCAGCGCACGGTGGGTGACCGGGACGCCCTTGGGGCGGCCGGTGGTGCCGGAGGTGTAGATCAGGTAGGCGAGGTCGTCGGGGACGGCGCCGCCGCCGTCGGAGAGCCTCCCGGCGTACGGGGACTCCCCGGCGGACGGGACCTCCCCGGGAGGCGGGAACTCCCCGGCCGCGCCGCCCTCCGGCCCGAGCACGGGCACCCGGGGCGCCCCCGGGAACCCGTCACCGTCCGCGACCACCACCCGCGCCCCGCAGTCCTCGACCAGCCGGGCCAGTCGCCGCCGGGGGTGCGCCGGGTCCAGCGGCAGGAAGGCCCCGCCGGCCTTGAGCACGGCCAGCCAGGCGGTCACCAGGCCCGTCCCGCGCTCCAGGCAGACCGGCACCACCTGTTCCGGGCCGGTCCCGCGGGCCCGCAGCGCGGCGGCCAACCGGTCGCTGCGCAGGTCGAGTTCGCGGTAGCTCAGCGTGGCGCCGTCGGCGACGACGGCGACCGCCTCCGGGTCGTGCGCCGCCCGCGCGCGGAACAGTCCGTGCACCGTGTCGGCGAATCCGGCCGCCGCCCGCCGTACCGGGGTCCCGTCGGGGAAGCCCAGTTCGGCCGGGCGCCACTCGCGTTCCACCCAGTCCCGGCAGTCGGCCCGCCGGGCCGGCCCGTGGACCTGCCACCAGCCCGCCGGGACGGTCAAGTCCCCCGGCCAGATCGCGTACTGACCGTCGTCGTTGCGGACCACGGCGTGACGGCCGGAGCTCACATCCGTTCGTACGCCCCGTGCGCTGTCTACTGCGTCGTCCACCGGCTTGACCTCGTGCTGTGGCGGCAGAATGCTTGGGAGTGCGACATTTCCGACTATACGCACTCATGGCCCGTCGAGGACGTCCGGTCGCACCCCCACCGGACGCCTCGCTGCTGCGCGAAAGCGCTCACCCGTCCCACCGGGCACAGGCCCCGCACGCCTGGCCCGCCCAGCCCTCGCCCGAACTCCCCCGCCCGACCGGCGGGGTGATGTCGCGGAGGAGGTAGCCTCGTTGACTCGCCGGCGACAACACCTGATGGTCTGCTACCTGCTCTGGATGGTGCTGTTCACCGGCATCTACTACGTGAACCCGGGCCAGCGGATCATCTGGTGGACGGGCATCGGCCTCGGCGGCGTCGCCGCCATCGTGGTCGGCGTCCGCCTCAACCGTCCCGCGCACGCGCGCTTCTGGTACGTGCTGGCGCTCGCCAACCTCAGCTTCACCGTGGGTGAGGTGGTGCAGGCCGTCCAGCTGGACATCCTGCACCTGCCCAACCCGTTCCCGTCCGTCGCGGACGGCTTCTACCTCGCCGAGTACGTGCTGTACGCGATCGGCGTGCTGGGCTTCATCCGCTGGCGCACGGCCCGTCAGGACCTCGCCGGACTGCTCGACGCGCTCATCCCCACCATCGGGCTGGCCCTGCTCGCCTGGATCTACCTGATCCTCCCGTACGCCCGGAACCCGGACCTCACCTGGTTCCAGCGGGCCGTCTCGATCGCCTACCCGCTCGGCGACGTGGTGGTGCTCGCCCTGCTGATGCGCCTGCTGACCGCACGCGGCGGCAACTCCCGCTCGCTGCAGCTGCTCGCCGTCGGCTCGCTCGGCATCCTGGTCTCCGACGTGCTGTACGGGCTGATCCAGCTGCACGGCACCTGGCACATCGGCACGCCCGTCGAACTCGGCTGGGCCGCCTTCTACACCGCCTGGGGCGCGGCCGCGCTGCACCCCTCGATGGTCGAGCTGACCCGGCCGGTGCCCACCCAGCACCCGGACCTGAGCCCCGCCCGGCTGGCGCTGCTCACCCTCGCCTCGCTGATCGCCCCGACGATGCTGATCATCGAGTCGCTGGCCGGCAACACCAGCAACGCGGGCGTGATCGGCGCCTTCTCCGCGCTGCTCTACCTGCTGGTGCTGGCCCGGCTGGCGGTGGTGGTCTCCGCCCGCAGACAGGCCCTCGCCCGCGAGCGGGCGCTGCGCGAGGCGGGCGCCCGGCTGACCGGGGCCGTGACGGTGGAGGAGGTCGCGGACGCCGTCCAGTCCGCCGCCTCCACCCTGATGCCGGCCGAGGCCGGGCACGTCGCCCTGCTGGCGGTGACCGAGGACGGCGTGCTGCACGTCCGGCACGCCGGGAGCGGCGCCGCCCGGCCCCGGCCGGGGGACGCCGCGTCGTCCGACCAGGTGCTCGAACTGGCCGCCGCCCGGGAGACCCTGCTGCTGCCCGTGGCCTCGCTGGGCCTGGAGGCCGTCGGCCCGCCCGACGGCACCGCGAAGGCCGGGGGCTCGAAGAACGGCAGCGCTAAGGCCTGGGGCGCGAAAAACGGCAGCGCGAGGAACGGCAGCGCGAGGAACGGTGCCGCGCGGCCCGACGGCGAGCGGCGCGGCCGCCTCGGCGGCATGCCGTACGCCCTGGTCTGCCCGCTCACCCTCGCCGAGCGCCCCTCCGGCGACCCGCTGATCGGCGCGCTCATCGTCACCGGCACCGAGCAGGAGCTGACCAGCCTCTGGAGCTCGCTGGAGATCCTCGCCGCGCAGGCCGCCCTCGCCGTCGAGCGGGTGGTGCTGAGCCGGGAGGTCACCCGCCGCAACAGCGAGCTGTACTTCCGCACCCTGGTGCAGAACGCCAGCGACGTCATCCTGATCCTCGACGCGGACGACGGCGTGCGCTACGCCTCCCCGTCCGCCGAGACGGTGCTCGGCCACCCGGACCTGGCCGGCACCCTGCTGACCGACCTGGTCCCGCCCGAGGACAGCCGGGAGGTCGGCAAGGCGCTGGCCCGGATGCGGGAGGCGGCCGACCAGCCCCGGGGCGAGCAGCCGCGCGAGCACTGGCGGCTGCTGCGCCAGGACCGCACCCCGATCGAGGCCGAGGTCCGCTTCAACGACCTGCGCGCGGACCCGACCGTCGGCGCCCTGGTGCTCACCCTGCGCGACGTGACCGAGCAGCGGCGGATGGAGCGGGAGCTGACTCACCGGGCCTTCCACGACTCCCTGACCGGCCTGGCCAACCGGGTGCTGTTCCAGGACCGGGTCGGCCACGCGCTGTCCCGGGGCGAGCGCAGCGGGGCGGTCACCGGGGTGCTCTTCATCGACCTGGACGACTTCAAGGTGGTCAACGACACCCAGGGCCACGCGGTCGGCGACGAGCTGCTGGTCGCCGTCTCGCTGCGGATCTCCACCGCGCTGCGCGCCTCGGACACCGCCGCCCGGCTCGGCGGCGACGAGTTCGCCGTGCTGGTGGAGGACGCCAGGCGGCCGGCCGACGTGGACACCATCGCGGCCGGGGTGCTGGCGGTGTTCGCCGAGCCGTTCCGGCTGAAGTCGGGCGCGGTCCGGGTGAGCGCCAGCATCGGCGTGGCGACCACCGAGGACAGCGTGGACGCCGCCGAGCTGCTCACCCACGCCGACCTCGCGCTCTACTCCGCCAAGGCGGCCGGCCGCCGCCAGTGGTGCCACTACCGGCCGGCCCTGCAGACCGGGATGGTGGAGCGGCACGAGCTGAACGAGCACCTCGACTCGGCGATCGCGGAGTCGGCCTTCCAGCTGTACTACCAGCCGATCGTCGACCTGCGCTCGGGCGATCTGGTCGCCTTCGAGGCGCTGGTCCGCTGGCCGCACGACCGGCGCGGCATGGTGCTGCCCGACGAGTTCATCGCCCTGGCCGAGGAGAGCGGCCAGATCGTCCCGCTCGGCGCCTGGGTGCTGGAGCGCGCCGCCCAGGAGGCCGCCGCCTGGCAGGCCGCGAGCTCCGCGGCCCGTACCGCCGCCGGCCGGCCGCCGCTGCGGGTCAACGTCAACGTATCGGCGCGCCAGTTCCGCGACGCCGGCTTCGTGGACGTGGTCCGCCGGTCGCTGGCCACCTCCGGCATCGACCCGCACACCCTGGTCCTGGAGCTCACCGAGTCCGTGCTGATGCGCCGCGACGACCGCATCCACGCCGACATGGCCACCCTGTCCGGCCTGGGCGTCGGCATCGCCATCGACGACTTCGGCACCGGCTACTCCTCGCTGTCCTACCTGCGCGAGTTCCCGATCTCCCTGCTCAAGATCGACAAGTCCTTCATCGACGGCCTCGGCCACTCGCCCCAGCAGTACGCCCTGGTCGAGGGCATCACCCGGATCGCCGACACCCTCGGGGTCCAGGTCATCGCCGAGGGCATCGAGCACCCCGAACAGCGCGACCTGCTCGCCGCCATGGGCTGCCCGCTCGGCCAGGGGTACCTCTTCGCCCACCCCATGGACTCCCCCAGGGCCCGCGCCCTGGTCGGCGGGACCTCCTTCGAACCGGCCTAAGGCCCCGGAGACCTCCGACGAACCGGCCCGAGGCCCCGGGACCGGGCCCCGGAGGGTCAGGAGTTCGCGCGGACCAGGTCGAGCAGCCCCGGGAAGCGCCGGTCCAGGTCCTCGCGGCGCAGGGTGGCCGCACGGCTGTTGCCGCGGTCGACCTGGCGGATCAGGCCCGCCTCGCGCAGCACCCGGAAGTGGTGGGTGAGCGTGGACTTGGAGACCGGGAGGTCGAAGGAGGCACAGGTGCGCGCCGTCCCCTCGGCCTCCCGCAGCAGGGCGGCGACCACCCCGTAGCGCAGCGGATCGGCGAGCGCGTTGAGCACCGTGCGCAGATCCATCTCCTCGGTCGAGGGGTGGCCTTCCGGGTCGGGCATCGGATCCTCCATCGCCAGGCGTCCTCAGGTACGGGTTGCATCGTACCTCGATCGCATGACACCGTGAGGTTCGACCAAATCCGTACCTGGCCGTCCGGACCGACGGCCGGTCCAGCCTGGAGTCACGCCGTCTTGCGCACCCAGAGCCCGCCCTCCGCCGCACCCTCCGCCGACGCGGAGGGCCCGTACCCCGGCCGCACCCTGACACTGGCCGCCGTCCTCCTCGCGGTCTTCGTCGTCCCCATGTCCATCTCCGGCACCGCGGTCGCCCTCCCGCGGATCGGCGCCGGCACCCACGCCGACCTGGCCCCGCTCCAGTGGGTGGTCAACGCCTTCAACGTGGCCTTCGCCTGCTTCACCCTGGTCTGGGGCTCGGTCGCCGACGTGATCGGCCGGGTCCGGGCCTTCGCGGCCGGCGTCGCCCTCTACGCCCTCGGCTCACTGGCCAGCGCCGTCGCCACCGACGTCCGCTGGCTGGACGCCGCCCGCGCGCTCGCCGGCATCGGCGGCGCCGCGATCTTCTCCTGCGGCGCGGCGATCCTCTCCACCGTCTTCGCCGGTCCGGCCCGCGCCAGGGCCTTCGCGCTGTTCGGCACCACCGCCGGGGTCGGCGTCGCCATCGGCCCCTCCCTGGCCGGCGTGCTGGTGCAGGGCGTCGGCTGGCGCTGGGTGTTCGCCCTGCACGCCGTCGCCCTGGCCGCGGTCCTGCTCGCGCTGCCCGCGATCTCCCGCGCCGTGCCCGCCGACACCCGCGGCGGACGGATCGACGTCCCCGGCAGCGCCCTGTTCGTGCTCGCCATGGTGCTGCTCACCACCGCCATCGTGCAGGGCTCCCAGTGGGGTTGGGGCAGCGCGGGCGTCCTCGGCCTGTTCCTCGGCGCGGCCCTCGTGCTGGCCGTTTTCGCCGTCGTCGAGCGGCGCAGCGCCCACCCGGTGCTGGACCTCGGCCTGCTGCGCGACCGCCGCTTCCTCGGCCTCTGCCTGGTGCCGGTGGCCGCCTCCTTCGGCTTCGTCACCCTGCTCACCTACCTGCCGAGCTACCTCACCGCCGTCACCGGCCGCGGCACCGGCGCCGCCGGACTGCTGATGCTGCTGCTCACCGCGCCGGTGCTGGTCCTGCCGCTGCTCGCCGCCGGGCTGGTCTCGCGCGGCGTGCCCGCGCTCACCCTGATCCTCCTCAGCCTGGCCTGCCTGGTGGCCGGCGACCTCGCCCTCACCCTGCTCTCCCCCTCCGTCACCGTCCTGCTGCTCGCCGTCCCGATGCTGGTCACCGGCGCCGGGATGGGCCTGTCCGCCGGGCTGGTCGACGGCCAGGCGCTGGAGCTGGTCGAGCCGGCCAAGGCGGGCATGGCGGCCGGCTTCCTCAACACCCTGCGCCTGGGCAGCGAGGCCGTCGCCGTCGCGGTGTACGGCTCCGCGCTGGCCACCGTGCTGGGCACCCGGATCGCCGACGGCATCGGCGCGCACCCGGGTGCCGCCCGGGCCGGCGAGGTCGCCGACCGGGCGGCCGGCGGGGACCTCGCGGGCGCCGCCGAGCTGTCCGGCGCCACCGACCGCCGGGCCTTCACGGACTTCCTCGCGCACTCCTACGACTCCGCGTTCCACTCCGTGCTGTGGGGCCTGGCGGCCGTCGGCGCGGTGCTGGGCGTCGTGATCGCGGCGCTGCTGCGCGGCGGCGAGCGGCGGCGGCCCGAGGCCTGACCGGTGCCCGTGCCCGTGCCCGTGCCGGTGCCGGTGCCGGTGCCGGTGCCGGTACCGATGGGAGCGGCCCGCCACGGCGGGCCGCTCCGGAGGCCGTTCGGATCAGCCCAGCGGCAGCTCCAACCGGGACTCGCTCCCGCTCGGCGAGCCGATCGTGACGGTGCCCTTCTTCGCGGCGTAGGAGTACAGGTCGTCACGGCTGTTGACGACCAGGGCCAGCCGGTGGCCGCTCCGCACGTCGTACGAGGCGGCCTGGAGCTTCCAGCCGACGGTGGTGTCCGCGTCCGGGGTGAGACCGGTCGCGGTGTACGGCTCGTGGGTGATGATCCGCGCGGTGCCGTCCGGGGCGACGTCGAACAGGTAGGCCACCAGGGTCGCGGCCTCCTCGGTGCTGCGCACCGTGAGCCGGACCTCGGCGGCTCCCCTGATCCGGCGCGCCGCGTCGCCGCTCTGCGCCGTCAGCTCGTCCGTCGACCAGGACAGCAGCCGCGACGGCTCGAACTGCTCCAGGTCGTAGCGCTTGGGATTGCCGAACCACTCCTTCCCGCCGGTCGCGAGGAGCTCCCCCGCGTTGGCCTCGGTCGCGGAGCCGGCGGTGAAGTCCCGTGACCACCCGGCGGCCGGCTTGTCGGTCAGCGCGCCCTCGCCGGTGAGGTGCCAGGTCTCCCCGCCGGTGGTGATCTCGCTCCACGACGCGTAGGACTCCCGGTGCGCGGGGACGGTGATCTTGTTGCCGATGACGGTGCGGGTGGTCTCGTAGGTGAACATGGACTGGTTGACCACCTGCGGCCAGGTCGGCACCTCGTTGTCCCGGTCGAGCAGGTAGTGGTCCAGCCAGGCGTAGGCCTCCTGGATCGGTACCTCCAGGCCGGGGAACGGCAGTCCGGACACCAGGCCGGCCAGGCCGGGGCCCTCGGGGGCGCCGTGGTCGCCGATCCAGAGGTTGAGGTGCTTCGGCACCGTCAGCTCCTCGAACGTCTCGACCACCGGGCCGACCGGGAAGAGCGTCTCGTGCCAGGTGTTCGAGATGAACGTCGGGATGCCGCGCTCGTTCGTCCGGCCCACGTGGGTCTGCGGGGAGCGCTTGGTGCCCCAGGCGACGACCTTGTCCAGGTTCTCGCCGTTCTCGAAGTCCTTGAGGATCCGGACGGTCTCCTCGTCGAACTTCTCCTCCAGCACCTCCGGGTCGCCACCGGTGAAGCCGATCAGCGCCTTGACGGCGGCGGTGTGCCGGGTGCCGTTGTCGTAGAGGCTGGTGGCCAGGTTGCCCCAGGTGCTCAGGGCGACGACCGCGTCGACCCTGTCCTGCGGGTCGTGGGCGGCCACCAACTGGCTGATCCCGGAGCCGTAGGACTCGCCGAGGAATCCGATCCGACTGGGCTCGAAGTACCGCTCCGCGAAGTCGATCACCCTCGCGCCGTCGGCCCAGTCCTTGTCGCCGCCGACGTCGATGAACCCCTGGGAGGTGGACAGCCAGCCCTTCTTGCCGAGGCCGCGCGGGGTGTAGGCGAGGACGTGGTACCCCTTTCGCGCCAGCGTGAGGTACAGGTACAGGAAGGGCAGCCAGCCGTACGGGTTCCAGCCTGCGGGCACGATCACGACCGGGTGGGGCCCGCCGTCACGGAGCTTGACGGCGAGCCCCGAGAGCCGGACGTCGTCGGCGCCGTCGATCCCGGGGAGCTCGGTCGTGGCCTTCTCCCGCACCTCGGCCACCAGTTCCGCCAGCGCCGGCGGCAGCTGCACGCCCGACTCGCCCCGGAGCGCCGCGAGCAGGGCCTCGGACACCCCCAGGACGGACGCGCTGGGGGTGAGGCCGTCGCCCCAGACGCCGTTGGTGGCGATGTCGGTGAGCGTGGCCTCCGTGATCGACGGGATCGGCTCTCCACTGATGCTGGTCATGCGAACCACCCTTTCCGCAACGGATACTGACCGCATCCTGGTCACGGCGGACGGAATCAAACTGACTCATCATCAGATTCACTGGAACGAGTGGACTCTGCGGTCAGCTCCTGACGACGGCGGAAGGATCTTCACACCCGCCGAGGAGCCGTTCCCGGAGTTCGGCGGTGCACATCATGTAGCCGTCCGGGGTGGGCACGTGGGCGAGGTAGTGGGCGAGGTCCGAACCCAGCGCGAACACCCGCACCGGGGTGCCCGTGGCACGCGCGGACTCCACCACCCTGCGCAGCCCGTCCAGGACGGCCGGGTGCCGGGTCTGGTAGGACTCCGCCACCAGGTGGTTGCCGCGGTCCGCGGCGAGGTAGAACTGCACCAGGTCCTTCACCCCGACGAACAGTTCGCCGGCGCCGGCCGCGCAGATCTCCGCCGTGGCGTGCACCGCCGCGGGCGTCTCGATGAACGCGGACAGCGGCACCTCGGGCGGCAGTTCGAGGTGCTTCCTGAGCTGGGCGAACTCCTCCGCGTCGTTCAGGAACGGGACGGACAGGTGCACCCGGCCGGCGGCGTCGCCGAGCCGCTCGCGCAGCGAGCCCAGCATGGCGTGCAGCGCGTCCCGGTAGGCGGCCGACCCCAGCAGCCAGCGGGCGCCGTGCAGGCCCAGCTCGGGGTTGGGTTCGACCGCGACCGGGGCCTGCTCGGTGACGCTGGCGGCGTGGTCGGAGCGGAGGTCGAGCATCCTCAGGACCAGCCGCTGGCCGGGCAGCAGCGCCTCGACGAAGGTGCACAGCCGGTCCGCGAGGGCCCGTCCGTAGGCCACCGCCTCGGCGGGGCCGCCGGCCAGCGAGTCGAGCGGGCTCAGCGCCGCCGCCAGGCAGAGGAACTCCTCCCGGATGAAGAAGCACTCGACCCGCTCCGCCTCCGGGCCGCAGGAGTTGATCGTGCGGATGTCCCGCAGGTCCGCGATGACCGCGCACGCCGAACCGAGGTCGTCCAGCGAGGGGCGCCCGGGCCCGGCACTCCGGTCGGCCCCTGCCCCGAGCACGATCGACTCGCTCTCGAGGTCCACCACCACCTCGCCGACCAGGAGGTCGAGGTCCTCCTGGTCGACGCGGAGCACCGGTATCCCGCGGCCGCGGCAGAGCGACTGCATGTGGCCGGTCAGCCCACCCTCACCGCAGACGACCGCGCGGGCCACCACGATCGCCTCGTACAGGCCCGCGTCGAGGGAAGGGGCGACGAGGACGGACCCCTCCAGTGGACGTCTCGTGCGATTGCAGGCACCTCGCACTTCGCTCTGTGTACCACCGGTCAGCAGGGATCCCTGAATCCGTCGCCCGTTCAACTACTCCTCCTGTTCTTCGGCGGTCGCCAGTCCCAGCTGTCGGCGCAGTTGTCGTGGCGTCACGGAAACATCGGTGAGCCGTTCGACCGCGGCCCGGTTGACGGCCACCCTCATCAGGCGGTCGTGCCGGGCGGCATCCGCCGCGTGGGCCGGACGTTCGCCCATGGACCGAATGCGGGTCTCCAGTTGGTAATCGAGCCTCTCCCGCTCGATTCGACCGCGTGAGGCCAATCTCCTCGCCTCCATAACCACAGCGTCCTCGAATCCTCCCGGCGCCGCTTCCTCCAGATTGCCGTCACCTCCGTGGCGCCGGGCGAGGAATTCGGCCACGCCTTCGGCCGTGTTCCGCGGGGAAATGCCGGCGCCCGGTTCCGGTTCCGGTTCCAGTTCCAGTCGTTCCACCACGTGGGCGGCCACCGCGATCGAGTGGTTCTTGATGGCGGCGAGATTGAAGGTGAACGCACCGGTCCGCCCGTTGCGCACCATCTCGTCGCCCTCCCGCAGCACGCCGACCGCGGAGATCGGGCCGGGCTCCCCGTCGGCGCCCAGCAGCACCCCCCGCGCGTCGACCTCCAGGCCGCGCCCGGTGCGCTCGTGGGGTACCGCGAGCCCGCGCCGCAGGACGTTCCGCCAGAGCGGCTGGTCGACCCTGCCGTAGTCCGACTCCCGGCCGAAGTTGGACACCACCAGGTCCGCCTCGATGGCGTGCGTCCGCTCCGGGGACGCGACCGACACCGCCAGCCGGCCCGACTCCACCGGCCGGACCCCCTCCACCTTGCCGACGACCAGCCTCACCGGCCCGTCCACCGGGTGCATGGCGCGCTCGATGACCGCCATCGTGTACTCCAGCACCCCGACCCGCAGCGCGGCCAGCGCGGTCCCGAACTCGTCCAGCAGAGCCCGCAGTTCCGCGGACGGGATGCGCTCGACGGCCTCCGGCAGGTGCGGCTCCCACGCCTTGACCACCCGCTCGGCGACCACCGCCGGGGCGATGTCGGGATGCTCCCGGACGACCGTCGCGCACGCCGCGTCCCACTCGGCCCGCAGCCGGGCGAGGAACTCCTCACGGTTCCGGTAGGGCTCCAGCAACGACTTCGGGCAGGGCAGGCGCACCACCCCGTGCTCGTGGCCGCCGGGGTACGTCCGGAACAGGGTGCCGGTTCTGGAGATCAGGTGGATCCGCCCGGTGTGGCCCCGGCGCAGCAGGAGGCCCGCCGAGTCGTAGGCGCTCAATACCGAGCCGACGATCGCGACCGTTGCCTCGGAACGGAGGTCCGCGAGCTTCCGGATTCCGGCCGCGGAGTAGGGGTTGCGCACGAAGGACGCATGGGTGCGGACCTCGGAGGCGAAGGCCGGCTCCCGGAGTTCGAGACCGGTCGCGAGGACGACGTGGTCGGCGCGGAGCACGGTGGCCGCCCGGCCCGGACCGCCTTCCACGGCGAACCGTTCCACCGTCACGTCGACGCGGCCGGATCGGACTTCGAGGTCGACCGCTTCGCCGTCCGCCTCGACGAGCACGACACCCGGGCTGGCCTCACGCCGCGCCTCGGCCAGCCGGTCGACCAGGTAGTCCTGGAAGATCCGTCGGGGCGCCGGCCCCTGCTCGACGAACCGGAGGCCGGCCCAGGGCTCCGGCCAACCGCCGCGGTCCGCCTCGTGGTTGGCCCAGCGGACGAAGTCGAGCACGTCCTCGCGGAACACCGACATCCGGCCCGCCTGGATGTTGAACACGTGGTCCCAGGGGTTGCCGTCCCGGTGGTAGGCGACCCCGGCGCACCGGTAGTCGGGACGCCGTTCCAGCAGGACGATCTCCAGCGGCCCGCGCGCGAAGCAGAGCAGCCGGATGGCCGTGGCCGTCCCGGCCAGGCCCGCCCCGACTATCAGGACTCTTGGACACGTACCCGTTCGACTCATGGTGAAGCCTCCCCCTCGAAGGATGGGAACCCGGCCCCGCCGCCCCGGACGCCGGACACGGGTTCTGCCGGCGACGTGCCGCCCGGAAGGAGCGAAGCGCTGTCCGAACTACGGCGATCGGCCGCCCCGCCCCTTCCACCCCGGCCGCGTTCCCGGAGCTCACGGGGAAGGGAACCTTCACCGGCCCCAGGATCCTAGAACAGGCGATCCACCACGTCATGACGACCGGTCAGGAACGTTTGCGGCGCGGGTGAGGAGGTTGCCTCGGGCGCCTCGGGTGCGGCGGGCACGGCGAGTGCGGGGAGTGCGGGGGAGTGCGGGGAGTGCGGCGGGCGCCACGGTTACGGCGGACACGGCGATGCGGCGGTTACGGCGGTTACGGCGGTTACGGCGCAAGCTTGTTGGCACAGGACCTGTCGGCCGTCGACCCCACCCGGCACAATCACCGGTATGACGACGACCACCGGCGCGCCGCCTGGACGCAACACCCCGGTCGCCCTCGCCCGCGGCTTCCTGACCGGGGGCGTGATCGGCGGCTCGCTCGCCGCGATGGTCGTCGGCGTCGTGGTCGAGAAGGTGCCGCTGCTCGTCGGGGGCCTGGGCGTGCCGATCGCCTACGGCCTGCTGCTGCTCCTCGCCGACCGGCCGCGGCAGGCCCGGGAGGCCGCTGTCGTCCCGCGTACCGCGCTCGCGACGGTCGAGAGCCTGACCGCCGCCGAGACGAAGCTGACCGACGTGCCGGTGCGCTTCGACCTCACCGTCGTGCCCGACGAAGGGCCCGCGTTCCGGGTGGAGTTCACCCAGGACGTCAACGTCGTCGACCTCCCCGACCACCGGCCGGGCGACGTCCTGGTGGTCCGGTATCCGCCGGACCGGCCGTGGCTGGTGAGGATCGTGAAGCGGCCGACTCCGGAGTGGGAGGAACGGGCGGCCGGCGCGCGGCTCGACGCCGTGCCCGGCGCGGCCAGGGTGAGCGAGCCGCCCGAGGTCCGTGCCGTCGGCTTCCTCGGGCTGCTCGGCCTGTTGCTCGGCGCGGCGGCCGTCGTCCTCCTGTTCCGGGCGGACCTGTTCGAGCGGAAGGCCACCGCCCAGCCGCCCCCGTCCGCGACGCCGACGGTCTCCTCGACGTGGTCGTCCACCGTGGTGACGGCGGGCTCCGGCACCGTCGTGCTCGGCGCCGGGCAGTCCTTCCTCGACGGCGGCGAACTGCGCCTCGCCGTCGACTCGCTGACCCGGCAAGGGGACTCGCACCTGGTGACCGGCCTCACCGTCACGGACCGCACGCTGTCGGTGGTGTTCTCCTCGGCCGATACGAATGCCCGGGAGTTCGATCCGCTGGAACTGCCCTACGAGCGGCTCCCCGCCCTGGTGGAGGAGGCGAGAAACACCCTCGGCGCCCAGGCCCCGCGGGACTGGAGCATCGTCGTCCACCGCCTCACCGGCACCGTCACCATCGTGGTCAGCGCGACCGGGGCCGAGGGAAGCGCCGTACTGGAGGCCGACGGCCAGGGCGGGGTGCGGCGGCGCACCTCATCGCACTGATCACGGACAGGAGCGGGTCACGCATGGACTGGCACGGAGTTCTGGCGCTGTGGTGCGGGGTGTTCGGCCTCGTGGCGCTGGTCGGGTACGGCCGGTCGCTGGCCGGCGTGACCCGGGCGCAGCGGACGGTCCGCGCGACGGGCCGGATCGAACGGGTCCGGGAGCCCCGGAACGGGAGCTCCGACAGGGACGGGATAGCGGTCGTCGTCCGCTTCCAGGACCCCTCCACCGGCGAGGAGTTCACCGTCACCAACGACGGCGACTGCGGCGACCGGATCACCACGGCCTGGGTGGGCCGGGAGATCGGAGTCCACTACCCGCCGGGGATGCCGCACGCCTTCCGGTTCGCCAACGACCCCCACGAGCGGAGCCGGGGGCTCGCCTGGCCGAACTCGGCGGTGTTCCTGATCTACGTCGGGCTGGTGGTCGTCGCCTCGATCGACTGGGGCTGGCCGTGGGCCCTGGTCGCGGTCTGCGGGCCTCTCACCGTCCTGACCGCGTTCCACCTGCCCGGGGAGAGGCGGACGACGAGAAGCCGGCTCGACGCACTGGCCGCCATGGTGTCCGTGCCGGGCCCCGTCGTCGCCGTCCTCAGGACCGTCGCGACCGACGCGGACGGTGACGTCCGGACCAGCCGGACACCCGTCATCGCCTTCACCACCCAGGACGGAACGGCCGTCACCGCCTACTACCCGTCGGCCCTGCCCGACCGCGCCGTCGTGCACGGCCAGGAAGTCACGGTCCACTACGCGCCGGGGGATCCGGCCGACTTCACACCGGACCTCGCGGCCACCCGCCGATCCGTGGCCGGGAACGTCGGCTTCGCGGTCACGGCGCTCGTCGTCATGGCGGCGGCGACGGTCGCGGGCGTGGTCCTGCTCCGGTGACGCCGCCGGAGCCTGGCAGGGCGCCGGCAGCGGGTCCGGCGGCGGGTCCGGGATCCTCCCGATGCGCCCCGCATCGTGCCGCGGCGGCCACCGGGCCGTCCCCCGGCTTCCCGGCCAGGGCGCCGCCCGGGCCTCAGGGGTTCGTAGCGGCCCGGTCGGACTCGCTGCGCAGCACGCAGAACTCGTTGCCCTCGGGGTCGGCGAGGACGGCCCACCCCGAACCGTCGGGGTTCCGGTGGTCGCCGACGAAGGCGGCACCGAGGCCCAGCAGCCGGTCCACCTCCTGGTCGCGCGAGGTCTCGGGGCGCAGGCACAGGTGGACCCGGTTCTTGACCGTCTTCGCCTCGGGCACCTGGTTGAAGTACAGCACCGGGCCGTCCGCCAGCAGCACCTGGGTCTCGTGGTCCCCCGGCCGGCAGTCGGGATCCAACGGCCGACCGGTCACCCTGCTCCAGAACCGGGCCAGTTCATAGGCGTCCGCACAGTCGATCGCCACGTTCTGCAACACCGAAACCATGCGGGCGAGTCTTCCCGATCTCCGCGCCGCGCGCCACCGGGTCGGCCCGGCTCCCGACGGACCCGGTCCTCACGGGCCTGCTGCCACGCTGATCCGCGACGGTACCGCGT
Organism: Kitasatospora sp. NPDC001547; assembly: GCF_042894165.1. Classification (NCBI taxonomy): domain Bacteria; kingdom Bacillati; phylum Actinomycetota; class Actinomycetes; order Kitasatosporales; family Streptomycetaceae; genus Kitasatospora; species Kitasatospora sp. NPDC001547. The sequence continues at coordinate 6,018 of NZ_JBIAVL010000014.1, read as the reverse complement.
GACCGGCGGCTCGGTCGGCGTGCGGCCGGCGCCGTCCCGGTGACCGACCCCGAGGAGTGGGAAGCCGGCCCGGCCGGCTTCCCACTCCTTCGCACTCCGTCCCCACTGCGCGTCCCGGCCAACCGCGCGGTTTCGGCCGGATCCGCCGTCCCAGGAGCGGTGTTCCGGCCTCCGTTCGTGTCCGCCCCGCACGAGTCGCCGCCGTCGCCGATCCTGGGCGCAGCTGACGACACCCGGAGGTGGACGGATGAGGACCAGGTTCAGGACCCGGACCGGAGTGCGCGCGGTGGCCGCCGCCCTGCTGGTCGCCGCGGCGACCGCCCAGGCCGCGACCCCGGCGCAGGCGCAGAGCGCCCGCCCCGGCATGCTCACCGTCGCGGACCTGCCGCCGGACGACCTCACCTGGCAGGGCGGCGCGTCGGACCAGCCCGGCGGGGGCTTCGACACCCGCTGTCTCGCCGACTGGAACCGCCCGAGCGTCCCCGAGGAGAACATCTGGAGTGCGGACTTCCTCACCTCCGAGACCGCCTCCGCCTACGAGCGGGTCTACGTGCTGCCGACCGAGGCCGAGGCGATCGCCCTCGCCGACTCCGCCCGGCAGTACTACGCCGGCTGCGCGGGCCGGCAGCAGGCCCAGTACCCGGGCGACGTGGTGACCGGCCAGGACCACGGCACGGTCGACGTCGAGGAGGGCGCGACCGTCGGCGGCATCCACCTGAAGTACGTCACCACGTGGAGCGGCCACGTCGACGTCCTCTACGGCGTGGGCCGGGACGGCAACACCGTCGCCCTGGTCGAGTGGGAGAGCAACTGGACCCAGCCCGACGTCCCCGCGTTCAAGGAGACCGTCCGGGCCGCCGTGAACAAGCTGTACTGATCCCGAGGGCCCGGTGGGGCATGACCTGGCGGTCCGTCATATCCGTCTATGGTGACGCCATGACCGACCCGCGCCCCACCTCGGCCTTCCACCGCGCCAACGCCGACCCGGCGGTCACCGACCGGCTGATCGCCGCGCTGGACGCCCAGGCCGCCAACCCCGGCGTACGGCGGCTGCGCGCCTGGGCACACGCCGAACTCGCCGTACGCCCCGGCGAGCGCGCGCTGGACGTCGGCGCGGGCACCGGGTCGGAGACCCAGGTGCTCGCGGCGGCGGTCACCCCGGAGGGCGGCGCGACGGACGGCGGAACGGGCGACGCGACGGGCAGCGGAACGGGCGGCGCGATCGGTGGTGCGATTGGTAGTGCGATCGGCGTCGAGCCCAACCCCGGGCTGCGGGCCGTCGCCGAGCGGCGTGCCGCCGAGGCCGGCAGCCCGGCCCGGTTCGTGGACGGCGACGCGCTCGCACTGCCGCTGCCGGACGGTGAGTTGGACGCGGTCTGGTGCGAGCGCGTCCTCCAGCACCTCACCGATCCGGCGCGGGCCGTCGCCGAAATGGCCCGGGTGCTGCGCCCCGGCGGTCGGGTCGCGCTGCTGGACACCGACTGGTCCACCTTCCTGATCCATCCGGCCGAGCCGGACGTCCAGTCCGCGCTGGCCACCGTCGTCCGGGACGCCGCCGCCCGACCCGACGCCGGGCGCAGCCTCGCGGGCTGGCTGGTCGAGGCGGGGCTGACCGTCGACCGGCTCGGCGCCGACGTCCTGCTGCACGACTCCCACGCCACCGGCGGGCCGCTCGTCCGCGGGCTCGGCGCGGCGGCCGTCGAGCGGGGTCTGATCACCGAGGAGCAGCGCGACCGGCTGTACGCCGATCTCGACGCGGCCGCCGGGGCCGGGGCGTTCCACCTGTCGGTGACGATGTTCGCCGCCGTCGCCCACCGGCCCCGCTGAGCCCTGCCCGGCCGCCCGCCCGCATCCCTGTCTGCCCAGTCTGCCTGTCTGCCTACCCGTCTGCCGGCGCCGCACCACCGGTCGTCACCTCCGGGGCGGCGGCCCGCGCGATCACGGACGGCGACCGCCGGGCGGTACGGACACGGCGGCGGGACCACGGGTCGCCGCGGGGCGTTCAGAGCCGGTGCAGCGCCGCCTCGCAGAGCCGGCAGCGTTGCTGCTCCAGCTCCGGCGGGTACCACGGTTCACCCGGCCGGGCGGGGCGGAAGTGGGCGTGCTCCATCGGAGCGGTGTCCAGCCCGCAGAGGGTGCGCGGCTGCGGGTCCTCCGGAACGTCCGGGTCCTGGCCGGCGGCGTGCACCCCGACCACGCCCGGGCCGACACCCTCGGGGCCGAGGGCCTGGTCCGGGGCCATTTCGAAGAGGACGACGATCGCAGCCACGGTCCCACCGTGGAGGGCCGCGGCCGTCCGCGCATTTCGATCTTCACCCCGCCGAGGGCTCGGCGGGGAAGCCGGGGGTCCGGCCACTACTCCTGGTAGCAGGGGCCGCCCGGCTCGGCGTCCGGCGAGCCCAGGGCGACGCCGAGCAGGAGGAACAGCACCACGGCGGCCACGACCAGCACCACCCACTTGACCTCCGGTTCGATGCCCTCCGGCAGCACCAGCGCCAGCAGGGCCTGCAGCAGCACCAGCAACACGGTGATGCCGACCCAGGCGAACGGCATGCTCATCGCCATCGACGCCCGGGTCGGCGCGTCCATCCCGAACGGGCAGGCGTCCCACCTCCGCGAGGCCAGGGCCGTCGCCAGCGCGGTGCCCGCCGCCGCGAGCACCGGCCCGGCGAGGAACCACGCGCAGCCGCCCGATCTACCGTCCTTCTCCGTTGCCGCCATCCGTGCTCGTTCCCCCTCGTCCGACCTGCGATCCGTGATGCGTGATGCGTGATCGCGTTTCCGAGGTGCACACGCCGCGGGATCCCCGCCCGGTTCCTGGGATCGGAGTGCGGCGCTCCGGCTGTCGCCGGGTCGGCGCCCGGCCGTCGGCAGGTCGTCGCCGTCCGGCTACAGCCGCTCGGCGAGCGCCTCGTGGACCCGCCGCCAGGCGTCGGCCGTCGCGGCGGCGTCGTGGTCCGCCGGGCGGTCGGCCGCGAAGCCGTGCCGGGCGCCCGGGTAGGTGACCAACTCGTGCTCGACCCCGGCCGCGGTCAGCCGCCGCTCGGCCTCCTGCCACTCCTCCAGCGGGAGGATGTGGTCCAGCCCGCCGCAGAAGCCCAGCAGGTACACGCCGTTCGCCGCGATCCGCTCGGCCGTCTCCAGCGGCGGCACCGGACCGACCAACGGGAAGCCGGAGTTCAGCAGCCAGCCCGGGTAGAACACCGCGGCCAGCTCGAAGCGCAGCTCGGTGGCCGCCCGTACGGCGATGTGCCCGCCCATGCTCGTCCCGACGAACGCCACCCCGCGCCCCTCGGCCAGGCCCCGGGCGGCGGCGAGCGCCTCGGCGGCGTCGGCGACCAGCTCGTCGCGGTCCAGGGCGCGCATCAGCACCAGGCCCGCCTCGCGTTCCTCGGCGGCGTAGCCGAGTTCCGTGCGCCGGGCGCTGCGCCAGTAGAAGTCCGGAGCCACCGCCACGTAGCCGAGGCCCGCCAACTCGGCGCAGACGCCCCGAAGGTAGTCGTTGACCCCGTACAGCTCCGAGCAGACCACCACCGCGCCACGCACCTCGCCCTCCGGCCGGTGCACGTACGCCTCGATCCCGCCCGGCGCGCCGAGTTCCTGCCACTGACCCGTCATCAGATCCCCCGTGAGTCATTCGGAAAGTGCCGCTGCGCATCGTAGTACCGGACACGGGTCGGCTCCGACCTCCGGCCGCCCGGAGCCGTTCCGCATCAGCCCGGGGGTGTAAATCCGTGGGCCAATGCCCGGCGACGGAGGATCAATCGGCGGGCCGATGACGTCCACCCGCCACGCGTGACAGCGTTCCACTCATGGACACCACGCCTGTCGCATCCCTCACCGGACCGACCCGCCGCCGCCTGCTGGGCGCCGCCCTCGCGCTGGGGGCCGTCGCGCCACTGGGCCTCACCCGCACCGCCTCGGCCGCGCCCGTTCCCGCTTCCCCTGCTGTCGATGCCGGGCGCCTCACCCTGCCCGCGCCCACCGGCCCGTACCCGGTGGGCATGGTGCCGCTGCACCTGCGCGACGAGTCCCGCCTGGACCCGAACGCCAGGCCCGGCCGGTTCCGCGAGCTGATGGCCACCGTCTGGTACCCGGCCCGCACCGCCGACGCCGGCGCGTACCCGCTCGCCCCCTGGATGACCGAGGGCGCCCTGAAGGCCTTCCTCGACGACGTCGGCTTCCCGATCCCCCTCGCGCTGGCCCCGCTCACCTCGGGCCACCAGGGCGCCCCCGTCCACCGGACCGGCCGGCCGCTTCCCGTGGTGCTCTACTCCCACGGCGCGGGCAGCCACCGCGCCGACCACACCATCACCGTCCAGGAGTTGGCCAGCCACGGCTTCGCCGTCGTCACCGTCGACCACACCCACGACGGGGTCACCGAGTTCCCGGACGGCACCGTCGTCACCCGGGACGGCGTCGACCCCGGGCTGTACCCGCGGGACTACGCCGCCGACCTGCTCTTCCTGCTCGACCGCGTCGTCGACCTCGCCAACGGGCGCAACCCCGACGTCGCCGGCCGCACCCTGCCGACCGGTCTGCTCGGCGGCCTCGACGCGCGGAACATCGGCGCCTTCGGCTGGTCCAAGGGCGGCACCGCCACCGCCCTCGCCATGGTCGCCGACCGCCGCATCCGCGCCGGGCTCTCCCTCGACGGCCCGATGGCCGCCAACCCCGCGATCAGCACCGACATCGACCGGCCCTTCATGCTGATGACCGCCGACTTCGCCCGGGCCACCAACCCGTACGCCGAGACCTTCTGGACCCACCTGCGCGGCTGGCGCCTCGACGTCCAGGCCACCGGCGCCGTGCACAACTCCTACGGCGACAACATGACGCTGATCCCGCAGGCGGGCCGGCTGCTCGGCCTGACCGAGCAGCAGATCCGGTCCCAGGTCGGCACCCTCGACCCGGCCCGCGGCGTCCTCATCCAACAGGCGTACCCACGCGCCTTCTTCGACCTCCACCTGCGCGGCCGGCACTGCGGCGACCTGCTCGACGGGCCGTCGAAGGCCTTCCCCGAGGTGGTGTACCACCCCTGAGCCCCGCCGGCTCGCCGTCGCCCCCGCCCGTCAACCCCCGGTGAGGGTGACCCCCGTCCGGTACAGCTCCACCAGCAGCGGCCGCAGCGCCTCGCCCGCCGACGTCAGCCGGTACGAGGTCCGCACCGGAAAGCCCGGCAGCCGCTCCCGCACCACCAACGCCCGCTCCCCCAGCGCCTGCAGGCGCTCCGCCAGCACTTTCGAGCTGATCTCCGGCAACCGCGCGCGCAACTCCCCGTTCGAGGCGGGGCCGTGCATCAACTCCCGCAGCACCAACGTCGTCCACCGCCCGGCCACCGCCGCGAGCGCCACCTCCACCGGGCAGTCCGCCTCCGGTCGCACCGTACGGCCGCGCCCGTCCGGCACCAACTCCTCGTCCCAGAACCGTCCGCCGGTTCCCATTTGGTAACCCACGCCGGGCCGGTCTTCACTGCTCCCATGACTCACCCCGCCACCCTCCCCCTCACCACCGACCCGGCACAACACCCGGCCGTCTTCGCCGCCGCCTTCAACTCCGGCGACCCGGCCCTGCTCGCGCAGGTCTACGAACCCGGCGCCGTCTTCGTGCCCACCCCGGGCACCACCGCCACCGGCCCCGAACTCCACCGCGCCAACGCCGACTTCCTCGCCCTCGGCCTGCCCATCACCGTCCACCCCCGGCACACCTACGTGGCCGGCGACCTCGCCCTCCTCATCGTCGACTGGCAGATCACCGGCACCACCCCCGACGGCACCCCCGTCCACCTCACCGGCACCGCCACCGACGTCGCCCGCCGCGACCCCACCGGCCACTGGCGCTACGTGATCGACAACCCCTTCGGCACAGCGCATCCCTGAGCCGGACCACCGGGGGGGGGGGGGCCCCCCCCGGGGGGGGGGGGGGCCCCCGCCCCCGGGCCCCCCGCCCGCGCGCGCCCCCCCCCCCCCCAAAAGAGGCGAAAGGCCGAGGGGGGGGGGGGACCCCCGCCCCGATACA
>NZ_JBIAVL010000013.1:139467-262967 GCF_042894165.1 Kitasatospora sp. NPDC001547 | reverse complement strand
GGCCGGGCGCGGGCCCCCGCCCGCCCCGCCTCCGGCGGGGTGCCCGCCAGGCCCGGCGGGGCGGGCGCGGCCCGGCCGCCGGGGGCCCCCCCCCCCCCGGGGGGGGCCCGCCGTCGTGGTTCCGCACCACCGGACCGGGGCGAGCCCGGTCCGGACCGCCGGATCAGACCCGGTCGGCCGCGATCAGCACGTACTGGAAGGAGCCGTCCTTGTAGGACTCGATGAACGCCTCCTCGATGCCGGTCACCAGCGAGGTGGTGTTCCGCAGCTCCCAGTAGGGCAGGGTGTCCGGGGTCAGGTCGATGACGGCCTGCGGCACCAGGCGGTTGTCGGCCATCGCCCGCAGGTACTCCCGGCGGGAGTGGATGTTGCACTCGAAGTGGGCGTTGATCTGCGACACCCACTTCGACGGCTGGCCGTAGCGCGGGTTCCAGCAGCCGGTGATGGTCACGTACCGACCGCCGACGCTCAGCACCCGGGCGTGCTCGGCGAACAGGTCGTGCAGGTCGACGTACATGCTGGACTCGTTGTTCCAGGAACCCGCGACCGTACCGGTCTCGATCGGCATGTTCAGCATGTTGGCGACCCGGGAGCGGACGAAGTCGCCGATGCCCAGCTCGGCGGCGCGCTTGTTGCCGAACTCCGCCTGCTGGGTGGAGAGGGTCAGGCCCTCGACCCGGCAGCCGAAGCGCTGGTGGGCCATCACCATCGAGCCGCCGCGGCCGCAGCCCGCGTCGACCAGGGTCCGGTCGGCACGGATGTCGCCGAGGTGGTCGAGCAGTACCTCGGCCTGGGCGGACTCCAGGCGGTGCAGCTCGGCGATCACCTTCTTCTCTCGCTCGCTGTCGGCCGGGTCGCCGATCGCGGCCTGGTCGACCGCACCGATGCCGTAGTGGTGGTGGTAGAGGCCGTCGACGTCACCCAGGCGGAGGTTGACCGGACGGGCCTCGTGGTCCCAGTAGCGTGCGATGTCGCCCTGGTACGGGGTGGCCGGGCCGGGGATGGCGTTGCCGGGGGTGGTGATGTCGTCGGTCACGGACATGGGTCAGCTCCTAGCGGATGGTCAAGGGATCGGTCGTCAAGGGATCGGTCGTCAAGGGGAAGGCGCCGCCGGCGACGGGTGGTGTCACCAGAAGTCCGGCAGGGTGTAGCGGTAGGTGTTGGTCTGGTGCCAGTAGTGGTTGCCGTCGACCCACGCGGCCACGCCGCGCAGGAACCGTGCCAGCGTCGGCACCGGGCAGGCCACGGCCAGGGCCGCCGCCTCGGCCTCGAAGGCCAGCATCAGCTCGTTGTGGACCTCGACCGCCTTCAGGTAGCCCTCCTTGCGGGAGACGCCCTCGCGCTCGGAGATCACCACCGGCAGGTTCAGGTGCAGTCCGGGGCTGGACAGCTCCTTCGTGTACGAGTACAGGTCGTTGACGATGGTGGTCGCGTTGGAGGCCAGGGCGATCACCCGCTGCGTCGCGGGCAGCGCGTGCAGCTCGGCGGGCAGCTCGTAGGCTCCGACGGTGTCCGTGATCGTCGGGCAGGGGCGGAAGTTGTTGAACTGGCGCATGGCCAGGTACTCCCACACCTCCGGGACGTGGTCCGCCTGGTCCCAGGCGGCCTCGGCCAGGTACCCGAGGTGCAACCGCGCCATGTCGTGCCGGAACCGGTCCGACTGGGACGGCGTGGCGGCCCGGGTGAAGTACTCCATCGCGGAGTGGTAGGCGCGCTGGGGCGCGTCCGAGGACAGCGAGGCCTCCCAGGCCGGTTGGTACTCCGGCGTGGTGTGCAGCGGGTCGAGCGCGGTGTGCGCGAGCAGCAGGCGGCTGCCCAGGCCGATCGGCGAACCGCCGAGGTCCTCGCAGTAGCAGTCGTCCACCGCGTTCTCGGCCACCATCAGGCGGGCCGCGAGCATCAGGTGGTCGACGCTCGGCGCGTCCGGGTGGCAGGCCACCATGTAGCGCCCGGTGGAGAAGCCGTCGAAGTCCTTCTCCCACTCCGGCGGGTAGAGCTCGATCTCCTCCATCGCCCAGACCTTGAGCTTGGCGCTCAACGCCTCCACCCGCACCGGGTCGGGCTCGGCGACCGGGTGGTGGTAGAGGCCGGGGACGGGGTCGCCGCTCCTGGGCTTGCCGCCCCCGGGCGCCCCGGCGGCCGAGCCCCCGGTGGACGTGGCCACCGCGGCCGGGGCCACGGCGGCCGGGAAGGGGAGGACGGGGACGGACGGCGCCCGGAACCCGGGGGTCTCGGTCAGCACGGCCGCGGGCGCCGCGGCCTCCGGCCCCGAGGGCCTGACCACCGGGGCGTCGGGCACCGAGGTCTCCACAGCCGACACCTCGTACACCGCGGCCTCGTACACCGCAGCCTCGGGCGCCGGCACCCGCGGCCGGAACTGCAGCCCGGAGGTGCCCAGTCCGCTGGGCCCGCGCAGGACCCGGTCGATCGCCGGGGAGCTCATGGGCCCACCACCGGGACGGTGACGGGCCCGGATGCGGTGTCCGGTCTGGCACGCAGGGGCATGGAGCCTCCTCTGAAGGGATCGCACAATATGACGGGCCGTCATCTCGCCCGTCTCGGACGGGAACTCCGGCCGCGGGCCCCGTCTCGCTCGGTTCCCCACCGTAGGCGCGAAGGCGCGTTCCATATCGCAACGGACGATCTTCCTCACCCGATAGGGTGAACGTTCATGCTGACGGTGTTTGGACAAGCCGCGGCCGTGCTTCGGCCTGTCCCGCTGGTTGGCGCTCCGAGCGCGAACCGACCGGACCGCTCCACCCGCCCGGCGCGTCAACCCGGTGAGCAGCACCCGTGTCCCGATCCGGTCGACGGCGTTCCCGCCTCCGCGGCGGAGGCTGTTCGACCGCGAATCCCCTGACCGGTGGCCGCCCGCCGGGTGTCGCGTCCGCACGTCGCCCGAGCGTCCGACCCGACCGGCGCAGGAGGCCGCCCCGGCCGGCCTCCCGTGCCGGACCGGGCGCCCCGGCCCGCTTTTGCGGAGGTGGGGGCGGTGTGGTGCGCTGGAAGGGACACCGGAACGGCCGACCCGCCCCGGTACCGTCCCGGCGGCCCACGGTGCCGCCACGGTCCGTGAGCGCCGGCGCCCGGGTGGCCACCGGTGAGTGAGGTGGTGACCGATGGCCGAGTTCGACCGGGGGCCGACGGACGCCTTCGCGGAGCTGTGCGCGCGGGTGCCCGATCCGCCCGACGAAACGGCGTTCTGGTCCGACTGGGGGCCGGTCTTCCACCGGGGCCGGGTCGACGGGTCGGCGCGGGTCCTGGTCGTCGCCTCCGACCCCGGGCCGACCGAGCGGATCGCCGGGCGCAGCCTGGTCGGCAACGCCGGGCAGCGGGTGCAGGGCTTCCTCGCCAAGCTGGGCCTGACCCGGTCGTACGTCTGCCTCAACGCATGGGCGTACGCGGTCCGTCCGTCCCGTGCCACGGCGATGAAGGAGCGGCTCCGCGAGCCCGCGCAGACCCAGTGGCGCAACGAGGTCTACAGCACCGCGACCGGCCCGGCGCTGCAGGCCGTCGTCGCGATGGGGTTCATGGCCCAGGAGGCGGTGCGGCTCTGGACCGCCCGGCCGCAGCAGGCGGTGCTCGTGCGGGTGCCCCACCCGACGAGCCACGACCCGGTGGCGCTGCTCGACGGCTGGCGCGCGGCGGTCACCACGCTGCGCGCGGTCGTCACGCCGGACGACGACGGTGACAACACCGGCCCCGACTACGGCGCCGCCTTCCAGGAGAGCGACTACCGCCCGATCCCCCGGGGCGACCTGCCGTTCGGCGCACCGGCGTTCCTGGGCGACGACGCCTGGGTGCGGGCGCAGGGCGGCGAGGTGCCGACCTCGGTCAGCCGCCCGTCCCCGGACGACGGGCACACCCTGATCTGGAAGGCCCCGGGCTGATGGCACTCGTCCTGCGCGGCACCGTCGTCACCTTCGACGACGAGCACCGGATCCTCGACCCCGGCGCGGTGTACGTCGGTGACGACGGCCGCCTCGGCGCGGTGCAGCCTGCTGGGCAGGCACCGCCCACCGGGTTCTCCGCCGCCCCGGTCGTCGACCTGGTCGGCACGGGCGCGCTGGTCCTGCCCGGCCTGGTCGACCTCCACGGCCACCTGCAGTACAACACCCTGCCGCTCTGGGAGGCGGTCGGCGTCCCGTACCGGCACCACGACCGCTGGGTGGACGAGAAGCGCCCGCCGGACTACGCCACGGCGGTCTCCTGGCCCGCCAAGGTCCTCGGCACCGCCGCGCCGGAGGCGCTGCTCACGTACATCGCGGTCAAGGCGCTGGTCGGCGGGAGCACCTCGGTCCAGGGCGCGCCGCGCGCGACCCGCCCGATCGACGGCGGGCCGGTGCGGATCGTGGACGTCGAGAAGCTGCCGGCGGGCCGCGACATGGTGCTGACCGCCGCGCTCCAGCGGGACGTCGAGCAGTTGCGGAGCCTCGCGGACGACCTCGACGGCAGCCGGGTGCTGATCTACCACGTCGCGGAGGGGCAGCGCGCCGAGGTGCCGCCCCCGCCGGGGAAGGCGCCGCTGGTCCACCGCGAGTTCACGGACCTCGACTCCTGCCTGAAGCCGGGCCTGGTCTGCGTGCACGCCACCGCGCTCACCGACGCCGAGTTCGCCACCTGGCAGCAGCGGGTGACGGGGATCGACCCGGCCGAGCGGGGCACCGTGGTGTGGTCGCCGTTCTCCAACCTCTGGCTCTACCACCAGACGACGGACGTGGTCGCGGCGACCGCGCAGGGGCTGCGGATCGCACTCGGCTCCGACTGGTCGCCGTCCGGGACCAAGCACGTGCTCGGCGAGCTCAAGGTCGCCGACGGCATCAACCGCCACGAGCTCGGCGGCCACTTCGACGACCGCGGCCTGTGCGACATGGTCACCGCGAACCCCGGCGACGCGCTCGCCACCGCCTGGGGGCCGCAGGTGGGACGGCTGGCCGCGGGCAGCGCCGCCGACCTGCTGGTGCTCGAACGCCACGAACCCGACCAGGACGCGTACCGCAACCTCGTCGACGCGACCGAACGGCACGTCCTGCTGGTGGTCGCCCGGGGAGTGCCGCGGTACGGGACCGCGCCGCTGATGACCGCCGCCGGGGCGACGGACACCGACCCGATCGAGCCGGCGGACGGCATCCGGCGGCGGGTGGCGGTGCGGCGGCCGGGCGCGCCCGGTGGGGGCGGGGCGGCTGGCGCCGCGCCGGACTGGCCCGCCGTCAAGCGGGCGCTGGAGAAGGTCCGCCGGGACCCGCGGGCCGCCTGGCGCGAGGCCCAGAACGCGCTCGCAGCGTGGGGCGGCCCGCTCGACGACCCCGAAGCACCGCTCGCCCTCTTCGGCGACATGCCCGAGGGCGACGCGACGGCCCTCGCCGGCACCGACGACGTCCCGGCCGGCCTGGTCATCCCCCCGCTGGACGCGCTGACCCACGACGCCGCGTTCCTCGCCGCCGTGGACCGCACCGGGATACCGGAGCTGCGGCGGCTCGGGGACTACTACGGGTGAGGACGGGACGGGCGTGAGCGAGGGACGGCCGTGAGCCCGCGGGTCACCGGCCCGGCCCGTCCCCTGCCGGACTCGATCGGCATCGAGGAGTTCATGGACCGGGTCGCCACCGACCCGCTGCCGCTCGCCGACCGCTACCGGCTGGTGGCCGCCGCCCGCGTCCTGGTCGAGGAGCTGTACGTCCACCTCCCGCTCAAGCGCGCCCGGTACGCCACCGACCCGGTCCAACGCCTGCGCCTGCTGGAGCGGCGCGTGCCCGCGCTCAGCGAGCTGCAGTTCCACGCCGAGCTCGCCGCCGTCTTCCGGGACCTGCGCGACCTGCACACCGTCTACCAGCTGCCCGCCCCCTACCGGGGCCAGGTGGCGGTGCTCGGCTTCCTCGTCGAGCGCTACCAGGACGAGGACGGGACGCCGCACCACCTCGTCTCCCGGATCGACGACTCGCTGCGGCACGCGGACTTCGACGCCGGCGTCGAGCTGGAGCTGTGGAACGGGGTCCCGGTGGAGCGCGCCGTCGAGCGCGGCACGGCCGCGCAGGCGGGCTGCAGCCCCGACGCCCGCCTGGCCCGGGGGCTGGAGTCGCTGACGCTGCGCCCGCTGCGGACCGCTCCACCGCCCGACGAGCGCTGGGTGCTGCTGACCTACCGCACGCCCGAGGGTCGGACGCGCGAGACCCGGGTGCCGTGGCGGGTGCGCGCCGCGGAGCGGTACCGGGGACGGGACCAGGACCCGGTGCCCACGTTCGGCGCCCACCTCGGCATCGACGCCGGCAACGAGGCCACCCGCCAGGCCAAGCGCGCGCTGTTCGCCCCGGAGTCGGCCCGGAGGTCGGTGGCGCGGGCGCCGCGTGACGTCCTGGCCTACTCGCGGGCCCGCGCGCGGCCGTACGGGTACCTGCGGATCTTCTCCTTCAACGTCGCGAGCGCGCGGCGGTTCGCCGAGCAGGTGGCCGTGATCGCGGCGAAGGCTCCGGCCGAGGGGCTGGTCGTGGACGTCCGCGGCAACCCCGGCGGCAACATCCTGGCCGCCGAGGCCGCGTTGCGGGTGCTCAGCGCGGGCCCCGTCGCCCCGGTGCGGTTCTCGCTGCCGACCACCCGGGCCGCGCTCGCCCTGGTCCGCGCCAACCCGGCCTTCCGCCGGTGGACCGCCTCGATCCGGGACGCCGTGGAGACCGGCGAACCGTACTCCCAGGCGTTCCCGCTCACCGACCCCGACGCGGTCGCCGAGGGGCTGCCGCACTACGCGGGGCCGAAGGTGCTGGTCGTCGACGCCCTGACGTACTCGGCCGCCGACATCTTCGCCGCCGGGTTCGCGGACAACCGGGCGGGCGTGCTGACGGACGGCGGAGCGGGCGGCGGGACGGACGACGACGCGGACGGCGGGGCCGGAGCGGTGCTCGGGACCGCCGCGAGCACCGGCGCCGGCGGCGCCAACGTCTGGACCTACGACCTGCTGAGCGTCTGGCTGCCCGAACTGCTGCCCGCCCTGCCGCGCGGGGCCGGGTTCCGCGTCGCCCTGCGCCGCGCCACCCGGGCCGGGGCGAGCATCGGCGTCCCGCTGGAGGACTTCGGCGTCGCGGCCGACCCGCTGCACCGGCTGACCAGGCGCGACGTCCTCGGCCACAACGAGGACCTGCTGGCCGCCGCGGCCGCGCTGCTGGACGGACGCCGGGGCCGGTCCGGCGGATGACCGTCCGGCCTCACTCCTCGTCGGCGTCCTCCCGGGCGTCGGAGCCCTCCCGGGCCACGAGCTCGGCGACGATCTCGGTGCCGAGTGCGTACGCCGGCACGCCCGCGGTGATGAGCGCGGTCTCGGCGACACCGATGAGGTCGGCGACACCGGCTCCGGCGTGGAGCGCTCCCCGGGCGTGGATCCGGGCGGGGTGTTCCCGGCCGAGGGCCAGCAGCTGGCCGAAGTGGACGAGCTGCTGCACCCGCGCTCCCAGCGGGCTGTCGGTCAGCACGATGTGCCGCAGTTCCGCGATCGCCTCCTCGGTCGGCAGCCGGTCGAACTCCCGGGCCAGGCGCAGCCGTTCCCGCACCCCGCCGGGGACGGTCCCGAGGGTGGAGCGGTAGCGGTCGCGGACGGCCTCCGTACGCGCGTCCAGGGTGTCGTCCGTCATGACGCGACCCGCGCGATCGAGGCGCGCACGGCCTCCTGGGCACCCGGGGGGAAGTCGACGGCCCCGCCGATCGCCGCGGCGGCGATCTCGGCCTCGGCGCTCTCCTCGATCGCCACCACGAGGTGGGCGGCGGCCGCGGAGTCCGGGCCGAACACCAGGAGGCCGTGGTTGGCCAGGAGGACGGCCGCCGTCGTCGGACGCCGGCGCAGCACGTCCGCGATGCCGCGCACCGACACGTCCGACCCGCGGGGCCCCCAGGGGACCACGGGGACCTCCTCGGCCTGTCCGAAGCGCAGCATCGGCTCCGTGCGGCAGGGCAGCGGCCGGTGGGCCACGGCGAAGGCGGTCGCGGCGGGCGAGTGGGTGTGGATGATCGCGCCCACGTGGGGCCGGGCCTCGTACACGGCCGTGTGCATGGCGATGATCTCGGCGCTGACGGACCGCAGCTCGCCGTCGAGGACCCGCCCGTCGAATCCCACGGTCGCCAGCTGTCCGGGCCTCAGGCCGCGGACGAACCCCGGCGTCAGCAGGAGGCGCTCGCCGTCGAGCCGGGCGCTCAGGTTGGCGTGCCCGGAGTGGGACATCACCCCGGCCGCGAACAGGTTCTCCGCGGCCTCCACCAACTGCTCGGCGCGCTCTTCCCGTACGTTCCTGTCGGTCATGGCGGTCTCCCCAAGTGTGCTGCCGGCGGCTTCCGTTCGCCGCCGTCCAGGTGCCGACCACTCTGCTGCTTGAACTAAGGTTCAAGTCAAACGCCCGGATCGACGAGGAGCGGGGAAGCGGAACCGTGCGCATGACGATCGGCCGACTTGCCGAGATCACCGGGGTACCCGCGTCGGCCATCCGGTACTGGGAGCGCCACGGACTGCTCCCCACGCCCGAGCGCGAGAGCGGGCAGCGGCGCTACCCGCCCGAGGCCGCCGCGCGGATCACGGTGCTGCGCACGTGCCAGCAGGCCGGGCTGAGCCTGGCCGAGATCCGCGAGTTCCAGCGGGAGCAGCCGCGCCGGGAGACCATGATCCGCGCCAAGATCACCGAGCTCCGGCAGCGCGTGGTCGATCTCGACCACGCCGAACAGCTCCTGGTCCACGCCCTCAGGTGCGGCGAGGAGGACATCGTCGACTGTCCGAAGTTCCGACAGCAGATGGCGGCGTGGCGGTCCCCCGGTCCGACGGGGTGACCGTCTCCGGCGGACACCGGTGCGCGACCGGCCGCGTAAGGGGGACCAGAATGGGCTGGGCGCCGTGAGGACGGTGCCAGGAAGGAAGACCAGCGCATGGAGAGCCAGGCCCGCAGCCGCACCGCACTCGTCGAGGAGCTCATGGAGCGCTATCCCGACGTGCCCCGCGAGGCGGTGATCAAGGAGGACCTGCTGCGCGGCGGCATGGCCTTCGACGAGTCCGCGCTCAGCGGCAGCGCCGGTGCCGACGGGGGCGGCGAGGTCAAGCCGAAGTCGTACTTCATCTTCTCCTTCGACCACCGCACCCTGCCCGAACTGGGCGCCGCCGCGCTCAACCGGCCGCCGGAGGAGGTCGTGCTGACCGGCGGGCCGTACGGGCTGCGCCGCACGGTGGTGTCGGTGCGGGTGAACCCGGACTCGCCGTACCGGGTCGGCGCGGGCGAGGACGGCACGCTCGGCCTCTACCTGGACGGCGCCCGGATCGCCGACGTCGGGCTGCCGCCGATGCCGGACTACTACCGGCACACGCTGGCCAACGGCAAGTCGGTGATGGAGGTCGCCCCGACCATCCAGTGGGGCTACCTGATCTACCTCACGGTGTTCCGGGTCTGCCAGTACTTCGGCGCCAAGGAGGAGTGCCAGTACTGCGACATCAACCACAACTGGCGCCAGCACAAGGCCGCCGGCCGCCCGTACACCGGGGTCAAGCCGGTCGAGGAGGTGCTGGAGGCGCTCGCGCTGATCGACGAGCACGACACCGCCCGCGCCTCCCAGGCGTACACCCTCACCGGCGGGGCGATCACCTCGCACGTCGGCGGCCGGGACGAGGCCGACTTCTACGGGCAGTACGCCAAGGCCATCGAGGAGCGCTTCCCCGGGCGCTGGATCGGCAAGGTGGTGGCCCAGGCGCTGCCGCGCGAGGACGTCCAGCGCTTCCACGACTACGGGGTGCGGATCTACCACCCCAACTTCGAGGTGTGGGACAAGCGGCTGTTCGAGCTGTACTGCCCGGGCAAGGAGCGCTACGTCGGCCGGGACGAGTGGCACCGCCGGATCCTCGACTCCACCGAGGTGTTCGGCCCGGAGAACGTGATCCCCAACTTCGTCGCGGGCGTGGAGATGGCCGAGCCCTTCGGCTTCACCACGGTCGACGAGGCGATCGCGTCCACCGAGGAGGGCCTGCGCTTCTTCATGTCCCACGGCGTGGTGCCGCGCTTCACCACCTGGTGCCCCGAGCCGACCACCCCGCTCGGCAAGGCCAACCCGCACGGCGCTCCGCTGGAGTACCACATCCGGCTGCTGCGGACCTACCGGGCGACCCTGGAGGAGTTCGGCCTCTCCTCCCCGCCCGGCTACGGGCCGGCCGGGCCGGGGCAGGCGGTCTTCTCGGTGAGCTCCTTCATGGACTCGCTGACCGGCTGAGGCCCCTGAGGCCTCGGGCGGCGCGAGGCCCGCCTCCGCGCCGCCCCGGCTCCGCCCCGTACCCGTCAGCTCCCGTTCAGCGGGCGGACGGTGAGGATCTGCTCGGCCCGGCCCACCGGTCCGTGGACGTCGTGCAGCACGGTGCTGGTGACGCCGTGCCCGGCCGGGCCGAAGCTGACGCTGGTGTCCAGGCCGGTCCAACGGCCCTCGGGGCGGCGGTGGAAGTGGATCGTCAGGTCGGTGTTGGGGAACATCCACTCGGTGGGGTCCTGCCGCACGGCGATGCCGTTGGCGGTGTCCACCAGCATGACGAAGGAGGCGTGCGGGCCGCTGGGCTCCCCCGCGACCAGCTCGACCGGGGTGGAGATCCAGGCGGCGGCGCGGCCGGGGGCCGTCACCCGGTGGCGGACGTCGACGGAGGAGATGTAGCCGCCGCCCCACACCCCGTCCATCGCCCAGGGCTCGAACTCCTCGGGCGCGGGCAACGGCTCGTCGTGGGTGCCGGCGACGGCGGCGGTGTCCAGCTGGGCGAGGAACCAGGCGCGGGCCCGGACCACGGCGCGCCCGCCGACCACCACGGTCGCCTCGACCAGCTCGATGGTGCGGCCGGGGCGGACGGTCTCCACGGTGATCTCGAACTCGTCGAGGGCGATCAGGCCGAGTATGTCGTAGCTGATCCGGGCCAGCGCCAGCCCGTCGGCGGGACGGTCGGACCGCTGGTCGGCCCGCTGCTGGTCGGCCCGGTGGCGGTCGGCCCGGTAGCGGTCGATGGCGTGCACGATCAGCCCGCCGAGCGGGCTGAAGTGCTGCTCGTCGGGGTGCCAGGCGCCCTGCGCCTGCGCGGTGGGCTTGTAGCTGTTCTCGCCGGTGCGCTGGTAGTAGCTGTCGGGCGCGGTGGTGGGGGTGGTCACGTGCGCTTCTCCTCGGGCCGGATCGCTGGCTGCCGGGCGGGGCGCCGCCGTGGTACGACGGCGCCCGACCTCGGCGTTCAGGATCGTAAGGGGCCGAACGGCCTGCGGGGCGTCACGGGTGACGCATCCCACACCCCCAGAGGATCCGGGCCGTCAGCGCGCGGCCAGCGGGTAGTGGTCGGACAGGTCGGTGTAGGTGTAGCTCTTGCCCCAACTGCTCACCGTCCAGGGCGCGCTGTGCGTCCGGACCACCTGGTTGGTGTACTGCTGCGGGCGGGCGTGGTCGGCCCGGTAGAGGACGTAGTCCAGGTCCTCCCTGGGCTCGCCCGGGTAGCGGTAGGCGGCGACGGAGTTGTCGACGGTGTCGAAGGAGTACGGCCAGCCGGTGCGCTCGGAGGCCGGGGCGAGGTTGCCGTTGGTCAGCAGCGCCTGGTACTCGGAGCCGTGCGAGTCGATGTTGAGGTCGCCCGCGACCAGGACCGGCTCGTCGGCCGGGATCCGCTTGGCGTCCAGGAAGGAGCGCATCGCGGTGAGCTGCTTGGCCCGGATGTCCGCCGCCTGGCCGCTCGCGCAGCCCGAGTCGGTGGACTGCAGGTGGGTGCCGACCACGTGGGTGCGGCGGCCGTTCACATCCAGCACCGCGTAGGCGAAGCCCTTGTTGGAGAACCAGTCCGAGCCGCAGGCGTCCTTGAAGACGTACTGCTCCTTGCGCAGGATCGGCCACTTGCTGAGCAGGGTGACGCCGCCGTCCTCGGGGGTGGTGGAGCTGAAGCTGCCGGAGGTGGCGTCCCAGCCGCCGGTCGAGCGGCCGACCACCGGCGTGTGGTACGGGTACCCGGCCGAGGCCTTGGTGATCAGCGCGTCGGAGGCCGCGTTGTCGAAGGCCTCCTCCAGCACGACCACGTCGTGGCCCTGGAAGAAGTCCGCCGAGGCGATGGCCTGCGCGCGGTACTGCTGGCCCCAGTTGGGGTAGAGCGAGGTGCTCATCAGGAACGTGTTGTAGGTCAGCACGTCGAGCGGGGGCGCGGTCGCCGGGGCGCTCCCGGCCGAGGCCGGGGCGGCGCCGAGCACGGCGAGGACGGTGGCGGCGGCGCCGGCGGCCAGGGCGCGGCGGACGGACGACAGGGGCATCGGGCCTCCGTGGGGGGCGTTGTCGTGGACCCGTCGGGTCGAGGGATGTTGTGTATCCAACTTGGCTCTCGACACCGTCCGCAAGACATCGGGCGAGCATTCGGTGAACTCGTCGGTAACTCCGTCGCCGCGGGCCTGACGGTTGGTCACCGGCCGACCGGCCGCGCCCCGGTCGCGGCGCGCCGCACCCCGCGGGATCCGGGAGCCGCGGCCGGTCAGCGGGGCGGCAGGCGGCGCACCAGGACGTCGGCGCGGGTGCCGTCCAGGGCGCCGTACAGCACGGTGGTGCCGAACGCGTCCACGGCGGGCGCGGTGGACGCCGGGCCGACGGCCTCGGCGACCCGCTCGGTCCGGCCGGTCCGCAGGTCCCGCCGGAAGAGGTCCGCGGCGCCGTTGGTGTCGTCGGGCACCAGAGCGGCGTCGTCCGAGGCGAAGTAGACCCAGCGGTCGTCCGCCGTCACAGCGGCCGGCTGGGTGCCGGCGGGGGCAACCTCGGTGACCGTCCCGGTGCGCAGGTCGCGGGCGTGGAGCGCGACGCGGGTGGCGCCCTGGTCCGGCTGGAACACCCGGAACAGCGCGTACCGGCCGTCGGGGCTCAGCCGCCCCTGGCGTGCCGCGTCGCGCAGGGCACCGCTCCCGTCGGTGCTCGCGCCCTCGATCCGCCCGGTGCGGGCGTCGTACACGTAGAGCGGGAACAGCTGCCGGGTGGGCGGCGGCTTCAGGGCCGTCGGCGCGGGCGGCAGCAGGTTGGCCGCCTTCGACCGGAAGGCGACGGTCCGGCCGTCGGCGCTGAGCGAGGGCTCGACCGAGCCGCCGTCGGCGGGGGCGCCGCCCTGCCCGGCGGTGACCAGGCGGGTGGTGCCGGTCCGGCGGTCCGTCAGGTAGACGTTGGCGGTGCCCGCCCCGGCCCCGGGGGCGAGGTCGGCGCGGTCCGAGGAGTAGGCGACGTAGCGGCCGTCGGCGCTGATCGCCGGGCTGACGGAGTTGCCTGCGCCGCTTCCGGCGGTGAGCAGCTCGGTGCGGCCGGTGCGGCGGTCGCGGACGTAGACGTCGGTGCGGCCGCCGGCGTTCCCGGGGACGGCGTCGGCGGCGTCGCTGCTGAAGGCGACGTACCGGCCGTCGGCGCTGATCGCCGCCTGGCTGCTGGAGCCGTCGAGTTGGGAGCCGTCGTCGGCGACGCTCACCCGCTCGGTCCGCCGCGTCCACAGGTCGCGGACGAAGACGTCGTAGAGGCGGTTGGTGTCGCCGGCCACCAGGTTCGAGGCCAGCGAGGTGAACAGGGCGTAGCGGCCGTCGGCGCTCAGCCCGAGCGGCTCGGACCAGTCGTCGGCGGGCGCGCCGTCGGGGCTCACGTTCACCGGCACCGGGCCTCCGCCGCCCGCCGCGGGCGCGGGCGCGGCCTGCGCCGCCGGTGCTCCGGTGCCCGCCAGCAGCACGGCCGCCAGCGCGCAGACCACCCGTACCGTCGTCGTCCTCATGGGCTCCCCTCCCCTTGGATTCCCCGTCCTTCCGGCCGAGCCAACCGCCCGGTCGCGGCCAAGGTCAACCCGGCCGCCCCGGGACGGGCACGATCTCGCCAACTCCCGCACACGGAACGCCCGCACCGCCCACACGGGTCGACCCGGCTCGGCCCGGCTCGGCTCGGCTCGGCCCGGAACATCCGAGGACGCGCAACTCGAGATCCGCATGAACGGACTCGTGGGCAGCGGCCGGGCGTTGTCCGACGGGCCGAACGGCTCCGAGAGCGTCGGCACCATGCAGCCCCGGGCTCCCGTACGGCTCCGGACCGTTCCGGGGCCGCACAGGGCCGCCCGGTCCGACTCCGAAGGGGCGGGCTCAGACCGCCACGGGCGGGTCCACGGGCAGGCACTCGGCGAGCAGGCCGACGATGTCGCGCCAGGCCCGCTCGGCCTGCCGCGGGTGGTGGCCCACTCCGGGCAGCACGGCGTGGCCGACCGTCGGGTGGTGGAAGGCGTGCTGGGCCCCGCCGTAGACGACGAGGCGCCAGTCGACGCCCGCCGCCTGCATCTCGGCGGCGAAGGCGTCCCGCCGCTCGGCCGGCATGATCGGGTCCTCCGAGCCGACCCCGGCCCACACGGGGCACCGGATCCGCGCCGCCTCGCCCGGTCGGCCCGTGGTCAGGCCGTTGACCGTCCCGATCGCCCGCAGGTCGACACCGGCGCGCCCGAGTTCGACCGCGATCGCGCCGCCGGTGCCGTAGCCGATGGCGGCGATCCGCCCTGGGTCGGTCCGCGGCTCGGCGAGCAGCACGTCGAGCGCCGCCCGGCCGATGCCCCGCATCCGGTCGGGGTCGTCGAGCAGCGGCATCACCCGTGCCAGCATCTCCTGCGGGTCGGTGAACCAGTGGCCGCCGTGGAGGTCGAAGGCCAGTGCCACGTAACCCAGTTCGGCGAGCGCGTCGGCCCTCCGGCGCAGGACGTCGCTCAGGCCGGGCCCCTCGGGCCCGATCAGGACCGCGGGCCCGCGGCCGGCGCCGGCGGGGAGAGCCAGGTGCCCGATCATCGTCAGTCCGTCGGCCGGGTACTCGACCGTGCGCGTGGTAACCGTCGTCATGGGATCGGACTGTAGTGACCGCCTGGCCCCGTCCGGGCCGGACTTAGCCCTCGGCAGAGCGGGCGGCCGGTCCGCGGGCGAGGGCGGCGACCCGCGATACCCGTGACCCGTCCCCGGGGTCCTGGTGCCCTTGTCCGAGGGGAGATTCCGGACTTTTGGTCGTGGTTTTGGCCGATGTGGTTAAAGACCCGGCCAAATAAGCGAGTGACCCCTTGCCGATAATGTGATCACATGTGCAGGCACTGTGGCGTTGCGCGTCGCAGGGGAGGGAACGGCCCGCTTCACCGAGCGGGCCCCATCAACAGGAGTCGCACCATCAACACCGCCATCCGCAAGGCCGCCCGTGGGGCGATGCCCGTCGCCGTCACCGTCTCCGTGCTCGCCACCGGTCTCGCCGCCTGCGGCACCGTCGAGCAGCTGTCCGCCGCCCAGAAGGTGTCCAAGGCCTTCGACAAGGTCGGCAACGGCAAGTCGGCCGGCTTCACCCTCTCCATCGACGCCACCCCCGAGCAGGTGGCCGCGTTCGCCCGGAGCGGCAAGGGCAAGCACGGCAAGGGCCTGGTCGGCTCGGCCCGCGGCAACGGCCGCGAGATGGACGAGAAGGCCGCCAAGGCGATCTCCGGCCTCTCCGTCTCGGTCGCGGTCTCCGCCGACAAGCCGCTCAAGGACGTCGAGGCCTTCAAGAACGCCGGCAAGGCGGGCCGGAACACCGACCTGACGCTCGACAAGTCGGTGCGCGTCTCCTACCTGCTCGCCGACCGCAACGGGACCGCGCTGCTGGAGTACCGCCAGGTCGACGGCACCGGCTACCTGCACGCCGACGCCAAGGCCCTGGTGAAGCTGGTCGGCGAGGACCCGTCCGTGGTGGACGAGATGCGCGAGGACCTGCCCGAGAAGCTGAAGCCGGTCGGGGACGTGCTGGCCGGCAAGTGGGTCTCCTTCGACCTCCAGTCGCTCGCGGACAGGGCGAAGGAGTCCGACGGGAAGAAGGCCGCCCCGGGCGTCGACCCGGAGCTCGGCAACCAGCTGCTCAACTCGGTCAAGGACGTGCTCGGCCGCACCGTCACGTACGAGGACAAGGGCAAGAAGGACGGCACCGAGCACCTCTGGGTCAGCGCCCCGGCCCGCCAGCTGGTGGACGAGATGTACAAGGCCGTCAAGCCGCTGTCGACCAAGTTCCCGAAGCAGCTGGGCGGCTTCCCGGACCAGGCGCCGAGCGACGTGCCGGACCGCCGGATCGGCCTCGACCTCTACCTGAAGGGCGGCGCCTTCTCCTCGGCCACCTTCGACCTGGCCCAGCTGGCCGACAAGGTCGAGCCGGGCGTCAACTTCCCGGTGAAGCTGGCCTTCAACCAGGCGGCGCCGAACGTCCAGGCGCCGGGCGACGCCGTCAAGGTGACCGACGAGCAGCTGACGGACGCGGTGCTCGGCCTGGGCAGCGCGGGCACCGGGAACGCCTTCGGCCCCGAGGACACGGACGACGTCACGCTGGCGCCGCCGCTGACCGACGCCCAGATCAAGGAGCTCGCCGGCCTCGGCGTCACCGAGACCGAGGCGCGTGCCTTCAACCGGGCCGGCCTCACCTACGAGGACATCAAGGAGATCGCCCAGGAGGACACCCCGCCCCGGGCCTGACCCGCACCCGTGACCGGCCGACCGCGCGCGACGCGGTCGGCCGGTCGCGCGTTCCCGGCCCGCGCCGCCGTCCGCGCAGGCCGGCCTCCGTGGTCGGTCGTCGGTCAGTCGTTCCCGAGCGCCAGCTTGATGCCGAAGCCGACGAGTACCGTGCCGGTGACGGCGTCGATGGCCCGCTGCACCGAGCCGCGGTTCAGCCACCGGCGGACAAGGTGGGTGCCGAAGATCAGCGCGCTGAACCAGACCAGTCCCTCCAGGTCGTGCACGGCCGCCAGCACGACGCCCATCAGCAGGTGCGGGGCGCCGTCGGGGATGAACTGGGGCAGCATCGCCATGTAGAAGACGCCGTTCTTCGGGTTCAGCAGGCTGGTGCCCAGTCCGCGCGCCCAGGACCGTGCCCAGGTCGCCTCCGCGGTGGTGGCTCCCGCTCCGCCCGCCGCCTCCCCCGGCCCGGACCGGCCGCGCCCCTTGAGCGTCCGGAGGACCATGCCGATCCCCAGCCACGCCAGGTACCCGGCACCGGCCAGGCGCAGCACGTCGTACAGCAGGCGGGAGGCCGTGAGCACCGCGGTGGCACCGACCGCCGCGGCCACGCCCCACACCAGTACGCCGCAGAGGATCCCCAGCGCGGTCGCGAAGGCCCGGCGCCTGCCGAGGGTGATGGCGGAACGCAGCACCAGGGCGGTGTCCAGTCCCGGCATGACGGTGAGCATGCCGGCCACGACGGCGAAGGAGACGATGGCGGAGGAAACGGTCATGCGGCCATCCTGTAGCCGCGGCCTCGATCGCGTCCAACGCGGTCCGCTGCACCGCGCATCAGCGGGGCTGATGCCGCCGCTCGCCCGGCCGTGCGACGACCGGCCCGTCCTTCGTCGCGCGATTCGGCGATGACCGCCGTCGTCCGCCGCCGGGTGGGCCTCCGGCCTCGCCCGGCGGCGCCGGTGCGCCCGGTCCGGCCGTCAGGCGTGGGCGGCGGCGCACTCCGGGTGGCCCCAGGAGCCGCCGACCTTGGTGATCTTGTCGCCCTTGGCGTACGGACGGCTGCACGGGCAGGTGCCGGGGAAGCGGGCGTTCAGGGTGCGCGAGCCGCCGCTCCGCTTGGCGGCGCCGCCCGTGCCGGTGGCGGCGGGACGGGCGGCGCGCGCCTTGGGGGCCTTCGTGGCGGCGGCCGGGTCGGGCACCGGCAGGTCGGCGGCAGTGCCGGAGGCGTCCTGCTGGGTGCGGGCGGCGTCGCTGGCGGCCTTGTCGGCGATGGCGTTCAGCGGGTCGCCGTCCACCTGGTGGGCCGGCACGTACACGAAGGTGACGTCCCGGCCCTCCAGCAGGGCGTCGATCGCCTGGATCAGCTCCTGGTTGGCGACCGGCTTGCCGGCCGCCGTCTTCCAGCCGTTGCGCTTCCAGCCCTTGAGCCACTTGGTCACCGAGTCGCGGGTGTAGGTGCTGTCCAGCCGCACCTCCAGCGGGACCGCCGGGTCCGTCGAGGCCAGCAGCTGCCGCAGTGCCGTCAACTCGCCCACGTTGTTGGTGCTGTGCCCGAGCGCACCGGCCTGCCAGCGCTGGGGCGCCCCGGCGGCGTCCGCCACCACGTACGCCCAGCCCGCCGGGCCGGGGTTGCCCTTGGCTGCTCCGTCACACGCTGCAATGACTCGTTCGACCATGCCCCGATCATGCCTGGTCGGACGGCCCGGAGCCAAAGCCGCTCAGCCGCGCAGCAGGAGCAGCAGCAGCGCCGCCGACCAGCTGAAGTTGGTCGAGCTGCGCCCCTCGCCGGTCAGCGGGTCGTAGTTCTCCCGCACCGGGCCGTCCCCGGCCAGCCCGGCGGCGGTGGCGAGCAGTCGCTCGACCGTGCGCCGGGCGTCCTGCTCCCAGCCGTACCGGCGCAGGCCCTCGACGGCGAAGTAGGTCTGGTCGAGCCAGGCCAGGCCGCGCCAGTAGCCGGCCGGGTCGAAGGCGGCCGAGCTGCGGGCCACCGTCGGGAACGGCATGGCCGTGCCGAACTCCGCCGGGTCGAGCAGCAGCCGGCGGACGGTACGGGCCTGGGCGGCGGTGGCGGTGCCCGACCAGAGCGGAACGGCGCCCTCGATGCCGCGGCCCCGGGCGGTGAGCCGGGCGCCGGTGGCGAGGTCGGTGTCGTGGAACCAGCCGTCGGCCGGGTCGTACATGGTGTCGCGCACGGCGGCGTCGATCCGTTCGGCGCGGGCCCGCAGCCGTTCGGCGGCGGACCGGTCGCCCAGTTCGGCGGCGATCAGCGCCAGGTGGCGGTGGTCGGCGGCCAGGTAGGCGTTGAGGTCGACGGAGCGCTGGTCGAGCGACCAGCCGAGCAGGGTGCCGTCCGCGTCCCGGTTGGGGAGCACGGCGGCGGCGTCGAAGCGCGGGGCGTTGTCCATGCCGGACTCCCAGGCGGCCGCCTCCCGGCGGTCCTCGGCGGTGGCGTTGGCCGGGTCCACGGTGGCGCCGTACTCGCACAGGCCCTCGCCGAGGTGGTCCCGGGTGCGGTACCACCAGTCCTGGTAGGCGGTCAGTTTGGGCAGCAGCTCCCGCAGGAAGGCCCGGTCGCCGCCGCGCCGGTAGACCTCCCATACCGCCCAGGAGGCCAGCGGGGGCTTGGAGTTGCGCTCGTTCCAGTTGCCGCCGCCGGTGCCCGGGTCGTTGTAGAAGACGCAGTCGGGGACCATGCCGGCGTCCTGCGGGCGCCGGGGCGAGCCGATCGGGACCTGGTGGTCGAAGACCGCCCGGATCTGGTCGGCGGCCAGGCCGGGCGCGAACGCGGCGGTGCCGACGGCCTGTTTCCAGGTGTCCCAGGCCCAGACCCCGCTGAACCACTTGTAGGAGAGCGTGGGGGTGACGGCGTCGTGCCGGATCCGCCCGGCCGGGCTGCGCCAGTTGGTGACCAGGGTCTGCACGCACTTGACCGCGGTGCGGCGGCGGGCGGCCGGGACGCCCTCGGTGGCCCGGGTCAGGTACCCGTGCCAGCGGGCGGCGCCCTCCGCCGCGATCCGGTCGGGGGCGCGCAGCGCGGCCTCGGCCTCCTCCGCCGCCCGGGCGTGCTCGGCTTCGGTGAAGGTGTAGCTCTCGGTCCAGTCCAGGCTCCGGCTCTCCCCCGGTGCCAGCCGGAGCGGCTCGGCGAGTTCGGTGCGGTGGCCGTCGCCGTCGGCGCTCAGCACGACCCGGACGGGCCGCGCGTGGCGGACGGCGAAGCGCTCGGTGCCGTCGGTGAGGTAGTCCCAGGTCTGCCGGACCCTGGCGAAGCGCACCTCCACGCCCCGTTCGGCGGCGAGCAGTTCCGGCGCCTCGCGCTGCGGGCCGGTGGCCGGGCGCAGCAGCCGGCCGGTCCAGGCGACGGCCAGGGTCCGTACGGCCGGGCCGGTGTTGGCGAGCCGGGCCCGCAGCAGGGCGGTGCGGTTGCCGGCGAAGCGCAGTTCCAGGGTGAGGCCGAGGCCGCCGCCGAGGTCGTGGGTCAGCCGCAGCAGGTCGGGCAGCGAGGTGCCGCGCGCGGGCGCGCCGGCGGTGAGGTCGAGCGGGCGGCCCCGTTCGGTCAGTTCGAGACGGGTCAGGCCGTCGCTGAGCCACCAGGGGTACTCCTGGGCGAGGTACAGCGGGCCGGTGAAGCCGCCGGGCCGGTCTGCCGGGCGGGGCAGGGCGTAGGCGTGCCAGGCGCCGAGGTCGGCGAAGACGTTGATCGGGTTGTTGCCGCGGGCGTCGCCGGGGTAGGCCTGGGCGGGGGTGCCGTGGAGGTCGAGGACGTCGGCGTAGCGGTCGTCCGGCGGCCCGGCGGCCGGCAGCGGTTCCGCGGCCGGTACGGGTTCCGCGGCGTCGGCCGGGGCGGCGGCGAGGGTGCCGGCCGCGGCGAGGGCGGCGGAGCCGGCCAGGAAGTGGCGGCGGGTCAGCGGGTTCATGCGCGCTCCTGGGCGGCGGGGAGTCGGATGACGGCGGCGCCGAGCGGCGCGAGGGTGACGGCTCCGGCCGCCTCGGCGCCGGTGAGCAGGTCGGTACCGGTGAGCGGGGCCGTGCCGGGGAACGGGTCGGCCCCGGCGAGCGGGCCCGCGCCGGCGAGCGGGTCGCGGCCGGGCGCGCGAAGCGGGACGAGGCGCTCCTCCGGGCCGTGGTTGAGCAGGAAGAGGTAGCCGGTGCCGTCGGCGGCCACCCGGCAGGTGGCCTCGACGCCCCCGGGCAGGCCGGGCAGTTCGGCGCCCACCCCGGCCTCGGCGAGTGCCAGGTCGAGCACCGGCCCGAGGTCGGCGCCGAGGTGGCAGCTCAGGTACCAGGCGCTGCCGGCGCCCAGGCGGTTGCGGGTGACGGCCGGGAGGCCGGCCAGGGCGCCGGAGCCGTAGCGGGCGACGGTCTCGGCGGCCTCCGTCTCGATCCACTCGCTCCAGCGTTCGGCGTCCAGGCCCGTGCCGTTCAGGTCCACGGCGGTGGTCGCGCCGTCCGGGATCGGCCAGTGCTCGTCCACCACGATCCCGAGCAGGTCGCGCAGCGGCCCGGGGTGGCCGCCGGGGTGGATGTGGTCGTGCCGGTCGGCGATGCCGCTGAACGGGCCGCAGACCAGCCGGCCGCCGCCCCGCACGTACGCGGTGAGCCGTTCGGCGGTAGCGGTGTCGAGCAGGTAGAGGTTGGGCGCGAGCAGCAGCGGGTGGTCGTCGAACCCGGCGGTGGGCGGGACGAAGTCCACGGTGACGCCGCGCTCGTACAGCGCCGCGTACCAGGGGCGGAGCAGGTCCGGCCAGCGCATCCGGGCGGAGGGGTGGTCGTCCAGTTCCAGCGCCCACCAGCTGTCCCAGTCGAGCAGGACGGCGGCGCGCCCGCGCAGCCGGCTGCCGGCGACCTCGCCCAGCCGGCGCAGTTCGGCGCCGAGGCGGACGGTCTCCTGCCAGCCGCGCGAGGCGGTGCCCCGGTGCGGGAGCATCGCGCTGTGGAACTTCTCGGCTCCGGCCACCGAGGCGCGCCACTGGAAGTGCAGGACGCCGTCGGCGCCGCGGGCCAGCGCCTGGAGCGACCAGAGGCGGTAGCGGCCGGGGCCCTTGGGCAGGTTGACCGGGCGCCAGCTGACCGCGGAGGGGGCCTGTTCCATCAGCAGCCAGGGGCGGCCGCCCTTGAGCGAGCGCATCAGGTCGTAGTTCATCGCCGCGTTGACGTGGGCGCGCGGGTCGGCCGGGTCGGGGTAGGCGTCGTCGGAGACGAAGTCCTCGTGCCGGCTCCACTCCCAGTAGTCCAGCGCCTTGAGCATCGACATGAAGTTGGTGGTGACCGGGACGCCGGGCGAGACCTCGTCCAGGACGGCCTTCTCGGCGCGGTGCAGGGCGAGCAGCGCGTCCGAGCAGAACCGGCGCCAGTCCAGCAGCTGGGTGGGGTTGACCGGGCCCGGCGCGGTGCGCGGCGGCTCGATCTGGTCGAAGGAGTTGTAGTGCTGGGACCAGAAGGCGGTGCCCCAGGAACGGTTCAACTCCTCGATGCCGCCGTGGCGTTGGCGCAGCCAGCGGCGGAAGTCGGCGGCCGAGGCGGGGCAGAAGCACTCCTCGACGTGGTCGGCGTACTCGTTGTGGACGTGCCACAGGGCGAGCGCCGGGTGGTGCCGGTAGCGCTCGGCGAGCGCCCGGGTGAGCCGGACGGCGGCCTCCCGGTAGGCGGGCGAGGACGGGCAGTAGTGCTGGCGCGAGCCGAACTCCAGCCGTACCCCGTCGGCGGTGACCGGCAGCAGCTCGGGGTGGGCGCGGACCAGCCAGGCGGGTGGCGAGGCGGTGGCGGTGGCCAGGTCGACGGCGATGCCGTGCCGGTGCACGAGGTCGAGCAGCCGGTCCAGCCAGCCGAAGTCCCAGCTGTGGGCGTCGGGTTGGAGGCGGGCCCAGGAGAAGATGCCGACGGTGACCAGGTTGACCCCGGCCTCGGCCATCAGCTTCACGTCCTCGGCCCACACCCGCTCGGGCCACTGCTCGGGGTTCCAGTCCCCGCCGTACAGCAGGCCGGGCACCCTGGTCAGGCGGTCCGTGGCCGTCGCTCCGTCAGGCGCCGCTTCGTCACGCGTTCCGGCAGCGCGCATCGCCCTGTCAGGCGTTCCTTCAGCGCTCATCGCTTCGTCACTCATCCCTTCAGGGCTCCGCCGAGCAGGCCGGCCACGAACTGCCGCTGGAAGACCAGGAAGAGCACCATCAGCGGCAGGGTGGCCAGGAAGGAGCCCAGCATCAGGCCGGAGTAGTCGACGTGGGAAAGCCCGGTCAGCGTGTTGAGCGCCACCGGCACGGTGTACCTGTCCTCGGTGTTGAGCATCAGCAGCGGCCAGATGAAGCTGTTCCACTGGCCCATGAACGTGAAGATCACCAGTGCGCCCAACTGCGGCCGCACGCACGGCAGGACGACCCGGCAGAAGGTGCGCAGCTCCCCGGAGCCGTCGATCCGGGCGGACTCCAGCAGCTCGTCGGGGAAGTCCAGGAAGCCCTGGCGCATCAGCAGGATGCCGAAGGAGTTGGCCAGGAACGGCACGATCACGGCCTGGTAGCTGTCGATCCAGCCGAGGCTGGCCATCATCTGGAACAGCGGGACCAGCAGCACCTGCAGGGGGATCATCATGGTGGCCAGCACCAGGCCGAGCAGCAGTCCGCGGCCGCGGAAGCGGTACTTGGCCAGCCCGTAGCCGCACATCGCGGAGAGCAGCGAGCTGAGCGCGGTGTAGACGACGGCGATCCCGAGGCTGTTGAGCAGCACCCGGCCGAAGCCGATGGTCTCCTGGAGGTGCACCAGGTTGCGCAGCAGGTTGCCGCCGGGCAGGAACGGCGGTGGGGAGTGGAACAGTTCGGAGCTGCTGTGGGTGCTGGCGACGAGCATCCAGGCGAAGGGCAGCAGGCTGAGCACGGCGCCGAGGACGAGGACGGCGAGGACGGCGGTCCGGCCGAGCCGGGCGGGCAGCGGGGTGCGGGCGGGCGCGCCGGGCGGCGGGGTGCGGGCGACCCGGGCCGACAGCGGAGCGCGGCCGGGCGCGCCGGGCGGTGGGGTGCTGCTCATCGGCGCCTTTCCCTTCCGTAGAGCCGGAACTGGAGCAGCGAGACCGCCGCGATGACCAGCACAACCACCCAGGCAATGGCGGCCGCGTAGCCGAAGTCAAGCTGCTGGAAGCCGACCTTGTAGAGGTAGACGACCGGGGTGAGCGTGGCGTCGCCGGGGCCGCCGCGGGTCAGCACGTAGTTCTCGTCGAAGAGTTGGAGGGTGCCGATGGTGGAGGTGATGACGCAGAACAGCACCACCGGGCGCAGCTGCGGCAGCACGACGCCGGTGTAGGTGCGCACGGCGCCGGCGCCGTCGAGGGCGGCGGCCTCGTACTGGTCGCGGCCGATGGCGTGCAGTCCGGCCAGCAGGATGACGGCGTTGTAGCCGGTCCAGCGCCAGGTGACCGAGCCGATCAGCGAGATCCTGGCCCAGGTGGGCGAGTTGAGCCAGTCGACCGGGCCGAGGCCGAGCGCCTGGAGGACCTGGTTGGCGAGGCCGCCGTCGGTGCGCAGCAGGACCTGGAAGACCACGGCGTAGGCGACCAGGGTGGTGATCGCGGGCAGGAAGAACACCGCCCGCCAGCCGGCCCGGAACCGCAGCCAGGACTGGTTGAGCAGGACGGCCAGCACCAGGGCGAGGCCGGTCATCACGGGCACCTGGACGGCCAGGATCATGCCGGTGTTGACCAGGGAGTGCAGGAACGCGGGGTCGTTCAGCATCCGCCGGTACTGGTCCAGGCCGACCCAGACGTCGGCGCCGTCGCGGCGGGCGGTGAAGCTCTGGTAGAGGCTGGCGCCGAGCGGGTAGGCGAAGAAGGCGACGAAGAGCGCGGTGGTGGGCCCGGCGAACAGCCAGGCGGCGGTGCGTGGGGAGCGTCGGCGGCGGGCGGGGGCGGCCCGGGTCGGGGCCGCCGGCTTGCGCGGGGTCACCGGAGGGCTGGTCATCGGTTCCGCCCCTACCCGACTGTTCGGCGGCCGGTCGCGGTGGCGATCTGGCGGGCGGCGGAGCGCAGTACGGTGCCCGGGTCGGCGCCGTTGTGCAGCACCTGGTTGACGGCGGTGGTGACGATGTCGGCGGCCTTGGCGTCGTCGGCGGTGAGCTCGACGGTGGGGATGGAGCGGGTGAGCCCGGCGAACAGCCGCATGGCGGACTGGCCGTCGTAGTAGGGGGCGGGCTGCTGGAAGTAGGGGTCGTCCAGGGCGGGGAGGTAGGCGGGGAAGAGGCCTTCGTGGCGCATCATCGAGGCCTGGTTGGCCTTGTCGGCGAGCAGGAAGGAGACGAAGGCCCAGGCCGTCTCGGGGTTCCCGCTCTGCGCGGGGACGCACAGGGCGGAGCCGCCGCTGTTGGAGGTGCGGGTGCCGCCGGAGGTGAAGGCGGGGAGCGGGACGACGCCGAACTTCCCGCCGAGGTCGGCCATTTCGGCGGTGAGGGTGCCGTCCCACCAGGCGGCGGTGGGGGTGGTGGCGGCCTTGCCGTCATGGGTGGCGGAGACCAGTCCGTCCCAGCCGTTCTCGAAGTCGACCAGGTCGCGGTCGACGAGCTGTTTGAGCAGGGTGAGCGCGCGTTCGGCGGCGGGGGTGGCGACGGCCACCTTGCCGTCCGTGAACCAGCGCTGGCCCTGTTGCTGGAGCAGCATGGCGAAGAGGCTGTCCTGCTTGGCGTCCAGGACGAGCAGCTTCCTGCCGGTGGCGGCCTTGAGGGCGGTGCCGGCGGTGACGTAGTCGTCCCAGGTGCCGAGGCCCGTCGGGTCGATGCCGGCCTGCTCGAACAGGTCTCGCCGGTAGAACAGGGCGCACGGACCGCTGTCCCAGGGCAGGGCGAAGACCCGGCCCTCGGCGTCCGAGACGGCGCGCCAGGAGGCCTCGGCGTACTGGGGCCTGAGGCCGGCGGCTCGGCCGGTGAGGTCGACCAGGGCGTTCGGGAAGTTGCCGAGGTAGGCGGGCAGCCGGTGGCCCTCGACGGTGAGGACGTCGGGCAGTCCGCTGCCGGCGCCGAGGCCGACGGCGATCTTGTCGTAGGCGTTGTCGTAGCCGATGTCGACCACTTCGACGGTGGTGCCGGGGTGGGCCTGTTCGAAGTCCCTGCCGAGCCGCCGCATGGCCTTGGCGGCGACGTCCCAGGACCAGATGACGACCTTGCCGGTGGGCGTGCTGCCCGGGCCGGCGGTGAGCTGCTTGGCTCCGGTGCCGCCGGCCCCGCCGGTCGCGCAGCCGGCGGCGCCGGTCAACAGCAGTGCGCCGCCCGCGAGTCCGGCGGAGAGGATCCGGCGCCGCGCCGGACGTGGTGGTGATCCGCCCTGGTCGTGGGCGAGTTGGGGATGTTCTCGGTGCCGGGTTCGTGCGGACATCTTGCCTCCCGACTGGTGAATGCCGAATGCTGTATACAGAACTCAGCATTCACAAACCCGTCAAGGCTTGTGACTGAAATCGCGGAAGGTGCCAGGATGAGCACACGCGCCCCCCGAACCCACCCGTACATCCCCAACTCCGCCCCGCAGGTGCGCAAAGCGATGCTGGCGGCGATCGGCGCCCAGGACGTCGAGGAGTTCTACGCCGACATCCCCGCCGCCCTCCGGCTGGACCGCCCGCTGCGGCTGCCCGAGCCCCTGGAGTCCGAGGCCCGGCTGGTCGCGCACATGGAGGAACTGCTCTCCCGCAACACCGCCGTGCCGCCGGGCCGCAGCTTCCTCGGCGCCGGCTGCTACCGCCACCACGTCCCCGCCGTGGTGGACGAGATCGTCAACCGCAGCGAGTTCCTCACCGCCTACGCGGGCGAACCGTACGAGGACCACGGCCGCTTCCAGGCGCTGTGGGAGTACCAGTCGCTGATGGCCGAGCTGCTGGCCGTCGAGGTCGTCAACGTGCCGACGTACGACGGCTTCCAGGCCGCCGCGACCGCGCTGCGGATGGCCGGACGGGCCACCGGGCGGCGCCGGCTGGTGCTGGTCGGCGCGATCGACCCGGACCGGCTCTCCCGGATCCGCGACTACGTCCGGGGCGTCCACGAACTGGTGCCCGTCCCGGCCGATCCCGCCGCCGTCCGGGCCGCGCTGGAGCGGGGCGACGCGGCCGCGGTCTACGCCCAACTGACCGACCACCGCGGGCGGGTGGACCCGGAACTGCCGCGGTACGTCGAACTCGCCCACCGGGCGGGGGCGCTGGCGGTGGTCCACGTCAACCCGCTCAGCCTCGGCGTGCTCACCCCGCCCGCCGAACTCGGCGCCGACCTCACCTGCGGCGACCTCCAGCCACTCGGCATCCACCCGAGCTTCGGCGGCGGCAACGCCGGCTTCATCGGCAGCCCGGACGACGAGCGGCTGGTCGCCGAGTACCCGAGCCGGCTGTTCGGCCTCACCCCCACCGACGTCCCCGGCGAGTACGGCTTCGGCGACGTCGCGTACGAGCGCACCTCCTTCGCGCTGCGTGAGGAGGGCAAGGAGTGGGTCGGCACCGCCGCCGCCCTGCACGGCATCGCCGCCGGGGTCTACCTCGCGCTGATGGGACCGCACGGCATGCGCGAGATCGGCACGACGATCCTCGCCAACACCGAGTACGCCCGCCGGCGCCTGGCCCGCGTCCCCGGCGTGGAACCGGCGGACCCGGAGGCCGTGCACTTCGCCGACTTCACCGTCCGCTACACCGGCGAGCGCGGCGCCGCCGAGATCGCCGGCGCGCTGCTCGCCCTCGGCCTGCACGGCGGCACCCCGGCCGGGCCGCACGAGGGCCGGTACTGCGTGACCGAACTGCACACCCGGGCCGACATCGACCGCCTCGCCGACGCGCTTGAGGAGATCGTGAAGTGACGAATCGTCAGGAGAACAGCCGGCCGGTGGACCCGCGGATCGCCGCCAAACCCGCGCTGCGCCGCTTCCACCAGGCCCGCTGGGACGAGAAGCTGATCTTCGAGCTGGGCACCCCCGGCGAGCGCGGCGTCCTGCCCCCGCTGCCCGAGCCCGCCGTCACCGCCGCCGTCGGCGACCCGGCCGCGCGGCTGCCCGCCGCCCTGCGCCGCGGCACACCGCCCGCCCTGCCCGAACTCGGCCAGCAACAGGTGCTCCGGCACTACCTGCGGCTCTCCCAGGAGAACCTCGGCGCCGACCTCAACGTGGACGTCGGCCAGGGCACCTGCACCATGAAGTACAGCCCCAAGGTCAACGACGCCTTCGTCCGCGACCCCCGGATCGCGGCCCTGCACCCGGCGCAGGACGCCTCCACCGTCCAGGGCGTGCTCGAACTCGTCCACCGGCTGGAGCAGGCGCTCAAGGAGGTCTCCGGCATGGACCGGGTCAGCCTCCAGCCCGGCGCGGGCTCGGCGGCGATCTGGACCAACGTCTCGGTGATCCGCGCGTACCACGCCGCGCGCGGCGAACTGGAGCAGCGCGACGAGGTCGTCACCACCGCCTTCTCCCACCCCTCCAACGCCGCCTGCGCGAGGACCGCCGGCTTCCGGGTGGTCACCCTGCACCCGGACGCCGACGGCTACCCCGACATCGAGGCGCTGCGCGCCGCCGTCGGCCCGCGCACCGCCGCCCTCCTGATCACCAACCCCGAGGACACCGGCATCTACAACCCCCGGATCGCCGAGTTCGTCCGGATCGTCCACGAGGCCGGCGGCCTGTGCGCCTACGACCAGGCCAACGCCAACGGCATCCTCGGCATCACCCGGGCCCGCGAGGCCGGCTTCGACCTGTGCCACTTCAACCTGCACAAGACCTTCTCCACCCCGCACGCCTGCGGCGGCCCGGCGGCCGGCGCCTGCGGCGTCACCGCCGAGCTGGCGCCCCACCTGCCGCGCCCCACCGTCGAGTTCGACGGCGAACGGTACTTCCTGGACGACGACCGGCCGGACTCGGTCGGCAAGATCCGCCCCTACCTGGGCGTCGTGCCGAACCTGGTGCGCGCCTACGCCTGGATCACCGCGCTGGGCGCCGAGGGGCTGCGCGCGGCCGCCGAGACCGCCGTCCTCAACAACAACTACCTGCTGCACCACGTACGGCGGATCCGCGGCGTCTCCGTCCCGTACGCCGAGGGCCGCCCCCGGGTCGAGCAGGTCCGCTACAGCTGGCAGCGGCTCAACGAGGACACCGGCCTGCACAGCGAGGACCTCGGCTACCGCGCCGCCGACTTCGGCACCCACTACTGGACCAGCCACCACCCCTACGTCGTCCCCGAGCCGATGACCCTGGAGCCCACCGAGTCCTACTCCCGGGCCGACCTGGACGAGTACGCGGCGATCCTGGCCGAGGTCGCCCGCGAGGCGTACGAGGACCCGGAGACCGTCCGCACCGCGCCGCACAACTCCACCGTGCACCGGATCCGGCACGAACCGCTGGACGACCCGGCGCTCTGGGCGGTCAGCTGGCGCGCCTACCGCCGCAAGGTCCTGGGCGAGCGGCCGTGACGTCCGCCCCGGGCGCCCGGATCGGGCTCGTGGTCAACCCGGTCGCCGGGCTCGGCGGCCGGGTCGGCCTCAAGGGCAGCGACGGCGCCGACGTCCAGCGGCGGGCCCTGGCACTCGGGGCCGCCCCGCAGGCCGTCGCCCGGGCCGCGCTGACGCTGCGCGGCCTGCCCGGCGTGGAGCTGGTCACCGCCGACGGCCCGATGGGCGCCGACTCCGCCCGGGCGGCCGGCCGGCCCGCGCGGGTCGTCCATCGGCCCGCCGGGGCGGCGACCACCGCCGCCGACACCCGCGCGGTGGTGCGCGCCCTGGTCGCGGCCGGCGCCGGACTGCTGCTGTTCTGCGGCGGCGACGGCACCGCCCGCGACGTGCTGGAGGCGCTCGGGCCCGAGCCCCGGCTGCCCGTGCTGGGCATCCCGGCCGGGGTCAAGATGCACTCCGCGGTGTTCGCCGTCCACCCCCGGGCCGCCGCCGAGGTCGCGGCGGCCTGGGCGGCCGGCCGGGGCGTGCGCCTGACGGCCGCCGAGGTGGTCGACCGGGACGAGGCCGCGCTGCGGGCCGGCCTGGTCTCCGCCCGGCTGTACGGCCGGCTGACCGTCCCGGTGCTGCCCGCCCGGGTGCAGCAGCGCAAGACCGGCA
This sequence comes from Kitasatospora sp. NPDC001547, assembly GCF_042894165.1. Lineage (NCBI taxonomy): Bacteria > Bacillati > Actinomycetota > Actinomycetes > Kitasatosporales > Streptomycetaceae > Kitasatospora > Kitasatospora sp. NPDC001547. The sequence continues at coordinate 233,481 of NZ_JBIAVL010000013.1, read as the reverse complement.
GCTCCGGGCCCGACCCGGGGACCCCGGCCGGTCTCGCCGCCGAGGTCGCCGAACGGGTCGGCCCCGGCGGGCTGCTGGTCCTCGGGCCCGGCAGCACCACCCACGCGGTGGCCACCGCGCTCGGTGCGCCGGACACCAGCCTGACCGGCGTCGACCTGCTGCGGCTCGGCCCCGCCGGTGCCGCGCGGGCAGGAGTCCGGCCCCGGGCCCCCGGCCCGGGCCACGCCGACGGCCTCGCCCCCGCCGCCCGGGTGCTGGTCCGCGACGCCCGGGCCGACCAGCTGCGCGCCCTGCCCACCACCCCCTACATCGCCCTCTCCCCGATCGGCGGCCAGGGCTTCCTGCTCGGCCGCGGCAACCAGCAGCTCACCCCCGAACTGCTGCGCGCCGCGGGCCGGGAGAGGCTGCTGGTGCTCGCCACCGAGGCGAAGCTCGCCGCCCTGGCGGGGCGCCCGCTGCTGCTGGACACCGGCGACCCCGACCTGGACGACGCCCTCGCCGGCCACGTCCGGGTGATCACCGGCCGCCGCTCCGGCGCCGTCTACCGCCTCTCCGCCTGACTCCGACGCCCCACTCCCCCAGGCCAGTTGAAGGAGCCTCCCATGATCGACCTGCACGGCAAGCGCGCGATCGTCACCGGCGCCGCCTCCGGCATCGGCCGGGCCACCGCCGCCCTGCTCGCCGAACTCGGCGCGGCCGTCGTCCTCCTCGACGTCGACGCCGAGCGCGGCGAAGCGGCCGCCGAGGAGACCGGCGGCACCTTCGTCCGCTGCGACGTCTCCCGCCGCGCCGACTGCGAGCGGGCCGTACGCACCGCCGTGGAGCGACTCGGCGGCGTGGACGTGCTGTTCAACAACGCGGGCATCATCCGCCGCTCCACCGTCACCGAGATCAGCGACGAGGACTGGGACCTGGTGATGGCCGTCAACGTCCGCTCGATCATGCTGGTCAGCGGGCTGGTGGTGCCGCTGATGGCCGCGGACGGCGGCGGCAGCATCGTCAACACCGGCTCCGGCTGGGGCATCAAGGGCGGGGGCCGGGCCGTCTCCTACTGCGCCTCCAAGGGCGCCGTGGTCAACATGACCCGGGCGATGGCCATCGACCACGGCCCGGACAACATCCGGGTCAACTGCGTCTGCCCGGGCGACACCGACACCGGCATGCTCGCCGAGGAGGCCCGCCAGCTCGGCGAGAGCCCGGACGCCTTCTACACCGACGCCGCCGACCGGCCGCTCGGCCGGATCGGCCAACCCCGGGACATCGCCCGGACCGTGGCGTTCCTGGCCAGCGACGCCGCCGCCTTCGTCAGCGGCGCGGTCATCGCCGTGGACGGCGCCGGCACCGCCTGACCCGCACCCCCGTACCCGGCCCCGGGCGCCTGACCGCCGACGCCGGTCGCCCGGCCGGTACGCTACCGACCGAGAACGAAAGGAAAGCCCGATGGCGATCGAGCGGCGTCCGCTGCGCGAGCAGGTGAAGGACGAACTCCTGGAGCAGCTCGGCCGCGGCCGGTTCACCCCCGGCGAGTCGATCAACGAGGTCCAGCTCGCCGAGGAACTTGGCGTCAGCCGGACCCCCCTGCGCGAGGCCCTGATCAGCCTGGAACGCGAGGGCATCATCACCAGCGAGCGCGGCAAGGGCTTCCGCTTCGCGCCCACCGGCAAACAGGAGTTCCTCGACCTCACCGCGATCGTGATCGCCCTGGAGTCGCTGGCCCTGCGCACCTCCGACCCCGCGCACCTCGCCGAGATCGCCCCCCGGCTGCTCGCCGAGGCCCGCGCCTTCTCCGCCCCGCAGGCCCCGCACGGCACGATAGAACGCTACGACGACGCCTGGCACGCCCTGCTGCTCTCCGGCTGCGCCAACGCCCGGCTGCGCGAGATGATCGACTCGCTGAAGCTCACCCTGCACCGCTACGAGCGGGTGGTGGTCGGCGACCACGAGATCCTGGAACGCGCCGCAGAGGAGCACGAGCGGATCGCCCAGTGCCTGCTGGACGGCGACATCGACCAGGCCGTCACCGCGCTGGAGGCCAACTGGACCAGCGGCATGGAGCGCATCCTGGACCGGCTGCCCCCGGTCGCCGCCCGCTGAACGACGCGGCCGTGACGGTCTCCGAGCCGGCCCGTCGGCGCCGGCTCCGCCCGGCCGACGGGCCGGCGGTGTGCCGTCCGCCGGTCGGGCGTGGCGTCAGGCGGGCCAGCGCAGCACCGCGCCGAGTCCACCCGGCGGGCCGGGGACGGTCTCCGGGACGAGCACGGCCTCGGCCGCGCAGGCCGTGGCGGCGCGCAGCAGGGCGTCGGCGGCGGGGGCCTGCACCGGGTGGCGGACGCCCATGCGCCGCAGGTCGGCCCGGTCGACGCCGAGGTGCTCGGGCTCGGGCCCGGTCCACACCGGGCGCTCCGGGTCGTGGCCGCCGGCCTGCAGGAGCAGCGCGGCAAGCTGGTGCTGCCGGGCGGCGCTCACCACGGCGGGGATGCCCTGGGCGGCCGGGCCGGGCGCGGTCTCGGTGCCGTCGCCGTCGGTACGGTGTCCGCCGGGGCGGCCGACGCCGGTGCGGAAGGCGTCCAGCAGCTCGGCCACGTGCCGGCCGCGGTGGTCGGCCCAGGCCTCGGCGAGGCGCCGGTCGAAGGCGCCTCCGGCGGGTTCGCCGTCCAACTCGACGGTCACGTCCTGGAGTTGCGGGGGGAGCCGGTCGTGGACGGCCCGGCGCTCCCGGGTGCCGCCGGTGAGCACCAGCAGGTGGGCGCCGCTGTGCGGCCAGCTCCGGGCGAGGTGCTCGGCGACGATCCCGGCGGTGCGCTCCCAGGTGTCCTCGACCCGGTGCCGGTAGTGCCACTCGTAGCGGTCGGCGGGTGGGGCGCGGTGCCCCCGGCCCTGCCACTGCGGACCCTCGACGGTACCCAGCGGCTCCCCGCGACCGAGTTCGTAGCGCCGCAGGTCGGCCCCGGTGCGGTCGACGGCGGCGACCAGGCAGGCGGGCACCGCGTCGTCCAGCAGGCCGAGCAGCGGGCCGGTGTGCGGCAGCGGGGCCCAGGTGGCGGCGACGTCGGGCGGGGAGTCGGCGAGCGGCACGTCCAGCACGACCTCGCCGTCGGCGGCGAACAGCGCCCGGCCGGGCGGGGACCCGGCGGCGGGCATCCCGGCCAGGTGCTCGCGGACGGCCGTGCAGGTCGGCCCGTCTGCGCCGGCGTCGGCCAGTCGCTGGACGGCGGCGCGGTCGATCAGCGCCCGCCGCCGGGCGGCGTCCTCGGTGGCGCGGGAGGTGTCGAGGTAAACCGAGGCCCAGGGGCTGGTCCGGTCGAGCAGCGGGGTGAGGAAGGCGAGGTCCATGGCGGCCTCCTTGGGTGGCGGGCGGTTCGGTCGGCGACCGGTGGTCAGTGTCCGAACATGTGCCGGATCCGGCCGCCCGGTCGCGCCGCCGTCTCCCGGCCGCCCTGCTCGGCGGCCCGGTCCTCGGGCAGCACCCGCATGTCGTCGGTGCCGCCCAGGGTGCGTTCGCGTTCCACGGGAGCCGCGACCGGCCGCGCCCGCCGCGCCCGTCGCGGCGTCCGCCGGGCCAGCCGCATCATCGCGAGGCCGAGGCAGAAGATCAGGGCCAGCGCCACCCCGGCGAGGAAGATGCTCAGGCTGTTCAGCGTCACGAGGTCGTTGCCCAGGATCGTCACCTGGTAGTCGGGCCCGCCGGAGAGGTTGTCCGCGATCAGCAGTCCGACGAATGCTCCGGACGCCGCCATCAGCAGAAGTCCCAGCAGCAACATGGGGATCGGTCCCTTCCGTCTCGGCCCCCCTTGTCCGCTCGCGCCTACCCGCCCCCGGCGGCCCGTAACGGCCGCCGGGGAACGGCGGCGGAAGGGACGGGCGACCGCCGTCGCGGCGGCGATCGGCCTCACTCGGTCTGGACGGCGATCAGGCAGGTGTCGTCGTCGGTGTCGGCGGGGCTGAGTTCGAGCAGCCGGTCCAGGTACTGCTCCAGGTCCGGGCCGGGGGCGCCGGCCGCCCGGAGCAGCTGCTCCACCGACTCCTCCACCGGGCGGTCCCGGCGCTCGACCAGCCCGTCGGTGTAGAGCAGCAGGACGTCCCCCGGGTCGAGCCGGGCGGTGTGCTCCTCGTACTCGGCGTCGTCGAGCGCGCCGAGCAGCACGCCGTGCGGCAGCGGCAGCACCTGGGCGCCGTCCGCGCCGAGCCGGATCGGCGGCAGGTGGCCGGCCCGGGCCCAGCGCAGTTCGCCGCCGACCGGGTCCAGCAGCACGCAGACGGCGGTTGCGGTGATCTGGCCCGGTTCGCGCAGCGCCACGGTGTTGGCCCAGGCCAGCAGCCGGCCCGGGCCGGCCCCGGTGACGGCGAGGCCGCGCAGCGCGTGCCGCAGCGCGACCATCCCGGTGGCCGCGCCGACGCCGTGCCCGGCCACGTCCCCGACCGCGAGCAGCACCCGCCGGTCGGGCAGCACCAGCACGTCGTACCAGTCGCCGCCGACCCGGTCGCGCTGGCCGGCGGGGCGGTAGCGGACGGCGGCGTGCAGGCCGGTCACGCCGAGCGGGGGCGGCGCGGCCGGCAGGATCGCCTGCTGGAGCCGGAGCGCCAGCTGCGCCCGCTCGGCGGACTCCTGCTCGCTGTCGGCCAGCCGCTCCCGGGTGGCGCCGAGCGCGACCTCCGTCCAGTGCTGGGCGGAGACGTCGTGGTAGGCGCCGCGGACGGCGACCAGTCGGCCGGCCTCGTCCACCACCGGTTCGGCGATCACCCGGGTGAAGCGGTGGGTGCCGTCCGGGCGGTCCAGCCGGACCACCGCGGAGGCGGTGCGGTGGTGGTGCCGGACGGTGTCCAGCAGCCGCCGGATCGCCGGCCGGTCGTCCGGGTGGGTGTGCCGGGCGAGCCGGTCCAGCGGTACGGGCGGGGCGTCCGGCGGCAGTCCGTACAGCTCGCGCAGCCCGTCGCTCCAGCGGATCCGGCCCTCGGCCGGGCGCTCCTCGAACCCGGCCACCCGGGCCAGCCGCTGGGCCTGGCGCAGCAGGGCGGTGTGCTCGTCGTCCTCCCGCTCGTCCTCCAGCTGCCAGCAGACCAGCATCCGGGCGCCGAGCGGGACGACCGAGAGCAGCACGGCCACCGGCACCGCCGGTCCGTGCTCCCGGAAGGCCAGCCGGACCGGCTCGGCGGTCGACGGCACGCCGGTCTCGTACGCGCGCAGCAGCCGGTCGAGCAGTCCGGCGGCGCAGGCGGCGGGGTAGGTCGCCAGCAGCGAGGCGCCCTCCAGCTCCTGCCGGGAGCGGCCGAGCGGGTCGCGGAACCCGGCGCTGACCCGCAGCAGCGTGAAGTCGGCGATCCGCTCGGCCCGGACGGCGGGGGCCAGGAGCAGCGCGGGGGTGAGCAGCCCGTCCAGGAGAGCGGCGGCCTGCTCGGGGGCCATCGGCTCCGGGGGCGGGCCGAGCAGGGTGGTGCACAGGTCGGCGAGGGCGCACAGCTCGCGGCGCTGGGCCTGGCCGAGCACCGGGGCGGATCCCGGGCCGGCGGCCGGCCAGAGCAGCTCCAGCGCGCCGCGGCGGCGGCGCCGGTCGATCAGCGGGAGGACCGCCCGGGCGGCGCCGGCGCCCACCGAGGGCCCGTCCGCCCCCGGGTCGCCGGGCCACAGCTCGGCTCCGCCGCCGACGACCAGCTGCGCCGGGGTGGGCACGCCGGGCGGTACCCGGGCCCAGTCGGCCGCCTCCTCGGCGGACAGCCCGGCGTGCGCGGCGAGGGCGAGCGCGCCGCCGGGCAGCCGCAGCCAGACGGCCACGGCGCGGACGCCGACCGCCGCCGCGGCCTGGTCCAGGACGGCCCCGGCGGCGCGCTCCAGGTCGGGCGAGGCGGCGAGCGCGGGCGCGACGGGCGGGCCGGCCTCGGGCGGTCCGACGGCGGTCAGGGCGGGGGCGGACCGTCCGGGCCCCTCCTCCGGTTCCGGTGCCGGCTCCTGGCCGGGGACCGGGCCGGGCGCCGGCAGCCCCGCGACGTCCGCCGCCAGCGCGAGCACCGGCACGCCCGCATCCCGGGCCAGCCGGGCGAGGTGCGCGGCGGCCTCGGCGACGGGCAGGTCGAGCCGCTCGGCCAGGATGCCGGTGGCGAGGTCGACGGCGGCCCTGGTCCGGGCCTCGGCGTGCGACCGGGCGGCGGCGGCCTGGAGGCGGCGGACGGTCTCGGCCAGGGCCCGGGCGGTGCGCTCGGCGGACTCCCGCCGGGCGGACTCCTGCCCGGCGTGCCCGGGGGGCTCCTGCCCGGCGGTCACCGCGCACCCCGGGGTCGGAGCGCGGTTCCGCCGTGCCGGAGGGCGGTTCCCCCGTGCCGGAGAGCGGTCATGACGCGTCCAGCCAGTCCCGCATCCGCTCCAGCAGCCGGCCGGTGTCGACCGGCTTGGTGACGTGGTCGTCGGCCCCGGCGGCCAGGCTGCGGTCCCGGTCGCCGGGCATCGCCTTGGCGGTGACGGCTACGACCGGCAGCCGTTCGAAGCGCGCGTCGGCGCGGATCGCCGCGATGGCCGCGTAGCCGTCCAGTCCGGGCATCATGACGTCCATCAGCACCAGGTCGGTCTCCGGGTGGGAGCGCAGCAGGTCGAGCCCGGCGCGGCCGTCGGCGGCGTGCAGGACGTCCAGTCCGTGCCGTTCCAGGGCGGCGGTGAGCGCGAAGACGTTGCGGATGTCGTCGTCGACGATCAGCACGGTCCGTCCGGCGAGAGCGGCGGCGACGCCCGGGTCGTCGGTCCCCGCGGCCTCCTCCGCCTCCCCGGGCTCCCGGGCGGCCGGGGGCTCGCCGCCGAGCGCCCGGATCACCCGCACCCGCAGCTCGTCGAGTCCGCCGACCCGCTCCACGCCCTCGGGCGGCGCACCGCCGGTCCCGTACCCGAGCACCGGCGTGCCGCCCGCCGCGAACCGCCCGAGCAGCGGGGCGAGGTGCGCGGAGCCGACCAGGTCCAGCAGCACGCACCGGTACGGCCCGCCGGTGAGCGCGGCCCGCAGCCCGGCTTCGTCGCCCACCCCGTCGACCCGCACCACCGACGGCGCATCCGGAGAGCCGCCGGTCGGACCGCCCGAGGACGTCCCCACCGCCGCCCGGGCGAGCTGGGTGAGCAGCCCCGGCGGGTCGGGCTCCACCACCAGGACCCGCGGCTCGGCCGCGCCGTCCGGTGTGTGCTCGTCCTCGCCCAGCGGCAGGTACAGCGTGAACCGGCTGCCCTGCCCGGCCGCCGAGCGCACGGTGATGGTGCCGCCGAGCAGCCGGGCGAGCTCCCGGCTGATCGACAGCCCGAGGCCGGTGCCGCCGAAGCGTCGTGCGGTGGATCCGTCGGCCTGCTGGAAGGCGCCGAAGATGGTGTCCAGGTGGGCCGGGTCGATGCCGATCCCGGTGTCGTCCACGTGGAAGGCCACCGCGGCCCGGGTCCGGCCGAGTCCGGACGGCAGGTCCGCCTCCTCCACGCGTTCGATCCGCAGCTCCACCCGGCCGACGTCGGTGAACTTGACGGCGTTGGAGAGCAGGTTGCGCAGCACCTGGCGCAGCCGGGACTGGTCGGTGACGATCCGCTCCGGCATGTTCCGGTCGACGGACACCTCGAAGGCCAGCCCCTTCTGGTCGGCCAGCGGCCGGAAGCCGGACTCCACGTACTCCAGCAGCTCGCGCACCGCGAAGGGCTCGATGGCCAGGTCCATCTTCCCGGCCTCCACCTTGGAGAGGTCGAGGATGTCGTTGATCAGCTGGAGCAGGTCGGTGCCGGCCGAGTGGATCACGCCCGCGTACTCGACCTGCTTCGGGGTGAGGTTGCCGCCGCTGTTCTCGGCGAGCAGCTGCGCGAGGATGAGCAGGCTGTTCAGCGGGGTGCGCAGCTCGTGGCTCATGTTGGCCAGGAACTCCGACTTGTACATCGAGGCCTGGGTCAACTCCCTCGCCCTTTCCTCCAGTTCCTGGCGGGCCTGTTCGATCTCCAGGTTCTTCGCCTCGATGTCCCGGTTGCGCTGGGCGAGCAGCGCGGCCTTCTCCTCCAACTCGGCGTTGGAGCGCCGCAGTTCCTCCTGCCCTTCCTGCAACTCCTCGGATCTCGCCTGGAGTTCGGCGGTGAGCCGCTGGGACTCGCCGAGCAGCTCGTCGGTGCGGGCGTTGGCCAGCAGGTTGCCCAGGTTGACCCCGCAGATCTCGGCGAACTGGGCCAGGAAGTCGCGGTGGACCTGGGTGAACGGGTGGACGGAGGCGAACTCCATCACGCCGATCAGCCACTCCTCCAGGGCGATCGGCAGGATGACCAGCGAGCGGGCGTCGGCGCTGCCCGCGCCGGAGGAGACGGTGGCGTAGCCGGGCGGCAGCTCGTCCACCGCGACGGTCCGCCGGGTCCGGGCGGCCTGGCCGACCAGGGTCTCCCCCAGCCGGAGCCGCCGCTCGCCGGCCGGGCGGCCGTAGGCGCTGATCAGGGCCAGTTCGGTGCCGGTCGCGCCTTCCTCGGCGAGGAAGAACGCGCCGTACTGGGCGCCGACCAGCGGGGTCAGCTCGTCGGTGATCATCTCGGCGACGGGCCGGATGTCGCGCCGGCCCTGGATGGCGGCGGAGAAGCGGGCCAGGTTGGTCTTGAGCCAGTCCTGCTCCTGGTTGGCCAGGGTGGTCTCGCGCAGCGATCCGACCATCGCGTTGATGTTGTCCTTGAGGTCGGCGACCTCGCCGGAGGCGTCCACGCTGATCGAGCGGGTCAGGTCGCCGGCCGCGACGGCGCTGGTGACCTCGGCGATCGCCCGGACCTGCCGGGTCAGGTTGCCGGCCAGCTCGTTGACGTTCTCGGTGAGCCGCTTCCAGGTGCCGGAGACGCCCTCCACCCGGGCCTGCCCGCCGAGCCGGCCCTCGCTGCCGACCTCCCGGGCCACCCGCGTCACCTCGGCGGCGAACGAGGACAGCAGGTCGACCATCGTGTTGACGGTCGTCTTCAGCTCCAGGATCTCCCCGCGCGCGTCCACGTCGATCTTGCGGGTCAGGTCGCCCTCGGCGACGGCGGTGGTGACCTGGGCGATGTTGCGCACCTGGCTGGTCAGGTTGTGCGCCATGAAGTTGACGTTGTCGGTGAGGTCCTTCCACGTCCCGGCGACGTTGGGCACCCGGGCCTGGCCGCCCAGGATGCCTTCGGTGCCGACCTCGCGGGCGACCCGGGTCACCTCGTCGGCGAACACGGACAGGGTGTCCACCATGGTGTTGATCGCGTCGGCGAGGGCCGCGACCTCGCCCTCGGCCTCGACGGTGATCTTCCGGGAGAGGTCGCCGCGGGCCACCGCGGTCGCCACCTCGGACATCGAGCGGACCTGGCCGGTGAGGTTGGAGGCCATCACGTTGACGTTGTCGGTGAGGTCCTTCCACGTCCCGGAGACGCCCCGGACGGTGGCCTGCCCGCCCAGGTTCCCGGCGGTGCCGACCTCCCGGGCGACCCTGGTCACCTCGGCGGCGAAGGCGGACAGCTGGTCCACCATCGTGTTGATGGTCTCCTTCAGCTCCAGGATCTCCCCGCGCGCGTCGACCCGGATCTTCTGGGTCAGGTCGCCCTCCGCGACGGCGGTGGTCACCTCGGCGATCGAGCGGACCTGGGCGGTGAGGTTGTCGGCCATGACGTTGACGGACTCGGTCAGCGCCTTCCAGGTGCCGGAGACGTCCCGGACGTCCGCCTGGCCGCCGAGCCGGCCCTCGGTGCCGACCTCGCGGGCGACCCTGGTCACCTCCGCGGCGAAGGCGGACAGCTGGTCGACCATGGTGTTGATGGTGGTCTTGAGCTCCAGGATCTCCCCGCGGGCGGCGACCGAGATCTTCTGGGTGAGGTCCCCCTCCGCCACGGCGGTCGCCACCTGGGCGATGTTGCGCACCTGCCAGGTCAGGTTGCCCGCCATCGCGTTCACCGAGTCGGTCAGGTCGCGCCACGTCCCGGCGACGCCCGGCACCTGGGCCTGGCCGCCGAGCCGGCCCTCGGTACCGACCTCCCGGGCCACCCTGGTCACCTCGTCCGCGAACGAGGAGAGGGTGTCCACCATGGTGTTGACGGTGCTCTTGAGCTCCAGGATCTCGCCGCGCGCGTCCACCTCGATCTTCTGGGTGAGGTCGCCGCGCGCCACCGCCGTCGTGACCTGGGCGATGTTGCGCACCTGCCAGGTCAGGTTGCGCGCCATCGCGTTCACCGAGTCGGTCAGCTCCAGCCAGGTGCCGGTCGCGTCCGGCACCTGGGCCTGGCCGCCGAGCCGTCCGTCGCTGCCGACCTCCCGGGCCACCCTGGTCACCTCGGAGGTCACCCGGGCCAGCTGGTCGGCCATGCCGTTGAAGACCGCGGCGATCTCCCCCAGCACCCCCGGCCGGTCCGGGGCGAGCCGAGTGCGGAAGTCCCCGTCGCGCACGGCCGTCAGCCCGGCGAGCAGCTGCCGCAGCGCCTGCTCGGCCGGGTCGGGCGCGGGGGCTCCGGCCACCGGGTGCTCGTCCATCCGTCCACCGTCCGGATCGCTCGCACGGCCGGGGTGCGCCGTTCGGGCACCTCGGCCCCGAAGGCGGCGGGCGCCGCCCTGCTCCCACTGTGCCACCGCCGGCCGGGGGTGACACGGCGGGGAGGGCACGCGGGGGCGGGGCTCAGTCGGGCACGGTGTCGCGGATCGGGAAGGCGTCGGTGGCGCCGGTCAGTTCGAGCATCCGCAGGATCAGCGGCCGGGGCCGGGCCAGCTCGATCCGGCTGCCGTCCACCGCCGCCCGGGCCTTGGCCCGCAGCAGGGCGTTGAGCCCCGTGGAGTCGCAGAACTCCAACCCGGCGCAGTCCACCACGATGACGGTGGCGGGCTCGGTGAGGGCCCGGTCGAACGCGACCCGCAGATCGGCGATCGAGTCCAGGTCCAGGTCGCCGAGCAGCGCCAGCACGGCCCCCCCGGCCCACGGCCGGATCTCGACGGTGAGCCCCTCGGCCCGGTCGGCGGCGGGTTCCCCGGACTTCGACGGGCGCTGCGCCATGGCTGCGGGCTCCTCTCACACGGTCCGGACCGCACGCGCCGGTCGACGGCCGGCGCTCACATCCCGCGACTATCCGCTGTGCCGCGCCGGAAACCCCTCGGTGCGTCCCGATCGGGCCGGGCCGCCGATCAGCCCGGGCCCGGCCCCGCCGGTCCCCCGGCCCGGTTCCCGTCCGCCGCCGTCACGGCGGGTGGGCGCGGCACCTCCAGCCAGACCAGCTTCCCGCCGCCCTCGGGCCGCGAGCCCCAGGCGGCGGCGAGCCGGTCGACCACCCGCAGCCCGTGCCCGCCCGGGCGGCCCGGCCCCGCGAACGGGCGCAGCCGCGGCGGGACGGGGCTGGCGTCCTCGACCTCCACCCGCAGCCGGTCGCCGTCCCAGCGCAGCCGCAGCTCGCGCGGGCCGCCGGGCGCGTGCAGGCAGGCGTTGGTGACCAGCTCGGAGACCATCAGCAGGACGTCCTCGGCCGCGGCCCGCCGCTCCTCGTCGGCGGCCGGCAGCCAGTGCCAGGACACCAGCGCCCGCCGGCTGAAGTCACGGCTGCGCTGCACCGCGCCGGCGCTGCCCTGCAGCGCCAGCCGCCTGGTCTCCTCCCGGCCCGGCGGCCCACCGTTCGCGGGGCGCTCCACGGTCCGCCTCCTCACCTCGGTCCGGGTGGCACCACGGCCCCGCCGGCGGACCCCTCGCCGGAGACCGCCAGCGCCGCACGGAGATCTGGGTGGACCCGCAGCACGCTGTCGGCCCCGGTGATCGCGATCAGCCGAGCCACCAGCGGGCCTGGGCCGGCCAGCTCCAGCCGCAGCTCCCCCGCTCCCGCGTCCAGTCGGGCGCGCAGCAGGACGTTCAGTCCGGTCGAGTCGCAGAACCGCAGGCCGGCGAGGTCGACCACGATCCGCTCGATGCCGTCCGCCGACGCCGGCCGGGCGAGCGCGACGCGCAGCCGGTCGGCGCTGTCGTGGTCCAGTTCGCCGGTGACGGTGACGATCCGCACCCGGCCCCGGTCGGCCACCGTGACGCTCAGGTCGTCGGGCTCGGGCTCGCCGGGTCCGTCCCGACCCGCGGGCTCGTGGGATGGCTCGGATGGTCCTGGCATGGCTCGCTCCCGGTCAGACGGGGACGGCGGGGCGTCGCGCCGGACATCATCGCGTGCGCCGTCGCGGGCCGTACCGGCGCCCGTACCCGCGAGCACACCGGGTACGGGCGGTAGCGCCGACCTTCGGCCGTCCATGCCCCGCGTCTGCCCGAACCCCGCCGGAGCACACCCGCCCGGGGCACACCCGCCGGGGGCGTCCGGCCCGGATCGCGTCCGGGACGGTCCGGGGCCGCGTCCTGGACGGTCCGGGTCGTGTCCCGGACGGCCCGGGGTCACCGTCCACGGACGATCCGGGCCGCGTGCCGGACGTTAGAGCCCGTCCCGACGGGGAAGCCGCACCGGCGGCGGGGGCCGCTGGCCGCTCGCCGGTGCACCCCGGCCGCCCGACCGGGGCGCTCGGACGCACGGAGGGCAGGGAACAGGCCGTGAGATTCCTCGACCGCAGCACCGCCGGACACCAGCTGGCCCGCAGGCTCGTCCCGCTGCTGGGCGAACGGAGCGGCGACGGGGTGGTGGTCCTGGGCCTGGCACCGGGCGGGATGCCGGTGGCCGCCGAGGTCGCCGAGGCCCTGGGCGCCCCGCTCGAAGCCACCGTGGTGCGGCCGCTGGCCGTGCCCGGCCACGACCGCCCGGTCGGCGCGATCGCCGACGGTGACCCCCCGCTGTTCGACCGGTGCAGCCTGACCAGCCTCGGCGTCACCCCGGCGGAGCTGGGCGAGAGCGTCCGGCGGGAACGGGTCGAGGTCCACCGCCGGGAGTCGCTCTACCGCCAGGGCCGCGCCCGGCTGCCGCTGAGCGGGCGCACCGCCGTCCTGGTCTCCGACGGCCTGACCGACGCCCTCACCGCCCGGGCGGCGCTCCACGCGCTCGCCGCCGAGCACCCGCGGCAGCTGATCGTCGCGGCGCCGGTCGGCGACGCCCGGATCGCGGCCGAGCTGCGCCGGGACGTGGACGCGGTGGTCTGCCTCCACCTCCCCCGCTACGCGCACGCCGCCGGGCCCTGGTACAGCGACTTCCACGAGGTCACCGACCGCGAGGCGGCCGTCGTGCTCCAGCGCCGCACCCCGCCCGGCCGGCCCCGCGTCGGGCACGCGGCCGCACGGAGCGACCGGAGCTGACAAGCGCCCCTCTCCGGCGTGCGCCGCGCTTCCGTCGATCGGCCTGCCGGCACAGCTGGTTGACGATTCATCACATCAACCAGGGCACGCTATGGCGGAGCGGGAAGTCGGGCTAGGATCACGGCATGGTCACCGCCCGGTCGCCGTTGCGTACACGACGCGCCCGCCCCCGAGGGGTGGCGGCGCGGCTGTTGTGGCTGGGCGCCCTGTTGGCGGCCGTGTTCGCGGCCCACGGGTTCAGCGTGGAGAACGGCGCCGGACACACCGATCCGATCCGGATCGTCTGGTCCGCGCCGGACGGGCCGCAGGCCGCCGACCGCACCCAGCCCGCACACCAGCGGGAGCACGACGAGGACGCCGACCACCCCGGCGGCGAGTGCCTGTCCGGCAAGCCCGAGGACGGCCCGGGCGCCGAGGCCGCCTGGCCGGACGTCGCCGTCCGACCCGCCCTCGGTGAACAGCCCGTCGCACCCGGCCCGGCGGTCCCGACGGCCCGGAACGCCGCGGCCAGAACACCCGAACTCCCCCACCGGATCGGTCGACTGAGGGTCTAGACCGGCTCCGGCCCGCGCCCTGCCACGCCCGCCCCGCGGTACGTGCCGACGTGGGCTGCCGCGTCCACTCCCCCGCCGTTGCCGATCCGCTGCCGCCGTCGTGCGGCCGCGCGGAGTCCCGCCATGCCCGTCCGGCTCCTGGCCGCGCTGCTGCTCGGCCTGCTCTCCCTGCTGCCCTCCGGCTGCGCGCAGCCGCACCACGACGCCCATCCGGCCGGCCTCTCCGCGGCCACCGCCCTCTCCTCCACCCGGACCACCGGTCCTTCCGAACCGAGCGGTCTCCCGGAGCGCGACTGTCCGCAGGGAGACAGCGCCGCACCCGCCCTGCGGTCGCCGCGCCCGACCGCCGCGCCCGTCCCCTCCTCCGCCCCGGCGTTCCTCGTCGGCCCCGGCGGCGGGCGGGTGGCGCCCCGCGCGGTGCGCACGGCGACGGCCGCCGCCGTGCGCCGCGCCCGTACGCCCGGGCCGAGAGGCCCGCTGCTGGCCACCGGTCGGTGGCGGATATAGCGGCTCGGCGCCCGCCCGAGTCGCCGAATCCTCCGCCAACCTTCCGACAGGAGACCAGACATGACGTCCCTCACTCATCCCACCGACGACCACGCGGCCCTCAGCGGCCTGGTCGGCAACACCCCGGTCCTGCGGATCGGCGAGCCGCTCGCCCCGGCGGGCCGCGGCTTCTGGGCCAAGCTGGAGGGCTTCAACCCCGGCGGCATCAAGGACCGTCCGGCCCTGCACATGGTCCAGCGGGCCCGCGCCAGGGGCGAGTTGCGCCCGGGCGGCCGGATCGTGGAGTCCACCAGCGGCACACTGGGCCTGGGCCTGGCGCTGGCCGGCATGGTGTACCGGCACCCGGTCACGCTGGTCACCGACCCGGGGCTGGAGCCGGCCATGACCAGGCTGCTCACCGCCTACGGCGCCGAGGTGGAGGCGGTCGCCAGCCCGCACCCGCGGGGCGGCTGGCAGCAGGCCCGGCGCGACCGGGTGGTGGAGCTGCTGGCCCGCCACCCCGACTCGTGGTGCCCCGACCAGTACAACAACCCCGACAACACCACCGCCTACACCCCGCTGGCTCTCGAACTCGCCTCCCAGCTCGGCCACCTGGACGTCCTGGTGTGCAGCGTCGGCACCGGCGGGCACTCGGCCGGCACCTCCCGGGTGCTGCGCCAGCTCTACCCGGGGCTGCGGGTGGTCGGGGTGGACACCGTCGGCTCCACGATCTTCGGCCAGCCCGCCCGCGCCCGGCTGATGCGCGGCCTCGGTTCCAGCATCTACCCGCGCAACGTCGCCTACGACACCTTCGACGAGGTCCACTGGGTCGCCCCGGCCGAGGCCGTCTGGACCTGCCGCCGCCTCGCCGCCTCGCACTACGCCACCGGCGGCTGGAGCGTCGGCGCGGTCGCCCTGGTGGCCGGCTGGCTGGCCCGCACTCAGCCCGCCGGCAGCCGGATCGCCGCGGTCTTCCCGGACGGGCCGCAGCGCTACCTCGGCACCGTCTACGACGACGAGTACGGCGCCGCGCACGACCTGCTCGACCACCCGCCGGCGGACGGCCCGGACGAGCTCGCCCGGCCGGACGAGCGGGAGGTCACCCGCTGGACCTGCTCCAGACCAGGGTGACCGCCTGGTGCCGGGCCCGGATCGCACCGGGCACCGCGCTGGTCACGGGGGTGGCCGTGATGGGCGCGGCCTTCCTGCCGCTGCTCGCCGCCTCGGCCCTGCCCGTCCCCGGGGCGGGTCCCGGGCGGTGGGCGCTGGCCGCCGGGCCGCCCGCGCTGGCCGCGTTCCTGCTGGCACTGGGCACGATGCTGGCCTATCCGTTCGAGATGGACACCGTGGTCCGGCTGTCCGGGGACCGCCTGGTCGCCACCCACTACGGGCTCTACAACACCGTCTGCGGGATCGGCATCACCCTGGGGAACCTGCTGACCGGCGCGGCCCTGGACGCCTCCCGCGCGGCCGGGCTCGCCGCGCTCCCCTGGCTGGCGCTGTGCGCGCTCGGGGCGCTCTGCGCGCTCTCGCTGCACGCCCTCCACCGCGGCCGGCGACTCACCGGGCCCGAACCGGTGCCCGCCCGGTAGCACCCGGGCGGCAGCCGCCGAACGGCGGATCCGCGGGTTCACCCCCGAGCCCGCGGGTCCGCCGACACCCCATCAGGAAGCTTGTACCGAAAGGTCCGTTTCCTCATACTTCCGGTCAGCGCCTGTCAGGAGCAGATCATCCGTCGTGCTTCCGGAGAGCACCGGCCGGTGTCCGCCCACCGTCTGACCGCGCTCCACGGCCCCAACCCTCAGGGCCGTCATCCCTCTGGAGGACATCGGTGAGGACCACGCGCACCACGCCCCGCACCGGCACCAGGCGCCGCTTCCGCCTGCTCGCCGCGACCCTCGGCCTGCTGACCGCGACCGCGGTCGCCGCACCGGGCGCCGCCGCCGCTCCCACCCCCGCCCCGCAACCGGGGCAGCTCTCGGCGGTCAGCGACGCCATCCTGAACGCCGAGGTCGACGGCACCGCCTGGTACGTCGACGAGGCCGCCGGACGCGTCGTGGTGACCGCCGACAGCACCGTCACCCCCCTCGCGCTCGGCCGGCTGATGAGCGCCGTCGGCACCAACGCCGCCGCCGTCGACATCCACCGCGTCCCCGGCACCTTCACCCCGCTGGTCGCCGCCGGGGACGCCATCTACGGCGGTCAGTACCGCTGCTCACTGGGCTTCAACGTGATGAGCGGCAGCACCTACTACTTCCTCACCGCCGGGCACTGCGGCAACGTCGCCCCCGACTGGTACACCGACGCCAACCACACCGCCCGGATCGGCCCGACGGTCAGCTCGACCTTCCCCGGGCACGACTACGCGCTGGTCCGCTACGACAACGCCGCGCTCAGCCACCCGGGCGGCTTCACCTCCGCCCCGAACGCCTTCGTCGGCGAGTCGGTCCAGCGCACCGGCTCGACCACCGGCACCCACGGCGGCACCGTCACCGGACTGAACGCCACCGTGCGCTACACCGGCGGCGGCACCGTCCGCGGCCTGATCCAGACCAACGTCTGCGCCGAACAGGGCGACTCGGGCGGCCCGCTGTACGACGGCACCAAGGCGCTCGGCCTCACCTCGGGCGGCAGCGGCAACTGCACCTCGGGCGGGACGACCTTCTACCAGCCGGTCAACGCGGCGCTCTCCGCGTACGGGGTCAGCGTGTACTGACCGGGCCGTTCGAAGCCTTCGCCGTTCGCAGCCTTCGCCGTTCGGAGCCTTCGAGCCCTCCGAGCGCTCCGGGCCCGCTGCACGCTCCGGGCCCGCTGAGCACTTCGAGCCGCCCCAGCCGTGGGGCCCCCCCCCCCCCGGGGGGGGGGGGCCCCCCCCCGCCGGGGGGGCGGGGCCGCCCCCCCCCCCCCCCCCCCCCCACCCCCCCCGCCCCCCCCCGCCCCCCCCCCCCCGGCCCCCCCCCCCCCCGGGGCGCCCCCCCCCCACGGCCCTGTCCGGGGGCGACCGGTCAGCCCGCGTACACGTCCTCGACGTACCGGCCGGCCTCGACCAGCCCCTGCAGCCAGGCCTGCGCCCGCTGCTCGTCCGCCCCCGGGGTGCGCTCCCGGTACATCGTCCGGAAGGCCTCCCGGACGCCCGGCGCCATCCGGGCCCCGTCGCCGCACACGTACACCTCGGCGCCGGCTTCGAGCAGCTCCCAGACCTCCGCCGCCTCGGCGGCGATCCGGTCCTGCACGTACCGCCGCCCGTGCTGCGGCCGCTCGCTGAAGGCGGGCCGCAGCGAGACCGCGCCGGCCCGCTCGGCCGCCTCCAGCTCGCCGCGGTGCAGGTAGTCCGCCGCCGCGTCGTCGCAGCCGAAGTACAGCAGCGCCGGGGCGAGCCCGGCCCCCTCGGCGAGCAGCGCCCGGCGGTCGGCGACGGCGCCCCGGAACGGCGCCAGGCCGGTGCCCGCCGCGACCATGACCACCGGGGTGCGGTGGCCGATCCGGAACGCCTCCCGGCAGGGCTGGACCCGGGCCAGCACCGTGTCGCCGACGGCCACCCGGTCGAGGTAGCCGGAGCCGGTGCCCCGGAAGGCGCCCCGGCCCGAGCGGGCCGGCCCGCTGAGCACCGAGACCATCAGCTCCACCTGGCCCGGGTCGCCGGTGGGCGAGGAGGAGATCGAGTAGTGCCGCGGCCGGATCGGCGGCAGCAGCTCCAGCAGCACCGGCCAGCTGAGCCGCTCCCGCAGGGCCGGGTGGTCCTCGATCAGGTCCAGCAGGGTGCGCGGGTCGTCCACGGGCAGTGCCCGCAGCGCGGCCTGCTCGGGCGGGCAGGGGTTGAGCGCGGCCAGCGCGGCGCGCTGCTCGGCGCTCGGGCGGTCCTGCAGCTCGACGTGGCGGGTGAGCAGGTCGCGCACCGTCAGCGGGCGGTCGACGGCCAGTCCGGTGCGCCGGTGCGCCACGATGCCCAGCACGGTGTCCGGGTCGGCGCCGAACAGCTTGGCGGCCCGCTCGACCAGCACCGGGTCGTTGGCCGGGAGCACGGTGAGGTGGTCGGCGGTCCGGTAGCCGGCGCCCTCCGGCAGGGCCAGCCGCACCAGCCGCTTGACCCGGTGGTAGGCGGGGTCGGTCAGGCTGCCGACGGCGGTGACGGTCAGCTCCGCCATGTCGTGCCGGGCGGCCAGCGCGGCCAGCGGGCCGCCGGTCACCTCGGTCACCGAGTAGGCGGCCTCCGGCTGCGGCGCGGTGGGGGCGTCGGCGTCCCCGTGGCGCGCCAGCAGGGCCTCGCGCAGCGCCGCGGTGAACTGCCGTACCGTGCCCGCCAGATCGCCGGAGGCGTCGGCCTCGGCGCGGGCCAGCAGCCGGGTGCCGCCGAGCGCGGCGAGCCGGTCGTCGATCAGCGCCGGCACGCGCTGGTAGGTGGCGGCGTAGGTGCGGTCGCCGATGCCGAGCACCGCGTACTCGACGCCGTCGGCCGTCCCGCCCGCCCCGAACCGCGGGGAGCCGTCGGTCACTTGCTCCGCCGGGTCCTCCTGCGCCTCCTGCAGCCGGCGCACGAACAGGGCTGCGTCGTCGGTCGGCTGCCCGTTGTACGAGGCGGCGGTGATCACCACCGGCCGACCGGCGGGCAGACCGTCCGCGTAGGCGTCCAGCGGGGCGATCTCGGTCTCGCAGCCGAGGTCGGCGGCGGCCTCCGCGAGCTGCCGGCTGAACTCCCGGCAGGCACCGTAGTTGGAACCGTGCAGGAGCAGCAGCCCGGTCCCGCGGCGGACCCTACCGGGGCGCTCGGCGGCCGGGCCGGCCTGCCGGTCGACGGCCGTCGGCCCGGCGGTGCCGGGAGAGGCGGCGGACGCCTGGACGGGCATCCGCCGGGCGAGCCCGAGGGTGAAGCCGTCGGGCTTGATGGTGAGCGTCTGCTTGAGGGTCAGCCGGTAGTCGGCGTGGTCGATCAGCCGGTAGCGGTGGACCACCATGCCGAGCAGCATGACGGCCTCGTGCAGCGCGAACTGCCTTCCGATGCAGGCGCGTTCGCCGGTGCCGAAGGGCTTGAAGGCGTGCGGGGAGCGGGCCTCCTCGTACTCGGGGTCGAACCGGGACGGGTCGAACAGCTCCGGGTTGTCGCCCCAGGCCGGGTCGCGGTGCAGCATCGGCGTGGTGACGAAGACCGTCTCCCCGGCGCGCAGCGGGATGCGTCCGCCGAGCAGGGTGTCCTCGCGCGCCTCCCGGCTGAACGCGGGCGCCGTCGGCCACAGCCGCAGCGCCTCGTTGAGCACCTGGCGGGTGTGGCGCAGCCGTCCGACGTCCTCGTAGGAGGGCTCCGGGTCGGCCTGGGCGCCCCAGAGCCCGTCCACCTCGCGCTGCACCTGCCGCAGCACGGCCGGGTGCTTGGCCAGGTAGTACAGCGCGAAGGAGAGCGCCCCCGAGGTGGTCTCGTGGCCGGCGATCAGGAAGGTGATCACCTGGTTGCGGATGTTCTCGGCGTCCAGCCGGGTGCCGTCCGAGGGGCGGACCGCGCCGAGCATCAGGCCGAGCAGGTCCTCGGCCGGGCCCTGGACGCCCTCCCCGGCACGGGCGGCGATCACCTCGTCCACCACGGCGGCCAGGTAGTCGGCGTCGGCCCGGAAGGCCGCGTCGCGCTCGTGGTGGTCCGCCTCCGGGTCGCGGGTGAGCTTCGTCATCGCCCAGTCCAGGCAGCGCACCATCGCCTCGACGAAGGGGTGCGGCTCGTCCCGCTCGAAGGAGCCGAAGTCGAAGCCGAAGCCGGCCAGTCCGATGGTGTCCAGGGTCATCCTGGTCATGTCGCCGGGCACGTCCACCGGCAGTCCGGCGGCCTCCCGGCGGTCCCAGGCGTCGACCAGCCGGCGGGCCACCCGCAGCATCACCGGGTGGTAGGTGCGCATCGAGCCGAGCGCGAAGGCGGGCATCAGGATGTCGTGCGCCCGGGCCCAGTTGGGCTCGTCGTTGAACGCGGTGAACAGGCCGTCGCCGGTGAACTGGCGGACGTTCTCCAGCGCCGGGCTGATCGACTTGGTGAACCGGGTCTCGTCGGCCAGCTCCGCCACCAGCTCCAGGCCGCTGACGACCAGGGTGTCCCGGCCGTGCAGCCGCTGGACGAAGGCCGGGCCGTGTTCTCTGGCCAGTTCCATGGTGCGCAGCATCGGGGCGGCGAGCGGCGGCGCCGACGAGATGTCCACCAGCGGGACTCCCCGGCTCCCGGCCCCCGCCGCCGGCTCGTCCTCGGTCACGCTCTCCACGGTCTCGGTCATCGGTGTGCCCCTCCCACAGCAGGAAACTTTCGGCTTCCCCCACTGTGCGCCCACCGGGCGGGAGCCCGGGCCCCGGTCACTACATGATTGTGTAGTACCCGGGGCCGCCACGGGCTTGCCCACGAACCGTCAGCACCGGCCCCCGGGGAGGAGAACCACTCATGCGTACGACCGAGGGCTGCGGCCCGGTGCCGGACGACGGGCTGGAGGCGGCGGTGATCTGGCGCAACCGGGCGCTGCGGCTGCTGGACCACGTGCCGCTGCCCATCGCGGTGTGCGAGTTCGGCGGTCGGATCCTGATCGTCAACCGCGCGATGGCCGCCGAATTCGGCCGTTTGCCGGGCCAGTTGCGCGACCGTAGGATTCTGGAGTTCTTCACCCTGCGGGACAGCGGCACCCTGGAGGCGCTCACCGAGGCCGTCCGGCTGCACCGCCGCTCGCAGTACCCGGCCCGGGTCTCCTGGACGCCCGCCGACGGCCGGGAGCGGCAGGGCGAGATGACCGTCGCCCTGGTCGGCGACACCCCGGAGCAGACCCCGAGCCTGCTGCTGTCGCTGAACGCGGCGGAGCCCGCGGGCGAGGCGGCCCCGCCGCCCGGCCCGCGGGCCGGGGCCAGCCCGGTCGAGGCCCGGATCCTGGCCGCGGCGGCCCGTGGCGACACCACCGCGCAGATCGCCCGGGAGATCGGCGTCACCCCGGACGGGGTCAACTACCACCTGGCCCGGCTCTCCCGCCGCTGGCGCGTCCCCAACCGCACCGCCCTGGTCGCCCGGGCCTACGCCACCGGCGTCCTGCTCCCGGGCAGCTGGCCGCCGCAGCCGGCCGACTCGCTCTGACGTCCTTGTGCGGAGGGGAAGTTGATCCTGGACCGGGCGGCGACGGAAGCGGCATGCCGCCCGTGATCAGGGCCGGGCGGCCCCGCCCGGCGCCGCCCGCCGCTCCGCCTCGATGAACGCCGTCGTGGCGGAGGGGTTCTGGAACGGCCGCCCGTAGGCCTCCCCGAGCCGGACGAGGGTGGTGACCTCCGTCGTCCAGCCGTGCCCGTCGAGCCACTCGTCGGTGCCGGGGCCGAGCCCGCCGCGCCACAGGCCGGTGAGGTGGGCGAGCGCCGGATCGTCCGGTGTACGGCTGAGGTCCCGGCCCTGCTCCAGCAGCAGCCGGCTGCCCGGGGCGGCCAGCCCGGCCACCGCCGTCAGCAGGGCGGCCGCCTCCTCGGCGGTGAGGTAGACCAGCAACCCCTCGGCCAGCCAGACCGAGCGTCGCGCCGGGTCGAAGCCGGCGGCGACCAGCCGCTCGGGCCACCGCGGGTCGAGCAGGTCGGCGGGCAGCGTGGTGCGCTCGGCGTTCGGCGCGGCGCCGAGCCCGGCCAGGACCTGTTCCTTGAAGGCCAGCACCGGGCCGAGGTCGAGTTCGAACACCCGGGTGCCGTCCGGCCAGTCCAGCCGGTACGCGCGGGTGTCCAGGCCGGCCGCCAGCAGCACCACCTGGTCGGCACCCGCGGCGCGCAGCCGGTCGTCGTAGAAGCGGGTGCGCAGGATGCCGTGGGCGAGCAGGGCCTTGGCGAAGCCGCTGTCCGCCCCGGTGGGTGCCAGGTCGAGACCGGCGGCGGCGACGAACGCGGCGGCGTACGGGTCGACGAAGAGCGGATCGGGCCGGGAGCTCTCGTAGGCCCGCACCCGGGCGACGGACAGGGCGGTGCGGGAGACCGGGCTGAGCGGTTCGGAGGTCGTCATGCCCGGCAATCTACATCGCTACCGATGCATCGGTGAAGATGTATTCTGGCGGACATGGACGGCGTGCAACTCCTCAGACTGGGCAAGCGGTTGACCGAACTCGGCCGAGCCCTGATCACCGATCCGGCCTCCGAGCACCTCACCGCAGGGGAGATCGCCGTGATCTCCGACGTGTTCCGCCACCCCGCGTCCTCCGTCCAGGAGATCCGGGTCCGCACCGGCTTCGCCCAGAGCCACGTCTCGGTCTCCGTCGCCCGACTGCGCGAACGCGGCCTGCTCGACGCCGCCGCCGACCCGGGCGACGGGCGGCGCACCCTGCTGACCGTCTCCGAGTCGGCAAGGCGCGCCATCCACACCCACGTCGCCCGGCCCGCCGAGCCGGTCATCGCAACGGCCGTCCCGGACCCGGAGAAGGCACGGCGGGTCACCGAACTGCTGGACGAGCTCGCCGGCCTGCTGCTGCCCTGACCGGACTGGCGGGACCTGCCCGCTCTGACGGCGACCTGACGCGACCTGAGCCGGCCTGCCAGGCCTGCCCGACCTGACGCGCCGCCGATCGCCGAGGGCCGTTCGACGGCCGCCGAGGAGCGCCGAGGACCGCCGAGAAGCCTCCGCCGCGCGGGAATTCCACAACTCCGTCACAAGCTCCGCCGCCTGCTCCCGGCCCGGCGCCGTTCCCTGCCATCATCCCGACTGAGCCCGGGAGCCGCCCGGGCGTGGCCGGAGGGAGTGCGATGGACGCGCGGATCAGGGTCGCCGGCGGCGACGGGCTGCGGGAGACCGCGGAACTCCGGGACTGGTTGCGCCGCGGGAGCGGCCCGGCGGGGGCGGTCCGCCCGCTTCCCGTCCGGCCCGCCGACGGGGAGCCGGGCGGGACGACCGAGGTGCTGGAGATCGCCCTCGGTGGCGGCGGCGCCGGCGCGGCCCTGGCCGGGGCGCTGTCGGAGTGGCTGCGGACCCGCCACCCGGACGTGTCCCTCGAAGTCACCACCAGGCGCGGCCGGGTCACGCTGACCGCAGGGCAGCCGGAGCAGGCGCGGGCCGTACCGCTCCTCGCCGAGGTGCTGGGCGACGACGATGAGTGAACTCGCCGACCGGACCCCGGCGCCACCCCTCCGCACCGGCGACCCGGCCCACCCGCACAAGGCCCGTGCGGCCGCCCGCCTCGTGGCCCGTACCCTGCTCGTCCTGACCGGTGTGGCCGCCGTCGCCCTCGGCTTCGCCCGGTTCACCGACACCTACGACGAGGTGTTCGCCTACCGCGACGCCCCCGCCTGCGCCGCCCTCACCGGCCCGCCCGCCACGGACTGCACCACCCGGGAGACCGGCCGGGTCACCGGCAGGAAGACCCACTGGGAGGGCGAGAACACCAGCCACCAGCTGACCGTCTCCCGCGAGGCGGCGCCCGACCGCACCTACTACGTCTCCGAGGACCTCTACGACAGCACGCGGACGGGCGCCGACGTGGACCTGACCCTCTGGAACGGCCGCGTCATCGAGCTCTCCCACGGGGGCCACCGCAACGCGATCATCACGGCCCCCTGGCGGTCCGTCCTGGAACTGTCCCTGCTGATCGGCGCGGGCACCGCCCTCGCCGTCCAGACCCTGCTGCGGGGCCACCGGACCGGTTGGAAGGCTCCCGCCGCCGCCTACCTCGTCATCGCCTTCCTCGCCTTCTTCGGCAGCACCACCATGATCACCATCGGGTTGGCCTTCGCCATCGCCCTCACCGTCGGGATCACCGGCTGGCTGGTCCTCACCGCCGGCGTCACCGTCCTGTTCTGGAACACCCGGTAGGACTCCGCCCGGAGGGTGCTCGGGCAGCCGGCCCCGGGTTCCCCCACCGAACCGGGCTTCCGGCGCGGACGGGGCGGCTGGCCGAGCCTCGGCTCGACCGGCCGCCCCGCCGTTCCGGCCCCGCGGTCAGTGCAGCCAGGGCTGGTAGTGCGGGTTGTCCACGCAGCCGGACTCGACCAGTGAGGCGGTGGCCCGGTCGACCGGGCAGGCCCGGCGGATGAAGTGCCGGTCCACGCCGCCGGGGAAGGCGACCTCCACCTGGTCGGCGTACTGGTGCTGGTCGCCGATGGTGGCGTTCACGTTGATGCCGCCGGGGGCGTCGATGAAGTAGTCCCAGGGCACCTTCTTCCACTTCTTGTACAGCTCGGGGTCGTAGGTGGTGCTGACGAACGGCGAGGGCTGGTTCTGCAGCACGTAACTGGTGATGTCGTACTGGCCGTTGACGTCCTTCGGGGCGAAGCCCTGCTCGAAGATGACGGACGGGTCGCGGCCGTCCGAACGAAAGAGCGGGTGGCAGTCCTTGCGCCAGTGCGGTGCCGGGGTGATGCGGGGGACGTCCACCCGGCGGTCCACGGCGGCGTACAGCGGGTCCGGGCCCTCCGGGATGCTCTCGAAGGTACTGGCGGGGAGGGTGACGGTCGGCCGGGCCGCGCAGTCGTCGGCGCGCAGTTCGGCCTCGTTCGCGAAGTCGATACGGCGGCCGTCCAGGACGATGGCGACGGCCCCGGTGCCGAGTTCACGGACGACGAAGCCGTCGCACTGGGGGCCGCTCCAGAGCGCCTCCCCGCTGGGGTCGAGGCAGCGGAACGGGGCGGTCTCGGTCTCGGCCGCGGGGGCGGCGGCGGCCAGGCTCTCGGGGGTGAGCACGACGGCGCAGGCGAGGGCGACCGCGCCGGCGGCCGTGCGAATTCGAATGTTGATCACGACCGCTACCCTGGCCGCCCGCCGCCCCCGAGGTGCCGCAACCCACCCGTTCGAGGGCGCGCCGGCGAATCGGGATGACGCGCTCGGCCGTCAGGCGAGGACGACCGGCGTACCGCTCAACTCCACGCCCGCCTCATCCAGTTCGGCAACGGCCCGGACGGTGGTCTCGGCGGACACGCCCGCCGTGTAGTCGAGCAGGACCCGGACCGCGAAGTCGGCCCGCACGCCGTCGAGCGCGGTGGCCTTCACGCAGTGGTCGGTGGCGATGCCGACCACGTCCACCTCGGTGATCTCCCGCGCGCGCAGCCAGTCGGCGAGGGCGGTGCCGTCCGCGGCGAAGCCCTCGAAGCCGCTCTTGGAGGCGGAGTGCGCGCCCTTGTAGAAGACCTCGTCCACCTTCCGCTCGGCCGCGGGGGCGAAGTCGGGGTGGAACTCGCCCCCCTCGGTGCCGGCGACGCAGTGCACGGGGAAGGACTCCTCGAAGTCCGGATGGTCGGAGAAGTGGCCGCCCGGGTCGAGGTGGTGGTCGCGGGTGGCGACGACGTGGGCGTACTCGCCGCCGGCGGTGCGCTCGACGAGCTCGGCGATGGCGCGGGCCCGCCCCGCCCCGCCGCCGACCGGAACGGCCCCGCCCTCGCAGAAGTCCCTCTGCACATCGACCACGATCAGTGCACGCCCCATGGCACAGCCCTTTCTGACGGAACCCCCGGCTCCCCACCCCTGCCCGGCCGGCCGACGCGGTGCACCTCGCACGCGCGATGTTCACCCGGCCGAGTACACGCCACACCGGCGTTGACGCACCGCCCAGGCCGCCCCGTCCCCGGCCCCCTCCCCCGGACGTCCGCCCGGCCGCGCGAACGTCCGCCGCGGCCGGGGCGCTCACCGGTGCGGCAGAATGGGATGAAGATCATTTCCCCCGGGAGGGTGTGTGCTGCTGCTCGACCTCGACACCGTGGCGCCTCGCGAGCGCGTGGATGCGTTCCACCACGCGTTGACGGATTCGCTGGTCCCCAACGACGTCGCCCACGAGGAACCGGAGACCGGCATCCGCGCCCGCATGGAACTCTGGCGCATCGGCGGACTGGACCTCTTCGCCACCCGGAACTCGGGTTTCCAGGTGCGGCGGACGGCCCAGCACGTGCACCACCACCGCAGCGACCCGATCGTCTCGGTCTCGCTCCAGCCCCGGGGCGTCCACCGGGCCGAGGTCGCGGACCGGCGGACTCTCCTGGGCTCCGACGACATCTGCGTCTTCCACGAGCTGTCGCCCCGGGTGTACGGCTGGTCCGGCGACGGGGCGTCCCAGGCCGTCATGTTCGACATGAACCGCCTCGGCGTACCGGTGGACACGGTGGTGCGGGCGTCCCTGCGGTTGCGCGCCAGTCCGCTGTACGGCCTGGTGCTGGAGCACCTGCGGGGCGTGTGGCGCGATCCCGGCCGGCTGGAGCACGACCCCGGCGCGGAGGCCCTGGCGTCCGCCACCACGGACCTCGTCCGCGCCCTGCTGCTGTCGGCCGCGCACGCCGAACAGGCCCCCGAGGTCAGGTCGACGATGGACGAGACCCTGCTCACCCGGATCACGGCCTACGCGCGGGCCCACCTCGCGGACCGCGACCTGACGCCGGAGCGGATCGCGGCGGAGCACGCCGTCTCGGTCCGCCGGCTCTACGCCCTGCTCAGCGGGGCGGGGATCAGCCTGGAGCAGTGGCTGATATCCGAGCGGCTCGGGAAGGCACGGCGCATGCTGGCCTCCGCGCGGTACGACCGCCTGACCGTCGCCGCCGTCTCCGCCCGCTGCGGGTTCAGCAGCCCGAGCCACTTCAGCCGCCGCTTCCAGGCGGCCTACGGGGTCTCCCCGAGCGAATGGCGGCGGCAAGGCGGCGCGGTCGCCACGGACGGGGGCGGGTGACCCGCCGGGTCGGTCGGAGACAGGTCAGCCCCCGGGGTACAAGGGTCCGGCACTTCCCGCAGACAGGGGCAAGAGCCGTGCACCGTGGGGCAACGCGTCGGTGTCACCGTGTGTCGAGGACACGGAGGGATGACCACGATGACGACTGCCACGACCGAACAGCGGCGGCGGCCCCCCGCCGGCACCGCCGCGCTGCGCGGGCTGATCGAGCGACTCGCGGAGTCGCTCCGTCGGTCCGTCACCCTGACCGACGCCGCGGGCAGGCGCATCTGTTCGAGCCGGCACTACGACGACGCGGACCCGGTCCGCCTCTACAGCCTGCTGCAGGGGCGGGTGAGCAGCGAGGTCGCCCGGTACGTCCGCGACCAGGACGTCATCCGGTGGTCCAAGCCGGGGTTCCTCCCGGGCCGGGAGGACCTCGGGCTGCTCCCCCGCTACTGCGTGCCGCTGCGTGAGCGCGGCCACCTCCTCGGCCTGCTGACGGTCATCGCACCGGACACCTCCCTGACCCCCGAGGAGACCGGGACCGTCGCCCGGGCGACGCCCGCCGTCATCGGCCAGCTGTACGCCGACCAGGTCGCGGCCGACGCCCGGAGGACCGCCGAGCAGCGGCTCCTGCTGTCGCTGCTGGACGCCGACCCCGCCGCCCGCGCCGACTCCCGCACCCGGATCCTGGACGACGGGCTGCTGCCGGACGCCCCCCACGCGGTGGTCAGCATCGTGCAGGTGGCTCGCTCCCGGGTGTCCCCCGGGCAGGTGGCGACGGCACTCCACGGCGCGCTGGAGGGATTCCGCCGGACCCGATCGGCCCACGGCGCCTTCGCGGTCGCCTCGCACCGGGCCGTCCTGCTCCAGGCCGCCGACCGGCCGCTGACCCCGGAGGCGCTCCGCGAGCAGTCCGCCCGCATCAGGGAAGCCCTCGGCGCCCGCCTGGGCGCCTCGGCCGCTCCCGTCATCGGCGTCGGCGGCCACCAGAGCGGCCTCGCCGACGCCTGGACCTCCCACGAGCAGGCACTCGTCGCGGTACGCGCCGCACGCCGGATGCCCGGCCTGGACGGCATCGGCTGCTGGGAGGACCTCGGCGAGTTCGCCGTGCTCCTGCAACTGCCGGACCACGCCCTGAACGAGTCCCTGCTCCCGAAACCGCTGCGCGCACTGCTGGAGTCCAGCGGCGGACACCGCCTGGAGGCGACCCTGCGGTGCTTCCTCAATCACGCGGGGTCGGTCCCCAGGACCGCCGAAGCGCTCCGGATCCACCGCACCTCGCTCTACTACCGGCTGCGGCAGATCCAGGACGTCACCGGACTCGACCTGGACAGCGGCGCGGATCGCATCACCCTCCACCTGGGCCTGCGCATCCGGGAACTCCTGGTCTCCCTCGGCGCGTCCGGCGACGACGACCGGCCCCGGGAGCATGCCGCCGGGGCCGTCGCCCACGGTCGGGCCGAAGCCGCGTGACTGCCCGGCGGCCTGCCCTCCTTCCGATGGCGGCGCGGCTGCCCTGCTACCGGCGCCGGCGCGGCTGGCCGAGGACGTAACAGCGCAGGTCGACGTCCTCGGGCAGGGCCGGCCTGGCGCCGGGGAGGGCGACGGCGCCGACCGCCACGACGAACGTCCTGGTCACGGCGTCGCTGCCCTTCTTGGTCTGCGGGGCCTGGAAGAGCAGGTAGCGGGCCGACAGGTAGTCCTGGACGGTGAGCCGGGGCCGGGCCAGGAGGCCGAGGGCTGCGGAGTGCAGGACGGCGCTGTCCCGGGGAGCGGGGGTGGCGGTGTAGACCGGCCTGCCGCCGGTCTCCAGCCGGGAGGCGTCCAGGCCCCGGGCCGCGGTCCGGGCGACGAGCTCGGCGTCGGCGCGGCGGGCGGCTTCGCCCCGCAGCAGGCGGTTGCCGGCGATCCGCCGTCCGTCCGGCAGCAGCACCCGGTTCTGCAGGGTGTCGCCCCTGACGCCCTCGGCGGCGAAGCGCAGTTCGGCGAGACGGCCGTAGCGGAGCATGGCCTCCCAGGCCGGGGTCGCCCGGCCTCCGGTGTAGCTGTGCGTGGCCTGGTCCCACCGGGCGCCCTCGCGCAGGCGGCCGACGTCCCCGAGGCGGTCGTAGTTGGTGTCGCCCTCCCGGATCGGGGTGCGGAAGCGCTCCGGGTCGAAGGCGACGCCGCCCGGGGGCGGGCCCATCGAGACGGCGAGCCGGTAGCGCCAGTCGACCAGGTGGGCGTGGACGGCGGCCAGCGCGGCCACCCGGGCCGACCGGTCCGCGGCGGCCCGCCACATCCGGGCCAGCAGGCCGGCCGCCTCGGTGGCGGCGCTCGCCTGCTCGGCGGCGAACGCGCGGGCCCGGACCTGTCGGGCGGGGTCGGCGAAGCGCAGGGCGAGCGGGCTGGTGGGGAAGTCACGGGAGGTGATCGGCGCGATGGCCATGGCCCTCTCTCCTCGTCTGTCCGAGCGGTCCGAGCGGTCCGAGCGGTCCGAGCGGTCCGGCCGGGGCTCCGGTCGCCACTCGGTCAATAATCGGGTGTCGCCGTTCAGTTCGGGACTGGTAGCGTCCCCGACGTGGCAAAGCTGAACCAGATCATCGCCGTCGAAAAGGGCGTCAAGTCCAAGTCCTTCCAGGAGCTGACGCAGGCCCACCAGGACCTGCAGAAGCCCGCGCTGCTGGCCGGGATCTCCCGCACCTACCAGCCCAAGGACGAGGAGGGCGAGCAGCTGCCGCCGGAGTCGACCCGGGTGCAGCTGAAGGCCGAGGACATCCTGCGGTCGACCGCGAACACCCTCACCCGGCTCTTCGACGTGACGGCCACCAAGGACTGGGCCAACGTCGACGCCCGCGCCGACGTCGTGGTGGACGGCCAGGTGCTCCTCCCCCAGGTGCCGGTGCCGTACCTGCTCTTCCTGGAGAAGCAGCTCACCGACCTGTTCACCTTCGTGAAGAAGCTGCCGGTGCTGGACGCCTCCGAGTCGTGGAACCTCGACCCGTCCACCGACTCCTGGAAGACCGAGCCGGTGCGCACCATCCGGACCAAGAAGGTGCCGCGCAACCACGTCAAGGCCGAGGCCACCGAGAAGCACCCGGCCCAGGTCGAGGTCTACTACGAGGACATCGCGGTCGGCTACTGGACCACGGTCAAGTTCTCCGGTGCGCTGCCGGCCCGCCGGGTGAACGAGCTCGCCGACCGGGTGGAGCGGCTCCAGCAGGCGGTCAAGTTCGCCCGCGAGGAGGCCAACGCCGTCGAGGTCACCGACCAGCGGGTGGGTGACGCCGTCTTCGGCTACCTGTTCCGGTAGCCCGTGAACGCCCGCCCGGGGAGCCGGGCGGGTGCGCCGAGCGCGTCCGAACCGTTCCGGGAGAACCGGGCGGGGACGCTGCGCGGTGCGAAAAGCTGACACTGATGTTGAAGCTGACCAGGGGTTTCGGTGGAGGTTCGAATCCTCCCCCCGGCACCACCGGCCGGGGTGGCCCAAGCAGGCAGAGGCAGACCCCCTGAATCTCAGACTCCCGCTCCAGTCTCAGCATTCGCCGCCGAACACCGGATCGACCGGGCGCGGACGAATATCGACGAATGCAGGTTCGAGTCCTGTCTGTGCCGCTCCGTGGCACGGTAGTTCAAAGGCAGAACGCGTCGATTTCAATCTGATCCGCGACCCTTAAACGTGCCGGTGTGCGCAATTGGGCGGCAAACAGGGGCCCGGGAGCTGGCTACGCTCCCGGGTCCTGTCGCTCGTCCAGGGCCGCCGACTTCCCGCGCGGCGCAGGCGAGTTGGCTAGACTGCGGCGGGCCTGGCATGATCACCGACGAAGGGGCAGGGAATGAGCACCGACGAGACCGTGGCGACGGCCGCCGCGTTCGGGTCCGACGAATCGGCCGCCCTGCACATACGTCAGGACATCCCGCACAGCGCCCGGATGTACGACTACTTCCTCGGCGGCAAGGACAACTTCGCGGTCGACCGTGAGGCCGCCGAACGCGTCCTGACCGTCTTCCCCACCATGCGCACCGCGGTCCACGCCAACCGCACCTTCATGCGCCGCGCCACCCGGGCCCTGGCCCGCCGCGGCCTGCGCCAGTGGCTGGACATCGGCACCGGCATCCCCACCTCGCCGAACCTCCACGAGGTCGCCCAGGCCGTCGACCCGCGGGCCCGCGTGGTCTACGCCGACAACGACCCCGTCGTCCTGGCGCACTCCCGCGCCCTGATGACCAGCACCCCCCAGGGCCGCACCGCCTACGTCCACGGCGACGTCCGCGACCCGGCCGCCATCCTGGCCACCCCCCAGGTCCAGCAGACCCTCGACCTCACCCGGCCCCTGGTCGTGTCGATGGTGGCCCTGCTCCACTTCGTTCCCGAGCTGGACGACGCCCGCGCCATCGTCGACCACCTCCTGGCGCCCCTGCCGGCGGGCTCCGCGCTCGTCCTCTCCCACGCCACCGCCGAACTCGACCCGGCCGGCGCCTCCCAGGTGGAGAAGATCTACAACCAGGCCGGCACCTCCCTGCGGCTTCGCCCCAAGGCCGAGTTCGCCACCCTCTTCGACGGCCTCGACCTCCTCGGCCCCGGCATCGTCCCCGCCCACCGCTGGCACGACGACGGCACCGGCACCCCCACCGACGACGCCCTCCCGGCCACCGTCACCGACGCCCAGGTCTCCTTCTACGCGGCCGTCGCCGTCAAGCCCTGAGACCCGCGCAGGACACCACCCCGCCCGGCGCTCCGGCCCGGCACCGGGCGGGGCTTGAAGCCGAACTGGACAAAGTAGGATGACGTAACTCCCGCGCTACGCGCGAAGAGTTCCATGAATACTCCATTTGTCCGATTCATCTACCGCTTCACACGCACGGAGCCACCCACATGGACAACCTGTCCACCGCCGAAACCGGCGGCGCGATAGAGACCCGCGGCATCGAACCCGTCCCGGACGACGAGCGCCGGGGCAGAGTCCGCGAGCTCTTCCCGACCTGGGTCGCGGCCAACATCAGCGTCCTGCTCCTCACCATGGGTGCGGCCCTGGTGGTGTTCAACCAGTTGAACTTCTGGCAGGTCCTGATCGTCGCCGCGTGCGCCGCGTTCGCCTCCTTCGGCATGGTCGGCGTGGTGTCGGTCTCCGGGAAGTGGGGCGGAGCCCCCGGTGCCACGCTCTCCCGGGCCACCTTCGGCGTGCGCGGCAACCTCTTCCCCGGCGCGATCCTCTGGATCGCCCGGTTCGGCTGGGAGACGATCAACGCCGTCACCGGCGCCTACGCGGTGCTGACCGTCCTCGACCTGCTCTTCGGCGTGAAGAGCAACACCGCGCTGATCGTGATCACGCTCTTCGCCTTCGTCGCCTGCACCTTCCTGGTCTCCGGGATGGGCCGGAAGGCGCTGAACGTCTGCAACACCTGGTCGACGTACCTCTTCGGCGTCTTCAGCATCCTGGTGCTGGGCTACCTGGTCGCGACCATGGACTGGAGCGAGGTCTTCGCCAAGCCCGCGGGCACCACCACGATGATGATCGCCGGCATCGGGACCATCGCCGCCGGCGGCATCAGCTGGGTCCCCACCGGCCCGGACTTCGCCCGCTACCTGCCGCACTCCGCCTCCGGCCGGAAGATCGCCGGCGTGACGGTCTCCGGTGCCGGCCTGGTGATGGTGCCGATGGTGCTGATGGGCGCCGTGATGGCGGTGGCCTCCCCCGGCCTGGCGCAGGCCGCGGACCCGGTCTCCTTCCTCGGCGACCTGCTGCCGACCTGGCTGGCCGTGCCGTACCTGCTGACCGCGATCGTGGGCATGCTGCTGATCAACAGCCTCTCCATGTACTCGGCCGGCTTCACCGCGCAGACCATGGGCGTGAAGCTGCCCCGCGCCATGGCCGTCAGCATCAACGCCGTGATCTCGCTGGTCGGCGGCCTGCTGCTGATGCTGGTCGCCAAGAGCTTCCTGGGCTCCTTCATCACCTTCCTGGTCCTGCTCGCCGTCTCCTTCTCGGCCTGGATCGGCGTCTACGCGGTGGACATGTTCCGCCGGCGGTCGCGCGCGGTGCGCTACGACGCCGCCGCGCTGATGGACACCGGCAGGAACAGCCGCTACTGGTACGTGGGCGGCTTCTGCTGGCAGGCGATGGTGTCCTGGGTGCTCGCGCTGCTGATGGGGCTCGCCTTCACCAAGTGCGACTGGTTCGCCGGACCGCTCTCCGACACTCCCGTCGGCCGGTACGGGCTCGCCTGGGCGGCGACCATCGTGATCTCCGGCGCGATCATGGCCGTCCTCCCCACGCCCCGGGAGAACACCTCCGGCACCGCCGGGCGGACCGCCGGCCTCCAGGCGGAGCGGACCGAACAGGTCACCGTCTGACCGCACGACGCGCGCCTTCCGCGCGCCCGCCGGACCGCCCGGTCGCCGACTCAGCCGAGTCGGCGGCCGGGCGGTCCGGTTTCACGGCCGTGTCGCACCCGGCCGCCGGCCCGCCTTCATCGCCGCCCGCGACTTCACCCCGCTGCCGTCCTGACCCGGGTCGTCCGACACGGATCGACCTCTTTGTCATCCCCTCAGGATCACTCGCCGCCATCGGCCGCGAGGCAGCCCTCGCCCTTCGTCCGTACGTCTGCCTGCCCGGCACGGCACGCGCCCGGTTCGGCCAGGACGCCCGCGCGCTTCGCGGGTCCGGCGGCTGGCCGAATCCGCACGGCTCCGGTCCGGCCCTCCACCGCCTCGGCACGGGTACGCGAGTCGTACGGTCGGGCAGGAGGCGTGAAGTCCGGGTGAAGGACCTGTCGACGGCCCGTACGGGGCCGGAGCTGCCGCTTCCCGAGGGCGCCGACGGACCGTCTCCCCCGTCGCACCGTCCCGTCGGCGGCGGGTGGGCCGGATCCGTCCAGGGCTCAGGGTCGTACGCATGCGGGCGAACCGGACACCGCGGAGCCCGGCGGGTGCGGACCGCCCCGCCGGGCCGGAGCGGATTACCAGCCAATATCACCGCAGCGCCCACTCGGCGGAACCGACCCGACCTACACTCGGCGACGCGGTGGCGCCCGGCCGGTGACCGGTCCGATCCGGATCGTGTTCCCACCGGTTTCGCCCTCGTGCGCCGAGTCCGGCGGGCCCGGCACGGAGACGTCCTGACGATCCGCCGGGTCCATCCCTTCGACACCCTTCGGGAGCCTTCATGGCCGACCACCTGCAGGACGTCCTCGCGCTCGACGACCTCGACCTGGGCGAGCTGACCGTCACCGCGCTGCGGGACAGCATCGCACTGCCGGAGGGCGGAGCCTCCAGCAACCCCGCCTCCAGCTCCTGCCAGTCGTCCTCCAACTCCAGCATCGTGCACCCGCCCACGACGCAGCTCTGAGGGTCGCGGCACCGAGCGGTCCCGAGCAGGACCGAGCAGTGCTGCTCAGGACCGGAGCACCACGGAACCCGGCGCGTTCCGCCGCGAACGCGCCGGGTTCCCGCTTCCCCCACCCGCCAGCATCGGAGGTCGCCCGCCGTGCCCACCCGTGCCCCGTCGGCGCCCGTGCCGCCGGTCGCCACGTCCACCGCGGCGTACGCGCTGGTGCGCGCCGCCGTGCTCACCCGGGCCGCGCAGTCCGCGCCCTCCGCTCTCGTACGGGACCTGCTGGCGCGGCTCACCGCCGCGGAGGCCGCCGACGCCGCCCTGCGCCCCGTGCTCGCCGACGACCTGTACGCCAGCCGGGCCGGACACGACGAGGACTTCCACCGGCGGGTCGTCCTGCCGCTGCGCCGCGACCTCCACAACGGCCGCGCGGCCCGCGCCGCGCAGCTCGACCGGCTCGGGGACCTGCCCGCCCGGCTCCCCCGGCTCGCCCGGTGGCTGGAGCTGCGGGAGCAGCGCGCCCGGCTGCTGGACGAGCTCGCGCGGGCCGTGCCGCCGGCGCTGGCCGCGGAACGGGCCGCACTGGCCGCGGTGTGCCGGGAGCCCGCGTTCCGGCGCGCCGTCGCACTGGGCAGCGCCGACCTGCTGCGCGCGGTGGTCAACGCCTCGGACCCGGGCGCCGGACGGGGCGGCCGGGCCCGCAAGGAGGAGGCCGCGGTCCTGCGCCACGCGCTGCGCGCGACCGGCAAGAGCAGCCCGCTGTCCTGGTTCACGGCGGTCGGCTGGGCCTCGGACGAACCGTGCCGGAGCGAGTCGCCGACCGAACCGCGCGCGGTCGTCCGGGTGAACCGGACCCTGGTCGGCGCGCTGGTCCAGGCGCTGCTCGACGAACCCCGGCGCAGCCGGAGCCTGCCGCACCGGATGACCAGCGCCGCCCGCGTCGACGCCGGACGGGCCCACTACCAGCGCACCCGGACGGTGTTCGTCGGCGGCCGCTACCTGGCCAGCCGCGAGGAGGAGGTCGAGCTCGGCGCCCGGCCGGAGCTGGCGCTGCTCGCCTCCCTCGCCGAGACCCCCGACCCGCCGGACCGGCTCGTCGCACGGCTCGCCGAGGCCCTCGGGCGCCCCGGCGAGGACCCGGCGGTCCGGCGCTTCGTCGACCGGCTCCTCGACGCCGGGCTGCTGGTCCCGACCGAGCCGGTCGACCCGCAGAGCCCCGAACCGCTGGAACGGCTCGCCGCCTGGCTGGGCACCTGGCCCGAGGACGCCGGGTTGGCCCAGAGCGTACGGAAGCTCGCCGACGACACGGCGGCGTACCCGGCCGCGCCCGCCGAGCGCCGGCCGGGCCTGCTCTCCGCCCTGGCGGCCGACTGGCGCCGGGTGCTCGCCGAGGCCGGCCGGCCCCTGCCCGGGGAGGCCTTCCCGCTCAACGTGCTCAGCGAGGACGTCCACGCCCCCGCGCCCCCGCAGCCCCGGCTGGACCCCGCCGACCGGGCCGCGCTCGGCGAACTCACCGCGCTGGCCGAGCTGTTCGACCACGGCCACCTGACCCGGCTGGCCGCCCGGGACCGCTTCGTCGCCCGGTACGGCGCCGGCGGCGTCTGCGCCACGCCCTGGGAGTTCGGCGCCGACATCGGCGACGCCTGGGCCGACGTCCCCGTCCCCGACGAGATCGCCGCCCTGCGACGGGAGTTCACCGACCTGCCGGAGGTGGACGGGGAGGTCGTGCTGCCCGCCGACCGGGTCCGCGCCCTGGCCGGCCGACTGCCCGACTGGACGGCGGCCCGGCCGCTCAGCTACTCCTGGTTCGTCCAACGGGAGCCGTCCGACGGCCTGTTGTGCGTCAACCACGTCTACTGCGGCTGGGGCCGCTTCACCAGCCGGTTCCTCGACGCCACCGAGCCGCGGGCCGCCGCCGAGGTCGCCCGGCAGATCCGCGACGGGCTCGGCGGGAACGCGCGGGCCGCCCAGCTCCGGCCGGTGGGCGGCTTCAACGCCAACCTGCACCCGCTGCTGCTCGCCGAGGAGATCGGGCCCGACCACCGGTGGTCCGCCCTCGCCGAGGCCGACCTCGACCTGGTCCACGACGTCGACAGCGACCAGCTCCGGTTCCGGCTGCGCTCCACCGGCGAGTACCTCGACGTCCTCTACCTGGGCTTCCTCTCCCCGATCATGCTGCCGCAGCGGCTCGCCCCGCTGCTCGCCGACCACCCGAACGGCGTCGTCGTCCT
Source organism: Kitasatospora sp. NPDC001547 (assembly GCF_042894165.1). Lineage (NCBI taxonomy): Bacteria > Bacillati > Actinomycetota > Actinomycetes > Kitasatosporales > Streptomycetaceae > Kitasatospora > Kitasatospora sp. NPDC001547. The sequence continues at coordinate 197,128 of NZ_JBIAVL010000013.1, read as the reverse complement.
CCAGCCGCTGCTGCCGCGCACCGCCCTGCCCGCCCCCGGCGGCACCGTCACCCGCACCCCGCGGCTGCGCCACCGGCACGTGGTCCTGGCCCGCCGCCGCTGGCACCTCCCGGCCGGGGTCCTCGACGCCCTGCGGGCCGACCTCGCCGCCGACCCCGGCCCGGAGGGCGTCCCGCTCGCCGCCGTCGCCCGCTGGCGCGCCCGCCTCGGCCTGCCCGAGCAGCTCTTCCTCCACCCCGTGGCCCGGCCCGCCGAGGACGCCGCGCCCGTCGACGCCTTCCTCGACCGGCTCCGGGCGCCCAAGCCGCAGCCCGTCGACCTCGGCAACCCGCTCCACCTGCGGCACCTGGACCGGTGGCTCGCCCGCCACCCGCACGGCGCCCTGCTGGAGGAGGCCCTGCCCCTCGTCGGCGGGCAGCCGGAACCGACCCGGACGGTCGAACTCGTCGCGGAGACCTACCGTCCGGCCCGGCCCGCCGCCGCGCCCGTAGCCCCGCCCGCCCCCGCCACGCCCGTACGCCCGCCCGCCCCGCATCCGCACCGCCGCCACGGCGCCGAGGAGTCGCCCGATGAGTGAGCCGATGAGCGATCCGACCGACCGGCCCGCGCCCGGGACGGCCGTCGACGTGATCCTGACCTACTACCAGCCCGTCAAGGCGCCCGCCCTGCGCGAGGCCGTCCTGCCGCTGGCGCTGCGGGCGACGGAGCGGGGGCTGCGCGCCCACGTCGAACGGCACTGGCGGTTCGGGCCGCACCTGCGGCTGCGGCTGGAGGGGCCGGCCGAGCGCGTGGCCGCCATGGCGCGGGAGTCCGCCGAGGTGCTGCGGGCGTGGGCGGCCGCCCACCCGTCCGTCGCCGACCGCACGCCGGAGCAGCTGCTCGCCGAGGCCGCCGTCGCCGGACGGGCCGAGCTGATCGCGCCGCCGTACGGCCCGCTGGTGCCGGACAACACCGTCCGGACGGTACCCGTCGACCCGGCGGCCACGGCCGACCTGCACGCCCTGATCGGAGCCGAACCGGCCGCGCTGCGCGATGAGTTGATGCGCGGCGGGCTGCCCGCGATCGCGTCGGCCTGCGCGTTCCTCGGGGAGCACGGCGACACCGCGCAGGCCCGGGTGCAGCTGGCGGTCACGGCGCTGGCGGCGCACGCGAGCACCCATCCGGACGGGCTGGTCGGCGGGCACTACTCCTTCCTCTCCCACCTGGAGGACTTCCTCGTCCACGAGGACCCGGACGGCCGCCTGCGGGCGGCCTTCGAGCGGCGCTGGGAGCAGGGCCGCCCGGCGGTCACGGAGCTGGTCCGCCGAGTGGCGGCCGGGGGCACCCGGGGCTGGGAGCAGGACTGGGCGCGCTGGTCCGCCACGGCCTGGCACCGGGCCGAGCGGCTGCTGGCGGCCGGGGTCGACCTCTCCAGCCGCGGCGAGGAGTACCGCAGGCGCGCGGAGGCCCTCGGCGACCGGGCCACCGCCGAGCGCTGGAACGCCGAACTGCGCACCCGCTACAGCGAGTTCCACCGGATGCTGTCGCGCAGCGACCCCGACGGCACGATGTTCGACCGCGCCGACTACCTCGTCTACCGGACCGGCACCAACGCCCTGTACCGGCTCTTCGCGATCTGCGACGTCCGGCCGGTGGAACGCTACCTGGCCGCCCACCTCGTGGTGCGCAGCGTGCCGGAACTCACCGGGCACCGGTGGCAGGACTACATCGCCGAGGTGACCGGCACGGTCGAGGGGGCGGCGTGACGGCCGAACCGGTCACCGAACGCCCGCACCTGCGCCCCGGCGTGGCGGTCACCCCGCTGCGCGAGGGGCTGCACCTGCGCGGCCGGAGCACCAGCCTCACCCTGGAGGGCAGCCGCTCGCTGCCCGCGCTGTGGGAGGTGCTGTCCGCGCGGCTCGACGGCGACCCGGCGGCCACCGCGGAGACCGGGCACCCCAAGGTGGAGGCGGCGCTGGCCACCGTCACCGCACGGCTGCGCGAACACGACCTGCTGGTCGACCACCCCGACGGCGCCGGTCTGCCGCCCTGGCCGGGCTCGGTGGCCGACCGCCCCGGCGACGCGGCGGCGGCCCTCGCCGCCGCGCACCCGGTGGTCGCCTCGGCGGACCCGGACGACGCGACGGCCCGGGCGGTGGCGCGCGCCCTCGCCCGGGGCGGGGCACGGCCGACGGTCGTCGCCGAGCCCGCGCTGCCCGCCGGTCAGGTGCTGGCCGTCGCGGGCGAACCGCCGGTGGCCGTCGGCCTGCGGTACGGCCCGGAGGGCGGATTCGTCACCGCGCCCGCCGACCCCGAGCGCGCCCGCGCCGATCTCGCCGCGCTCGCGGAGCGCCTGCGCCCCGACTCCGGTGGCGCCAACGGCGGTTCCGCCCCGAGGGCGCTGCCGCTGCTGCTCGCCGCCGCGACGGCCCAGCGGCTGCTGTGCGCCGTGGCCGGGCTGCCGGACCCGGCCGACCCGCGGGACGACCCCCGGCTGCTCGCCGGCCGCCCCGCCGTCCTCGTCGCCGAGGCCCGTCCGCTCCGCGCCGAGCACCGCCCCTGGGCGGCGGGGCCCGGGCGCGCGGCCGACCCGCCCGAGGACCTCGACACGGCCCTGCGCCGCATCGCCGCGCTCGGCGACGCCCGGCTCGGGGTGCTCGACGCGCCCTCCCCCGGCGACCTGCCGCAGCTGCCCGCCGCGCTGGTCACCTGCCGTACGCCGGACGGGATCCTGGCGGCCGGGGCGGCCCGGACCGACCTCGCGCGGCTGGCGGCTGCCGTCCGGGCCGCCGAGCTCCAGGCGGCGGCCGCCGACCCGGGAGCCGCCGGGCGACGCGTGGGCGCCACGGTCGGTGCCGTGGACGGCGTGACGGTCGGTTTCACGGTCGGCATCGCGGTCGGCGCCGGCCCCGGGCACGCCCTCGGCCGGGCGCTGCGGCGCGCCGCCCTCGCCGTCCCCGCCGCCCCCGCCGCCCCCGGCGACGGCGGCGACGGCGGGACGCCGTCCGGGGCCCCGTGGCGGGAGCACCCGCAGGCCGGGCACTGGACGGCGGCGCTGGCCCGACGCCTCGGCCGGGACGCCGCCCTCACGGTCCGTCGGCTCGCCGGCTCCGCCTACCTGGCCACCGTGGAGGGGAGCCGGGCCGTCGAGGCCACCGCCGCCGACGCGGTCGCCGTCGCCGCCCTGGACGCCCTCACCCGGCGGACGGCCCGCGACCTCGGGCTGTCCGCCATCCACCACACCTCGTTCAGCGGCGCCGCCGCCCCGCTGGCCGCCGCCGGGCAACAGCTCGTCGACTGGGTGGACGAGGGCTGGACGAGCCGCTGGCTCGCCGGGCTCGCCGACCGCGAGGCGGATCTGCAGACCGCGCTGCTCGGCCTGACCGGGCTGCGCACCGCCCCCTGGCGGCCCGGCACGGCTGCCGCCCGCCCGCTGGCCGCCGCCCTGGCGGGCTGCGGCTTCACCGCCCTCGTCCCCGCCCCCGCCCTCCTGCCCGCCCCGGCGCCCGCGCCCGCGCCCGCCGGAGGCCACCGGTGACCGACCTCCCCGTGCTCACCCCCGAGCAGGCCCTGGCGACCACGAGCGGCACCGCCGTCGTCCACCTCACCGCCTGGACCCTCGGCCTGGCCGAGCAGCTCAGCCGGCACGCCCTGGCGCACCCCGTCCGCCTGGTGCCGGTGCGCGAGGACGGTGCGCTGACCGTGGTCGGCCCCGTCCTGCACCCCGGTTCGCCCGCCTGCCTGCACTGCGCCGAGTTCCAGCGGCTCGCCACCGCCGGCGGCCGGGTGCCCTGGCAGAGCCCGGCCCTGCTCCTCGCCGGCACCGGCACCCCGGCCTTCTCCGAGGCGGTGGCCGCCCTCGCCGCCGACCTCGCCGAAGCCGAGGAACCCGGCGAAGCCGCCGAGCCGACCGCCCCCGCGCCCCCCGGCGAGACCCCGGGCGAGACCCGCGGTGAGCCCTCCGACGGCCCCCCGGCCGGCCCGACCCACGCCACCGTCCACGTGGTCCACGGCGACCGCGCCACCTGGTCCACCCACCGGGTCCGCCCGGTCGGCGGCTGCCCCGTCTGCCACCCCCTCCCCGAGGACGCCCCCGGCTCCGCCCGGCTGCCCCGCACGCCCCGCCCGCTGCCCGACCCCGCCGTACTGCGCGGCGCCAACGACCGGACCACCGTCGAGCGGCTGCGCGCCGAACTCCACGACGAGCGCTTCGGCCCGGTCCGCCGCCTCTACCGCACCGAGGACTCGGCCTTCGCCCTCACCACCGCCCTGGTCACCGACGGCCGGGCGGGGGACGACGGCGGCTACGGGCGGTCGGTGGACTTCCGCTCCAGCGAGCGGGTGGCCCTGTTCGAGGCCGTGGAGCGGCTCGCGGGCATGCGTCCGCTCGGCCACCGCACCACCCTGCGCGCCTCCTACGCCGAGCTGGTCGCCGAGCGCGGCCCCGAGGCCGTCCTCGACCCCGTCCGGCTCGGCCTGCCCGACCCCGGCGACCACCCCGCCCGCACCACCGTCCCCTTCACCCCGGAGCTGGTGCTCGACTGGGTGCACGGCTGGTCGCTCACCCACGACCGCCCGATCGCCGTCCCCGAGCACCTCGCCTACTGGGACCCACCGGGCCCGGGCCGCCCCCGGGTGGCGTACGAGTCGTCCAACGGCTGTGGCCTGGGCAACAGCCCCGAGGAGGCCGCGCTGTACGGCCTGTTCGAGATCGCCGAGCGCGACGCCTTTCTGCTGGCCTGGTACGCGCGGACCCCGCTGCCGGCCGTCGCCGTGCCCGTCGACGACCCCGAGGTGGCCGAACTCGCCGACCGCGCCGAGCTGCTCGGCTACCGGCTCACCCTGCTCGACGCCACCGACGACGTGGGCATCCCGTCGGTGCTCGCGCTGTGCCGCTACCGGGGCACCCACCCCGACGCCCCGCGCACCTTCCTGGCCGCCGGAGCCCACCACGACCCGCGGGCGGCGATCCGCTCCGCCGTCGCCGAGGTGGTCACCAACGTCCAGGACGCGCCGCACCGCTCCGCCGCACCGGGCGGGCCGCGCGACCCGCGGCGCCTGCGCACCATGCTGGAGCGGCCCGAGCTGGTGGTCTCGCTCGACGACCACGTCGGCCTCAACACCCTGTCCGAGGCGCAGCCCCGCCTGGACTTCCTGTTCGCGGGCCCGCCCCCGGTGCCCTGGCGGGAGCGCTGGCCCGACGCGCCCGAGCCCGTGGACGACCTGACGCCGCTGCTGGAGCGGACGGTCGAGCGGCTCGCCGGTCAGGCCCTGGAGGTCGTGGTGGTCCGCCAGGACGAGCCGGGCGTGCGCGACCGGCTCGGACTGTACTGCGCCAAGGTGATCGTCCCCGGCACGCTGCCGATGACCTTCGGCGAGGCCAACCGGCGCACCCACGGCCTGCCGCGGCTGCTGGAGGTCCCGTACCGGCTCGGCCGCACCCCGCGCCCGCTGCGCCACGACGAACTGCCGCTCCACCCGCACCCGTTCCCCTGATGTCCCACCCGTTCCCCTGATGTCCCGCTCGATCCCCGCCCTGCCGTCCGGGAAGGACGCGATGACGACCCGACAGCCGCCGACCGCCCCCTGGCACAGCCTGCACCTGGCCCTGCCGCTGCCCGCCCCCGAGACCGACGCCTTCGTCACCGAGGACCTCGCGCCGCTGATGGACCGCCTCGCGGGCGCCGACTGGTTCTTCATCCGCTACGGCGAGGGCGGCCCGCACCTGCGGATCCGCTTCCGGGAGCCGGCCGAGGACCCGGACACCGTGGCGAAGGAACTCGCCCGGCTCGCCTCCCCGTACACCCCGCCGGACGGCCCGTGGACGGCCCGGCACGGTGAGGTCACCGCCGTCCCGTACGAGCCGGAGACCGAGCGCTACGGCGGGCCCGCGCTGCTGCCGGTCGCCGAGGAACTCTTCACCCACTCCACCCGCACGGCCGTCCATGCCCTGCGCGCCCTCGACGCCTCCCCCGGCGCCCGGCTGCCCGTCGCCCTGGACCTGGCGCACACCACCGCCCACGCCCTGGGACTGGACGAGCTGGCGTCCGCCCGCTGGCTGCGGCGCCACGCCGCCGGCTGGCGCTGGGTGACGGAGTTCCAGCCGCTGCCCGGGGCCGCCGTGCACAGCCGGGTGAACGCGGTGTTCGCCCGCCAGCGGCAGGCCCTGGCCCGCCGGGCCGCGGCCCTGCGCGAGGCGCTCGACGCCGGTACGGCCACGCCCTGGCTCGCCGACTGGGCGGTCCGGGTGGCGGACGCCGCCGCCCGGATGCGGGCCGGCGCACCGCGGGAGTCCGAGGAGCGGCTGCGCCGGGTGTGGGCCTCGCACCTGCACATGCTGTTCAACCGGCTGGGAGTCGGTCCGGACGAGGAGCGGGCGGTCTGCCGGCTCGCCGGGCGGACGCTCCTGGAGACGGACCGGCCGTTCACCTTCTTCCCCGAGGACCGGCACGCCCCCGACCACCAGTACCTGGAGCACAGCAAGTTCCAGATCGGGCGCCCCGAGGACACCGCGCTGGCACCGGTGCCGCCCGCCGAGGCCCCGCGACCGGCGCCCGGCGACCTCCCGCTGCCCGCCGACCCGCTGCCCGCCGTCTCCCTCGCCGACGCCCTGCACAACCGCCGCTCCGCCCGGGGCCGGCTGACCGGTCCGCTCACCGCCGGTGAGCTGGGCGGCGTGCTCTGGTCCGCGTACGCGCCCAACCGCCCCACCGGCGACCGCCCGTACCCGAGCGCGGGCGCCATGCGGGCCGTCCGGGTGCGGCTGGTCGCCCTCGCCGTCGACGGCCTGCCCGCCGGCACCTACCACTGCGTGCCGGAGCTGCGCGCCCTGCGCCTGATCGGCCCGGCGCCCGACATCGACCAGCTCAAGGCCCTGTCCTACTACCTCACCCGCCCCGACTCGGACCCGCAGGCCCTCGTGGTGGACGAGGCGCCCGCGGTGCTCGCCGTCCACCTCGACCTCGCCGCACTGCGCCGCCGCTACGGCCTGCGCGCGCTGCGCCTCGGGCTTGTCGAGACCGGGCACCTCGCCCAGAACCTCCTCCTCACCGCCGCCGCCTTCGGCCTCGGCACCACACCGCTCGGCGGCCTCTTCGACGACCTCGCCCACGAACTCCTCGCCCTCGACGACCTCGACGAGCCGATCCAGTACCTGCTGCCCCTGGGTCGCGCGGCGTCGCCCTGACCCGGGGCCCGGCGGGTGTCCGGCCCTGGGGCCGCGCGGGTGTCCGGCCGGCCGACGTCCGGTGCGGCGCCGGCCCGGCGTGACATGGCCCGGTGTGGTACCGGCCGGTTCAGCGGTACCGACCGGTTCAGCGGCGCCGCGGTTCGGGCCGCACCGGGCGGTAGCGCTCGATGTTGCCGCGGACCTGGTCCAGATACGGCCGGATCGAGGCCAGCCTCGCCTCGTCGTACCCGCGCACCACCCACGTGGAGGTGCGGTAGGCGGCGGCCAGGTTGAGCGCCGGGTCGCCCTCGACGCCCCGCAGCTCGGGCGCGATGGCGCAGAGCATCCGGCCCACCGCCAGGATGGAGTCCTCCGCGCTGAAGGGCGGTTCGGGAACGGTCTCCTGACGGCCCGCCGGCAGGTAGTGGCGCAGCACCCGCGGAGTCCAGCGCGCGATGCCGTACTCGTCGGCGGCCGGGTCGCTCAGGTCCGGGTCGAAGCCGCTCTCCGCCTTGAGCATCGCCGCGATCAGGGCGGGGGTGACCTCGGGTTCGAAGCAGCCGGTGCCCGCCTCGATGATCGGGCCCCGGTACCGGGCCGGGACGTCGGTGCCGGGGCGGAGCCAGCGGGCCGGGTCCTGGGCCGGCGCCCCGGCGCTGACCGGGGCCATGGCGCCCGACGCGGGCGAGTCCCCCTGGACGCAGATGCCGAAGGTCAGCGCGAAGAGGACGGCGCCGGCGGAGCCGAAGGCCCGGCGCAGCACGACCGGCCGGCGCCGGTGCCCGTACCGCGGTGCCGTCCGCACCCCAGCCGCCGGAGGCCCGCCGGACGCTGCCCCGTTCATCCCTGCCCCCGTCGCCGCCGTGGTCACCGCCGCGGGCTCCTCCGCGGGCTTGTCCGTGGGCTTGTCCGTGGTCGCCTCCGCGACCGCCACCTCCGCAGCCACCTCCGCCCCGGCGACCGTCCGGCCAGGCGGCCCCGCCGCCACCAGCGGCCGGGTGATCAGCCGGTGCGTACGGACCCGCCGGCGCTCCCACTCCTGGGGGTCGCCGCCGCACGCGGCCACGAATGCGGCCAGTACGGCGTCGCTGGGCAGCCGGCGGCCGGCGGCCGCCTCGGCGAGCGTGGAGGCCGAGTAGTTGGTGCGCGCGGCGAGCCGCCGGTACGGCGGGCTGCCGGCCTGGCGTCGCAGCTCCCTGAGTTCGAGCGCGAAGAGCACCAGGGGTCCGTCCCCGGCGTCCAGTGGCTGTTCCTGCCGTCCCACCCGTTCGTCCCCTCACTTCCCGTCCGGTGCTTGTCCTGACGTTGTCCGGCGTTTGTCCGAGCAGGTCACCGGCACGTGACAGCGCGACCCGCGGCGTGTTCGATGGACGCGGCGCCCCGGCTCCTGCGCCAGTCATGCCAGGAATCAAACCGGCTCCCGGGGTGCCGCGCCCCGGCTTTCCACCGGATGGGCCGTGTGCGGTACTTCACACGCCGTCAGCACGCGCCGCCAGCGCGCGCCGGCGTGTTCACCACGTCACCACCCCCAAGGAGGACCCGTCGATGTCCAACGCTCCCCGGCCCGCCCACGGTGAGCCCAGCCGCCGAACCGTGCTCCGGGCCGGCGCCGGCCTGACGCTGGGCGCCGGCCTGCTCGGCACGGCCGCGAGCCCCGCCCGCGCGGGCACCGCCACCACCCTGGGCCAGAACGGCACCCCGCTCTGCGACACCCCCGGCGATTCGGCCAGCGCCCAGGGCCTGGGCTCCGGGGACCTCGGCATCCCGTACTTCCGGGAGCACGACGGCACCTGGGGCTACGTCTTCGGCGACGCCTGGGCCAACCCGGCCCAGCGCGACCCGTACCTCGGCTCCCCGGTGATGCTCGCCCAGGCGGACTTCGACCGCAGCGGCGGCTCATCGATCTCCTTCACCTGGGCGATGCCCACCGGCGGACAGGCCAACCAGCTGTTCGACTACGCGCACCAGGCGGACAACGGCCACGGCTGGGAGTTCAGCCGCATCCCCAACGACTGCATCGAGTTCGGCGGCCGCACCTACATCCAGTACACCTCGGTGGCGACCTGGACCCCGCCGGCCGGCTACGACGGCTCGCTGATGTCCGGGGTGGCCTACTCCGACGACCACGGCGTGACCTGGCGGGACTACCCCTACCACTGGCCCGGCGACACCCAGGGCACCAACCAGTCCATGTACGGGATGTGGTCCTTCGCCGGGATCGACCCGGACGGCTGGCTCTACGTCTTCTCCAAGCGCTGGAACGGCACCCACCGCAACACCGCCGACGGCGGCGCCATCCAGCTCTTCCGGATCCGGCCGGACGACTTCCGGGCCGGGAACTTCGGCGCGCAGGAGAACTGGGCCTACCTCAACGGCTCCTGGCAGTGGACGACGGCCGTCGGCCCGTCGGTGATCCTCTCCGGCAACAACATCGGGGAGTTCTCCGTCAAGCGGATCGGCGGCAGGTACTGCATGAGCTACTTCGACGTCACCGACTACTCGATCTGCACCCGCACCGCGTCGCGCCCGGACGCGGTGTGGACGGCGCCCAAGGTCCAGATCGCCGGCAACACCGCCTGGCCGCCGAGCCACTGGGGCCGGCCGCAGCTGCCGTCCCTCTACGGCGGTTACATCCACCCGGGCAGCGCCGGCGCCGACTCCCTGACGCTGATCGTCTCCCAGTGGAACGGACAGCAGGGCCAGTCGCCCTACCGGGTGCTCCAGTACGACGGCATCAACCCGTGACGCCCGCCGGGCGACGTCCCCGGCCGGTCGGCACCGGCCTGCCGGCCGGCACCGGCTTCCGGAACGCCGTCATCCACCGGCGCCCCACCCGAGGCACCTGGACCACCCACTGACCCCACAAGGCGGACCCATGCCACCGTTCAACGGACCCTCGCCGTCCCCGGTCGGGCGTCGCGCCGCGCGCTTCGCGGCCCTGCTGCTGGCCGCCGTGACGGCCGGCCTCGGCGCCGCGCCGCCGGCCGCCGCCTCCTCCCCCGACGGGCCGATCGGCCGGGGCGAGGTCCTGGACCGCGCGCAGTCCTGGATCGACGAGAGGGTGCCGTACGACAACAACGGCTGCCACGACAACCGGTTCGGCTGCTACCGCCCGGACTGCTCGGGCTTCGTGTCCATGGCCTGGAACCTGAGCTCCTCCCTGACCACCTGGTCCCTGTGGAACGTCACCTCCGACCTCGCCGCCGGGGACCTCCAGCCCGGTGACGCCCTGCTGCGCGACTCCGGCGGCACCGACCACGTGGCCCTGTTCGTGCGGTGGGCCGACGGCGCGCACACCCAGCCGGTGGTCCGCGAGGAGATCGACTACGGCTACGTGGCCCAGGAGGACACCTGGACCAACGGGCTGCGCGGCTTCTCGCCCCGCCGGTACGACCGGCTGGACGACCTGGTCCCGTACGGGTCGATCGGCGCCAAGTACGCCGCGATGGGCGGGGCGGGCAGCGTGCTCGGGGCCCCGGTCACCGGGGAGCGCGACTCCTCGCTGGGCGGCCGGTTCCAGCAGTTCCAGAACGGCATCATCCTCTGGCACCCCGACGACGCCCACCCCGTCTACGGCGACGTCCTCACCACCTTCTGGAACACCGACGCCGAACGCCACTGGGGATTCCCCACCACCGACGAAGCCGACGCCGCCACCGCCCCCGACGGCACCCGCGGCCGCTACCAGTACTTCGAACACGGCCTCTTCCTCTGGTCCCCCAAGACCGGCACCCACACCGTCCACGGAGCCATCCACGACGCCTTCGCCGCCAACGGCCGCGAAGCCGCCCTCGGCTACCCCACCACCGACGAACTCGACGAGAACGGCGGCAAGGCCCAGCGCTTCCAGAACGCCGTCATCCACTGGAACCCCACCCAAGGCACCTGGATCACCAGGTAGCCGAGGCAGCAGCGCGCCGCGCGGCCCCCGGGCGAACACGGCGGCCACGCCGACTACCTCGTCTCCGACCCCCGGATGCCGGGCGAGAACGGATGACCGCCCGTGCCCGCAACTCCCTTACGGCGGTGGCCGTTTGAAAACGCCCACCGAAGACCGAGACCGCTCCGGGGAGAGCGTCTCCGCCGGCAAGGACTTCCGGTGGCCTCACCCCGACCACGCTCGCCCGCTGTCTGTCATCCCGCCCACCGAGCCGGTCACGGGGACTGGCGAAGCCGCCCCGCGACAACCAGGTAGCGCTGGGTGTAGATGGCATGTACGCTGCGTGTCGCTGGTTGAGCAGGATGCGGGCCCAGGTGCTGCTCCGTGGGGGGAGTCGCGCCCAGGCCCGGTGGCCGGCCGGGGCCCGGTTGCGCTTCGTGGGGGAGTCGCGGCCGGGCCCGTCGCCGGGTGCCGGTGATATGCCCGCCCGGCCGGCCCGCCAGACGTGACAACCGTCCAGGGCGCGAGCGCTTCCGGGCGCGTCCGTCCAGAAGGGCGCCGTCGCCACCCCGTCGGGCCGCTTCCCTGGTTTCGCCGACGCCCCTCGCACGGCGGCCCGACCCCCAGTCAACCGCCGCCCCTTTGCCGCCGCTCAACCCTGGGCCGCCGACCGCGCGCTGGGCCCTACCGCGAGGCCCCCTGTGTGCCGCGGGCGGAGGGGGCGTCCTTCCCGCGCGTCCGGGGCCGACGTCCCACCCGCGCCCGGACCCGCACCCGCACCCGGCTGTGACGTCACACTGTGAGTCCCCCGACTCACGCCTTCAGGGTGTCCCGCTTCGAACGACACCGGAGGTCATCATGCCGCGCACCCGCAAGGACGAGGCGCCGCTGCTCGTCGACGCACCGGTCATCCAGGGCCGCTACGTCGACCTGGACGGCTACACCGTCTCCTTCGAGACCTTCCCCGCCGACGCCGACGCCACCGAGGCGTTCCGCGGGCTGCCCGACGACCGGTGCCAGTGCCCGCACTGGGGCCTGGTACTGGCCGGCCGACTGGTCCTGCGCTACCGGGACCACATCGAGACCTACCGCGCCGGCGACGCGTACTACGCCCCGCCCGGCCACGTACCGGTCGTCTCGGCCGGGACGGAGACCGTCGAGTTCAGCCCTGCCGACGCGCTGCGGCGGACGACCGAGGTCGTGGCCGCGAACACCGCCATGGCCGAGGGAGGCCCGCGATGAGCACCGCACCCGCCGCCGCTGCCGCCACCGCCACCCCGTTCCGCCGGACCGCCGCCGACCTCGTCACCTTCCTGGAGACCGGCACCCCGCCCACCGGCCTCTTCACGGCCGACGTCCTCTGCGACTTCACCTCGCCGCGGTGGCGGCTGCAGGCACGCGGGGTCGACGACGTGGTCGCCCTGCGCCGCGCCGGGCACCCGGGGCCGGGCCGGGTCCCGAGGTCCCGGTTCGACCCGACCCCGACCGGCTTCGTGCTGGAGGTCGAGGAGCGGTGGGAGCAGGACGGGGACTCCTGGTACTGCCGGGAACTGTTCCGCGCCGACGTGTCCGAGGGCTCGATCTCCGATCTGTCGGTGTACTGCACCGGCGACTGGGACCGCGCCCGCGTGGCCGAGCACGCACGGGCCGTACGCCTGCTGCGGCCCTGAGCGCCGCCTCCCGGCCCGCCGTACGATCTGGCTATGGAGGCCGGGTCGGTCCGAGCAGCCGACACCCGGGCCGGACTGCTGGCGGCTTACGAGCGGGCACGTGCGACCGGGGACGCCGAACTCATGGCCGCGACGGCGCTCGAACTGCCGTCGGGCCTGCGCTTCGGGGTCCATCCGGGGCAGGTCCCGGCGCTGATCCACGAGGCGTACGCGGCGGCCGTCTCCCCGGCGAGCCGGTGCCGGCTGGCCGCCGCCCTGGCCCGGGCCTGGGTGTACGGGGGCGACGCGGGCCGGGCGGTCGCCTTCGCACGGGAGGCGGTGGCCGTCGCGGACGGCCTGGGCGATCCCGCGGTCCTCGCCGAGGTCCTGGACGCCGCGCTGGTCGCGCACTGGGGGCCGGACGACTTCGCGGAACGGCTGGCCCTCGCCGAGCGCCTGGCCGACACGACGGCGCACCTGACCGACCCCGAGCGCCGGCTGACCGGCCACCTGTGGCGGCTGACCACCGCGTGGGAGTGCCTGGACCTCGTCGCCGTGCAGCGTCAGCTGCGCGCGCTCGACACCCTCGCCGAAGAGTCCGGCCGGGCGCGCCCGGCCTTCTTCGCCGCCTCCCGCCGCGCCGCGCTCGCCCTCGTCCACGACGAGATCGACACGGCCGACCGTCTGATGGCCACCGCCCGGGAGCTGGGTGCCGAGGCGGCCGAGCCCGACCTCGACGCCGTCCTTCACAGCCTCGCGGCCGCCCGCGCACGGCAGTCGGGCGACGTGGCGGCGCTGCGGCGGGAGGCCGCCGCCTTCGAGGAGTTCGGCGCGGCCGAGGGCGTGCCGTCGGTCTCCGCCGAGGCGGCCGTCCTCCGGCTGGCAGCCGGTGAGGACGGACGGGCCCGGCGGCTGCTCGACCTGCTCGCCGGCGCGGGGTTCGCGAAGGTGCCGCGCGACGTCGACTTCCTGCTCACCGTCGCCTGCCTCAGCGAGGTCGCCGCCACGCTGCACCGCCACGACCTCGCCGCCGAGGGCGCCCGGCTCCTCGCGCCGTTCACCGGCCGGGCCGTGCTCAACGCCGGGGCCGTCACCTTCCACGGCGTGGTCGACGACTACGTCCACCGCGCGCTGGCGGCCCTCGGACTCCCCGGAGCGGCCTCGGCGCGCGGGGCCGCGGTCGCCGCCTACCGGCGGATCGGCGCCGGCTGGTGGTCGCGCCGGCTCGCCGAACCCGCTCCCCCGCCGACCGCCCGTCCCCGCACCGTGCACCTGCACCCGGGGCCGGCCCCGGGTGCGGGTCCTGGCCCGGGCCAGGACCGCGCCGACGAGCCCGGCTGGCTCGTCGGCGAGGAGGGCGCGACGTTCGCGCTGCCCGACCTCAGGGGGCTGCACCATCTGCGGACGCTGCTCGGCCGTCCGGGCACCGACGTGAGCGCGGGCGAGCTCGCGGCCACGGCGAGCGGCCACCCGGGGCTCGCCGTCACCGAGTCCGACACCGGGGAGATCGCCGACCGGCAGGCCCTGGCCGCCTACCACCGCCGGTTGGACGACATCGACGCCGAACTGGACGACGCCGCCGAGTGGGCCGACCAGGGCCGCCTCGACCGGCTGCGGCTGGAACGCGAGGCGCTGCTGGACGAGATCCGCGCCGCCACCGGTCTCGGCGGGCGCCGGCGACGCTTCGGCTCCACCGACGAACGCGCCCGGGTCGCCGTGCGCAAGGCCGTCGTCGCCGCTCTGGACCGCGTCGCCCGCCACGACGCCCCACTGGCAAGGCTTCTGCGCGACACCGTCCGCACCGGCGCTTCCTGCCGCTACGACCAGGACCCCGCCCGCCCGGTGACCTGGCTCCTCGACCCCCGCCCCCGGCCCGGACCGCCCCGGACCGACTTCGGCGCTCCGGGGCGAGGGTGACGATCCCTCCGGCGCGGCGCCGACGCTGCCGTGCGGCCACCGGAACGCCGGGACGCCGGAACGCCGGGACGCCGACACGGAACGGCCGGTCGACCCGAAGGTCGACCGGCCGTTCGCCGTGAGCCGCTCAACGCCGAGCCGCTCACGCCGCACCCGTACCGGCCGTTCCGCGCCGGCCGTCCCGGTCACGCCCCGTCCAGCGCCTCCACCAGCGCCGTCAGGAACTCCGTCGGCCGTTCCAGCTGCACGCTGTGCCCGGCGCCTTCGACCGCGACCTCGCGCACCCGCCCGCCGGCGGCGGCGTAGCGGTCCAGGACGGCGCGGGTCTGCGCCACCATGGGCTGTGCCGGGCAGGTGTCGGCGCCGGGCCAGCCCGGGACCGCGCCGACCGCCCCCAGGTGGGCCAGGTCGAAGAGCGAGGTGTCCGAGACGATCACGTCGGCCGTACCGCGGATCCACAGGATCGGCGGCTTCGGCTCGACCACTTCCAGGTCGTCGATCCGGAAGTGGGTCGGCGCCATCGAGTTGAGCACCCCGCGTCCGCCGGGGGCGAAGCCGGGCCAGGCGTCGCTGGTGCGGCTGTCGCCCGGGTAGTGGTCCTCCCCGGTCCGGGTGGTCAGCATCGCGGCCACGAAGGGGTCCGGCTCCGCCAGCGGCTCGCTGACGTAGGCGCTGTTCAGCACCGAGCGCGGCGCGAACGGCGACTCGGCGCCGAGTTCGCCCTCGCGCAGCAGCCGGACGAACTCGGCGGCCGCACCGCCGGCGCCCGAGCCCGCCCCGTCGGGCGAGTTGAGCCGCCCGTCCACCCCGTGGGTGCCGCCGAAGCCGTACGGGGAGACCGGGTTGACCAGGGTGAGCGAGCGGACCAGGTCCGGGTGGTCGCGCAGCAGTTGCAGCACCACACCGCCGCCCATGCTCCAGCCGACCAGGTGGACCGGGCCGAGTTCCAGCGTCCGGAGGTAGGAGAGCAGGTCCTCGCTGTGGTCGCGCAGCCCCCGGGTGGCGTCCACCGGCAGCGGCTCGGTGCCGCCGAAGCCGCGCAGGTCCGGCGCCAGCGGACGGTAGCGCTCGGGGAGGGCGGTCATGGTCGGGTGCCAGAAGACGCCGGAGGAGACGTTGCCGTGCACCAGGACCACCGGTTCCCCGGTGCGGCCCTCGATCTCGGCGTGGTTCACGGTGAGCCGGTCGGTGGCGACCGGTCGTTCGGTGATCATCCGGGTGGTCCTCAGTTCAGCCAGCCGGCGACCTGCGCGCTCGCCGCGCTGTCCCAGCCGAGTTGCAGGTGGTTGGCGAGGGTGATCAGCGCGGTCCCGCCGACGGTGCCGAAGCCGGTGGTGTCCAGCGCGCTGGCGACGAAGACCACGCCGTCGCTGGGCCCGCGGTTCTCGTTGAAGATCCCGACGATGCTGGGCGTGCCGCCGGCCAGCAGGTACGACGTCACCGAGGACGGGACCCCGGCCTGCTGCAGCGGGACGATCAGCGAGCCGGCGTTGATCGCGGCCTGGATGCCGCCGCCGTCGGTGAAGAAGCCCTGGCCGCCGTGGTAGGTCGTGTACCAGTCCTGCTGGGTCTGGTCGATGCCGAACACCGAGTCCCAGCGGGCCAGCATCTGCCGCTGCCCGGGGTAGACGTCATAGCCGCTGGTGGGGGTGAAGGAGAACTCCGGGTGCGAGGTGTAGGTGCCGTAGCAGGTCATCCGCAGGTGCGGGGACGGGGCGTTGACGGCACCGCCGCACTGCGGCCAGATCGAGAAGTCGTGCGCCCAGCCGTGCGCGAACGGGTAGTCGTAGCCGCCGTTCGGGCCGCCGAGGGTGATCAGCTTGCGCACGTCGCCCGCGTAGGGGCGGCCCCAGGAGGGCTTCACCGAGGACACGTAGGCCCGCGAGGACATCTCGCCCTTGCTCCAGCCCACCACGTCCACCTGCGGGACACCGAGCTTGGCCCGGATCAGCGCGACGGCGTCGCCGACCTCCTGGGCCTGCATCAGGTTGTCGCCCTGCTTGTGCGCGAAGCCGATCGCGAAGACCCGGTAGCCCCGCCCGGCCAGGTTCTGCATCAGCCCGGTGTTCGGGCAGGAGGCGGAGCCGCAGCCGTAGCCACCGGACTCGCCGGGGTTGGCCCAGGCGCGGTCCGGGTTGTCGTTGGCGCCGTGCACCAGCAGCACCGGGACCTGGTGCGAGCCGGTGTTCCAGCCCGGGGCCGAGTAGAGCAGGAAGCGGCCGGAGTAGGGCTGCTTGACGCCGCCGAAGAAGGTCAGCCGCTGGCCGTCCTGGTCGCCGCGGCCGTCCGGCGGGTACTGCTCCTGCCGGAAGCCGGTGGTGGTGTCGAGGTAGCGCTCGACGCGTTCCCAGCCGTTGGCGACGCTGCCGTACGTCGCCTCCAGGGTCAGGTGGGACGGCACCGCGGCCGTGGCGGCCACCGCCGGCACCGCCGGGACGGCCGCACCGACCAGCGCCAGCACGCCCGCGAGCACCCAGCCCAGTCCTCTTCGCATACGCGTTCACTCCTCCACGCCGAGGTGTCCGGTCCGGGACACCCTAGGGCTGTCGAAGTGCCCCTCCCTATGTCGGTCGCCCACACCCCCGGCCTCCCGATGTGGCCCTCGGCCACCTGGCCAGGACCCCGCTGCGGACCGCCCGCGCCGGCCCTGCCGCCCGGCCCGCCGAGCTCGGCACTTCCCCCGGCGGCGGGGCCTCCACCAGGTCCGCCGGCCCTAGCATGCCCGGGGGCGCAGCCGGCGGCGGAGGGCCAGGCGCAGCGCCAGCCGGAGGCGGCCGGTGGCCGGGCGGCCGGCGAGGACCGCCTCGAAGCGGCGCCGGTCGCGGGCCGCGCGCAGCACCTCGACGTCGTGGGTGCCGGGGACGGGCGGGGCCGGTTCGGCGTGCTGGGCGGCCCGGTGACTGTCGAGGAGGTGCTGCTGCAGTGCGTTCATGCGCCCACCGTGCACCCCGACCGCCCGGCAAGTCCCGTCGATTGACGGCCCCCGTCAAATGGCGCGACCGCTCCCCCCGCCCGAACCCGCACGTCAGAGGCCCTGCACCATAGGGGGGTGAGCGTGACCATCGACATCACCGGACTGCCGCACGAGCGGATCACCTTCTGCCCCTCGCCGCTGGCCGAGCTCGGCAACGCGCTGCACGCGCTGGCCGAACCCGCCCACCACGCGCGGCTGCACGCGTGGACGACGGCGACCTCCGCCGCGCTCGCACCGGAGCTGGCCGACCGACTGCTGGAGGCCGAGTTCATGTGGCGGTCGACGCGCTCCGACTTCCTGATGCCGGCCCGACCCCGGCAGACCCTCGCCGAGGAGCTGGACGACCTCGACCGCATGGACGACGAGAGGTTCGTCGGCACGGCCCTGGAGATCTCCTGCAGCACCAGCCACTACCCGAAGGGCCTGCCGTCGCCGCTGGTCGACGCGTGGGCGCGGCGCCGCGCGCTCGACCTGGCGGCGGCGCGCGGCCCGCGCCAGGCGGCGTTCGTCGAGCGGATGCTCGCCGACCCCACCGCCACCCGGGCGTGGATCCGGCGCCTCCTGGAGGACTGCG
Organism: Kitasatospora sp. NPDC001547; assembly: GCF_042894165.1. Lineage (NCBI taxonomy): Bacteria > Bacillati > Actinomycetota > Actinomycetes > Kitasatosporales > Streptomycetaceae > Kitasatospora > Kitasatospora sp. NPDC001547. Next base: position 178,987 of record NZ_JBIAVL010000013.1, on the reverse strand, counting down.
ACCAGGCGTTCTTCGCCGACACCTGGCGCCGGGTCCGCGCCCAGCTCGCCGCCGACGCCCAGCACAAGACCGAGCTGCTGCGCCGCAAGGGCCTGGCGGAGGCGCTCGCGGCTGCGTCCCCGGCGCTGAGCCTGGAAGAGGACGAGCACGGCAGCCGCATCGTGGTCGACAAGCTGCTCCACGGCCGCACCCGGGCCGGGGACAGCGCCGTCACCCTGCTGCCGACCGCCTTCGGCTGGCCGCACCTGTTCACCCTGTACGGGCCGGGCTGGCAGCCGGTGATCCAGTACCCGGCCGCCGCCCACGAGATCGGCGGCGCCGAGTCCGTGGAGGCGGTCAGGCTGCGCCTGGACGCGCTGACCCATCCGCTGCGGATGCGCCTGTGCCGCAACCTCGCGCGCGGCAGCTACTCGACGAACGAGCTGGCCGACGCGTACGGCGTCACCGCCCCCGAGGTGTCCCGCCACCTCGCCGTGCTGAAGAAGGCCGGGCTGGTCACCACCCGGCGGCGGGGCCGCTACGTCCTCCACCAGCTCGACAACGCGGTCGTGGCCCGGCTCGGCAGCGACTTCCTGGAATCCGTGCTGCGATAGGGACGGACGGTGGGGACGCCCGGGTCGGCGGCCCCGGTCGGCGGCCCCGGTCCGTGCGGCCCGGTCGGTGCGGCCCGGTCGGTGCGGCCCGTCGCCGAGGCCGCGCGGGAAACCCGACAGAGGATGTCGGGTTTCACCGGGACAGTGGGGGTGCCGGTCGGCGCCGTGGTGGCACCGGCCGGGACGACGAACGGACAAGGGAACCCCATGCGCGAAACACCCGACGAGCTGCACCGGCTCCAGGCCCTCCTCGACGCCTCGCTCGCCCGCTCCACGGCCCACCTGCGGTCGATCATCAGCAGCGAGCGCACGCTCACCGCCGAGCAGCTCACCGGCGTGCTCACCGGCATGTGCACGCTCGCGCTGTCCACCGTGACGGCCAAGGGCGAGCCGCGGATCAGCGGTGTGGACGGGCACTTCCTGCACGGGAAGTGGCACTTCGGCACCGCGGTCGGCGCCGCCAAGGCCCGGCACCTCGCCGCCCGGCCCGCCGTCAGCGCCGCGCACCTGCGCGGGGAGGAGCTGGGCGTGTTCACCCACGGCACCGTGGAGGTCCTCAACCCCCACGGCGGCGAGCCGGCCGCCGACTGGCCGGAACTGCTCGCGTACTTCCAGGACTTCTACGGCGACGACGCCTTCGACTGGGACAACGACGTGGTCTACTACCGGCTGCACCCGCAGTGGATGGCCGTGTTCGCCGCCGACCCCGCCGAGCTCGGCGGGAAGCCGGGCGAGGCCGGCCAGGTGTGACCCCGCCCGTGCCGGCCCCGGACCCGGCCGGGGCCTCCTGCGCCTGAGCACCGCGCACCGCCGGCCGTGCAGGCCCGCCCCGCCGGACGCCCGGCGCCGACGGTCGGCCCGCCCCCGCGGCCGGGGCGGGCCGGGCCGCCGCGCCCGGCGAGAATGGTCCCGCGCGGCCGGCGTACCACCGGGCGCGCACCGACGACGGGCGACGGAGGGAACGACGTGCGGGCGAGCCGGACGATCGCGCTGCTGCTGCTCCTCCAGAGCCGGCGGGCGATGACCGCCGCGGAGCTCGCCGCCGAGCTGGAGGTCTCCGAACGCACCGTGCAGCGGGACGTCGCCGCCCTGGTCGAGGCCGGCGTGCCGGTGTACGCCGACCGCGGCCGCGGCGGGGGCTACCGGCTCGTCGACGGCTACCGCACCCGCCTCACCGGCCTCGAACGCGCCGAGGCCGAAGTCCTGCACCTGGCCGGACTCCCGGGCCCGTTGCGCGACATGGGCCTGGCCGGGCACGCCCTCGCCGCACGGCTGAAGGTCGCCGCCGCCCTGGGCGACGCCCCCGCCGCCGCCACCCGGCGCTTCCACCTCGACGCACCGGCCTGGTTCCGCGACGCCGAGGCGCCGCCGCTGCTCGCCGAGGTGTCGCGCGCCGTGTGGGAGGACCGCATGCTCCACGGCCGCTACGCGGCGCGCGGCGGCACCCGGGAGCGGCGGCTGGAGCCGTACGGCCTGGTCCTGAAGGCCGGCCGGTGGTACCTGGCGGCGCGCGGCCCGTCCGGCCGGATCGGCTCGTACCGCGTCGACCGCTTCGAGACCGCCGAGGCCGGCGACGAACGCTTCGAGCGCGACCCGGAGTTCAACCTCGCCGACCACTGGGCCACCGCGGCACGGGAGTTCACCCGCGCCATGCTGCGCGAGCGGGCCGTGGTCCGCCTGAGCCCCGTCGCCGTCGAGAACCTCGCCGTCCTGCTGGAACCCACCGTCGCCGCCGACGCCCTCGCCACCGCGGGCGCCCCGGACGCCGACGGCTGGGTCACCGTGACCCTGCCGGTCGAGACCTGGGACATCGGCTATCTCGAACTCCTCCGCCTCGGCCCGGAGGCCGAGGTCCTCGACCCTCCCGACCTCCGCGCCCGCCTGACCGACGCCGCCCGCCGCGCCGCCGCCCTCTACACCAGACCCTCGGGCCGGGACGGGAACTGACCGCCCGACAGGCGCGGGATCCCGAACACACGCGCCCCCGCCCGCCCCCGCCGCCGCTGTCGTACGCGATATTCCCGGCGCCGCCGACGGCCGCCCCGCGATACTGGGCGCCATGGATGAGGTCGAGGTCGTCGTCGCCCACGCCGAGCGCGCGACCCTGCGCGTCGGCGACGTGTTCCTGAAGGTGGACGGCGACCCCGCGCGCACCGACGTCGAGGTCGAGGCGATGGCCCTCGCGCCGGTGCCGACCCCCGAAGTCCTGTGGCGCAGGCCACCGGTGCTCGCGATCGCCGCCCTCCCCGGGACGGCGCTCGGCCGCCTCGGCGAGCCGTCGACCGCGTCGCGGGCGGCCTGGGTCGCCGCGGGCGCCGCCGTCCGGGCCCTGCACGAGGCGCCGTTGCCGCCCTGGCCCGGCCGGGGCGTCGACGCGTTGGCGGCGGAGCTCGACGGCGAGTGCGAGTGGCTCCTGGCGAACGGCGTCCTGCCCGCCGACCTGGTCATCCGCAACCGCCGGATCGCCGAGCGCGCGCTCCGGCCGTGGACGCCGGTGTTCACCCACGGGGACCTGCAGATCACCCATGTGTTCGTCGACGGCGACGAGGTCACCGGCTTCATCGACTGGTCCGAGGCGGCCCGCGGTGACGCCCTGTTCGACCTCGCCGTCCTGACCCTCGGACACGAGGAGCGCCTCGCCGACGTCCTCGCCGGGTACGGCACCGACGTCGACGTCGACGTGATCCGGGCGTGGTGGTCGTTTCGGAGCCTGCTGGTGGTCCGCTGGCTGGTCGAGCACGGTTTCGACCCGTCCGCGCCGGGCTGCGAGGTCGACGTGCTGAGGTCCCGGATGTGAGGCCCTCGTCCCCGGGGGTCCGGACGGAGGACGGTAGATTCACCCCTCCGCCCACCGACCGAGGGAGTGCCCGTGCCCGACCGGCCCAGCCTGCTGTACGTGACCGACCTGGCCTACCCGGCCCGCGGGCGCCGGTACGGCGATGAGGACGTCCTCCTCACCTCCCGGCTGCGGGAGTGGTTCGACCTGGCCCTGTGCCACCCGCTGGACGCCCGGGCGCTGATGGGGCGCTTCGACGCGGTCGTGGTGCGCAACAGCGGGCCGGTGCTGCACTACCGGGAGGAGTACGCCCGGTTCCGCGCCCGGGCGCTGGCCGACGGCGTGCGGGTCTACAACCCGCTGACCGGGCGGGGCGACATGGCCGGGAAGCGGTACCTGCTGGACCTCACCGAGGAGGGGTACCCGGTCATCCCCACCGTCGACCGCCCGCAGGACCTCGGCCGGCTGCCCGCCGCCGACCGCTACGCGGTCAAGCCCCGGGAGGGCGCCGACAGCATCGGCCTGCGCTTCCTCACCCGCGGCGAGCTGGACGCCCTCGCCTGGGGCGAGGTGCTGGTCCAGCCGCGGATCGACTTCCGCTACGAGGTGTCCTTCTACTTCGTGGACGACGCCTTCCAGTACGCCCTCCACACACCCGACCCGACCCGCCGCTGGGTGCTGGAGCCCTACCGGCCGAGCGCCGCCGACCTGGAGTTCGCCCGGGGCTTCGTCGGGTGGAACACCCTCGCCCACGGCATCCAGCGGGTGGACGCCTGCCGCGCGCCGGACGGGCGGCTGCTCCTGGTCGAGCTGGAGGACCTCAACCCGTACCTGTCCCTCGACCTGGTCGCCGAGGAGGTCCGGGAGGGCTTCGTGCGCGCCCTGGCGGATTCGCTGCGCCGCTTCCTGGGCTGACCCCCTCTCCGGCGCCGCGCCCGCCACCGCACCCGCGCCCCCGGGGGGCCGTCAGGGCCGTTCGGCCCGCTCGTCGACGCCCCGGGCCTCCGGTTTCCTGCTGCCGAGGCCATCTGGGGCGATCCGCGGGTGGTCCTCCAGGACGATCGGCGAGGACAGCACCACCCGGCGTCCGCCGTCCGGCCCGGCCAGCACCGGCCAGGTGCGCTCGTTGCGGCACCGCTCGACGGCCGGGCGGGCCCACTCGGGCGGGTCGGCGACCGACAGGAAGGTGCCGTGCTCCAGCCCGAGCAGCAGGTGGGTGGAGACCAGTGAGCGCGGCAGCGCCTGGTCGCGGGTGGCCCGGCGGGGCGGCATCCAGGCGGAGGCGTTCTCCACGTCCACGACCAACCGCTGCGCCCGGTACGGGCCGGGCACCGCCTCGGCCCGCAACCGGACCAGGCCGTCGACCTGTTCGCGCCGCCGCACCACCCGGCCGACGACGGCGCCGCGCTCGTGCACCAGCCCGGTCTCGCCGACGCCGGGCAGCCGGAACGCCCGCTGCACCACCCCCTCTTCCAACTCCTCGACGGGAAAGACGAGTTCGAACCGCTCCTCGGCCCCCTCGGACCCCTCGACGAGCTCCCGGTCCGCCAGCTCCAACCGCTCCACGGACTCGAAGCCGGCGACGGTGGCCCGTTCGACGGTGCGCCGCTGGACCCGCAGGAAGCGCAGCTCGACCGCCAGCACGTCCCCGCCGCGCGCCTCCATCAGGCAGTCGGTGCGCTGGTGGGAGTGCTCGCCGCCCTGCGCGGTGTACTCCGGCGGCACCAGGACCCCGGACTGCCGGCCCAGCCGGCCCTCGGCCGCCGGGGCGCGGTGCGGGGAGAGCGCGTGGCCCTCCAGCAGCACCGCGTCGGCGATCCGCCGGGCGGCCGCGAAGCCGTGCGCGATCCGTTCCGGGTAGCCGCTCACGGGGCCGTCCCGCCGATCGCCGCCGCCGCGAGCAGCTCGCGCACCGTCGCCTCCCAGGAGGGCAGGGCCCGCCGGGAGCGGTAGGCCAGCAGCTCGTCGATGACGTCGTCCGGCAGCCGCAGCCAGCCGCTGTCGGGGAAGTGCCGGTCGATCGCCTCCCGCCAGACCCGCACCGGCATCCGCACCCGGGCCTCGCGGTCCCAGGGCACCGGGCTGACCTGGAAGCCGTCGGGGCCGGCGAAGGCGGTGCCGGAGAAGAGCAGCAGCATCGGCACCTCGCCGCCGTCCAGCGCCCGGAAGTAGCGGGCCGAGGCGACCTCCTGGTCGTAGGTGCAGGGCACCACGAGGTCGATCTCGGTGGCGCCGGTGAAGCCGGGCACCAGCAGCGGCACGGTGGCGAGCCGGATCGGGTGGAGCGTGGCCGCCCAGCGCTCCCGCCCGCCGAACTGGTCGGTCAGCCGCCCGCTCTCGGTGTCGCCGTACGGCCGGTGGCCGGGTTCGATCCGCAGCTGGCAGTGGAGCGCGAGGGCGTGCACCCGGGTGTCGGCCGGGGCGGTGATCCGCAGCCGGAACACCAGGGTCGGCCCGGCCGCGTACGGGTCGGAGCGCACGCCGGTGCAGGCGAAGCCGAGTGCCGTCACGCCCCCACCTCCACGGGCGGCCGTTCGGCGCGCGGCCGTCGGCCGAGGCCGTGGAACGCGCCGGCGAGGAGAGGAATCCGCATGTCCGCCTCCGACGGGGTGGGCTCCGGGAACCCGGCGATCATCGCCCCCGCCCCCGCGGCCCCCCGCCCGGTGCGGCATGTCGTGCCGCGCGTTCACCCGAGCGGCCGGGGCCGGCCGGCAGGGCCGAGCGGGTAGCATGTAAGCCATGCAGCCGATTAGTGACCCTTACGAGATCCGTCCCGGCGTCCCCACCGTCGAGGTCTTCCGCCGCCTGCGCACCGACGCCGGCCTCTCCGACAAGGCCCCCGAGGCGGTCGCCCTCGCCCTCCCCAACACCTGGTACGGCGTGGTCCTCCACCACGAGGGCGAGCCCGTCGGCATGGGGCGGATCATCGGCGACGGCGGCACCGCGTTCCAGGTCACCGACATCTGCGTCCACCCCGCCCACCAGGGCCGCGGCCTCGGCCAGCGCATCATGGCCGCGCTCACCGAGGAGTTGGAGCGCCGGGCACCCGCCACCGCGTACGTCTCGCTGATCGCGGACGGCCCCGCGCGCTTCCTCTACGAGAAGTTCGGCTTCGCGGACACCGCCGCCCACGACTCGATCGGCATGTACCGCCTGATGGGCGCGAGCTGACGGCCCCACCGGCGGCGGTGTCGGTGGCCCGGTGTGTACTGGCCGGCGCCCGATCCGCACGCGATCCCGGAGGCGCCGCCATGGCCCGTCTGCACGTCCGTTCCGGCCCCCGAGGCCGGCCGCGGCCGGCTCGCCCACGCCCCCGTGTCCGCCGAGCACGGCCGGGACGCACGGGTCCGGGCGGCACCGCGCACATCCGGGTTCCGGCCAAGGGGTTTGACGGTCACTCAGGTCGGTTCACGGGGCGTCCGGCGCGTCGAGGAGACCGGCCACCAGGCGGCGGGCGTAGGCGGCGTCGAGGCCGGAGGGGCGGAAGAGGATGCGGTACATCAGGGGGGCGACGAGGCGGTCCATGGCGGTCTCGACCCCGGGGGCGTCCTCGCCGCGGGCGCGGGCCCGGGCGAGGACGAGGTCGAGCTGCTCGGCGGCGTACGCCGAGCACTGGCCGGCGTTGCCGCCGTCCGGGTCGCCGAGCAGGGCGTCGCGGACGTAGGCGCGGCCGGAGGCGGAGCCCATCTCGTCCAGGAACTGTTCGGTCCAGGCCGTGAGGTCGGTGCGCAGGTCGCCGCGGTCCTGCGGCTCGGTGTCGGGGCGCAGCCGCTCCACCGCGACGTCCGACAGCAGTTCGGCGAGGTCGCCCCACCGGCGGTAGACGGTGGACGGGGTGACTCCGGCCCGCTGGGCGACCATCGGCACGGTGAGCTGCTCGCGGCCGACCTCCGCGAGCAGCTCGCGCACCGCGGTGTGCACCGCTTCCTGGACCCGGGCGCTGCGCCCGCCCGGGCGGACCATCTGCCGAGGACTCATACCGTCATCTTAAAGCGCCGCGCATTGCGTTAAGACGGGGCGCGGAGCGAGCCCTCCTGGGCCGGGAGGGTTCAGACCACCGGGGCGGGCGTCCACGCGGGCTGCGTCCGCTCGTAGGCGTGGCCCACCCGCAGCAGCGTCCGCTCGTCGAACGGCCGCCCGAGCAGCTGCAGGCCGATCGGCAGGCCGGCCGCGTCGCGGCCGGCCGGGACGGACAGCGCGGGGACGCCGGTGACGTTGGCCGGGGCGGAGAGCCGGACGTAGGCGTCCGAGATGCTCTCGGTAGTGCCGTCCGGCCAGCCGACCGCCTGCTGGCCGGCCCGGACCGCCGTCGTCGGCACCGTCGGGGCGGCGATCACGTCGACCTCCGCCAGGGCCTGCGCCCACGCCGCCCGGATCAGCGTCCGGGCGCGCTGGGCCCGCAGGTAGTCGCCCGCGCCGATCAGTTCGCCGGCCTCCAGCAGGACCCGGACGTCCGCCTGGTACAGCTCGGGCACGGTGCGCAGCGTGCGCGCGTGGTAGGCGGCGGCCTCCGGCGCGGTCAGGCCCCAGAGGGTGGGCACGAGGTAGCGGGCCATCGGGATGCCGACCTCGACGGGCCGGGCGCCGAGCGCCTCCAGCTGCGCGACGGCGCGGTGGACGGCGTCCGCCACCTCGGCGTCGACGTGGTCGACGTAGTGGTCGCGCGGCACGCCGACCCGCACGCCCGTCAGGTCCGGCTCCCGCTCCGGCCGGTAGTCGACGGCGGGGGAGGCCACCGAGGCCGGGTCGCGCGGGTCGTGCCCGGCCAGGGCGGCCAGGACCAGCGCGGCGTCCTCGACGGTGCGGGTGATCGGCCCGACGTGGTCGAGCGACCAGGACAGCGAGGTCACGCCGTGCCGGGGCACCAGCCCGTAGGTGGGCTTGAGGCCGACCACCCCGTTCAGCGCGGCGGGCACCCGGATCGAGCCGCCGGTGTCGGTGCCGAGGGCGAAGGTCGCCGTCCCGGCGGCCACCGCGACGGCGGATCCGCCGCTGGAGCCTCCGGCGACCCGGCCGCCGTCCCAGGCGTTGCCGGTCTGCGGGGTGGTCAGGCCGTAGGCGAACTCGTGGGTGTGGGTCTTGCCGGCCAGGACGGCGCCGGCCGCCCGCAGCCGGGCGGCGACGGTGCTGTCGGCGGCCGCGCGGTGGCCGTCGCGGACCCGGGAGCTGGCGGTGGTGGGCGTTCCGGCGACGTCGATCAGGTCCTTGAGCCCGACCGGGACGCCGTGCAGCGGCCCCCGGTAGCGGCCCCGGGCGATCTCCCGCTCGGCCTCGCGCGCCGCGTCGCGGGCCTGCTCGGCGGCGACGGCGACGTACGCGCCGAGGTGCGGCTCCACCCGGTCGATGCGGCCGAGGACGGAGTCGACCAGCTCCACGGGGGACAGCCGCCGCTCCCGGATCTCGGTCGCGGCGGCGGCGAGGGTCAGCTCATACGGCCGCATCGGGGTGCTCCTCTCCCGCCCGGTAGGCGGCGGCGGGCGGGGTGTCCCCGAAGTCCAGCTCGCGCAGGACGGCGACGACGGAACGGATGTGCTCGGCGGTGGCCGCGACCTCTGCGTGGCGCTCGGCGGGGAGGTCGAGTCCGGCCCGGGCGGCCCAGCGGGCCGCCTCGGGCGGGGTGAGTTCGGGGGAGGACATGGACGAGCTCCTGATCGTTCGGGCGGGACGGAAGGCGGGGGGCGGGGTCGCCGAGCGAGGCGCCCGCCGCAGCAAAAGCTAAGAGTTTGCGTTAACGCGACTGTAGGTTCTACCGTCGCACTAACGCAAACGAATGGCTTTTACAGCGGAGGAGCCTCCCCCCATGCCCACTGCCCCTACCCCGTCCTGGACGGTCGGCGACCTCACCGTCCACCGCATCGACGAGGTCCCGCTGCCGCCCGCCACCGGACGGTGGCTGCTGCCCGGCGCCACCCCCGAGGTGGTGGCCGGCCAGGACTGGCTGCGCCCCCACTTCGCCGACGCCGACGGCGTGCCGCGCCTGCACAGCCACAGCTTCGCCTTCGTGCTGGACGGGCTGAGGGTGCTCGTCGACACCGGCATCGGCAACGGCAAGCAGCGGGCCGACCCGGCCTGGCACGACCTGCGCACCGACTACCCGCGGCGCCTCGCCGCCGCCGGCTTCCCGCCGGACTCCGTCGACCTCGTGGTCCTCACCCACCTCCACGCCGACCACGTCGGCTGGAACACCCGGGAGGCGGACGGCGCCTGGGTGCCCACCTTCCCCCGCGCGCGGTACGTCACCGCCCGGGCCGAACGGGAGTTCTGGGCCGGCTACGCCATGGAGGAGGCGCGCCGGCAGATGTTCCGCGACTCCGTGCTCCCGGTCGAACGGGCCGGCCTGCTGGACCTGGTCGACGTCCCGGCCGAGGGCCTGCGGCTCCTCCCCGGCCTGCGCCTGCTCCCCACCCCCGGCCACACCCCCGGCCAGGTCGCCGTCGAGCTGACCAGCCGGGGCCGGACGGCGCTGATCACCGGCGACTGCGTCCACCACCCCGTCCAGCTCGCCCACCCCGCCATCGGCGCCTGCGTCGACATCGACCCCCGGCGGTCGGAGGCCACCCGACGGGACCTGCTGGCCTCCCTCGCCGGCACGGACACCCTGCTGCTGGGCACCCACTTCGCCCCGCCCACCGCCGGGCACGTCCTCGCCCACGGGGACGGCTACCGGCTGCGGCCCGTCCCCCCGGTCTGACCGCCGCCCGCGCCGGGCGCCTCCACCGGCGCCGTCCGGACGGCGAGCAGCGCGGTGTCGTCCGCCAGCCGGCCGCCGGTGTGCCGGACGACCGCGGCGGCCACCTCGTCGACCAGGCGCCCGGGGTCGGCCGCCCCCGGAGTGCCGGCCAGCCGCTCCAGGTGGTCCCGCAGGGAGAAGAAGACACCCGCCCGGTCGCGGGCCTCGGTCACCCCGTCCGAGACGATCAGGACCGTCTCGTCCGGGCCCAGGCGCAGCCGCCGCACCTCCGGCAGCCCGCCGGCCAGCTGGGCCAGCCCGATCGGCGCGCCGTCGCCCGGCGGCAGCTGCCGCACCCCCGCGGGGCCGAGCACGTGGGGGCTGTCGTGGCCGAAGTTGACCACCTCCACCTCCCCCGGCGCGTCGACGGGGAACCAGATGACCACCGCCGTGGCGAACCGCTCCTCCCGCTCCCCCAAGCGCTCCACCAGCACGTTCTGCCGGTGCAGCCGCTCCTCCAGCCAGGCCGCGACGGTGGCGAGGTCCGCCTCGTGGAAGGCGGCCTCCCGGAAGCAGCCCACCAGGGCCGCCGCCGCGGAGACGGCCGGCAGGCCCTTGCCCTGGACGTCGCCGAGGATCACCCGCGCCCCGAACGGGGTCGCCAGCACGTCGTAGAAGTCGCCGCCCACCCGGGCCTCGACGTCCGCGGCCAGGTAGCGCGCCGCCGAGTCCACCCCGCCCCACCCCGGCGGCACCGGGCGCAGCACCACCTGCCGGGTCGTCTCGGCCACGCCCTGCAGATGGCGGACGTAGGCGGCGGCCTGAGCGCGGAAGCCGCTGATCGGCACCGAGAGCACGGCCCCGGCGATCACCAGCAGGAAGTCCTCGGTCCCCTGCGACTTGCCCCAGATGCTGTCCAGGGCCGGGTAGGCGGCGACGGCGAGGAGGGCGAACAGCGTGGTGGCGGCGGGCTCGCAGAGCCCGGCGGCCACCACGGGGACCATCACCAGCCAGCTGACGGACGCGAACGAGACCGGTGTGCCCGCGTCCACGCCCACCACCAGTGCGAACACCGCGAGGGGCACCAGCCAGGACCGGTGGCCGTACCGGATCAGGATCGGCATCCGCTGCCCCGGCTCCGCCACGGAACGCGCCCGCAAACCGTCCCTCCCCTTCTCGCGACCCTCCCCCGCGTTCCCGGTGCTCCGCGCGACGCGGGGCCCCGGTCGGAGGCTGCGCCCACGGTACGGGGGTCGCCCCCGGCGGAGGCGGCGCGGCGGCGTCGTGGCCCCGGCGCTCGCACGTTCGGCCCAGTCCCGCCGCCGCTCCGGGCGCGTCTGGCCCAGCGCGCCGGCCCGGCGGCTCAGACCTCCTCCTCCATGCCGATGGCCTGGTCGAGTTCCGCGCGCACGCGCTCCGTCTCCTCCGTGCGGGCGCCCTTGGGGACTTGCCCGTCGATCTGCCGCAGCAGCGCGACCGCGATGGCGTCGAGCTTGCGCTGGACGGCGTGCTCGGCCCGGCGCTCGGTGTTCTTCAGCAGGGCCAGGAGCAGCAGGTTCAGTGCGGTCATGGTGTCCCCGACCAGGATCTGCCAGGACACGGACAGCCCGGCCGCGTGGACCGCGTAGAAGGCGACCACCAGGAGGACGCAGAGGGCGTAGAAGGCCGGGGCGCTGGTGAGGTTCGACGCGGCCTCCGCGAGCCGCTCGAACCGGCCCTTGCCCGACCGGCTGCGCTCCGACGGATGGCGGATGACCATGGTGATGCCCTCCTCGGTCCTCACGACACGGCGGCCCGGCACCGGGGCGCGGCCGCCACCCAGGGCGCCTTGCCCGATCCGGGCGGGCCATGCGTCCGGCGCCGCGGTTTCGTCCCGGCGTCCGCCCGGGCTCGGAGGAACGGACCGGCCGCTGGGTGCGGCGTACGCACCCGGCGGCCGGCCCGGCGTGGCGAGCGGGATCAGCAGGCGTCGATGAACCAGACCGGGCCCCAGTCGCCGTAGCGGTCGCTGGAGGGAGCGCCCGGCGTGGTGTAGATCAGGTTCTTGGACTTGCCGTACATCTTCGCCCGGGTGCCGGCGGACTGGTTGTTGTACCAGGACCCGCCGCTGTTCAGGCCGTCGGGGATCTCCTGCAGGTAGCAGTCCTTGAACCTGAACTTGAGGTTGTGGAAGTTGCTGTCCGCGTAACCGCAGAAGTAGTACGCGGGGCAGTCGGCCGGTGCCGGTTCGATGATCGACTGGGCGTTCGCCGCGGGGGCGAGGAGCGTGGTCACGGCGGCGAAGCCGGCCGCGAGGGCGATGCCGGCCTTGCGGGCGAACCGCATGGGAGACCTCCTGGGGAACGGTGACGTGGTGGAGCGGGCGCGTTTGGCGCCCGGTCCTCAGTCTCCGGGGCCGCCGGGCCGCTCCTCGAGCTGATTCGGCCTGCGCCGAATTCACGACCCCGGGCAGCCCGCCGAGGACGCCGCGCCGCCACGCGTCCAGCCGTGCCGCGTGGCTCCGCCCCCGCAACGCCCGTACCGCGGCGTTGAGTTCGGCGACCGGCATCGGATCCGCCGGCCGGGTCCTGAGCCCGGTCCTGGGCGTGAAGCGGATCCGGAGGACCACCTCTCCGATGGCGGGCGGCGGGATCAGGTGCGCTTGAAGAACTCCACCTCCGAGAGCGCGATGGCGCGGCCCGGGCCGGTTCCGGCGGCCTCCCTGACGGTGAGCTTCACCTGGGTCACGTCGCTGACGCCGGTCGGCACGGTCTGCGGGCCCGGCTGGTCGTTGAGCTGCACCTGCTGGGTGTGGACCTCGCCGTCCTCGGACGTGACCTCCAGGGTGAGGACGACCGGCCGCCCCTGCTGCCGGAAGTGCTGCGGGTCCACCGAGTCGCCGGTGTGGACGATCAGGTCCACCAGCCGGAACGGGGTGCGGAAGGAGAAGGTGACGGAGTCCCCGATCGCGGGTGCGCCCCAGTAGGTGTTGCTGAGGCCGTCGTCGGCGGCCGCCGCGGGATGGCCCTCGACGGCGGCGCTCGCCGAGGTGGCGGCGGGCGTGATCGGCGCGGTGCCGCGGAGCTTGTCCAGCACGTCCTGGAAGGCCCGCTGGCCGGCCGGGTACAGCAGGATCCCGGCGACGACCACCGCGGCCAGGGCGAGCAGGGCGATGGTGCGGCGCAGCGCGTTGCCCGAGCCGCCGATCCGGACCCGGCGCCGGAACGGCCAACGGGTGCGCCACCAGGGCAGTTCGGGCGCGGCCTCGGTGGGGGTGAGCGGTGCGGCGCAGCGGCGGCAGAACTTCCGCTCGGGCAGGTTGGGCGTGCCGCACCGGGGGCAGGGCGGGCCGTCCTGGGTCTCGACGGCCTCGACCGCCCGGCTGACCGGGCGGGGCGCGACGGGCTTGGCGGGCTGGACGGCCACCGGGTCGGCCTGCGGGGCGGGCGCCGGCGTGCGCGCGGGGGCCGGCCGTACGGGGGCGGTGCCCGGGCGCACCGGGGCGGTGCTCGGGCGGACGGGCTCGGCGGTGGGCGGGGGCGACGGCTCGGGGACGGCCGGGGGCTCGGCGCGCGGGGCGGGCGGCTGCTCCGCCTTGGCGTCCGCCTTGGCCTCGTCCTTGGCCTCTGCCCTGACGTCGTCCTTGGCCGCTCCCCCGGCCTCCGCCCGCGTGCGGGCCGTCCGGCGCGTGGCGCTCCGGCGAGTGGTCTCGACGGGTGCGGGAGCGGGCGCGGGCGCGGGATCCGGAGCGGGCTCGGCGGCCGGCTCCCGGGCAGGCGCGGGCGCCGGCTCGGGCTCGGCCCGCGCGGGTACAGGCGCCGGCGCGGGTACGGCCACGGGCCCGGCCGTCGGGGCGACCGGAGCCGTCGGGGCGGCGGCGGTGCCGCGCGACCAGCCGAGGTAGGCGCCGCAGTTGCCGCAGAAGTCGTCCCCCTCGCCGTTGGCCGTTCCGCATTCGGGGCACACCGGCATCCGTCAGTCCTCCGCTCGCCCGGGTGGGCCGGGCAGGATCTCCACCCGGCAGGTCAGATGGACGGGACAGCCTGCCCTGACGACGGACCGCACCTGGTCCTCGTCCGGTGCCCGGTCGCCCAGCGGCCAGACCCGGACCAGCACCTCGTCGGTCGGCACGCCCGGCAGTGTGGCGTCCGGGTCGGTGGACCAGCAGGCGCCTTCGCCGTCCACGATCTCGGCTCCGGCGCCGAGCACCAGCCGCAGCCGTTCGGTGAGGCCGCGCCGGGTGCCGCGCCAGCGGTGCAGTTCCACCGCGCGCTCGACCACCGCGCGGCGCACCTCCACCGGCCAGGCCGGGTCGACCTCGACCGCGACCCAGGACGCCAGCCAGTCCAGGAAGTCGGGCGGCGCGAGGGCGGGCCGGAAGTACGCGGGCAGGTTGTCCAGGGTCGCGAAAACCGGGGCGAGGACGGTGTCCAGGCCTGCCGTGAACCGCTGGGCGAGGTCGTCGTCCGCGTAGAGCGCGGGCAGCAGGTCGCCGATCGGGTGCGGGCTGGGCAGTCCGGGGACGGCGGCGCGCGTCACGACCCACCGTCCTCGGCGACGGCGTTGACCACGACCTGGTGCTGGTGGGAGAAGACCAGGGCGTCCGCCGGCACGTCGACCCGCTCGGCGGGCTCGCCCCGGCGCCCGGTGATCGGGTCGGCCGGGAACAGCAGCAGCTCCTCGACGTCCGCGACCGCGGCCACCCGCTGGAGCACCCCGAACACCTCCCCGTACTGCACCGCCCGGCCGAACTGCCAGCCCGCGCCGTCGGCGCCGCCGCACAGCGGGTTGAGGTACCGGTACAGCTCGGCGAGCACCTCCTCGCGGACCCGGTCCGGGTCGGCGGCGCGGGTGGTGAGCCGGGCCACCACCGTCACGCCCTGGTAGGAGGGGGGCTGGACGACCAGCCGGGTGCCGATCAGCCGCCGCTCGTCGAGGGCGGCCGCGATCGCGGCCAGCACCTGCTCGTCGGGGATCAGCTGCTCGAAGCGCAGCCGGTCGCCCTCGTCCGCGACCGCGTCGGGGACCACCAGCACCCGCACCGCTCCCGCCTCGCCGCCGCCGGCCGGCACGTGGACCCGGGCGGCGGACGGCGCGGCCTGCCGGGCGATCAGCTCGAAGTCCCCGGCCGTGACGGCACGTTCCTGCAGGCGCAACTGGTGCGGGGCGCGGGCCTTGGCGTTCTCGACGGTCTCGCCGTCCACCCCGCCGCGGGCCGCCTCCCGGTTGTCCACCCGGGCGACGTACGGGACGGAACTGCGCAGCACCGTGATGGTGCCGCGGGCCACGTTGCCCGCGGTCCCGCCGCCGGTGCGGTAGCGCGGGACGCGCAGCCGGGCGCCCTTGGGCGGCACGGCACCGAAGGCGCGCAGGGAACCGTCGGGCTCCCGGACGGCGGGCGGGAAGAGGAACTCGCCGGTGGTCGCGTCCAGCACCACGTGCCGGTCGGCCGGCGAGGACTCGCCGAAGTGCTCGACGACCGTCCAGCAGTCCCAGCCGTCGCCGGCCGACACCTCGACCACCGGGGGTTCGCCGTCGAGCAGCACCGGCGGCCGGGCGAGCCGGAAGCGCTGGCCGGCGACGCCCTCGGAGGCGCCGAGCGGCGCGTCGGTGACGGTCTGCGCGTGGACGGCGGTCACGGTGCCGCCGATCGTGAACACCTCGGCCCGGCGGACGGTCGGGGACTCGGAGTAGAACGGCTGGCCCGGCTCCGGCTCGGTGACCCGGCAGCGCAGCCAGCCCGCCCGCTGTCCGGCGGCCACCGAGGCGGTGTGCCCGGCGGGCACGAAGACCACCACCTCGCCGGGCCGGTTGAGGCCGCCGGTGGAGTCCTCGCCGGTCTCGCAGGCGACCCAGCCCGCGCCGTCCCAGACCTCCCAGGCCAGTGGCGGCTGGCGCGGGTCGACGCCGACGCCCTCCACCCGGCTGTCCAGCCGGACGACCAGGATGCAGCGCGGCACCACGGCCGGCAGGGCGAACAGCATGGCGTCCCCGGGCACCGGGCTCGGCTGGAAGCACTGCACGTCCGCGCCGTCGGCCAGCCGGGCCGTGCAGTCGGACTGCTCGCCGGAGGCGGAGACGGTGACCATCCGCTCCAGCGAGCTGGGGACGATCGGCAGGTCCTCCGCGGTGGAGAAGACCACCGCGTCGTCGGCCTCGGTGCGCAGCGTGGAGACCTCGGTGCCGGCCCGCAGCAGGACCGTCTCGGTCTGCGGGGCGGAGAGCCAGAAGTCGACCTCGGCCCGGGCGGCGGCGGGCGGGAAGAGCCGGATGCCGAGCAGGTCGAGGAAGGCGGAGTAGTTCTTCTCCGGCACCCGGTTCAGCCGGTAGAGCAGCTGGTCCACCAGGTAGGCGAAGGTCTCGATCAGGGTGACGCCCGGGTCGGAGACGTTGTGGTCGGTCCACTCCGGGGCGCGCTGCTGGACGTACCGCTTGGCCTCGTCGACGAGCTGCTGGAAGCGGCGGTCGTCCAGGTTCGGGGAGGGCAGGGCCATCAGCGCGCACCCCCGTCCGTCGCGCCGGACTCCACGGCGGGGTGCTCCGGGATGGTGTAGAAGGGGAAGACCAGGTTGCGGCGGTCGTTGGTGGCCCGCACGGTGTAGTGGACGTCGATGTAGAGCGTGCCCTCCTCGACGCTGTCGAAGGCGATCACCACGTCGTCGACCTCGATCCTCGGCTCCCAGCGTTCCAGCGCGATGCGCACCTCGCGGGCGATCCGCCCGGCGGTGGTGCCGTCGCCCGGGGCGAAGACGTACTCGTGGATGCCGCAGCCGAACTCGGGGCGCATCGGCCGCTCGCCGGGGGCGGTACCGAGGATCAGCCGGATCGCCTCCGCGAGTTCCCGGTCCCGGTCCACCATGCCGATGCCGCCGGTGGCGTTCACCCGCAGCGGGAAGGCCCAGCCGCGGCCTATGAAGCTACCGCTCATGCTCCGCCCCCGATCAGCACGTTGAGCGCACCGCTGGTGACGGTGGCGCCGCAGGCCGTCTTGTCGCCCAGGCGGGCCGCGGGCAGGCCGCCGATCAGCACCACGCCCCTGGTGACCGCGCCCGGGGAGGGCACCACCACGTTGCCGGGGCCCAGGGCCAGGTGCGGGGGGACGGCGCAGGCGTGCAGGGTGCCGACCACCGCGGCGGGGCGGCCGCCGATCAGCACGGTCGCCACCCTGAGGGCGCCCGGCGGCGGGGTGGTGAGGGCGCCTCCGTGGTCGGTGAGGTCGCCGGTCCGGGCTGCGGGGGGCATGGGCGGTCCATACCTTTCTTCGTGGGGCTCGTTCGGGCCACTCGACATACTGCCACTGCTTCTTGACGTCACGTCAGTTGATGTGCACGAACGCCCCCTTGAGCACCGCCTGGGCGCCGCCGTCCACGGTGACGGAGGTCGTGCCCCGGACGGTGACCGATCCGCCGCGCACGTTCACCGCGCCGGTGCCCGCGTCCAGGGTGATGCCGGCGGAGGAGAGCCGCACCGTGCTGCCGGCCGCGCCGCCGAGGCCGTGGACGGTGAGCACGATCTCGCCGCGCTGCTGGTCCAGGCTGACCTCCAGCTTGCCGTCCCCGCTGGCCAGCCGGACGCCGGACCTGCCGCCCGGCACGTCCAGCAGTTCCATCCGGTGGCCCGAACGGGACACCACGGAACGGCGGTTGACCTTGCCGGAGGCCGCGTCGACCAGCGGCACGTCGTGCGGGGAGGGCCGGTCCACGCCGTTGTAGAGCCCGCCCAGCACGTACGGGCTGTCCAGGTCGCCCTGGTCGAAGCCGACCAGCACCTCGTCGTTGACCTCGGGGCTGACCACGCCGCCGCCCCCGGCTCCGCCCCACTGCACGGTGCGCACCCAGTCGGAGACGTAGGTGTCGTCCAGCCAGGGGAACTTCAGCTTCACCCAGCCGCGCTGCCCGCCGCCCGGCTCGCGGACGTCGGTGACCACGCCGACGGCCAGGCCCGGCATCCGCGGTCCGCGCGGCGGCGCGTTGCCGCCGCTGGTCAGGCCGGCCAGCGAGCGGTCGGGGGCGGCGCTGACCACCACGGTGGTCCGGTAACCGCGGAACGGTTCGAGCAGGTGGCGCACCCCGGTGGCGGTGTAGCGGCCGGAGAAGGCGGCGCCGACGTTGCCCAGGGCGACCGCGGTGCCCGCCCGCAGCCGCGGGTTGCCCTCGGCGACCACCTCCAGCTCGCCGAAGCCGGACGCCACCGAGGCGGCCAGCGACCGGGCCACCGAGGCGGTCTCGGCCTGGGTGCGGTACGGGGTGTCGGCGACGGTCAGCTTGGCCTTGCCGGGGAAGGCGGAGGCCACCGCCGAGGGGCTCATCCCCGGCTGCACCGTCCGGGAGGTCACCGCGGGCTCGGTGGCGACCAGCGCGCGCTTGGTGGTGACGTTCCAGCCGCGCGCCTCGACCGTGTCCGCGCCGCCGGCGCCGGTCAGCACGCCGCGCAGCTCCAGCAGGTTGCGCCCGTACTCCAGCACCAGCGGGTTCTGCGGCGCGGGCGTGGAGGGGGCCGGTGCGCCGGAGGCGGGCTCGGGCCGGACGAACTCCAGCCTCCCGTCGTCGTCCACCCGCACCTGGGCGCCGCTCTCCTGCGCCAGGAACTGGAGGAACTCCCAGTCCGGGACGTTCGCCTGGGACAGCTGCTGGTGGACGACCGGGAAGGAGTCGACCTTCCCGCAGGTCAGGCCCGCGCCCGCGGCGACCTCGCGGACGATGTCGGCGGTCGTCATGTTCCGGAAGGCCTTCACCCGGCGCCCGCGCATCAGCCGGTGGGTGACCGCCGACGCCCGCACCACGGTGTACGAGCCCGTGGTGTCCACCTCCAGCTCCAGCGCGGTCACCTCGCCGGTGAACAGCCGCGCCCGGGTGTTCCCCTGGACGGTGACCACGGACACCTTCAGCGGGGTCCCGATGGTGATCCCGGTGGCGGACAGGAAGGTGTGGTTGGCGTCCCGGAAGGACAGCACCGCGGTGTCGGGCAGGCCGACGCTCTCCTCGATGTCGCAGGAGACCAGTTGGGTCACCCAGACCGGCGGCAGCGGGCCCGGCGCCTCGACGACGGGATCCGCGGCGAAGGACCGGCCGCCGCGGGCCTCGGGAGTGGTCATGACCGTCCGCCCGGGGTGAGTTCGCCGCGGGCCGGTCCGCTCCTGGTGAGCTCCTCGGCGCCCGGCACGATCAGTTCCGCGCCGGGGACCAGCACCAGCGGATCGTCGATGTCGTTGGCCTCGGCGATGGTGCGCCAGGCGGTGGCGTCCCCGTACGCGCGCCAGGCGAGCAGCGGCAGGCTGTCGCCCGCGACCACCCGGTGGGTGCTGCGGGCCTCCGGCGAGCCCGAGGTCGGGTTCTGGCCGGCCGGGTCGACGCTGGCCTCGTCGATGGTGAGCGAGCAGACCGCCCGCAGCGGCTTCCCGTCGACGTCGAAGAGCGAGTAGGTGACCGAGAGGCCGGTCAGCACCCCGTTGAACGACGTGGTCTTCAGGGTGCCCCAGTCCAGCCGGATCCACGGGCTGGCCGGCGTCTTGCGCGCCAGGCTGGCCGGGGTGGGGACGCAGGCCGTCATCAGCTGCTCCACCGCCCGCTCCACCGAGTTGTCGTGGGTCGCGGTGGAGTCCAGGAACACGTCGAGGGAGAGCGAGCGCGGACCGCTGCCGACGAACTCGGGCAGCGCGGACTCCCCCGCCATCCGGGACGGGGTGCGCCGCCACTCGGTGGTCTTGCTCAGCACCAGGGTCGCCGGGTTGAACTGGAGCCGCAGCTGGGCGAGCGTGCCGCCGGGCTGGGCGCCGACCGTGGACGGTGGCTCCATGATGGTCAGTTGGGCCCGGGTGACGCTCGCGGGGACCGCTGGGGACATCCTGGTGCTCCTTCCGGTGGTCGGGTGGCGGGGGGCTGGTGGGCGGATGGCTGGTCGGGCGGGGCGGGTCAGGAGGGGCGGAGGCCCGCGTGGGCGATCTCCAGGGTCTCCATCGCGGCCTGGGAGCTGGCGGGGTCGAAGGACGGGCCCTCCCAGCGCACCGGGACGATCCCCTGCACCTGCCAGCCGACGATCCGGCTCAGGTCCGGCCGCAGCGCCACGATCTCGCCGTCCTTCGGCTCGACCTTCCGGACGATCTCGGCCAGCCAGCGGGCGATCTTGGTGGTGTCCGCGGTGACCGCGCGGCTCAGCGTGATGTTCGACCAGGTGATGCGGCCCGGGAGCTGCCAGGCGAAGCCGTTGTTGCCGCCCTCCGCGTACTGCTCGATCTCCACCTGGGCGCCGAGTCCCGAGCAGGTGGTGAACTCGCCCAGGTCGTTGCCTCCGATGGTCAGACTGAAGAACACACTGGACGCGAAGATGTTGTCGGTCATCGGTTCCGCTCCCTGCTTCCGGTCACGTCGCTGCGGCCTGTTGTCGGCCGTCCGCCTTGGTCCACCCTCTGGTCCGCGCGCTGGTCCGCGTCGCGGTCCGGCTCAGCGGCGCATGTCGTACGGCTTGCCGCTGCGCTCCCGGCCCCTGCGCAGTTCGGTGCGCAGCAGCCGGCCCACCGGTTCGACCAGGCGCCGGGCCAGTTCGTCGAGGTCGGAGGGGTCGGCGTGCGGCCCGGCGGGTGGTCCGCCTGGGGCCTTCGTCGATGACGAGGCGGGGGCGTGCGCGGCGGGCGCGTGCCCGGCGGCCGCGTTCGCCGCGGGCGCGGCGGCCCTCGGTGATCCGGCGAGCTGCACGGTGGTGGGCGTGCGCGCGGGCACGGCGGTCAGCGGCACCCCGGTCAGGCCCGCCTGCTCGGCCACCTGCTGCAACAGCCGTGCGGTGGCGGGCGAGGACGGGCCGGTGGCGGCGTGGCCGGCCGACAGGGCCCGGGACACCACGGGCGCGGGTGCGGTGGCGCGTTGCAGAGCCGCCGGGGCCACCGGAGCCGCCGTGGCCGCCGTGCCCGGGATGGCGGGCGGCAGTGCCGGGGCCGGCTGCGGGGGCCGGGAGGTGGCCGGGAGGCGCTGGACGGACGGGGCCGGTACGGGCTTGAGGCGGACCACCGGCGGGGCGGGGGCGGCCGCCGTGGCGGACGGCGAACCGGAAGCACCGGGGATGCCCGGGATGCCGGAGATACCGGGGCTCGGGCGCCCTGGGGACGTCGGCGTGCCGGCGTGCCGGTACGGAGCGGGGCGGCCCGC
Source organism: Kitasatospora sp. NPDC001547 (assembly GCF_042894165.1). Classification (NCBI taxonomy): domain Bacteria; kingdom Bacillati; phylum Actinomycetota; class Actinomycetes; order Kitasatosporales; family Streptomycetaceae; genus Kitasatospora; species Kitasatospora sp. NPDC001547. The sequence continues at coordinate 157,831 of NZ_JBIAVL010000013.1, read as the reverse complement.
GGGCGTGGCTGCGGCCTGCGGCGGCGCCGGGACACTCACCGTCGGTGCCCCCACGCGGAGTCGGCCGGGTGCGGATGCGCCCGGGGCGGCGGCGGAGGCCGCCGGGCCCGCGTGCGCCGACCCGGCCGCCGTCCGACCGGTCGCTCGTTCCGACGGGCGTCGGGAGAAGGCGCGTTGCACGGCGGCCACCACCCCGCGCGGCGCCTCGGCTGCGGACGGGCGGCTCGGCAGGGCGGCCGTCCCCGGGGCGCTGGGCCGTGCCGGAGCCGCCGGGGACCCCGGCTCCCCGGCGGCCGCGCGACCGGAACCGGCGGCCGGCGAGTGCCGGGTGCGTGAGCGCTGCGGGGTGGTCGCGGCCGCGGCCGGCGCGGCCGCCGACTCGCCGTCCGGACGGGACGCCAGCGCGTTGGGCCAGACGGCGGGGACCACGGGCCTGGCGGGCGCCTGGCGGGCGCCGACGGGTGCGGAGGTGGGGGCCGCGGGCGACGCCGGCGGGGCGGCCAGGGAGACCGTCATCCGTCGCTCGCCGAGCAACCCGCGCCGCCGGCCGGTGAGTTGGACGGCCCGCTGCACGCCGAGGCCGCCGGGGGCCGGACGCGCGGGGACCGTCACGGGAACCAGCGGGCCGCTGCCGCCTCCGGGCGCGGCGCCGGCGGGCCGGGTGCGGACGCCGGGAGCGATCGGGCCCCCGGCGGCGGTACCCGTCGTCCCCTGCGGGACGTCGGAGACCGGCGGGCGTCCGGCCGCCGGTCCTCGGTGGGCTCGGTCCGCGCCCGGGTGCGTGCTCCGGCCAGCGGCGGCCGCGGTGACCGGATCCGCCGATCGCCCGTCATCACCGGTCCGGGACGGGGAAGCGCTATCCGCCGGGCCGTCGCCGGGACGCCGGGCGGCACGCTGCACGGGCAGCCCTTCACCGGCCACCGGCGAGACGCCGACGGGAAGTGCGGCGGACGGCACGGCGGGAGCGGCGGCACCCGAGGCCGGGCCCGAGATCCGCCGCCGGACCGGTCGGTTCCCACCGAGCAGCGGAGCGGCGCCTCCCGCCACGGCCGCCGTCGGCGGCAGCGCGTCGAGCGGCGCGCCCAGGCCGCCGCGCGTACGGGCGGTGGCCGGGTCGGGGTGTACCGGCGCGGCGCGTTCCGGAGTCGGCGCGGAGGAGGCTGCGGGCGTGGCGGACCCGGACGGCGCGCGCTGGACGGACGCGGCAGCGGTGGGCCCACCCCGGTGGGCCGGGGTCGAGGTCGGGGCCGAGGTCGGGGCCGGGGCCGGGGTCGGCCGGTCCGGCCGGACCGGCGCAGGGCGCTCGGGGGTCGGCGCGGAGGAGGCTGCGGGCGTAGCGGACCCGGACGGCGCGCGCTGGACGGACGCGCCGGCGGCGGATCCTCGATCGGGCCGGTGCGGGACCGGGCTGCCCGGTCCGCCGCCCGTACGGACGCGGCGGGTCTGAGACGAGGGCGAAGCCGAGGGCGAGGACGAGGACTGGGACGGAGACCCGGACGGTCGGACGTCGGCAGGTCCGCCCGGCTCCCGGCCGGTGGCCCCCGTGTCAGCGGGGACGACGGGCATCGCGGGCGCGGCGGGCGTCGCGGGCGCGCCCGAGGCGGTGCCGGAACGCTGGGGGCCGTCGGCAGCCACCGGAGTGGCGCTCGCGGGCAGCGCGGTCAACGGCGCGCCGAGGACCGGGCGGGCGGGCCCGGCGGTACCGGGCCCGGCCGTGCCGGGCCCGGCGGCGCGCTGGACCACTCCGTCGCCCGGACCGTTCGACGTGGGCGCGGAGGTGCCGGCCACGCCCGGCGCCGTCCGTACGGCGGTCTCGGGGCTCGTGGGCGGGCGGAGCGTGGTGCGGGCCGGTTCTTCCGTCGCCGTCACCACCACCGCCACCGTCGCCGAACCGGGCTGCGGCATCTCCGTGGCCCGGCTCGGCCCCGGGACCGCAGCCACCGGCCGCACGGGCAGCGACCGGGGCCGCCGCGCCACGACCAGCGGGGCGCCGACGGACCGCGGACGCACCGGACGGTCGGCCCGCACCACCGCGTCGTTCCGGCGTGGGGAGGCGGTGCCCGCACCGGGCGCCGCCTCGGCGGGCGCCGACACGCCTCGCGCCGCCGCACCGGAGGCCCCGGCAGCGGGCGCCGGGGCAGCGGGCACCGGCGCAGCGGGCCTCGTCGCCGCAGGCTGCGGCGAACTCCCCTTCTTCTCCTCTGACTTCACCCCGCCAGCACCGGACGCACCGGGATTCGACTCCACACGGTCCGCCCCGCCCGCACGCGCCGGGCGCGGGCCCGACCGCACCGGAAGCCGCCGCATCCGGACGGACCGCTGGACCGGCCGGGCCTGCCGCGACGAGCCCGCCCGGTCGTCCGCCGAGGGCTCCTCCGCCCCGGGCTCCGCCGGGAGGGCAGGCACGACGAGCTCGTTCCCGCCCGTGAGCACCGGGGAGGGCGAACCCGGCCGCGCGACCGCCCGCAGGATGCCCGCCGGGGCGGTCGGCAGGACCGCGTGGCCGAGCGGGCCGCACAGCGACGGGTCCTGCCAAGCGGTGAGTCGGGACCGGAACTTCAGGCCGTCGCTGACGCCGTGGGCCGGCCCGGCCAGGGTCGGGACCAGCGGCGCGACCGCGCGCCATCCCCCGTCCGCGCCCGCCGGACGCCGCCGAGCGGCCTCCGCACCACCGGAAGCACCACCGGAAGCACCACCGGAAGCACCAGCGGAAGCACCTCCCGAAGCGCCACCGGCGGATGCACCGGAAGCGCTGCCGGACACCGCGCCGGAAGCACCCGAACCGGAAGCACCCGCACCCCCGGCCTCGCCGCCCCTCCGGCGGCCGATCCAGTCCCGAAGCCCCACCCGGCTCACCCGCCTTCGCTGATGCGGGTGTTGAGCCGGGCGATCTCCCTGACCCACTGCCCGCGTTCGCGGTGGGTCAGGTCGAGGATGTCCTCCCGCTGCCAGTGGAAGTGGTAGGCGATGTACGCGATCTCCTCGTACAGCCGAGCAGGCGCGTACGTCACGATTCCCCCAGGCGCCCACCGGCGAGGTCGACCTCGAAGGCGCCGTCGCAGTGCGGGCAGGTCACCGCGGCGCGCGTGTGGCCCTCGCTGTTGATCCGCTGGTAGAGGTCCTGGAGGAAGGCCACGTCGGTGGCGTACATCCGCTCGACGACCCCGGCGTGCACGTCGGTGATGTCGCCCAGCCTGGTGATGACGTGGCTGAGCAGCACGACGCTGAGGTAGGCCGGGTTCTCCTTGACCCGCAGGTCGATCTGCGGCATCAGTTCGTCGCGGGCGGTGGCCAGGCGCATGGCACCGTGCCGGTGCACGGTGCCCTCGTCGTCGACGTACCCGAGCGGCAGCTCGAACTCGAACTCGGTGTGCGGCGCCCGGCCCCGGGGCTGGGCCGCGGCCGCCGGGGCCTGCTGCTGGGGCGCGGTGTGCTGCGGGGCCGGAGCCCCTTCCAGCAGCTCCTCCAGGCCGATCTTCCTCCTCACTCGACCGAGATCTCCTCGAACACGATGGTCACGGTCTCGGTGGCGGCGCTGGACTCGCCGGCACTGAGGGTCGGGCCCTCCCAGCGGCTCGCCCAGGCGTTGAGCAGCTGGATGCGCCGCAGGGTGGCACCGGTGGTGTCCTTGACCTCGATGGTGAGGTTCTGCCGCGCGGTGTTGATCGCCCCGTTGTTGAGGGTCTCCTTGATCCAGTCCGTGAACGCGCCGCTCTTGTCCAGGCCGCGGGTGATGGTCACCTCGCCGGGGAGCCGGGCGCCGGGCTGCTTGCGGACGATCAGTTTGCCCTCTTGGGTCACCTGCTTGTACTCGACGACGTCCTGTTCCACCGTCAGGTTGCTGATCTCCTTGACGGACTCGACGTTGTAGCCGCCGAGTTGGACGCCGAATATGTGTGTGGAGAGCGGATCGCCTTCAGCCATGGGTTTGTGTCACCTTCCGATGCGAGGGGTGCCGAGGGGTGGTGCCGACCGGGCCGGTCACTCGTTGACGAGGCTCGTGCTGTCGGAGAACTGGGACAGCCGGAACACCACGAACTCCGCGGGCTTCACCGGGGCGACGCCGATCTCGCAGATCACCTGGCCGAGGTCGATGGACTCCGGCGGGTTGTTGTCGCGGTCGCACCTGACGTAGAAGGCCTCGGCCGCGGTCTGGCCGAACAGGGCCCCGCGCCGCCACTCCTCGGTGAGGAACGCGGTGATGTTCCGGCGGATGCTGGACCACAGCCGGTCGTCGTTGGGTTCGAAGACGACCCACTGGGTCCCCAGGAGGATGGACTCCTCCAGGTAGTTGAACAGCCGGCGCACGTTCAGGTAGCGCCACGCGGGGTCGGAGGACAGGGTGCGCGCGCCCCAGATCCGGATGCCGCGCCCGGGGAACGCCCGTACGCAGTTGACGCCGATCGGGTTCAGCAGGTCCTGCTCGCCCTTGCTGAGGCGGAGCTCCAGGTCCACCGCGCCGCGGATGACCTCGTTGGCGGGCGCCTTGTGCACGCCGCGCTCGGCGTCGCTGCGCGCCCACACCCCGGCGGCGTGCCCGCTCGGCGGGACCAGCACGTTGCGGCCGCTCGCCGGGTCGAACACCTTGATCCACGGGTAGTAGAGCGCGGCGTAACGGGAGTCGAAGCCCGCCTCGGCGGTGCGCCACGTGCGCATCTGCTGGGCGTTCAGGCCGGGCGGCGGGTCCAGGACGGCGATCCGGTCGCCCATCTGCTCGCAGTGCGACATCAGCGCGAGCTGGACGGTGCGCAGGCCCTCCTTGTCGAGGTCGCCGCGCTGGTAGGCGCTCATCAGGTCGGGCACCGCGACCATGGTGATCTCGTCGATCGCCTCCAGGCCGCCGAAGCCCGTCCGGGCGGCGGCGTCGCCGATGTACTCGGCGGGGTCCAGCCGGCCGGCCGGGGCCGGCGCCGCGGGCGCGGCGGCCAGCGCGTGGGTGCGGCGCTCGGGGCGGCTCGGCACGGTGCCGGGCTGCTCGGCGACGGCGACCAGCTTGGACTCGCGCAGCTGGGTGAGGACGTAGCCCTTGGTGCTCTTGCGGGTCGACACGTCGTACGTCTCGACGACCTCGGCGCCCCGGCGCACCAGCAGCCGGAAGCGGTCCTCGGGGACGTTCTCCCCCTCCGGGTCGGCGACCTCGACGGAGACCTCGCCGCCCGCGCCGGGCAGGGCGGTGAAGAGGAAGCCGGCGATCTCGACGGGCGGGGCCGCGGTGACGGCGGGCGCGGCGCCGGGCGGGCGCCGGGCCGGGTCGCCGACCCGCACCACGTAGGCGGAGCCGCCGCCGTTCGCGAAGAAGCCGTACACCGAGTGCGCCAGGTAGGAGCCCTCGGTGAAGCTTCCGAACCGCTGGACGTACTGGTCCCAGTTGGTCACCAGCGTGGGCTCGTGGAAGGGCCCGGTCGCGGCGCAGCCGACGAAGGCGGCGACGGCCGTGCCGACGCCCTCGATCGGCCGGGCACCGGACTGGACCTCCTCCACGTACACGCCCGGGGTGAGGTACGACGGCATACGCGCTCCTTCGGCTGGCCATGCATTTCGCCGGTCATTCGCCCCCGAGTCTGCTGCCCGGGGCCCACCGGGGAACATGTCCGCAGGTCCCGGACCGGGGGCAGCGACCGCTGCCCCCGGCGGACACCCCGGTACGCACCCACCGGTGCCCCGGACGCCACTGGAACCGCGGGAGCCCCCACCGTCCCGGGAGCCTCCGGCGTCCTGGAGGCCCCGGCGGCCCCGGGAGCGCTCAGCCGTGCCCGGCGTCCCCGAGGACGCCCAGCCAGGGCCCGAACTCGTTGGCCAGCACCAGCCGCCCGAGCTTGCGGTACTCGCCGACCACCGCGGCGACCAGCTGCGCCATGCCCAGCGGGGTGCCCTCCCCGGCGGCCAGGTAGGCCGCGGAGACCGCGCAGGCCCGGATGGAGCCGCCGGCGAGCTCGAAGTTCCGGGCGCAGAAGTCCAGGTCGAGGTCGTCGCCACGGGGCACCAGCGGCCCCAGGCAGCGGTCCCACAGCAGGCGCCGCTGCTCCTCGTCCGGCAGCGGGAACTCCGCGATGACGTCCAGCCGCCGGGTGAACGCCTCGTCGAGGTTGGCCCGCAGATTGGACGTCAGCACGGCGATCCCGTCGAAGGACTCCATCCGCTGGAGCAGGTAGGCCGTCTCCACGTTGGCGTGCCGGTCGTGGGCGTCCTTGACCTCGGAGCGCTTGCCGAACAGCGCGTCCGCCTCGTCGAACAGCAGGACGCCGTTCACCTGGGCGGCCTCGGTGAAGATCCGTTCCAGGTTCTTCTCGGTCTCGCCGATGTACTTGTCCACCACGGTGGAGAGGTCCACCACGTACAGCTCCATGCCGAGTTCGGCGGCGACCACCTCGGCCGACATGGTCTTGCCGGTGCCGGACTCCCCGGCGAACAGGGCGATCACCGCGTTCCCCCGGCCGCCGCCCGGGCGCATCCGCCAGCGCCCGAGGACCTGGTCGCGGTGGCGGGCCCGCAGCACGAGTTCGCGCAGCCGGCCGGCGGTGGGGGCGGGCAGCACCAGGTCGGACCAGCCGACCGCGGGCTCGATCCGGCGGGCGAGCCGGGCCAGGCCGGCGGCGTTCTGCGCGCGCACCGCCGTCCGCAGGTCCTCCGCCCGCACCGGGCGCCGCTCGGCGGCCGCCGTCCGGGCCGCCACCGAGGCGGCCCGCGCCAGCTGGTCCTGGTCCAGCCGGTAGGCGGCCACCCCCTCGGCGAGTTCCTCGCTCAGCTCCTCGTTCAGCGCGCGGGCCCACTGCTCGGCGCGCTCGCCGGCGTCCGGCGGCGGGACGGTGACCACCACCGGGCTCTGCGCCGCCCAGGCCGGGTCCCACACCTGCGGGCCGTGCACGACCAGCGGGACGTCGGCGAGTTCCGCGCACAGCTCGCGCAACAGCGCGGCCCGCTCCGGCCGTTCGGGCTGGAGCCGGTCCAGCGGGCCGAGCACCACGCCGCCCCCGCCCAGCCGCGCCTCGCGGGCGAGCACCCGTACGGTGCCCTCCGGCGGGCGGGCGGCGAGCGCGGCGGGGTCGACCACCAGGGGCGGCGGGCCGTCGGCCCCGAGGGCTGCCACCGCGAGCGCGCCGGCGTGCCCGCCGCGGTCCAGCAGGTGCACCAGGCCGCCGACGGCGACCAGCGCGCGCAGCCGCTCGTCGGCCTCCCGCTCGTCGGGCCGCGTCGGATCGGTCCGCCCCGGATCGGGCCGCCGCTGGTCCGGCCGCCGGGGGCCGGGTTCGGCGCGGTGGGCCAGCCCGGCGAGCGCGCCGTCCGGCTCGTCGTCGCCGAGCAGATGGGCCGTCACCCGGTCCGGGACCCGCAGGGTCCGGGAGAGCAGCGGGCGGTCCGGCTCGGTGACCTCCAGCAGGCCGCCGGCGATCAGCGGGGCCCGGGTGGAGAAGCGGAAGCGCCCGGCGCCGGCCCCCGGCTGTCCGCACAGTTCCAGGGCGAGGCCGACGGTCGCCCGGCGGCGGGTCAGGTCGTCGTTGAGGTAGCCGTAGAGCTGTTCGAAGCGGGGGTCGAGGTCGGGGGCGAGCGCCACCAGCAGCAGGTCGAGGTCCAGCGGGAGCAGCCCGAAGGCGGCGCTGAGCCGCCCGAGCCGGGAGCCGGGCGGCGGCGCGGGGCCGTCGCCGGGGTCCGCGGTCCCGCGGTGCGCCGTAGCGGCGGCCGCCAGGATGCGGTCCACGGCCTCCGGCCCGAGGTACTGGCCGCGGTACGGGTCGTCCGGGTCGGGGTCGTCGGCCCGGCGTTCGCGCACCGCCTCGCGGACCCGCTGTTCGACCCGCCGCAGCCGCTCCCAGAGGTGGTCGGAACTCGGCGGGGCACCGTTCACCGCCTGGTCGGGGCTCGGCGGGGCACCGTTCACCGCCTGGTCGAGGTCCAGGGTCATCGCGCCCTGCCCCGGGGCCGGCGGCCGGGCGGCAGCCCGCGTTCCCGGGGCGCGGCGAAGCCGTCCGGCCCGGGGTCGGCGGTGCCCTGGTAGCGCAGTCGGCGGCCCGGGCCGTCGGCGGACGGCAAGTTGTCCCGGGTGGTGTCGCCGGCGTGCAGCACCAGCCCCTCGGTGACCGGCGGTCCGGCGGGGGCACGCTCGCCGGGCAGCGGGGCGAGCACCCGGAGGTCGACCGACGGCCGCAGCTCCCCGCCGAGCGAGGACCAGACGTCGGAGACCGACGGCAGGCCGGTGTCCTGCCCCGCGATGTCCAGCGCGACGGTCAGTCCGAGCTCGGCGAGCGAGCCGGTGAGCAGCCCGGCGGGCAGCGTGTCGGTGGCGGTGAGGCACTGCAGCACCTCGGCCAGCAGCCGGTGTTCGTCCTGCGGCCGGTTGGTCCAGGCGGTGACCAGGTAGGCCAGTTCGAACCAGCGGGGCGCCGGGCGCCGGCCGGTCACCATGCCGTCCGCGTCGTACTCCGCGACGGTGCCGCTCTGCCGGCGGCCGGTGTCCTCGCGGAGCCCGTAGAGGAAGACGCTGACCGTGGGCGCGTTGCGGCGGGCGGCGAAGTCCCGGGTGGGGGCGTCGAAGACCACCTCGATCCCGCGCTCGGTCAGGCCGGTCCCGGTGAGCAGTCGCCGCAGTGCCTCGTCGACTTCGTGGATCACCGCCGCTCCACCTCCCCAGGCGGGCCGATGCTGCCCTCGACGACGAGGAAGGGGCAGGTCACCGGGGAGAATCCGGGGCCCTCGGCGGTGATGGTGCGCGGGCCCGTCTCGTCCTTGGGGAGGATGAGCAGCTGCCCGGCGAAGGTCCCGTCGGCCTTCGGGCGGGTGGGCGCGGCGGCGGCGGTGATGCCGGGCTGCCAGGTGAAGCGGACCGGCGCGCCGGGCGGGAAGTCCACCCCGCGTACGGAGGTCACGAAGCCGGGCTTGCCGATCGGCGGCACCGCGACGATGCGGGGCTGGAGGATGCGCAGCGGGGTGCTCGCCCGGTGCGGTCCCGGGGCGGCGTCGGTGCCGGTGGTGGTCAGCTCGGCGGTGACGACGGTGTCCAGCGCCGCCACGGGCGAGAGCACCACCCGGATCACCGCGCTGCGGCCGGGGGCCAGGTCGCTCACGGTGCAGGTGCCGTTGCGGCAGCCGGGGGGCAGGGCCCCGGTGGGCACTCCGGCGGGCAGGCCGAGGGTGAGGCGCAGGCCGGTGGCGAGGGCCTGGCCGGTGTTGCGCACCGTGTAGCTGACGGTCACGTGGCCGCCGACGTAGCCGGGGTTCGGCTGGGCGTCGACCGTGACGCCGGGGCCGGCCTGCGGCGGGGGTGCGGGCGCCGGGGGCGGTGGCGGCGGCGGTGCGGGGGTGGGCGTCGCGGTGGTGGGCGTCACGGTGGGTGTGGGTGTGGGTGTGGGTGTGGGGGTGGGCGTCGGTGTCGGGGTCGGGGTCGGTGACGGCGTGGCGGTCGGTGACGGGGTGGGCGTCGGCGAGGGGGTCGACGGCTCCAGCACCGGCAGGAAGGTCCGGGCGGAGTCGTCGTCGGGGTTCGGGTCGACGACCGTCCCGGTGACGCTCCAGCCGAAGTCCGGGTAGCCGGGCCGGGTGCCGATCAGGGTGGCCGTGATCCGGATCACCGCGCGCGGTGCCATGGTGCCGAGTTCGCAGCGCAGCGCCGCGGCGTCGCACGATCCGGTCGGGGTGGTCAGCCTGCCGAGCCGGGCGCCGTTCGGCACCGAGACGGTGAGGGCGGTGCCGGGCGAGGGTGCGGGGCCCTTGTTGGTGACGGTGACCGTCACGTCGGTGCTGCCGTCGACGGGGACGGCCGGGGTCCGTTCGGGCACGCTGACCGCCAGGTCGACGGACTGCTGGACGGCCGGCTCCTTCTGGCGGCCCGGCAGCCGCCAGTCGAGCTCGGTGAGCTTGGCGGTCGCGAAGTCGTAGACCTTGATGCCCTCCGGTGAGCTCGGCGGGGCGGCCCGGCGGGAGGTCATCAGCAGCTGGGCGCTGTTCGCCGTCCAGGCGACGTCGCGGGGCTGGAAGGGCCCGCTGGTGGGGCGTTCGGGCAGCGGCCGGGTGCAGGCGCCCTGGCCGAGCCCGGCGGGCACGATCACCGTGCAGTCGGCGCCGGTCGGGGTGGTGACCACCACGCCGTCCTGGTGGTTGTTCCCGCCGTCACCGGCCTTGCGGTTGAAGGCGATGCGACGGCCGTCGGGGGCGAAGGCGGGGCTGTCGTCGATGACGTCGCAGCTGCCCGGGCAGGCCGTCCGGCTGAGGTCGCTCTGCCGGGTGAGGTCGTCGGCGGCGACGGTCCAGACGTGCAGGTTGCCGGCGTTGCCGTCGACCACGGCCGTCCGGGAGAAGGCGATCAGCTTTCCGTCGGGGGACCAGAACGGCTGGCCGTCGGAGGCGTCCGACTGACCGGCCGGCGGCCGGACGGTGCCGACGATCCTCCCGGTGGCCACCTCGGCGATCAGGACGCGCCCGGGCCGGGCCGGCTGCCCGCCGGTGGCCGGGGTGCTGCGGCTGAACACGATCAGCCGGCCGTCCGGGGAGAGGGACGGGTCGGTGTCCCGGTCGTTCCGGCCGCGCCCGGCGAGGTCCATGGGGTGCGGGTTCGCCCCGTCGGCGTCGGCGAGCCAGATCCGCTGGATCCGCCCGGCGGGCCCGTCCTCGTAGCGGGTCACCACGATCTGCCGGCCGTCGGGGGTGTAGGTCTGGCGCTCGTACCACGGGTCGAAGCCGGGGCGTGGGTGGAACAGCGGGTCGGCGGCCGGGTCGGTGCTGGCGTTGCTGTCGGCGGCCGGGTCCTCGCGGAGCACGCTGATGCCGAGGTCGCGCGGGTCGGACCCGTCGGGGCGCATGTCCTGCACGTCGGCGACGTTGGCGCCGGAGGCGCTGGTCTGCTCGACGACGGGGCCGCCCTCGTTCTGGGTGCCCAGCCAGGCCGGTGTGGCGATCAACCGGTTGGTGCGGTAGAGCAGACGGGGCGCGTCGCAGTTGCAGGTCAGCGCGCGGTAGAGGTTCACCACCGGCGGCTGGGCCGGGTCGGGCTGCGGGCTCGGGTTGTTGGGGTCGAGCAGGTCGGCGCTGAGGAAGAGCACGCCGCTGCCGTCGGCCATCCACGCGGCGGAGCCGGTCTTCCAGGTGGAGCCGGTGCCGGGGAAGAACGCCTTGTCGCCGCCGGTGGGCGAGGTGAGCATCAGGGTCCGGCCCTGGTCGCGCCGGTCCCAGGTGTAGACGATCTCGTTGCGGTGGGCGTCGTCGTTCACCGGGTTCCAGGTCGGGTCGACCGCGTCCCCGTCGGTCACGTTGGTGACCTTCACCGGTGCGCCGCCTTCGAACGGCCGCAGGTAGATCTGACGGTGGTCCGGTTCGCCGTCGCAGGAGTACGCGATCCACTTGCCGTCGGGCGAGACCGTCGGGTGGGTCTCGTCGGCGGCGCCCTCGGTGATCCGGCGCAGTCCGCTGCCGTCCCGGTTGACGGCCCACAGCACGTGCTGGGGCTTGCTGTCGCCGCCGCGGTCCTCCAGCGCCTCGAAGACGACGCCCTTGCCGTCCGGGGCGAGGGCGGGGTGGGAGGTGTCCATGCCGGTGGTGAGCCGGTGCACGGCGCCGGCCGCGTCGCGCAGGTAGACCTGGGGCAGCGGCCCGTCGCGCAGGCTGGTGAAGACCAGTTCGTCGCCGCGGGCCGAGGGGTCGCGGTCGAAGTGGACCGGGCCGGGCCCGAACAGCGGGGTGCTGGACTCCGTGCCGGTCACCTTGCCGAGGCCGCGGTGGTTGGTGCCGGCGTAGACGATCCGTCCGGCCGCCGGGTCGACGGCGGCCACCGGGGCCGCGCTGCCCGGCCCGCCGGGGGCGGCGCCGGTCAGGGTCACCAGGGCCGCCGCGAACGCGAGCAGCACCGCGACGGCGGCTCGGGCCGGCCGCCGGACGGAGCGGGGGGTGGCGGAGGCGCCGATCACGCTCGACCTCACAGGTTGCAGGGGCGGTCTCCCCCGCAGTGTCCCCGCCCCGGCGGCCCGGCGGGAGAGCCCGGACACCCTCGGCGGGGGAAGCAACCGGTGTCCCCAAAGGGCAGACCGCCCGCCCCTCGCGCGGGAAGTCGGCCGGGCCGACTTCCCGCGCGACGCCGTCGGAGACGGTTTCCCGGCCTGGCGGCGGAGGGGTTCCTCGGCCGCCGGGCGTAGGTCCACCGCCCCATGCGCACCTTGAACAGGCTGTCTATCGTCGGCATTCGTGCAGAACACGGGGAACGGTCTCCGCCCGGCGGCGGAACGCAGGCGCGACACGCTCGAACGGCTCGTCACCGAGCGGGACGTCTGGGTGTCGACGGCGCATCCCGATCACGGGCCGCACCAGGTGCCGCTGTGGTTCCGGTGGGACGGGCGAGCGGTGTGGATGTGCACCAGCGCCGCTTCCCCGACTGCGCGGAACCTCCGCGTGGAGCCGCGCGTGCGTCTGGCGCTGCCCGACACCTTCGACGTGGTGCTCCTCCAGGGCGAGGCGGAATGCTTCCCGGACCAGGACGTGCCCGAAGACGCGGCGGAGGCGTTCGCCGCCAGGTTCGGGTGGGACCCGCGCGCGCAGGAGGGTTCCTTCCTGTACGTGCGCGTGGTGCCGGCGACCGTACGCGCCTGGCGCGGCGAGCCGGAGCTGCGCGGCAGGGTCATCATGCGCGACGGGGCGTGGCTGGACTGAACGGACGCCCGTCGCGACGGGGGCGGGAGGGGCGAGGCCGGTGCCTCCGAACGCCCCCCGCTCCCCGCTCCCCGTCCCGGCGGACCGGTTCCGCGGACCGGTTCCGCGGGTCGGCGGGGAAACCGGTCGCCCCGGCACGCGGAGGTCCGTATCGTCGCGCGCATGGAACTGCTCTCCGTCAATGTCGGCAGGCCCCGGCCCAACCCGTGGAAGGGCCTCCGTGCGACGGGCATCGACAAGCGGCCCGTCGACGGTCCGGTCGCCGTCATCGCCCCCGGGCCCAAGGGCACCGGCGAGGTCGGTCTCGTAGGCGACCGCGTCCACGACGTGATGCACCACGGCGGGCCGGATCAGGCCCTCTACGCCTACGCCCGCGAGGATCTCGACGGGTGGGAGGCCGAGCTGGGCAGGCCGCTGGCCAACGGCGTCTTCGGGGAGAACCTCACGACCCTCGGCCTCGACGTCAACGGCGCCCTGATCGGCGAGCGTTGGCGCATCGGGCCGGACGTGGTCCTGGAGGTGTCCTGCGCGCGGATCCCGTGTGCGACGTTCCAGGGATGGCTGGAGCGGGAGGGGTGGATCAAGCGGTTCACCCGAGCCGCGGTGCCGGGCGCCTATCTGCGCGTGATCGAGCCGGGAGACATCCGGGCTTCCGACCCCGTCGAGATCGTGCACCGGCCCGACCACGACGTGACCGTCGCCCTCGTGTTCCGCGCGACGACACTCGAACCGGACCTCCTGCCGCGGCTGCTGGTCGCCGACGCGCTGCCCGAGGAAATCAGGGAACTGGCCCGCAGGCGCACGGACTCGTAGCGGATCGATCCTTCCGCCCGCGCGGACCGGCAGTCGGGGAACGGGGCGTGATGCGCCCGGTCACGGCTCGACGGGCGCTCCCGCCACGGCCCCCAGCTCGACCAGTTGCGCCCTGCCGTTGCCCACCGACCAGTCGTCGAGGGCGTTCTCGGTGAGCGTGACGAACACGTCCTCGGGCCGCACGCCGGCCTCGGCCAGATTGGCCGCGAGCCGCCGGTACAGGTCGAGCTTGAGCTCCCGGGGCCGACCCGCCACCAGGGTGATCTGGACGCAGACGACGTCCCGGCGGGCCACGTCGAGGTAGTTCGGGTCGAAGACCAGCTCCTCGGGATCGTGCGGGGTGACGATCTGGAAGCGGTCATCGGCCGGGATGCCGACGGCGTCGACGAGGGCCTGGTGCACGGCGTCGGCGATCGCGCGTCGGACGGCGGGCGGCCGGTCGGTGGACAGGTCGATGCGGACCAGAGGCATGGGAACGCTCGCTTTCCGGGAGGACCCGACTACAGTGTTCGATGAACATCGACCACACCAGTGTACGACGACTGACGAACACTCAGCAGAGGACCGGCCCATGTCCGCCCGCACCCGCGGCCTCATCCACACCCATCCGGCCGAGGTGTCGCTCCAGGAGGCGCTCGACGCGGTCGGCGACCCCGTACGACGCACCATCCTCAGGGAGTTGGCCGGCGCCCCCGACTGGACCCGCGCCTGCGGCACGTTCGACCTTCCGGTGTCCAAGGCGACCCGCAGTCACCACTTCACCGTGCTGCGCGCCGCCGGCCTCGTCGAGCAGCGCGACGAGGGACCACGCCGGCTCAACCGGCTCCGCCGCCCCGAGTTCGACCGGCGCTTCCCCGGTCTCCTCGACCTGGTGCTGGCCGATTCCGCGACGGACCGCGGCGGTCCCGCGCGGTAGCCCGAGGGACCGCCGATGCCGCACGAGAAGTCGGCCGGGCCGACTTCTCGTGCACGCCCTGCTCCCAGCCGTCACTTCAGGAGGTTGCCGGGCTCGTCCAGCCAGGCCGTCTGGCCGGCCGGGGTCACCGTGAGCCCGTACCGCTCGTACCCGGGGCGCCCGGCGGACTCCCACCGGCGGTAGGCGCCCTCCACCTCGTCCCAGAGCCGGCGCGGCCCGGACTGCCGGACCTCGAACCAGGATTGCCCGGGCACGGAGTCCACGGTCGCCCAGGAGGTGACGGCCGTGTCGAACAGCCACCACGTCCAGCCCTCGCCGAAGCCGTTGCGCCGGTAGTACACGTCCGGCAGGGCGAGGGCACAGGCGAACTGCGCCAACCAGTCGTCCCCGATAGCCTCGGGGTCGAGCTCCGTCCAGGACCGCCCGGAGTCCCCCGGCCACTCCCCCGGCAGGTAGTCGTCCACCGGGGCACCCTCGTAGCGCTGCTGTCGCAGCATCATGAACGCCGACGAGCGGGTGAACCGGCCGCTTCCCGTCCCCTCGCCGTCCACCCTGAGGCGGACCACCGCCCCGCCGCCCAGCAGTGGCGAGACGGGGCTGACGATCACCCCGCCCGGCCGGGTCTGGATCAGCCAGGCGGGCGGGATGTGCCGCACCGACACGGTGGAGACGATCCGGTCGTACGGAGCGCGCACGCCCCACCCGAGCGATCCGTCCCCGCACACGACCTCGGGCGTGTAGCCGGCACCGCGAAGTGCGGTGCGCGCCCGGGCGGAGACCCGGGCGTCCACCTCGACGGTGGACACCATCTCGGCGCCCAGGCGATGAGACAGCAGTGCCGCGTTGTACCCGGTACCTGTGCCGATCTCCAGCACCCGGTGACCGGGTTCCGCGCCCAGGTCGGCCAGCATCTCGACGACCACCGTGGGCATCGACGCCGACGACGTGGGCGTGCTGCGGGTCCCGTCGTCGGCTCCGTCGTCCCACTGCGTGGTGATCGGCAGATCGCTGTAGGCGAGCCGCAGCCACCGTTCGGGCTCCTCGGAGCGGGTGCACTCGGCGTCGCCGCCTCCCTCGTCCGCCCAGATGGTTTCCGGGAGGAACGCGTGGCGCGGGACGGCCGCCACGGACGGGGCCCAGTCCGGCGACAGGGACCCCTTCTCGGTCAGCGCGGCCACCAGCGCGGCCCGGCGCTCGTCGGGGCTCACTTCTTGTGCTTCGGGTCCGGGGCGGGCTTCTGGCTGTCCGACGACGGCTTCGGGCCGATCGACGATCCGCCGGGCTTGGCGTGCCCGGGGCTCCTGCCGTCGTTCGGGCCGCCCTTGTTCTCGTCACCCATGGACAAGGACCTCTCTTGGTTCGGTACTTCGGTGGGAGCAGGAAGTCGGCTGGGCCGACTTCCTGTGCGGGGCCTCAGGAGGCGGGTGGGCGGTCGCGGTTCCGATCGGGGGCGGCGGCGAGGTCCGGGCGGTGGGGCATCCGCAGGACGGCGGCCGCGCCGAGGCCGACGACGGCGATGGCGAGGAGCAGGAGGAGGGGAAGGGCGAAGCCGATCAGGAGTCGCACGGGACCCCGGCCTTCTCGTAGCCGTAGTGGCGGAGGATCGCGAGGAGGTTGAGCACGGTGCTCGCCGGAGCGGCGCCGAAGCGGACCAGGACGCGGCCGTCGACCACCCGGTCCGTGGCCAGGGCGGGCCAGAGAAGGCCGAACTTGCGGCCGCGCTCGTGGAGTTCGGCGAGGAGGGAGGCCACCTCCGGCTCGGTGTACGTGCGCATGACCGGATCGGCCGGCCCGGTCGGGCAGCGGTGGTCGGCGGTCACGCGGCCGAGTCCAGCTCGAACCAGCAGGACTTCCCGGACTTCCGGGGCTCCGTGCCGAAGCGGTCGGTGAGGGAGCGGACGAGGCGCAGGCCCCGGCCGGAGACCGCGAGGAGGTCGGAACCGTCGCGCTGGATCGGGAGGATGGGGCTCCCGTCGCTGACGGAGACCCGAAGGACGTGGTCGATCAGCGCGATGACGACGATCGGCGCCGCACTGCCGCCGTGACGCCAGGCATTGACGAAGAGTTCGAGGAGCGCGACCTCGGCATCGGCGACCAGGTCGGGCTTCCACCCGGCGCGCGCCGTGGCCTCGCGCAACTCCTCGCGCGCAGCCGACCAGTCAGGGGGGAGACCAAGGGGAGACACGAAGAAACCTCCGTGAGATTCGAGAGACAGCTCCAAGCGATTGATGCTCAGTCAGGAGAGTCGACTCGGAGCAGGATCGTGACGTGAGAACACAACACAGCGTTTGACGATTGCCGACTGTGAGCAGCTCGTCACAGACAGCATGAGGCCAGCGATCCATCTTTGGCAACTCGTCATGTGATTTTGGATATATTCAAACCAGACGCCCAGCCGATCCCTACAGTGGCCGTCGCCGGTGGCGAACGCGCCCACTGGCGAGGCAGACTGGTCCACTGAAGCTCAGAGAGGGCGGGGATGGCCGGAGCAACTGGTCCGACGGTTCGACGCAGGCAACTCGGGGCCGAGCTGCGCCGCAGGAGAGAGGAAGCCGGCCTCTCGCACGAGGAAGTCACCGAAGCGCTGAGCGGGATGAGTCAGCCAAAGCTGTCCCGCATCGAGAACGGCAGGGGCGCCACCAAGGTCGATGACGTCAGGCGACTCCTCGCCCTCTACCGCTGCGAGGACCACGAGTTGATCAACGCGCTCGTGGATCTGGCCAAACGAGGATCGCAGCGCGGCATGTGGTGGCAGAGCTACAGCGCTCACATCGGAGAGCCGCTCGGCGACCTCATCTCCTTGGAAGCGAGCGCCTCAACGATGCGCTCCTACGAAGGTTTCTTCATTCCGGGGCTTCTCCAGACTCCCGCCTACGCGCGCGAGATCATCAAGAAGCTCACCCTCCGCCCCGGAGTCAACGTCGAGGCCCTGGTCGACGTCCGCATGGCACGCCAGAGCGCACTGACCAGGTCAGAACCGCTGACGCTATGGGCAGTGATACACGAAGCCGCCATCCGGTCCGGAGTCGGCGGGCCGAAGCTCATGGCCGAGCAGCTCGCGCGGATCGCCGACCGAGCGACTCAACCCAACGTCAAGATCCAGGTGATGCCCATCGGTGCGCCCGCACACCATGGCATGGGCGGCGCCTTCTCCATCCTCGGATTTCCGCAACGGCAGGATCTCGACGTCGTCCTCGTAGAGGGCGCGTTGAACGACCTCTGGGTCGAGGACGCTGCCGATGTGGCGCTGTACACGGCGAAGTTCGACGCCATCCGAGCGGATGCTCTGGGCCTCGACGACTCCCTCACCCTGATCATCGAACAGAGAGACAAGCTCACATGACGTTCATTCCGAACGCAGGCGCCATCGCCGCAGTCTGGCGCAAATCATCACACAGCAACGAGTCCACGAACTGCGTTGAGTTCGCCCTGGGTGAGCCCATCTCCCACGTCCGCGACTCGAAGGACCCTTCCGGCCCGGCCCTGGCCTTCGACCGGGCGGCCCACTCCGCCTTCATCGCCGCCGTCGCCGCCGGGGAATTCGACTTCGGACTCCTCTAGCGGCTCCCGAGCGGTGCCTCGCCCGGCCCGGCGAGGCACCGCTTCCCGCTTCCTTTCCCCTATATCAGGCCGCGCCGCATGGAGTAGCCCACGACTGAAGCCTCTCCGTCGACTCCTTACTCACCTCCACCACCGCACAGGGAGACAGGATCAAGTGACCCAGCCGGCCTTCAGGAAATCGAGCTACAGCGGTGGCAACCAGAACTGTGTCGAGGTTGCCATGCCCAGCGGGCCGGTCTCGTACATCCGCGACTCGAAGGACCCTTCCGGCCCGGCCCTGGCCTTCGACCGGGCGGCCCACTCCGCCTTCATCGCCGCCGTCGCCGCCGGGGAGTTCGACTTCGATCTCCTCTGAGCGCTCCCCCGTGCACAGCGGTGGGGGGCCCCGCCCCGGGGGGGGCCCCCCGCCCCCATCCGATACGTGCCCCAAATTTTGGCGGCCCCCCG